>JBGUIK010000084.1:0-41244 GCA_045112915.1 Lachnospiraceae bacterium
TATGCCGCAGCTGCAGCCCGTCCTCGACAAGTATGGTTTCAAGGATTTTGAAGAAGTAAAGGCTTTCACAAACGGTAAGGGTGTAGACGCATACACTATCGTTGAAGGCACACAGCCCATCTGCTTCGAGAACGTAAAATGGGCTTATGAATTAGGCGCAGCTATCGCTATGAAGGAAGGCGCTACGACCGCAGCTGAGGCTGCTAAGTGGATCGGCGTTGGCCTTCAGGCTTTCTGTATCCCGGGCTCTGTCGCTGATCAGCGTCAGGTAGGTATCGGACATGGCAACCTTGGCGCTATGCTTCTGGATGAAGGAACAGAGTGCTTCGCATTCCTTGCCGGCCATGAGTCTTTCGCAGCCGCTGAAGGCGCTATCAAGATCGCTCTGAACGCCAACAAGGTTCGTACGAAACCGCTCCGCGTTATCCTTAACGGACTTGGCAAAGATGCAGCTATGATCATCAGCCGCATCAATGGTTTCACCTATGTTCAGACCAAGTATGACTATCTGTCAGCAGATGTCAAGGAAGATCATGCTCTGACAATCGTGAATAAGACAGCTTATTCCAATGGCCCGAGAGCTGCTGTTAACTGCTATGGCGCAGACGATGTCCGTGAAGGCGTTGCTATCATGTGGCATGAGGATGCTGATGTTTCCATTACAGGTAACTCCACGAACCCGACACGTTTCCAGCATCCGGTAGCAGGCACATATAAGAAAGAGCGTACAGAAGCTGGTCGTAAGTACTTCTCCGTAGCTTCCGGTGGCGGCACAGGCCGTACACTGCATCCGGACAACATGGCAGCTGGTCCGGCTTCCTATGGTATGACCGATACTCTTGGCCGTATGCATTCCGATGCGCAGTTCGCTGGTTCTTCCTCCGTTCCTGCACACGTAGAAATGATGGGCTTCCTGGGCGCCGGCAACAACCCGATGGTTGGTATGACAGTTGCTGTAGCTGTTGCGGTTCAGCAGGCTATGAACAAGTAATTACATTTAACAACCACAGGCTCCCGAGGGCAACTTCGGGAGCTTTTTTCATCGGTCAGCTTATGCTGCAGGATGCAGTTATAGGAGCAGACGGTGAGGCGCGATTGTTACGTGAGACGGAATTTGCCGAAGAAGAAGGAGACGTTAATATGGACCACGGAGAAGAGGCGAGACGGCTATTCATGATGGGGTACAACTGCGCTCAGTCAGTTTTTTGCGCTTTCCGCGATGAAACGGGTCTGTCGCTTGAAGAATCGGCAAGACTTGCTTCTTCCTTTGGAGGCGGCATGGGCAGGCTGAGGGAAGTGTGCGGCGGTGTCAGCGGAGCACTTCTGGCTCTCGGAGCAATCTGCGGCTATGACGCGCCTCGAGACCAGGAGGCTAAGAAAGCCCATTATAAGCTGGTACAGACATTTGCAGGGCGCTTTAAAGAGAAGAACGGGACCATTATATGCAGGGAACTGCTGAAAAATGTACCTGTCACTCCCGGCGGTGTGCCTGAAGAGCGCACAAAGGAGTACTATTCAAGGCGGCCATGTCCGCTGCTGGTAAGAGATGCCGCAGCCATTTTGGACGAGATGCTGAATGAGATAAGACAACAGGAGTCTTCCGAAAACTGAATCCGGATTGCCCCGGTGATCTGACGGAGGTCGGGCTCAGCTGGGATTGTGACCGGTTCCTGATCTTTGAATCTGCACGATAATTCTGCCTTAAGAGTACTCGGCAGGATTGCCGTGCTTTTTATTCTTCATCGCGCAATACTCGTGACTTTAGTCGTGAGATACGCGTACGTCGCGGCAAGAATGCCGGGGCGGTCTTGAAAGATAAGTTTGTTTGTGTGCGGGAATTATGAATATCTGGGATATTATTTTAACAGTAATTATCATTGCGGCCGTCGGACTGGCGATCGTCCATATAGTCCGTTCAAAACGCCGCGGAGAGTGTTCGTGCGGAGGCAGCTGCGCTGCCTGCAGCGCGCCCTGTCGGAAGGAGAAAGATGAGAAGTAACTATCAGAAATATCCTGAAACTGTCGTAAAAGATTTCGATGGTCGGGTCTTCTCGGAGGGGACGATCAAGAATTTCTTTACAGACCTCAGTGATAAGAAGGACCACATACTGGTCGTTGAGTGTTACCCCGGTGTCGATGACGAGATCAGGCAGCTTGTTCTTGAGAGCTTTAAGCCGGACACTATGATTGACAGCGAGGACATCTTCTTTGACGGCGAGCGGCTTACGGAGATGATGGCTCCCCATCTCACAGAGGACAGGGTGAGAGGGGTCATGTACTACGGACGGATGGAGGACTTTGTCGATGGATCAGCTCTTATAAGAATAAGAAACCAGATTCCGTCCGGAGGGAGGATCTGTATCTTCGGTGTAGGAGCGGGCATGATCCACCGGGGAGATACGCTCGTCTACTGTGATCTTGCCCGCTGGGAGATCCAGCTTCGCATGAGGCAGGGCATGCCGAATTTTAAACAGAAGAACTTTAAAGAGGACACGCTGCGGAAGATAAAGCGCGGCTATTTTGTCGAATGGAGGATTGCGGATAAGAGGAAAATGGAGATTTTTGACAGCGTCGATTATTTCCTGGATTCCAATGAGACGGGACATCCGAAGATGGTCTCCGGCGCTGCCCTCCGCATGGGTCTAGATCAGATCGCAAGACAGCCCTTCCGGCTGGTTCCTTATTTTGACCCGGGAGTATGGGGAGGCCAGTGGATGAAGGAAGTCTGCGATCTGCCCGCCGATGCTCCGAATTACGCCTGGAGCTTTGACGGGGTGCCGGAGGAGAATAGCCTGTACCTACGATTCGGAGATGTCTGCATCGAGATCCCGGCTATGGACCTTGTCCTATTTCGTCCGGTCGAGCTTCTCGGTATGAAGAATTACTGCCGCTTCGGGGCGGAGTTTCCAATAAGATTCGATTTCCTGGATACGATTGGCGGTCAGAATCTCTCGCTCCAGGTCCACCCTATGACGGAGTACATCAGGTCCCGCTTCGGCATGACGTATACGCAGGATGAGAGCTACTATATTCTCGACGCAAAGGAGAATTCAGGTGTCTATCTGGGTCTTCGCGAGGGGGTGGATGAGCAAATGATGGCCGACGATCTCCGTGCTGCCGAAGCCGGAAAGATTTCTTTCCCGGCAGAAAAGTATGTGAATTTCTTCCCATGCAGAAAGCATGACCATTTTCTCATACCGGCAGGTACCATCCACTGCTCTGCGGCCGACACAATGGTCCTCGAGATCAGCGCTACTCCCTACAATTTCACGTTCAAGCTCTGGGACTGGGATCGCGTCGGTCTTGACGGGCTTCCCCGGCCGATCCATATTGAGGACGGGCTTGCAAATATCCGATGGAACAGGACGACCGAGTGGGTCCGGGAGAACCTTGTCAATCAGTTCGAGGTCCTTGATCAGACAGAAGATGTTATGGAAGAGCGTACCGGTCTTCATGAGTTCGAGTTCATCGAGACGAGGCGATTCACCCAGACAGGAAAATCTTACCACGATGCCGGAGACGGATTCCATATATGCAATCTGATCGACGGAAGAGAGGCTGTGATTGAGAGCGTGGACGGAACATTTGCACCTTACACTGTCCACTACGCTGAGACTTTCATCATACCCGCGGCAGCCGGAAAATACACTGTGAGACCGTCCGTGCCCGGAGAGAAGATCGCATTAATAAAGGCTTATGTGAGAAATCGCTGACATCCGTGATGCGGCTGAAATGCCGGGGCAGTCTCGACAAGAAACAGTTCAGACAGGCACATCTCACAGTTCGCTAACGGCGCAAAGCATCCATCTTCGTGAGAAAAACATTGCGGGTCCGACCGAGAGATCGAAAGATGCGTAGCATCTTGCTAGCTCGCAGGGAAGGACCTGCGTTTTTCGATGAAGATGATGTTTGCGCCGGAATCCGATGCGCGCACAGCCTGTCTGAACTGTTACATCGACAGTCCGGCGAAAACGCGCTTTGGACCGGAACATCTTTGTTTTTCTGACAGTTTGTGTTAAATTGTTAACATACGGCATACTGAGCATACGGGACAGGATCCCGCGCTTTCGTCTTGCATACGGGACTAGAGAAATGAAACGGGGAGACTCAAATGGCTATTGATTATAAGCAGAAAGTGATCATGGATCCATCGGATTTTGTGGTGCTTGCGGATTTTGTGCCCGGAATCATCCAGGAGATTCGTTATTATTCGACCTATAATTTCATCGGCGACAGAATTGACGGATATGAGGAGCCGTGCGCTCTTTTGACCAGGGAGGCGGCAAGAGCCTTAAAGAGCGTGAGCAACGAGATGAATGTGCGCGGCTACAGGCTCAAGATATTTGACACGTACCGTCCGGCGAGGGCAGTAAAGCACTTCGTTCTGTGGGGAATCGAGGATCTGGACCTTCGAATGAAGCCGTATTTCTACCCTGATCTTGAAAAGCAGGAACTGTTTGCCAAAGGCTATATAGCGAGCCAGTCCAGCCACAGCAGGGGGTCCACTGTCGACCTGACACTGCTTGATATGGCCACCGGGAAGGAAGTCGACATGGGCAGCCCGTTCGACATGTTCAGCGAAGTCTCACACCCGGATTACAGGGGAATCACCGAGCAGCAGTATGACAACAGAATGATCCTGCAGCAGGCTATGGTCCGTAACGGTTTCAGCCCGATCGACTGTGAGTGGTGGCATTTCACTCTGAACGACGAGCCGTTCCCAGACACGTATTTTGATTTCCCGGTATCAGCAGGTTATCTGAAGCGCTGATTGAATCAGCTGATATTGGCGGGCAAATGCTGCAGGGAGGAGGATCATGAAGACGGTATCTGCCCGGGTTTACATTAGACCTCAGTCAGACATAAGTTATAACTCAGTGTGAGGTGCCTCCGCCTCTATAGGCGGTGTGCGAGACTTGTATGTTTAATTTAGAAAGGATAGTTATGAAAATCGCAGTTACATATGACAACGGAAACATCTTCCAGCACTTTGGAAGAACAGAATACTTCAAAGTTTACGAGATAGAAGACAACAAGATCATTGACAGTCGGGTAATCGGTTCCAACGGTGTCGGCCACGGAGCGCTGGCAGGCCTTCTTGCAGATCAGGATATTAAGGTCCTTATCTGCGGCGGCCTTGGCGGCGGCGCTCTGAATGCGCTCCGGAACGCTGGGATCGAGGTCTGCGCGGGCGCGTCCGGCGATGCGGATACTGCTGTCGAGATGTATCTCCGCGGAGAACTTGTCGACAGCGGAGCCAACTGTGATCACCATCACCACGGCGAGGGCCATGAGTGCGGCAACCACGATGAAGATGGAGGCTGCGGCCATGGAGACCATGGTGAGGACGGCTGCTGCGGCCATGAAGAATCCGAAGAGGGCGGCTGCTGCGGCAGCGGCGGCGGATGTCACGGCGGTCAGCGCCCTGCTATGGAAGGCAAAAACGTCGGCAGGAACGTCAGGGTCCACTACAGGGGAACATTTGATGACGGAACGCAGTTCGACTCATCCTATGACCGCGGAGAGCCGCTTGCATTTGTCTGCGGAGCGGGCATGATGATCAAGGGATTTGACCGGGCAGTCGCCGATATGGAAGTAGGAGAGATCGTCGACGTGCATCTTATGCCGGAGGAGGCATACGGCCATCGCGATCCGAACGCGGTCATTACCCTGGCGATCGCGGATCTTCCGGGCTCGGAAAACCTCTCTGTCGGCGAGAGCGTCTACCTCACGAATATGATGGGCCAGCAGTTCCCGGTCACAGTGACTGCGAAGGACGATACTAATATCACGCTGGACGCCAACCATGAGATGGCGGGCAGGGAACTCAATTTCCGCATTGAGCTGGTCGAGGTCCTGTAAAATCTACAGTCAATAGAAGTCGGCAAAGCGGGATTTGAAGAAAGGCAGCGTTATGCAATACAGAGACGACAAATACGGTAATAAACTGTCGATACTGGGTTACGGCTGCATGCGTTTTACTAAAAAGGGAAACAGTATAGATATTGCCAAGGCGGGGAAAGAAATTATGGCCGCCTATAAAGCGGGCGTCAATTATTTTGACACCGCCTACATATATCCCGGCAGTGAGGAAGCCATCGGCGAGATTTTTGAGCGGAACCACATCCGCGAGAAAATCAACATCGCGACAAAGCTTCCTCAGTATATGGTCGGAAGTCGGAAACAGCTGGATAAGTATTTTAACGAGGAGCTCACAAGGCTCAGGACAACATACATTGACTACTATCTGATGCACCACGTTACGGATGTGGCTATGTGGGAGAAGCTGAAGAAGGTCGGTATCGTTGACTGGATCGCGGAGAAGAAGGCGAGCGGAGAAATCCGGAATATTGGATTTTCTTATCACGGCAATACCGACAACTTCCTTAAGGTACTCAATGATTACGACTGGGACTTCTGCCAGATCCAGTATAATTATCTTGACGAGGTCTCCCAGGCGGGCGTCAGCGGCCTTCGCGCAGCGGCTGCCAAGGGCATACCGGTCATCATCATGGAGCCGCTTCGGGGAGGCAAGCTTGTAAATATGCTCCCGAAGGGAGCGCTCTCGGCTATGAAAAAGAGCGGTCGGGGATGGTCGCCTGCCGAGTGGGGTCTTCGCTGGCTGTATAATCAGAAGGAAGTCACAGTTGTCCTGTCGGGCATGAATTCACTCGATATGGTGAAAGAGAACTGCCGCATCGCCTCTGAGGCAGGGGAAGGACACCTCACAGAGGCTGATTTTGCGACCTATGAGGCAGTTAAAAAGAGCATTCGGGCAAATGAAAAAGTCGGCTGCACCGGATGCCGCTACTGCATGCCATGTTCCAAGGGCGTCGATATCCCCGGTATCTTCCGCTGTTACAACACGATGTACACAGAGTCAAAGAGCGAGGGCAGGTTCCAGTTCGCGCAGACTGTGGGGATGACGAAGGAGCCGGCATTTGCGACTCAATGTATAAAGTGCGGTAAATGCGAAAAGCACTGTCCTCAGAATATCCCGATTCGTAAAAAGCTTGTGGAGGCAGATAAGGCCCTGCGGCCGCTGCCCTATAAGATAGGGATAAACGCGGCCAGGATGTTCATGTTCCGAAAGTCGAAGTGATAAAACAGTTCCCGCATTCAGGTTCAAAGTAACCGTATTTATGGGAGCGAAACAGAATGCGTTGATGATGGCCGCAGGAGAACTGCAGTGAGCAAATAAGGCCGTCGAAGAAGTGCAATGAGTAATTATGACCGCCGGAGGAGTGCAATGGATATAAGACTGACAGCGAAAGAAGAGGCACGGATCATTGATTTCAGGCATGACATGCATATGCATCCGGAGCTCTCGCACAGGGAGTTCCGAACATCTTCGAACATCAAAGCGTTCCTTTCATCCCTCGAGGGGATAGAGATCCTGGAGCTCCCAAAGGAGACGACCGGCGTCGTAGCGCGCCTTGTCGGCGGAAAGAGAGGATGTGAGATCGGTCTTCGGGCTGATATCGATGCCATCTGCCAGACGGAGGATAACGATCTGCCCTGGAAATCGCGGGAAGCCGGCATCATGCATGCCTGTGGCCACGATTTTCACACAGCAGGTCTGCTCGGTGCGGCTATGATTCTTTCGAGAGTTCGGAGTGAGGTGCCGGGAACGGTCGATTTTCTTTTTCAGGAAGCCGAGGAAACGACAGATGGAGCCAGGAAGATGATCGATGCCGGGCTCTTTGAAGTCATCCATCCGGAAGCCTTTTTCGGTGAGCACAACAGGCCTGAAGTTCCTGTCGGCAAGGTCGTATGCAAGAACGGAGCCCTCATGGCGGCAAAGACTAATTTTGTTATCAGGATCTTCGGGCGCGGAGGACACGGTTCCATGCCGCACCTGTGCGTCGATCCGATCGTCGCGTCCGCCGCGATCATCCAGTCCCTGCAGACGATCGTGAGCAGGAATACAGATCCGCTGGAGAGCGTCGTTCTGTCCGTCGGGTCGATTCACGGCGGCAGCATCGAGAATCTTGTAGTCGACAAGGTGGAGATGACAGCCAGCATAAGGGCTCTGTCAGTCGAGGCCAGGGAGAAGGCGGTCCGGAGGATGGAGACTGTGGTGAGGAGTACCGCGGAAGCCTACGAGTGTAGGGCGGAGATCGAGTACAGGGAGATACTCCCGCTTACGTTCAACAGTGAGAAGATGTACAAAATCGCCGTCCGGGCAGCCGAGACGGCAGTCGGAAGTGATAATGTCATCGATGTGCCGCCGACGCTGGCAAGCGAGGACTTTTCTATTATCATGGATAAGGTTCCCTCGTTCTTTTACTGGATCGGCAGCGGAACTCCCGGTGAGATGGCATACGCCTGGCATCAGAGCCGCTTCAAGGCCGATGATGCAGGTATCAGGGTGGCGGCTGAGGTGATGGCTGCGGCATGTTTTGCATTTGCTCAAGAGATATAAGCATAAGTTCCCGAAAGGTGATCCGTGATGAGTAGTATAGTGCGTAAAATACGCTCCAGCATGGCAGCCAATATCATAGGCGCAATTGTCTTGATGCTGTTCGTTTTCGGCGCGTTTGTATGTACGACAGGTTTTTTCAACTTTACAGATTCTTTCAAAAGAGAATATGAGACATCTACCTATCATATGGCGGATACGGCAACAACGCTGGTGAGCGGAGATCATCTGGACGAGTATCTTCGCGGAGAAGAACTCGATGAATATGAGCGGTCCAGACAGTATCTGAATGCGTATACCGATCGAATCGGCGTTTCGATCGTCTATGTCATTATGGTCGACAGGAGTGATTACGGAAGATTTGTCTCCGTTTTTAATCTGATCAATAATGAGGTCGATAAAACGAATTATACCGAGTGGGAGCTTGGACATAAGCGCGACACAACAAATGAAGAATACAGGCAGAAATACAGAGCTATCTATGAACAGGGGTCTGTTTGTGAGACTGTCTACCGAATGAGACCGAACGACGGGTCGCACCCTCACGTAACCACGATGGTCCCGGTGAGGAATTCAGATAATGAAGTTGCGGCTATTCTCTGTATGCAGCGGCCTGTCAGAGAACTGGTCAGGGCCAGACGCCCCTACCTCATTAAGATTATTATTTCGACTCTTGTGATGTCTGTTCTTGCGGCGATTTTTATCACTGTCTTTGTAAGAAAGCAGATCCTGGTCCCGGTGACAATTGTCTCGGAGGAGGCGGCAAGATTCGCAAGAGAAAATACAAAAAGCAAAGAAATAGGCGAGATCAGCAAATACACAGAGCTCCGCAATCTCGCGGCATCCATCAATACGATGGAGACGGACATGGTACGGTACATTGAGAATCTGACGGCGGCTACGGCGGAGAAAGAGAGGATAGGGACTGAGCTGGCATTTGCAAAAGCGATACAGGAAAGCTCGATCCCTAACGAGTATCCCGCATTCCCTGACCGGTCGGATTTCGACATTTACGGCTTCATGCTGCCGGCCAAGGAGGTCGGAGGCGATTTCTACAACTTTTTCCTGATCGATGACGACCATCTGGGAATTGTGATCGGCGATGTCTCGGGCAAGGGAATTCCGGCTGCCCTGTTCATGATGGTCATCAATATCCTGATTGTCAATAGAGCGCGCATGGGCGGAACCCCGGCGGATATTCTGGATTATGTCAACAAAGATGTCACGGAACACAATACGTCGGGTATGTTCGTCACCGTATGGCTGGGTATTCTTGAATTGTCCACAGGCAAGGTCATTGCGGCAAATGCCGGACACGACGATGCGCTCATCTGTCACCGGAACGGTGAGACTGCCCCCATGAAGTCCAGACACAACATCGTGCTCGGCGCTTTTGAGGAGTCCTGCTACAAGGATTTCGAATTCGTGCTTGAGAAGGGGGATAAGATGTTACTGTACACGGACGGGCTCACGGAGGCAACAGATATCCATGATCAGCTGTTCGGAAGAGAGCGGGCGATACGGGCATTTGACGCGTATAAAGACAGAGACCCGCAGGGAATCATCGAGGGGGTCAGGAGCCGCGTTGACGAATTCGTTGGCGAAGCGCCGCAGTTCGATGATCTGACCATGCTGTGCCTTGAATTTCGCAATGAATAATTCTGACCGGATACCTGTGAGCCCAATGTTGAACCATCAGAGAAGTACTATTATGTTCCGAAAAATGAGAAGAGTGAAGAACGGCAAAATACATCGCGTGTCCGATCTCAGTCTGTGCGGCTATGAGTCAGGGCTATATCGGCTATGATTTGCAGAACGCGATGCGTGAGGAACTGCCGGAAAACCTGTACGCGGCCGCGATTATAAGGTGATGGAAGAGCTCATGATATAATAAGTCGGAGATGAAGTATCATTGTTCCTGCAGTGACGTTATAAGGAGGCACCTGATGAACATGAAATTAAGTAAAAAAGTAATAAGTCTCATATCAGCAGTGGCTCTAATGGCGGGGACGGTCATGGGGTGCGGGCAGACTGCCAATAAGCCGGCAGTCTGCGAATCGCCGGCAGAGAGCGTCGCTGTCTCATCGTCTGCAGAGACTTCGACGATTGAGGCAAAACTGGTCAGCTTTGACGGGACATGGCTGATTTTCGAGTATGAGGGTACGAAGTACTCGCTGAGTCTTTCAGAAGCCATGATCAACACGACGACCCTGCGCGCGGGTGACACTCTGATCATTACCTATTCGGGGACACTCTCCGCGGAAGATGCCTCCACCTGCAGAGTACTGTCGATCGCGACCAGAGACGACGGCAATAACGATTCGCACGAGCTCGTCGGAACTCTGGAGGATATTACGATGAATGCCATTACCGTTCGAGTTAACGACGGCAGGATCATCACTTTCAATGCCACCAATGCCAAGCACTCATTCAGTTACGGTGTAGATGAGGGCAACTGGGTAACAATCATATATAACGGGGACCTCGTCGGTACAGACACTACCAACATTGCTGTCACACGTATCCATGATGAGGATACAGACCATGTGAAGGAAGTGAAGGCTCAGACTACGATCCAGGAAGTCGAAGATACTGTGTATGCCCTGCAGGACGCGGGTGTGCGCGCATCTTATATGATGGCGTCAGAATTCCTCGGCACTCTGAATGCGAGACAGGGAATACAGAGGACCGGCATTTGCAATAACGGCTGGGAGAGAGTCATTTTCAACGGCCGCGAAGCATTCATATATGGCAAACTGTTAACGACCGATCCGAATGAGGTCGGCATGCAGGGGACCACAGTCGATATTTCACAGAAAGTAAAGATCAAGGACCTCAGGGAGACTGTGTACGCAAAGACGGATGCCAATGTCCGCCTGGGCTATTCCACAGCCGCAAAGTCCATCGGCGCCCTGAAAGCGGGGGCTTCCGCGACCAGAACTGGCATCTGTGACAACGGCTGGTCCAGGATCCTCTATAAGGGAAATGTCGCCTATGTCTACAGCGATCTGCTCACGACGAAGAATCCGAACACCGAGAAGGAGGGCGTAAAGATCACGGCTGTAGCGGAGCCTGTATATATTGTGAGTGACGCCAATGTCAGAAAGTCCTGGTCAAAGGATTCTGAAGTTGTCGGAACTCTGGTAATCGGCGACAGTGTACTTCGAACAGGTATCTGTGATAACGGCTGGTCAAGAATTGTGTTCAAGGAGCAGGATGCCTATATAAACAGTGACCTCATCTCCAAGACAAATCCGCTTGAAGTTGAGACAGTCACGATATACAGGGCATTCGGGTCGGCATGGACGAGCATGGATGTCGAAGTTCGCGAATCATTCTCCGCGTCATCGAGATCTCTCGGTATTATACCAAAAGGGACAAAGCTCGACATCAACGGAGTCACTGACAGTGACTGGGCGCGCTTCAATTTCCTTGATACAGTAGGATACATTCATAATGATATGCTGACGACCGTTGATCCGAATCCGGGCACGCCGACGGCGACTCCGACACCGACACCGAAGCCGACGGCGACGAATAAGCCTGCCAAAAAGCCGATGGCGACAGACAAGCCGACGGCGACACCGACATCCACCGATAAGCTGACGGTGCCTCCGACCGCTGCTCCTTCACCGGAGGAAGTTGTTGAGCCTGCTCCGGCAGTGGACCCGGAGACAGAAGATACGCAGGATATCATAGGCATTGTTGCCGGCTATGATCTGTATTCGGTGACGATCGCGGTCGCTCAGGATACTTCCGGATCCACGGGCAGCGGAAGGGCTGCGGATGAGCCGGATTTCGGGCTCGAGAATAATGACGAGTACCCGTCCATCACATATGCGGATGCGGAGGGAGTCGAGAACACTTATTATACATTTGACCTCAGCAGTGCCGCCCAGGAGTATGAGCAGGGAATCAGTGAAGGAATTGCGGTGAAAGTCACATATGTGGGTGAGCTTTCATCTATGTCAGCTGTACGCGCGGTCCGAGTGACAGATGTAGGAGTTCCCCAGCCTGCGCCGGTTCCGGATGACCAGGATGTGACACCGGCTCCCGATGAATCGCGGGAGGAGACCGCACCGTTTGCGGACGAGAGTGAGGCGGAGAAGCCGTCTGAGGATGAGAGCGGGGCGGAGAAGCCGATTGAGGATCAGAGTGAGGCTGAATCTGACAAGAGTAAGGCGGCAGAGCCGGAAGGAGCTGCGGAAGAGCAGATAGACGAAACCTCCTTGGAGGGTCAGGAGACTGAATCAGAGACGGCAGCGGAAGACATCACTGAGGCTAAGCCGGAAGAAGCGGCGGAAGACACTTTTGATGAAGGTTCTGAGGAGCCGGAGACAGCTGATGCGGAGCCTGCAGAAGAGGAGGCGTACGAGGAGCCGGCACCGGTGGAGGTTCCGGAAGAGACCCAGCAGACACCTGCGGAAGTTCCGGAAGAAGTACAGCCTGCACCGGCTGCAGGAGAATCCGAAGGCCGCACTTTCAGAGGAATTGTTGATTCCTGTACGGAGAATATGGTCACGGTCATCCTTGAGGATAGCGTGAAGTGCATGTTCAACTTCGAGAATGCCCATATTGACAAAGCTAATCTCACGCCCGGCGCCAGGGTGAAAGTCATTGCTGACTTCACTGACATAAAGCCGGAGGATAATGTCTACAAGGCTGTGAAGATTGAGATTGAGCCGTGATGAGCGGTCTTTCACCATAAGCTGAAAGAGAATGCTGTCTTGTCAAGTAACTTCATTACGACTGGGCAGTTACAAGCCCATTACCTTTAGGTAGTGGGTAGTTGACCTTGAGCAGCATTGTAAAAACAATCTGATTTTGTGAAAACACAGTAGAAGCCCGGCCGGTTTGGCCGGGTTTTACTGTGTTTTAATCGCTGCTTTTGCCGCAGAGGGCAGAAGCAGCAAAGCTCTAAAATCTGGCGTAGTTGCTGCCTTTGACCGGTATGATTTCAATGGGGTGGGGGCGGAACAATACGAAAAAACGAAGGCGGCAAAATAAACCCAAAATAGAGAATCTGTTGCCTTTATGAAAATGACCCAAAATCTGCAATAAGAAAGGCAGCAGATCTGCCCTTGGAAGAGGGGATCTGCTGCCAGTGTCATTCAAGTCCTGCCTGTGAGACCAGGCGCGGGATTATTGATAACTGCTTTTAGAAAAGTATTATTCCGCCTGACCGGTACGGTTTCTAAAGATCCGCCCCCGATATCTGGCAAGCAGCGAGAGAAGTATCTCACCCAGCACGTAGCAGCTGATGATCTCGCCGATGGCAATGAAGAGCATGAGCAGCGGAATCGGGAGTGAGACCCCATAACCGAATCTCAGAACGAGCGGAACGATTACCGTGTTCGAGATGATAGGCGGAATCGGGGCGAGCCATCTGTTGCTCCTCAGCTTATAGGTTCCGATGGCTCCAAGCAGTGTGGCGATGCTGCCGAAAATGATGTCCCAGATGACTGCGCCGCCTGTGATGTTGGCGATCAGGCATCCGATGAAGAGTCCGGGGACTGCGGCAGGTGTGAAGAATGGGAGAATCGTGAGCGATTCGGATATGCGGACCTGTACCTCGCCATACGAGATGGGGGCAAATACCAGTGTCAGCACAACATAGACAGCTGCAATAGTGGCAGCGCGTGTCATAAACGCGGGTCTTGACATTTTCATTGGTTTCTCTCTCCTTAGTTTTAATTTACACGAGGATGGTTTCGAACTCGTGGTGCACGCTCCCGGGAAATCTCAGAGGATGGTCACAAACCTGCGTGGTGCACGCTCCCGGGAAATCTCAGAGGATGGTCACAAACTTGCGTGGTGCACGCTCCCGGGAAATCTCAGAGGGTGGTCACAAACTCGCGTGGTGCACGCTCCCGAGAAATCTCAGAGGAAGGTCACAAACTTGTGTGGTGCACACCTCAGCTATATCCCAAAGTGTGATGCTGCACGCATCTGCAGACAGCAGACTGCAGATGCGCGGTTATCATAATAGCATCTCGAAGATTCTATGTAAAGAGCGATTGCGGGCACACGAATAACAGTAAAGTATCGCCGGCGAGACAGGCATTCCGGAGCGTTTATTTAAGAGGGGGTCTTCCCCCACTGAGATAAATTCTTTCAAAACTATATTAGTGCCTGTACAGCCCTCATGTGATATTATATAGTATACGGGAACTGTCGGAATCCAGCCTGGACCATGTAAGCCATGGTATACGGGAACTGCCGGAATCCAGCCTGAACCATGTCAGTCATGGTATGAGGGGGGTGTCAGGTTTTGTTCTGAGTCATATCAGCTGATACTGCCCCGAATTCTGAGTTGAGTCTCGGTTGCGGGACTTGAAATCAAGAACGCCTCGGCGTTCTTGCCGCGCCGCGCAAAGAGCGAAGCAATTTCATTATTGAGCGGCTGCGATCCACCGGAGGTTTTACATCATGTTCTCAAAGAAGGGGACACAAGATATAAAAGAAATCAATACCCTGAAAGAAGGAAACGCACAAGATATAAAGGAGACATAAGAATGCTGTTAAAAGAATATAATAAGGGTGATATCGTTTTCAGAGAAGGTGACAGGGACTACTGCATGTACAGGATCATTGAGGGCGCTGTGGAAGTCTTTATCACGTCCAGAACAGAAGGCGAGATAGTGCTGACAACGCTTAGCCAGGACCGAATCTTCGGTGAGATGGCAGCCATCGATGCATGGCCGAGATCCGCGTCGATCCGTGTCAGTGAGGATGGAACGAAGCTGCTTGAGATCGCGCGCGATGAACTTATAGAGTTCTTCAAGGAGGATCCTTATCAGGTCAGGTCCATTATGGAAAATCTGAGCCACCGACTTAGAGAGCTGACTCGTGACTATCTGGAAGTCTGTGCCACGGTCCGTGATATGAAATCAACTCAGGGACAAAAAAGAAGTGAGGGCCTTCTTCGAAAAATCAGCAGATTCATTTCTGCCTACAGCCGCACGGTCCGCTATCTGACGACAAGTGAAGAGTCAAGCGGTATCCCGATGGCAGGCGGGAAGGATGTGAGCAGAGACAACAGCATTAATTTCAGAAAGAACACTGTCATATTCAGACAGGGCGATGCAGGGGACTGCATGTACTATATACAGCTCGGCAGCGTCGGCATCTATACTGATTATGGCACAGATAAAGAAAAGCAGCTTGTCGTCCTCGAGGAGGAAGCATTCTTTGGCGAGATGGGTCTCATCGAGAAGATGCCTCGCAGTGCGACGGCTGTGGCGCTCGAAGATGAAACCGTTCTTCGCAAAATAACAGAAGAAGAACTGGAGGAGCTCTTTAAGACTTCGCCTGCTCTGGTCGTGCGCTGCATCGAGCATCTGTCCGGCAGACTGCGCCGCCTGACAAAGGATTATCTTTATGCCTGCGAGATGGTCACGAAGATGGATGAGGCCGAGAAGACGGATACAGCACTCACACGCGCGGAGGAAGCCCTGATCAGGGAGCTGGCTGACGCAGCGGGCAGGTACGATGCCTGGATGTGATATACACATGGGAGAAATGTATGAAGAAGATAAGAAACCTGGTCATCGGCGGTCTTCAGCAGAAGATTTTTAATCTGGTCCTGTTTTCAATCATTTTGATCGTCCTTGCGTTCATGGGTGTTGCGGTATATCAGACCAGGAGCCTGTCCTCGTTATTCCAGAAGACAAGCGAAGAGCAGAAGACTGCTGTCACAGACAGTACGACTGCAATCATGGAGGGAGTCATCGATACGACAATGACCCGCGAAGCCTCTCTTGAGGCCTATATCGCTGACTCCATGTTCAGGGAAGTAGCCGCTCAGGTCATTACGCTCGCGGATATTACTCGGGACCTCTATGCCAATTCGGACGGTTTGCGCGAGATTCCGTCCTATGCCCCGGATCCGCAGAACCAGGGTCTCCCAAGTGTGCAGCTTATCACTGCTGCGGGAGTGGATACAGAAAATCCGGAGAATGCGCGCGAAATTGGGCTTTTGGGCAATCTCCAGGTGGCAATGAGTTCAATCTACAAGACAATAGATCAGGCCAATTCCTGTTTTATCGCGACGCCTGCCGGAATCATGCTCATAGCTGACAGCGATCCGCTGGGCAAGATCAAAGATGACGGAACTGTGATGAACATACCTGTGACTGAGCGTGAATGGTATATAGGTGCCGTGAGGAACAGGGGAATCTATTTTACAGGGCTGCAGCAGGATGCCTTCACCGGAAGAAAAGAAATCGTGTGCGCGTATCCTGTTTACCTTGACGGAAAGCTTGTCGCGGTCGCAGGCGCGGACCTTTTCCTCGAAGCCATGGAAAAAGCCATTATGGAAACGGGTGAGACCGCGGGATTTGTATGTATTGTTGATCAGGACGGCCGCGTGATCTTTTCACCTCAGAGAAGCGGGACATTTGCACCGGCACTGGCTGAATCAGCTGTCGATTTGAGAAAGTCTGCAAATGCAGAACTTGCCGCATTCGCCTCAAAAGCCATGAAGGTCAACACGGATGTCGTGCAAATACAGGTCGACGGAATAGATTATTACCTGACAGGCTCACCGATCGGCTCGATCGGATGGTCACTCTTCTCCGTCATAGATGCGGCTACGGTCCATGCGCCGGTTGACACAATGGCAACAACGCACGATGAGATCGTCAGCGAGGCTGCGGGGATTGCCAGGAAGAATGCCGGGCGCAGTCAGATGTACCTGATAGTTTTCCTTCTTGTGGCTATGCTCCTTGCACTCGCGGGATCCCTGTCGCTGGCTAAGAAAATCGTTGCGCCGATCAATGAAATGGCCAGGGAGGTGGCCGCGCTGAATGACAGCAATCCTCTGTTCAAGATGAAGAACGAATATCGGACAGATGACGAGATTGAGGTACTTGCCGAATCATTTGCGGATATTTCAGCCAAGACACAGACATATATTAAACATATTACGGAAATTACTGCCGAGAAGGAACGTATCGGGACAGAACTTGAGCTTGCGACTAAAATTCAGGCGGATATGCTGCCGAATATATTCCCTCCGTTCCCCGGAAGAAAAGAGCTTGATATCTTCGCAACGATGGAGCCTGCCAAGGAGGTCGGCGGCGACTTCTATGATTTTTTCCTCATTGATGATGACCATCTGGCTATGGTCATGGCCGATGTGTCCGGCAAAGGCGTTCCCGCAGCTCTCTTCATGATGATGTCGAAGATCCTTGTCAACAACAATACCATGCTCTGCGACTTCCCAAATGAAGTCCTCGAACGGGTCAATGACCAGATCTGCAAGAACAACGAGGAGGATATGTTTGTTACCGTGTGGCTGGGCATCCTTACGATTTCGACCGGTCACGTCATCGCTTCCAACGCAGGCCACGAATATCCGATCATCAGGAAGAAGAGCGGAGAATTCGAGCTGCTGAAGGACAGACACAGCTTCGTCATCGGCGGCATGCCGGATATAGCCTACAGGAAATATGAGTTCACGCTCGAGCGCGGCGGCACTCTCTTCCTTTACACCGACGGAGTTCCTGAGACGACAGATTCCGATAATGTGATGTTCGGCACAGACCGCATGCTTGAGGTACTGAACAGTGAACCGGACGCTGACGCCGCGCAGGTCATTCATAATGTATACCGGGCAGTCAAAGAATTTGCAGGTGACGCGCCGCAGTTCGATGATATTACTATGATGGCGGTCAAGCTGAGGTAGTCTATGGACCGGATGGTATCTATAACAAAAAGTGTCATCGCCGATATGTCTGAGGGCGTGATGGCCATAAGCCACAAAGGTATCATAGAGCTTGTGAACGGAGCAGCCCTGACTATTCTCGGCAGAGAAGAAGATGAGCTGGTCGGACAACTGTTTGCCCTCTGCTTCTTTGACGAGGAAGGCAATGATGAATTCACGGAGACTGTTCTCGACGCTATACGCAACCGAAGAACACGGCAGGAGAGATATGTCCCTTATGTCTGCGGCAAGTCGGAAAAGAGACTCAGAGTTGTCTCCTCGTGTCTCCACGATAACGGCCTGGTCAAGGGCATCGTTCTGGTCATAAGCGATGTGACCGAATTATTCGAGCTGCGTGATGCCATGAAAGCCATGAGCGAAATCAGGGCGCTCAATGCCAAGCTTGAGATCCGCAATAAGCTGATCACGGAGACCTTCGGCAGGTATCTGTCGGATGATATTGTCAGAGAAATACTGGATACTCCGGATGGCATGAAGATGGGCGGAACAAGGAGATGCGTCACGATCCTGATGAGCGACCTTCGGGGCTTCACCATGCTGTGCGAGAGAACTGAGCCAAAAGCCCTTATTACCATGCTCAATCATTATTTTGAGGAGATGTACGCGGAGATCAGCCGATATAAGGGAATAATCATTGAGTTCCTTGGGGATGGGATGTTCATTCTCTTCGGAGCGCCGTCTGTGACCCCTGATCACGCGGACGATGCCGTCGCCTGCGCGATTGCGATGCAGAACCGGATGCGCGCGGTTAACGAGTGGAACATTTCAAGAGGGTATGAACCTTTGTCAATGGGTATCGGCATCAACACGGGCGACGTGATCCTCGGCAATATCGGGTCGGAAAAGCGTACTAAATACGGGGTCATGGGACCGATGGTCAATATGGCAGGGAGAATTGAAAGCCTTACAACGGGCGGCATGATATTGATTTCGTCCGGAACGCGGAGGGCAGTATCGGAGGAACTTGAGATCGAGGATTATTTCAGCTGCAGATTGAAAGGGGTTCACGACGAGACACAGATATTCCATGTGACAGGTATCGGCGGGAGGTATGATCTGCGCCTTGTGAACGTGCAGGACGAGTTAAAGGAGCTTGCCAGACCCTTCTTAGTGAAGGTTCACATCCTGAAGGATAAATCTGTAAGCGGAATGACAGCTGACTGCGAGATCACAGCGGTGTCCGCAAGTCAGGCTGAGGTGCATACAGAAGGACCCCTTCGGCTCTATGATAATCTGATAATCGATTCCGGATTTGACCTGTATGCCAAGGTCGTAAGAATGGACGGCGGAAATGCTTTTACCCTTGCCTTTACCGCGAAGGGAGAAGAATTTGACGAGTGGCTCAGGAACCTTTATGCAGAAGAATGAACCGAATTACGTATTATCTCATGTGGGGAGAAATGAGACCGGCTATACGGTTGACAATATTTGCAGAAGTCTGTTATAAATAATATATCTCAACAGTGTGAGATGCTCCCGTCTATGCAGACGGCGGGCAGCGAGACTTGGACTTATAGTAAGCTGTAAAGCAGATCCTGAGTTCGTACTGACATGAGAGAACGGAAACGGTCCTCATAGTATGAAAAGAGTATCTGTTTTAAGGAGGCATGACCTTCAGCGGACAGATCTCCTGCGGAAAGGAAGAGCATGTGAAAGAACTGAAGATTGGTGCCAGGACCGAGAATCTGGACCAGGTAATCGCGTTTGTGGATGAGAATCTGGAAGAGGCGGATTGCTCCATGAAGGCACAGATGCAGATCGATGTAGCGGTAGAAGAGATTTTTGTCAATATCGCACAGTATGCATACACTCCGGCGGAAGGGGAAGCAGTGATACGACTGGATACAGAAACAGTTCCCGGCGCTGTGCTCATTACATTCATAGACAGCGGAATCCCTTTCAACCCTCTTGCGGTGGAGGAGCCGGATGTCACCCTTTCCGCCAAAGACCGAAAGGTCGGAGGGCTTGGCATTTTTATGGTCAGGAGGAGTATGGATGACGTGGCATATGAATATGCGGATAATAAGAACATTTTGACAATAACGAAAAATATTTAATTTGTGTGGAGGAAGCTATGCTTAAGATTGAACAGAAAGCTAATGGATCAGAACTTATTTTTACTCTTGAAGGCAGACTTGATACGACAACAGCTCCCCAACTGGAGAATGAGCTGAGAAAAAGCCTTTCAGGCGTGGAATCTCTGATTTTTGAATTTGAAGCGTTAGAGTACATTTCTTCTGCAGGCCTGCGTGTACTGCTTTCATCACAGAAACAGATGAACAAGCAGGGTGAGATGGTTATCAGGAATGTGAGACCTGAAATCATGGAGATATTTGACGTCACAGGTTTCTCCGATATTCTGACTTTTGAATAATTAACGAAAGGCCGGTCCTCGGACCGGCTTTTTCATATTTCACGGAAAAGAACAGGGATAATATATGCGCAGAATTCTTTTGTGTTCCGACATCCACGGATGTGTCTGGAATTATGAACTGGCAATAGAAGAGGCAGGTCATATTGACGCGATCATGATTTCGGGAGATGTCGGCATCAGAATGTCGGACCTTATGGCAATGACGCCGAATATACCCGTGTATGCCGTGGCGGGCAATAATGATATGTTCCAGACGCATCTTCCGAAGTGGAAGGTCGTGACTTTTGGGAGACACAGAGTGTTTATGGCACACGGGCATATGCACGGGGTATATATGAATCTCGACGCGCTCGAAAAAGATGCCCGCAGGAATAATTGCGACATAGTGATCTTCGGACACACGCACAGGTATTATATGGCGGAGAGAGACGGCGTTCTGTACCTGAATCCCGGCGCGCTAAAGGGGATGGGCTGGTACTCTTACAGGACTTATATGGTGCTGGAGCTCGAGGATGACGGCAATTACCGTGTGGTTCAGGGGAAGATCCAAGACTGATAGCGGGTGTTTCAAAAAGAAAGGCGGGTGCGCTTCCGGCGCAGTTTGAGGATGAGTGAAATGGATGTTATCGATACCTTAAAAGAGAGAAAAGAGACGGTCTGGCTAAATCCCGATCTCAGTCATTTTGAGCCGCGGAGCGGGATTTTAGGCTATAAATTTGTACATATAAAGGCTGCACAGAACCGCTTTATGCGGTTCATGCCTTATATTGCCTCAACGTTCCCGGAGACGGCAGACAGGAAAGGAGTTATCGAATCAGGGCTTATCCCGATTCCTGCCATGAAAGAGCAGCTTAGCGATCTGGGCGCGGTTATCAGGGGCAGAGTATTCCTGAAGGATGACGCGAGGCTGCCGATTGCGGGGTCGGTGAAGGCCAGGGGCGGCATTCATGAAGTCCTGAAGATCGCGGAGACGCTTGCCCAGAAGGCAGGCATGCTCTGGCCGACGGACAACTACGCAAAGATCGACTCAGATGAATTTCGTTCTTTCTACAGTCAGTACACGATCCAGGTCGGCTCAACGGGAAATCTCGGGATCAGTATCGGACGGATGGCCGCAAAACTCGGGTTTCGTGCAATCGTGCACATGTCGCGCGATGCCAGAGAGTGGAAGAAGGAGCTTCTGCGCAGCGAGGGTGTCATTGTCAGGGAATATGAGGGAGATTACGGTGAGGCTGTCGCGAGCGGACGCAGAGAGTCACTGACTGACGAAAAGAGCTTTTTTATCGATGATGAGAACTCCGAGGACCTCTTCTTCGGTTATTCCACAGCCGCGCTCAGAGTACAGGTGCAGCTTCGCAAGGCCGGGCTCGCCGTTGATGAGACCCACCCGCTTTTTCTGTATCTTCCCTGCGGAGTAGGGGGAGCACCGGGTGGGATCACTTTTGGTTTTAAGGAACTTTTCGGAGACAATGTCCACTGCTTCTTTGCGGAGCCTGTGGAAGCTCCCTGCTTTCTTCTGGGTATGGCGACAGGAGAATATGACAGGATAAGCGTGCAGGATATAGGTCTTTGCGGACGCACGGTCGCGGACGGTCTTGCGGTCGGAAAGCCGTCGGGTTTTGTGTGCAGAATGATGAAGCACCTTGTTTCCGGCGCATTTACCGTTTCGGACGAAAAGATGCTTGATTATCAGAAGACACTCATGGATCTTGCAGGCATTCGTGTCGAGCCGTCTGCGTGCGCGGGCTTTGAGGGACTTGCCGGAATCTGCCGCGGCGGTAACGAGTGGGAGAAATATCTGAAAGAGCACGGTCTTGCTGAGCATATGGACCGGGCGATCCATATTGTCTGGGCGACAGGCGGAGGTCTGCTGCCCGATCATGAATAAGCGGCAGAACGTTCGAAGCTCAGCTATAGAGGTCAGATACATTTAGGAGGGATTTGTCCATGCCTGCATCTGTCCTCCCGGCAGCTTATCTTGGAATGAAGATGGTCACACAGGTACCTTTACCGATTTCGGATTCGATCGTAAGGGTACCTTTTACCATGCTCTCAAGGCGGGTCCTGACGTTTGCGATACCCACATGGAGACGCCCATCATTGCCGATGTCTTCGACTTTGAAACCGGATCCGTTATCCTCGATCCGGATCTCATAACCGCGTTCGGTCTCATCGGTGCTGATTTTAACATAGCCTCCGTCCTCATTCTGGCTGATGCCGTGTTTTACAGCATTTTCCACCATAGGTTCAATTGAGAGAGCCGGCACATTAAAATTGAGGGCCTTTACGTCATAGATGACTTCCAACTCATCCTGAAAACGCATTTCCTCCAGCCGGAGATAACTCTTTACGTGCTTCATCTCCTGCGTTATAGGGATCAGAGCTGTGCGTTCCAAAGCCTCCATGTTGCCGCGGAGATAGTCTGAAAAGCTGTCAATGGCTGCCTGTGCCTGCAAGGGAGATTTTTCAATGAGATAATAAATCGCGTTCAGAGAGTTGAAGAGAAAATGCGGTTTGACTTGCGACAGAACAAGACGGATCTTCATATCATTCACGCGTTCCCTCTCCTCGAGCAGCATCCTCTCGCTTGAAATGAGTTCCTCTGCCTGTTCACTGATTCTTCTTCTCTGATGCATGAGCATAACGGAAAAATTGAGAAAAAGTGCCGCTGAGATGGCGGAATTGAGCAGGGGAATACCGTAATAGAAGGGTTGGATGATCATAGCCAAAGCAGGCAGTAAAATATAGGCGAAGAGGACAAGTGTTCTAAGTTTGCCGAGCTGCTTTCTGTAGGCGTAGATATGTATACCGAGACAAACAGTGCCCACAATACCGAGACCTTGCGACAGAGCGAACAAGGGTGTCCTGTGATATTCGTTTGAGGCATCTATGTAGTACATGAAGTGAGTGAACTGATTGACTAATGTCATCAGCATACCGCTGTAAGCCACTGTGTATACTGTCTTTGTGAGCGGTCCCGGGCCGGTAAGGCTGACTACATATTTTGTGAAGAGCCTTAATATCTCATATCCCATTACATAGACAAGAAAGTTCGCAATGATGAGAATATCATATGCGCTGTTGCCTTCCACCTTGTTAAAAATCCAGGAAAGGGCGTCGCTGGACAGGAGGACTCCGGTAGCAAGAAAGAGCCTGAGCATCCAGCGCTCTTCCTCAATACGAAGATTTCCAGCGATATACATACAAAGTGACATCAGAATAACGAACAGTGTTCCCCATAGTTCGAGCGAGATAAATATTGCAAGAATTGTTGACATAACATTCTCCCGGACGGATATTTTTTCTTCGTCGCGCAGTACTCGCAACTTCAGCTGTGAGGTATGCGCACAAGGTGATACTCGTCTTCATAGTGAGTACAATCTCGCGATGTAGAGTGGAAGCCCCGGCGAATCGCAGGAATCAGGCACCGGGTCTTTCGACGGCATCTGAATGTATTATACCATTTTCGCCCAATTTGTGTATAAACAGAAGTGAACATTACACATTAAAAGTAGCCGGCATACTCTTTTGACCTTTGTCGCGGATGGTTTCACAAGTCTGCGGCCTGCCGAACAATTTGTTTGCCAAAAATTCTCCGCGGTTGTATAGTATGTAGTATGGACAGGATGAATAACAATACATTAAGAATAACGACCGGAGCGATGATCCTCGCGATCTTCGCCATGCTTCTCCTTCTGAACCGCCAGACCGGCGGTGTGTTCGAAGGCTTTTTTATTTACATGCTCCCTGTTCCCATGGTCATTTATTCGGCTAAATTCGATTGGAAGAGCGGGCTTATGGTATTTGCCGGTATGTGCGCGTTCTCTCTCATTTTTGGGACATTGACATCTATTTTTTACGCGGTGTCCTCTGCCCTTTTAGGCCTTATTTTCGGCGCGTGTCTCTTTAAGAAGGTCGATATGACGATCACTATGTTCATCGTCATGGGTATAGCGGGAGTGCTCAGCGTTGTCAGCAACGTCGCGCTGGCTTCTGTCTTCGGCTATAATCTGTCCGAGGACATAGCGCTTATGCAGAATTCGATGATGGAAGCGCTGGCGAAGGCCAATGTGGACGCATCGAGCGGACCTTATGCAATCATCTTCAGCGACAGCTCTATGCTGCAGCTCTTTATTATCTCCATGGTCCTCGCAGGCCTTCTGGATGGCTTTATTGTATATCAGCTGAGCATCATGATACTGAAGAGGCTGCACTATCAGATCGAGAAGCCAAGGCCGGTCTCCGAGATCTATCCGCCCAAGTGGACAGGAGTGGCGGGAGTCATAGCCTATGTTTACGGCTCGACTGTCTTCCTGAATCCGAATTCTACACAGGCTGCTCAGAGCGTAGGACAGACGCTTTGGGTCGTGGGATACCTGTATCTTGCGGCTTTCGGTATCATAGCCGCAGCGCTTTTCATGAAAAGAAGGCTTCACTTTAACAGAATCGCCGCGACACTGCTCTGCATATTCTGCATGTTCATATTTCCGCAGGTACTGATCATTCTGGGTCTTATGTATATCTCATTCAGTCTGCATGACCGCATACTGGAACCCGTCAGGATCCGGTAGTATATCAGACAGACCGTAACGAGATTAAAAACATTATCGAAAATGTGTAAAACATCGCAAATAAATGGTATACTTAATACAGAGTTCCGGTCAGCGGAATAATTAATTATCAGGAAATGAGGCAAGGACATGTCTGAGAAAAAATTACCTGTGATAACAATCAACCGCCAGTATGCAGCGTACGGGAGAACAATAGCCGCGAAAGTTTCGGAGAAACTCGGCATTCCGTACTATGACAAGGATTTTGTGAAGAAAACTGTCGAGGAGAGCGGATATGATCTTGACGCTGTTCTGAAGGACGGAGAGGATATCACATCCAGAAGCAGATTCGTAAATGCTATTATGAATATTGCTGTCGGCAGCTACCCGGATTATGTCAGAAAGATTTATGACGCCGAGAAAGAAGTAATTCTGGAACTTGCGAAGTCTCCGTGCATAATCGTCGGCCGCTGTGCAAACTATGTGTTGCAGGAAGCAGGGATCCCTTCATTTGACGTATTCTGCTACGGCGACCTTGAAAAGAGAAAAGCCCATGCGGCTGAGCTTGCTGAAGCGCAGGGCAAGGACATCTCAAAGTACATTGAGCAGCGTGATACGTACAGAAATAATTTCTACAGGACATTTGTGGGAACGGATATTGATGACTGTACGCGTTATACGATATGTCTCGACACGTGCACGATATCTCCGGATGTGTGTGCGGATATAATTGTTAAATTGGTCACTGAGTAAAGTCCCGGTGGTATATTCAGGCTGGGAGTTAATATTGAAATAGAGGTGGGGGGCATCTCATATTTAAAATTGGCTGTCGCGCAGATTTGGCGGCAGCCTTTTTTGTGCAGCGAAAACCCGGCAGAGCGAGGTAATGCTCGCATTATAGCGCTCCTGGGGCATTGAATACGCAACATAAAAGGCGGAGTGCTCGTGTGCGAAAATTGAGGAGGAATTATCATTCTCGATTGGAGATGCCGTACTCAGCTTTAGTCAGTAATTTGGCAGGCTGCTCAAGAACTTCAATACCGGGAGCAAAGCATCCATCTTCGTGAGAAAAACATTGTGGGTCCGACCGAGATATCAAAGACGCGTAAGCGTCTTTAAGATCGCAGGGTAGGACCCACGTTTTTCGATGAAGATGGTGTTTGCTGCCGGTTTCAGGATCTTCGCTGCATCCTGCCCGCTTCAGGATCTTCGCTGCATCCTGCCGGCTTCAGGATCTTCGCTGCAGCCTGCCGGTGCCGATTATACGATGAAGTTGTCCTCTACAGACGGCTTCAGCGTCCAGATCTTTACGCTGCCGTTGTCTGTGATCGTGTAGTTATGCTCGTCAGCTTCCGGATAAATGTGAGCTGTGAAGGTCTCCTCGCCGTCATTGGCGAAAATCTCGAAGGAGCATTTATCGATCATGATGCGAAGCTTCCTGAGATCGCTGGTCAGCGGCATGTCGAGTGTCTCGCCGACGTTCTCGTTGAAGCGTTTGTTCATGCCGGACTTGCATACAGTGATGACCTTGGATGCAGCGTCATAGTGGAGTGTGACACCGCCTGTGCCGTCAGCTTTCGTGAAGAGATTGAAGTCGGCATCGCCGCCTGTAAAGTTGGCCTCTACCTCACAGAAAGCCGGGAGCTTGCCTTCGGCTGCGATCTCCTCATCACGGAGAGATGTGATTTCCGGAATCGGGTTCTGGATCAGGCGGTCACCGCTGAGGCGGACCTCACGCATAAGGCTCATGCTGCCTTCCCACTCTTCCGGCTCTGTGCAGTAATGGTTGTCCGGGAGACCGATCCATCCGACAAGGATGGCTTTTTCCGGATCGCCGACATTTGCAGCGAACTGAGCTGCGTAGAAGTCGAAACCGAAGTCGAGATACTGATAGCCGGACTCCGGTGTAAAGGTCAGGGTATCATAGTCCATCTTGCCGACGATGTATACGTTGTGGTTCGTGCTCTCAGCACGTCCCGGAAGCTTCGTATACTGCGGTGAGAAGATCAGGACATCCTTGCCGCTGATATTGACGATGCACGGGCATTCCCACATGCCGCCGAAATCTTCAAATCCCGGCACATTCAGCTGGCCTGCGAACTTCCAGCCCTCAAGGAGCTTATCGGATTCATAGATCAGTGCCGTTCCCTTCTTGTCGAGGGTCTGGGCGCCGATGAAGATAAAGTATTTCTTCTTTTCCGGAACATAGATGACCTTCGGGTCTCTCTGATGCTCGCTGTAGTCGTCACGCGGTCCGAAGAGCGGCTCCGGCAGCTTCTTCGGCTGGCCGTCCGGGCCGAGAATAGCGGCGCAAGTGTACGGCGTTCTGACCCAGTTCTCATCTCTGTGGTTGCCGGTATAGAACATATAGAGGTCTTCTCCGTCAGATATAGCGGAGCCTGAATGGCAGCCTTTGTTATCATAAATCGTGTCCGGCCACATGCCAACGCCGGCATTTTTCCAGTGGACGAGGTCTGTGGAGACTGCGTGATACCAGTATTTAAGTCCATGGACCGCGCCCCACGGGCACCACTGATAGTACAGATGCCATGTTCCCTTGTAATAGGCGAAACCGTTCGGGTCACTGGAAAGACCGGTCATCGGCTGTACATGGTATTTCTGGCGGTAGTTAGATGTCTGGATACGATCATAGAGATCTGTTATTTCATCCGCGCTCTGCAATACTCTATAACGCTCTTCGAGAGTCCATTGTTTCAAGGTAGCCACCTCCTAAGGATTTATTTTACGTACGCGTTCAAGGACAGCAACTTATGCGGTCCTGTTATTATATATTTTATATGAGTGTAGCAAAAATGACAATAAAAACAGTTTAAAAAGGATTGGGTTTGTGGAAAAAGACATGGAAAAAAAGAGCTGTTTTCAGGATTTTTAAGAATAAATCATGTTCTTTGATTGAAATTATTCAGTTCTTATACGATAATGGGGAAGAGAATAACGCTTTAGCGCAGAAGCGTATTCATCATATAGTTGAGAGAGGGGTTCACTATGATAATAAGCGAGAGAATTTTTCAGGTCCTGAAGGAGAAGGGAATATCCCAGAAAGACTTTGCAATGGCGACGGGCATCCCGCAGAGCACGATCAGCGATTGGAAAGGCAAGCATGTTAATCCGGCAGCGGATAAGATCATGATTATCTGCGATGTTCTCGACATAAGCCCGTCGGAGCTTTTGACGGGTACAGATGACAGCAGCAAGTGGAAAGTCGATTTCGTCGTACTGAGACGCGACTCGGCTGAGTACAGGCTCCTTCGGGATATTAATGAGCTTCCCTCGCACTACCGAGAGCGTGTGGCAGGCTATGTTGACGCTCTGAAAATGACAGCGGAAGAATGATTCGGAGATTTTAATGGCAACGCAAAAAAGAAGAAAGAAAAGAAAGAAGAACCTGACCGGCGGAGAACTTCTCGCATTCAGGGCGCTTATGGCTGCCTGCGCAGTGCTTTTGTGTGTCGCAACTGTACGCAATCTGACGGCGGGCGGGGCAAAAAAAGCCGCCGGCAATGAAGCAGAGAGGACGGAACTTTCCGGCAATGATAAGACTGGGGCAGACGCGGCATCGGAGCGGCTGGAGACCGGGGACGAGTCTGTCGCTTCGGCTGTGACCCCGGAGCCGACTCCCACACCGACTCCCGATCCTTATGCTGACAAACCGGATATCGATATCAACAGCTGGGAATATGTGCTTGCGAATCCGTGGAATTCGATAGAGGATTATTATCCTGATGTTGTCCCGATCGAGGATATCGAGGTCGATTACCGGATCTATGACGCGATGGAGGCTTTCGTTTCGGATTGCCGCGCCGCGGGCAATACAGTTTATCTGTCTTCAGGATACCGCAGCTACGATCTGCAGTCCTATCTCTTCGAGAAAAAGTGCGAGGAGTATGATGAGGAGACTGCAGCAACGATCGTTGCGCGGCCGGGAACGTCAGAGCATCAGACCGGACTTGCGGCTGACATCACAGAAGAGTACTACGAGTATAAGAGCGCGATCCTCGAGGATACGGCCATGTACCAGTGGATGGAAGCTCACTGCCAGGAATACGGCTTCATCGTCAGGTTCCCGGACGGGAAAGAGGATATCACGGGTATCATCTATGAGCCGTGGCATTTTCGCTATGTCGGTGTCGAAGCAGCTACCTATATCATGGAGCACAATCTGACCCTGGAGGAATTCATAGATCTCTACAAGGATGATGCCAAAGGCGCCGCCGATGCGGATGAAGCCGGAGGCTCAAACGGCGCTGCCGATGCTGCTGAAACCGAAGATGCAGATGTCACCGGGGATTCCGCGGAAGCCGATGATGGTGTTCAGGATTCTGTATCGGAAAATTAAAAGTTTTCTAAAGAAAATAAATAATTAGTAACAATACATAAAATTCTGTGAACGCTTTAAGAAATATTTGCTAATTTTACGTGAAAGGTATTCCTTTTTTATAGATTTCAGATATACTTTGATTTAGGGTTTTTTGCATTTGCATTTTTATCTATGTGGAGAAAGGCAGGTAACTAAATGAAATTAAAGGATGGTTTGAGAACAATTTTTCTTGCAGGTGTAGGTGCTGTCGCTATCACGGGAGAGAAGGCTTCCGTCATCATCGATGACCTCGTAAAGAAGGGCGAGCTCACAGTGGAAGAAGGCAAAGTCCTCAATGAAGAGTTCAAAAAGAAAGCGAAAGAGAATCTGAACCCGGAAGTTATCCAGAAGAATGTCAAGGAAGTCATTGCTTCCATCGACGAGATGACAAAGGAACAGCGCGACGCGATCCGCTCTATGCTTGACCGCCTTGACAAGAAGGAAAAGGAAGAAGCTGAGGAAGAGGCTCAGGAAGTCGTCGACGCTATCGTAGAAGAAGCTGTTGGGGATGACACGGTCGAGGCTCCGGATGCCGAGATCGATCAGCCGGTCGTTGACGCTGTAGCTGAGGGCGATGCCGAAGCTCTGGCTGACGGTATTGAGACCGTAGAAGAAATCGTAGAGGACGCAGTCGCGGATGAAACTGTCGAAGCTTCAGAGGATGCAGACCTCGAGAAGCCGGTCGCTGACACGATTGCTGAGGAATAATACACTCAAGTCCCTCTCGTGAGACTTGGCACGTGATTCGGTTCAGCGCCAGCTGATATCTTCCAACTTGAATTGATTCTATTAACGCTGCCTGCGGACTGACCACCTTTGTGGTCGGACCGCAGGCAGTTTTTCAATGAAGATGATGTTTGCGCCGGATCCTGAGACTCAGATACCGCCCGTCATAAATGTTAGGACCATGGGAGAGCGCGACTTATTAATAAAGTATGAAGTGCTTGACAAAAAATACCTTTGATGCAATAATAGCACTCATACAAGAAGAGTGCTAACAAAGGAGGTGAAACCATGGCAGTTGTACCGGTTTATAACAGCATTCTCGTACCCGAGAGTACATTTGTATTACAGACAGACTATTATAAGAAGATGACAGGCAAGGTACCGAATCAGGGTGAAAAGGTCACTGTGATCCTGTGCCGCGAGAACCTGCCTCGTGAGGAGCTTACTGAGGACAGTTTTTATCCGATCGGTGTGCAGGGTTCTATCTCCGAAGTCAATCAGAACGGATACATAGTGATACGCACGGGCAGCCGTGTGAATCTCAATGAGATCACGATTTATAATGATCACAGTATTGATCTTGATATAACAAAGAGAAAAGATATCGACGACCTCGACCCGGATGTGGCTGAGGAGAGACTGAAGAACCTCAAACGTCAGCTGTTCAAGTACGCTGAGAATTTCGAAAATGTACAGATATCAAGGGCTTTTATCGCGCAGTGGCACTCGGTCGGCGAGATCGTCTCCGCCATGGGTCCATGGCTCATGAACTCGAGCAAGGAGCGCTATGCTGTTCTCGCGGAGGACAGCAGGGCAGCCCGTCAGGAGCTCATGGAGAACATGATCTATGAGAATTTTGAAGCATATAAGATCAACAGCGAGGCGGAGAACGCCCAGGAGGAAGAGCACAAAAAAGTCTACCGCGAGGCCGCTATAAAGAAGCAGATGGAGTATCTGCAGAAAGAGCTGGATGAGATGCATCCCGAGGAAGTGACTGAACTGCGCAAGTTCGAGATCAGGATCCGGGAGTCCGGGATGAATGAGACTGCCCGCAAGGAAGCGGAGAAGGTCCTGAACCGCCTGAAGCAGGAAGGACAGGCCGGCCCTGAATCCGGTATGCTCTATGATTATCTCGATTTTCTTCTCAGCCTTTCATGGGTGAAGGAGAAAGCCGTAAATATTGACCTTGACGAGGCGGAAGCCATTCTCAACGAGACGCACTATGGTCTGAAAAAAGTCAAGTCAAGAATACTTCAGCAGATCGCGGTCATGAACCTTAAGAGGCAGCAGTCGGGTTCTATTCTGTGCTTTGTCGGCGCTCCCGGCAGCGGCAAGACGTCTATCGGTCAGGGGATTGCAAATGCCCTCGGACGCAAGTACGTCAGAGTCAGCCTCGGCGGTGCCCGCGATGAAGCGGATATCCGCGGTCACAGAAGAACATACATCGGAGCTATGCCCGGCCGTATCATGGACGGAATAGCCAAGAGCGGAGTTTCCAATCCGGTCATGGTACTCGATGAGATCGACAAGCTCGGTGTCTCCTATAACGGCGATCCTGCCAGCGCGCTTTTAGAGGTCCTGGATCCGGAGCAGAACAACACGTTCACGGATCACTACATGAATGTACCCTACGATCTCTCAAATGTTCTTTTTATATGCACGGCCAACACTCTTGATACGATTCCGGCTCCGCTTCTCGACCGCATGGAGATCATTCAGTTCCAGGGATATACTCCGACGGAGAAGTTTGAGATTGCGAGAAGACATCTCCTGCCCAAGGCTATGCGCGCGGTCGGAATCCGCGAGGAGAGCCTTTCTGTCACCGATGACGCTCTGAATGAGATCATAAATGACTATACGAGGGAAGCCGGTGTGCGCGGATTGAAAAAGAGGCTTGATACGCTGTGCAGAATGGCAGCTGTCGATATAGTCCGCGGAAAAGAGGGTGGACTTGTGATCGACCCGGGTAATCTGAGAGATTATCTTGATATGCATCCGATCCGCCACGGTCTTGTGAAGGATGAAGCCAGACCGGGAATTGTGACAGGTCTTGCCTGGACTCAGGTGGGAGGAGAGGTCCTGTTCATTGAGACATTGTTCACAAAGGGAAGCGGTAAGACGGTCGTCACAGGACAGCTGGGAGACGTCATGAAGGAGTCGGCCCAGATAGCTGTGAGCCTTGTTAAGTCAATATTCCCGGAGAAGACAGAGCTCTTCAAGGAGAGCGATCTCCATATCCATGTGCCGGATGGGGCAACGCCCAAGGACGGGCCGTCGGCAGGAATCACTCTGACAACAGCGCTCTCATCTCTGGTCGCAGGCGTGCCGGTGAGCCCGCAGGCAGCTATGACCGGTGAGGTCTCCCTTCAGGGCGACGTGAAACCGATCGGCGGACTGCCGGAGAAGCTCATGGCGGCTCAGAGGGCAGGCGCAAAGCGTGTATTCATACCCAAAGACAATGTCGAAGATCTCAGGGACGTGGCCGAGGAGGTCAGGTCTGTGCTCGAGATCACGCCTGTCAGTACAGTGGAAGAGGTTCTGAGGGAGCTGGGGATCCTGGCTGCCAACGGTGAGCCCGCCGGGTGATATTAACGCCTCGTCCGCGAGACCCGGAGCGGGATCTGGGCATTTCACACTGAGGTATAACATGATATAGAACATTACGGGCTGTCGCATTAGACGGTGTTACCACTATATATGGCAGATATTTGCACATAACATCTGTCATATATAGTTGTGGCACGCCTTAATGCGGCAGCCCCTTCTTTTTTGAGCCTCCTGTGACATATTAATTGACAGTGCGAACATTAGTTCGTATAATGTATGTTAGGGATTCGATCTGAAATTACGCGTGCCGAACTGAATCCCGTCTTTTTGTCCCGTGAATGGGACTGGTGTAAAATGTGTCCGCCCGGAAACGCAGCTCAAATCTGTCTGGCGGACTAATGACCCGCAAAGGGAAGCGAGACTTGAACGGGGGAAATATGGAAGAACTAAGAGGCTTAAGTACAAGCCAGCGGGAGGCGGTGACCTCCACAGAGGGATTTATAAGAGTGATCGCCGGTGCGGGCAGCGGTAAGACGCGGGCTCTCTCGCACAGGTTCGCGTTCCTTGTAAACGAGATCGGTGTTCTGCCGTCCAATATTCTGTGCGTAACGTTTACCAACAAGGCTGCCAATGAAATGCGCTCCCGCATCAGGCAGCTGACCCGTGACAATGATACCGGCTATATCAGCACGTTCCACAGTTTCTGCGTCTCCGTTCTGCAGGAGGATTCCCACGCGATCCAGTATCCGGAGAGCTTTCTGGTGCTCGATAATTCCGACATAGACGCTATGCTGCAGATCATCTACAGTGAGAGGAACCTGACGCTTCGGGATAAGACCTTCAAAGATGCCAGGGATATGTTCGAGATGAGAAAGTGCAAGTTCGAACCTGAGTATTATCGGGATATGATCGCGATGCCGATCGACCTTCTGAGACAGAAGTATCTGAAGGCGGAGAAGGTGGACGACATACTGTTTTACGGGTATCTCTACCAGCAGAAGAAGTGTTTCGGACTCGACTACAATGATCTCATCAAGTTCGTCCTCTATATATTTGAGAGCAGCGAGGAGATAAAACTCAAGTGGCAGAAACGGCTGGAATACATCATGATCGATGAATTTCAGGATATAGATGACCTTCAGTACAAACTGATGGCTGTCCTTTGCGACTATCATAAGAACCTGTTCGTCGTCGGAGACCCCGATCAGACGATTTATACCTGGAGAGGCGCAAATATCCGCTACCTGCTCGATTTCGACAGGAATTTCCCAAATACGAAGACAATTATGATGATGGATAATTACAGGTCTACCGAGTCTGTACTTAATGCCGCCAACTCCCTGATATCTAAAAATGTGAATCGCATGAAAAAAGATCTGCTGCCAACTTTGGATGTTGGAGAAAAGCCTGTCTGGTACCATGCGGGGAACGCCCGCAAGGAGGCGGAGTGGGTAGCAGAGAAGGTCCTGGAATTGGAGAAAAGCGGTGTACAGCCTTCCGATATCACGATTCTCTACAGGTCTCATTTTGTCACACGTACCTTTGAGGAAGTGTTCCTGAAAAAGGAGATTCCCTATATGCTGTACTCAGGCGTGCAGTTCTACAACAGGGCGGAAATCAAGGACGTCCTGTCGTATCTGAGGCTGATCGCGTTTCGGGACGATTTGTCATTTGCGAGAATTGTTAATCAGCCGAAGAGGAATATTGGCGAGCAGAGGATGAGATTTCTCAGGGAGTACGCAGAGAAGAACAACTGTCTGCTCATCGACGCACTTGCGCGGACGGTGGACCAGGAGCTTTTCAGAAGGACAGGAGCCCGAAAATTCCTCGATATGATGGCGGATTTCGAAAAGCGCTGTCAGGACATGACCATCTCGGAGCTTGTCGCCGCGGTCCTGGAAGAAAGCGGCTACGAGGAAGCTCTGCGGACGGAGGGAAGTCAGGAGCGGCTGGACAATCTCGCTGAACTTCGGCAGTCGATCTATGAGTACGAAACGACCTGCGGGGAGGAAGCTCTGCTTGCTGATTACCTGAACCATGTTGCGCTGTTTTCCAATGCCGATACGGCAGCAAGCCGCAAAGCCGTCAAGTTCATGACTGTCCACACAGCCAAGGGGCTGGAATTTCCGCATATTTTCCTCGTATCCATGGAGGAGGGAGTATTTCCGGCTAAGAAGACAGCAACGAGGGAGGCCATGGAGGAGGAGAGGAGGCTTGCTTTCGTCGCGGTCACGAGAGCTGAGAGAGGTCTGTATTTCACCGACTCTGAGGGCAGGAATCTTGACGGGTCTTTCCGCTACCCGTCCCGGTTCATTCTCGAAATCGATAAAAGATACGTGGACTGGGAAAACGAGCCGGCGCCGGATCTGGTGAAAAAAGCATGGAGAGATATCAGCTGGAGCGAGGATTATCTGCGGTCTATGGCGGAGGAGAAGCTGCCGGAGGGGACCCGGGTGCAGCACAGTGTGTTCGGTGAGGGCAGTATCCTGCGCTATATTGAGGAGAGGAACGCCTATGAGATCAAGTTCGACGCGCATGAGACCTCCAGACTGATTTCAGCCAGGGTGAAGCTCACATGTAAGTGATATTTCGTTAATCTGTCGATTATTTATCAGCCGCGGGTCCGTGTTTTATTAAAATCTACGGTTCTGCAATTTTCTGGGTACGAAACAGCAAACTTTTGATATAATGTACGCGTTTATTGGGTAGATTAAGAGAAAACAGCGAGTTTTGAATAACTCGAAGAAACGGAGAGCATATGGGAGGATTTTTCGCGTCAGCACAGACAGAAGACTGCGTTTTTGATCTGTTTTTCGGTACAGACTATCATTCGCACCTGGGAACCAGAAGAGCCGGCATGGTGGTCTACGACAAGAAAGACGGTTTTAACAGAGCAATACACAATATTGAGAACAGCCCGTTCAGGACAAAGTTCGAGAGGGATGTGAACGAAATGCATGGCTGCATGGGAATCGGATCCATTTCCGACTACGAGCCGCAGCCGCTTCTCATCCGCTCTCACCACGGAGCGTATGCAATCACGACTGTGGGGCGCATCAACAATAAGGAGGCGCTGATTGATAAGATCCTGAATCAGAAAAACATACACTTTATGGAGATGAGCGGCGGGGAGATCAACTCGACAGAGCTCGTTGCGGCCCTTATCAATACCAAAGAAAATTTGATTGAAGGCATTCGCTATGCTCAGGAAGTTATTGACGGCTCCATGTCATTCATGCTTCTCACAGCTAAAGGAATCTACTGTGCGAGAGATAAAGTCGGCAGAACTCCGCTTGTCATAGGAAAAAAGGAGACGGGCTACTGCGCAAGCCTTGAGTCATTTGCCTATCTCAATCTTGGATATACTGATTACAAGGAACTCGGACCGGGCGAGGTGTGCGTCATCACAGCTGATGGTGTCACAACTCTTGCGGCACCGGGAAAGAAGATGCGTATCTGCACTTTCCTGTGGGTCTATTACGGATATCCGACATCCAGCTACGAGGGCGTCTCGGTCGAGGGCATGCGCGTACGGTGCGGAAAACTCCTCGCAAAGCGTGACGGAATGACGAAAAATGAAGTCGATGCGGTCGCAGGTGTACCGGATTCAGGTACTGCACATGCGGTGGGATATGCCAATGAATCCGGCGTCCCGTTCTCACGCCCGTTCATCAAGTACACGCCGACGTGGCCTCGCTCCTTTATGCCGACCATGCAGTCAAAGCGTGACCTGATTGCCAAGATGAAGCTCATCCCGGTCAAAGAACTGATCGAGAACCGCAGACTTCTCCTCATTGACGATTCAATTGTACGCGGTACGCAGCTCCGTGAGACGACAGAGTTCCTCTACAGGAGCGGAGCTAAAGAAGTTCATGTGCGGCCTGCCTGTCCGCCGATCCTTTTCGGCTGCAAGTATATTAATTTCTCGAGATCCACCTCCGAGATGGAACTGATCGCGAGAAGAGTCATTGCCAAAATCGAGGGGACGACGGATGTTTCACCCGAAGTTATAGCGGAGTATGCCGATCCGGATTCAGAGAGATATAAAGCGATGCAGCAGGGAATCTGCGAGGACATGGGCTTTACATCGCTGAGATTTAACAGGCTTGACGATATGTGCGAGGCTACGGGGATCCCGCGGGAAAATCTCTGCACGTACTGCTGGGACGGCAGGGAATAAAACACTTGTATGCCGATACCCTGATGGAGGCAGTAACGAAGTGGGTATGTACAGAAAAACGGACACTTGTATTGTGACTTATGTCCTGATTGGGCTTAATGCCGCCGCATTTCTTCTGAGTGAAGTGATGGGCGGAAGTCAGGACCAGGGAGTTATGCTAAGGCTTGGCGCAGCCTACACGCCCTATATTCTTGACGGACAGGTATGGAGGCTGCTTACCAGCATGTTCCTGCACTTCGGGATCACTCATTTAACGAGCAACATGATCGTCCTCGCGGCGCTTGGAGAGAATCTCGAGAAGATGCTGGGGCATGCGGGATATCTTTTGCTCTATCTCGCAGGGGGACTTTTCGGAAACGTGTGCAGCGTCATAGCGGATGTAGCGGGCGGTTCGGAGAGTGTCTCTGCCGGAGCATCCGGAGCGGTATTCGCGCTTCTCGGAGCTATCGTCATCCTTTATCTGTTCCGCAGAGATATTTTCAGGATTCCTGTCACCAGGGTCATTTTCGGCCTGGCTCTTGCTCTGCTTCCCGGGTTTTACACAGAGGGAATCGATCTGGTTGCCCATGTGGGAGGTCTCGTGGCCGGCGCGCTCCTTATGCTGCCAATGCTGCGAAAAATATAATGAATAAGGCTGCCGCATTCTGGCGAGTCCGTTCATATAGCAGATGTTACTTGTATATGCTGTATGAAGCGGACACCGCCTTGTGCGGCAGCCTTTTTATGGATTGGAATAAAATGTCGGTGCGTCGCCGGCAGCTCCTGACGGCTCTTTAGAGCTTGCTATCGGAGCACCTGGGCTGACAATTACAAATACTGCTGTGTGTTCACGTCGATGATGCCGCGGGTCGTGAGTCTGAGCTCCGGGATGACCGGAAGTGACATGAAGCTCAGGGTCATGAACGGGTCGATGCCGTGGGAGACGCCCAGTTTATAGGCTGCGTCTTTTGCGCTCTCGAGATCATCATTTACTTCGGTCAGTTTCCGGTCGCTCATGAGGCCGGCGATCTCGAGCACAACGTCCGCGACAGGCGCATTGTCCGCAACGACTGTGATGCCGCCGTGAATTTCGACGATCCTGTTGACGGCAAGCGCAATATCCTCCTCGCTTACGCCCACAGCTATGATATTGTGGGAGTCGTGGGAGAAGCTGGTGGCAACAGCTCCCTTCTTGAGGCCATAGCCCTTGATATATCCGATGCCGATATGCCTTGTGTTCCTGTGGCGCTCAATGACACATATCTTCAGGATGTCCTTTTCGGTGTCGACGTGATCCGCGTAGCCCTCGTCTGTAGTGATGATCTCACCGGGGACCATACCTATGACGCCGCGAGGCCGCTTATCCATAAAATCCTTGGCACTGAGTTTTCCGCCGACATGGAACGTGTTCATGGCGTTTTCCTTCAGGAAGGAGTCGATCTTCGGCTCTGGGAACGGGAGTACTTCCCCGTCGGCGTAGCGAAGCACTCCGCGCTTATAAACGCTGTGAATTTTGAAGCTCTCAAGATCATCGACGACGACGAAGTCCGCCAGATAGCCGGGCGCGATCGCTCCCTTATTATTCAGGAGGAAATAGCGGGCCGCATTGTGGCTGGCTGTCTTTACCGCTATGATCGGATCGACTCCGGCAGCTATTGCTCTGCGGATGTGGAAGTCCATATGGCCGATTTCCAGCAGGTCATTCGGATGCTTATCGTCTGTCGCGAACATGCACCTTGAATAATACTTCGGTACAAGAAGGGGGATCAGCTTGTCAAGATTATGGGCAGCTGTGCCGTCGCGGATCATGATGAACTGGCCTTTGCGAAGTTTTTCCATCGCTTCTTCGACCTCCGCGCACTCGTGGTCAGAGTATACCCCCGCAGCTATATATGCGTTCAGGTCACAGCCGGTAAGGCCGGGAGCGTGACCGTCTATCTTTTTATGATGAGATTGGGAACCGGCTATTTTTTCCAGACAATTGGCATCGCCGTTGATGATTCCGATATAATTCATCATTTCAGCCAGACCGAGGACACGGGGATGATCGTAGAAGGAATCAATGGCCCTGTAATCGAGATTAGCTCCGGCCTCGTCCACCGGGCTTGCCGGAACACAGGACGGGAGCATGAAATGCACATCGACCGGGAGACCTTCAGTTGCCTCTAACATATACTCAATGCCGTCGGTACCCATGACATTTGCAATCTCGTGAGGATCTGTTATGACTGTGGTAGTACCGTGGGGCAGGACCGCTTTGGCGAATTCATAAGGTGATACAAGCGAGCTTTCAAGATGGATGTGCGCGTCGAGAAGTCCGGGAGTGATGACCTTTCCGGACATGTCGATCTCGTTCGGACCGCTGTAAGTTCCCATGCCGACGAACAGACCGTCCGCTATGGCGATATCGCCCGTGCACAGTTCGTTCGAGAACACGTTAAGATAGGTCGCGTTTTTCAGAACGAGATCCGCGGGCATACGACCGGCGGCGACAGCGACTATGTGCTGTTTTCTCTGCACTTTTCGGTTGATTTTAGCTGAGTAGCTCTCTGTGTAGGTAGGCATAATGATTCTCCTTTCTGCGTGCGCAGTTACAGGCAGTCAGCGCTTCCCGTATATTCGTTAAATCGCACAGATTTTGATCAGGCTATTTTGTCCGTACGTATAAGTGGATCAGGTCAAGAGCGAGACTTGAGTAATCTTGTAAATAAATATAGCACTTTGCAGACAAAACATCAATACAATTCTCTGCAGATAGATATAATGTCAGATAATAATGCCTGTCCGAGCGGCAGTAAAGGGCGGGGGTGTGCGGCCGCACTGTGATTTGACGAATTAACGCATGAAAATGCTCGATTTGCCGAAGGTTCTGTAGTACAATACTATGGAAGTTCCGCGAGACAGAAACCTGTCAGACGGCGGAATGTGCACAGGGCAGCTATGGATTTGCCCTTAATAACGGTTTTATAGAGGAGTAAATTATGAATATTCGCGAAGAAGCCCACAAAATGAAGCTGATATCCCCGTTCCTTGCAGCGACGACTGGAGAGCAGAGGAACGCTGCTCTGGCGGCTATGGCAGATGCTCTGTGCGCCCACAAGGATGAGATCTTTGCCGCTAATAAAATCGATCTGGCAAATGCGGAAAAGAATAATATTCAGGGAGCCGTAATTAAGCGACTGAAATTCGACGAGGGAAAACTCAGGTCGGTCATCGACGGTATTCACCAGCTGATCTCGCTGCCGGATCCGATCGGCAAAAAGCAGATCATGAGGGAGATGGATGAGGGACTCATTCTCACAAGAGTGAGCTGTCCGATCGGTGTGATCGGAGTTATTTTTGAAGCCCGACCGGATGCGCTCGTACAGATATCTTCTCTTCTTATAAAGTCCGGCAACTGCGCGATCCTGAAAGGCGGAAAGGAAACAGCCGAGACGAATCGCGCCCTGTTCTCGGTCATTTATAAGAGCGTTGTGGAAGCCGGTCTGCCGGAGGGATGCCTGCTTCAGGCCGAGCAGCATAATGAGATCAGTGAGCTCCTTATGTGCGACAGGGATGTGGATCTTCTGATTCCGCGCGGCTCGAACGCATTTGTAAAATATATCATGGACAACACGAAGATACCGGTCATGGGACATGCGGACGGCATCTGCCATATTTACGCGGACAAAGACTGCGATATGGCTAAAGCGCTTCCGATCATCGTGGACGCCAAGTGCCAGTACACGGCAGCCTGCAACGCAGTCGAGACGCTCCTTGTTGACCGGTCGATTGCCGGCGCGTTCCTCCCTGAGGTCAGGAAAGCTCTTGAAGAAGCCGGTGTGAAGATCCGGGGTACAAAAGAAGTCTCAGAGATCATTCCCTGCGAGATCATGGGCGAGGAAGATTTCCGAACGGAGTATCTTGAACTCATCATCTCCGTGAAACTGGTAGACGGCGTTAAGGAGGCAGTGGATCACATCAACAGATTCGGCTCCCATCACACGGACGCGATTCTCACAGAGAACCCGGAGACAGCGGAATACTTTATGCAGATGGTCGACTCGGCCGGAGTCTATCAGAACTGCTCCACCCGTTTTGCGGACGGATTCCGCTACGGATTCGGTGCCGAGGTCGGTATTTCGACAAGCAAGATTCACGCCCGCGGTCCCGTTGGCCTGGAAGGCCTCATGACCTACAAGTACAGGATCAACGGTTGCGGTCAGATCGTCGGCGACTACGCAGAGGGAAGATCCCAGTTCCGATTTAAAGACCTGATCTGAGGAATTCTATGATAATCAAGAACGCCTCGGCGTTCTTGCCGCGCCGCGCAAAGTGCGAAGCACCTTCATCATTGCGCGGCTGCGATCCGCCGGAGGCAT
>JBGUIK010000085.1:0-7815 GCA_045112915.1 Lachnospiraceae bacterium
ATGCCTCCGGCGGATCGCAGCCGCGCAATGATGAAGGTGCTTCGCACTTTGCGCGGCGCGGCAAGAACGCCGAGGCGTTCTTGATTAAAAACGGAAAAAAGAAGGTGGCAGAACCGCCAAAATCAGGCGAAACTGCCGCCTTTTATAATTTGACCCTATAACTGCAAACTAGAATCAGGCTTCACTATAAATCTCTCGCCCGGCGGCTTTGACGGCTCACGAGTGCAATGGTAAGATGTTAGTGGGGCGTAAACGTCGCAAGCGAGATTTGAACCCAAAAGAATAATAGAGAGGTCACAATGGAACGTTTACCCAAAAGAAATGAAGTCCCGGTAGAACTTACCTGGCGGCTTTCAGATATATACCCGACGACTGACGCATGGGAAAAGGACTTTAAGGAGAGCCTCGATCTGGCGGAGAAGATCGCCGGATTCGAGGGACACGCGGCAGCGGACGCGCAGAGCCTGCTGACCGTGATGGATCTCTATGAAGCCTGTCTGAAGAAATTCTATGCGGTCATACACTATGCGAACCTCCTGCACGATGAGGATACTGCAAATGCAGCCAATCAGGTCCTCATAGACCGCGCCCAGAGCGCCGGCGTGCAGATCTCGGAGAAGACAGCCTATCTTGAGCCGGAGATCCTGGAACTCCCGGATGAGAAGCTGGCCTCTTACTACACAGATGAGCCGGGTCTTGAGAAATACCGCGTGACAATCAGCGATATTGTACGCCTTCGGGCGCACTCGCTCTCGAAAGAGATGGAAAAACTGCTGGCCTCCGCCGGCGACATGGCAGAGACCCCGTCGAAGGGGTTCAGCATGCTGAATAACGCGGATCTGAAATTCCCTACCGTTGTGAGCTCGGACGGGGAAGAAATCCAGCTCTCGGGCGGCAGATTTGTACCCACGCAGATGTCGGGGGACAGGGAGCTGAGACGAGAGGCATTTGAAAAATTCTACACAAAATATAAAGAATTCATCAACACTTCCGCTGCCCTCTATGACGGGCAGGTGAAGCAGCAGATATTCTTCGCGAGGGCCAGAAAATACCCCTCGACGTTCGAGGCGGCCGTCAGCGCGGTCAACGTATCGCCTGCCGTCTGCGACAACCTGATCGAGAGCGTCCACAGGAACCTTGATAAGATGCACCGCTACGTCCGCCTGCGCAAGAAGATGCTCGGTGTCGACGAGCTCCATATGTATGACGTCTACGCGCCGATGGTCAGCGACTACACCGTGACCGTCACATACGAGGATGCCCAGAAAGATGTGCTCGAAGCGCTGAAGCCTCTGGGGGAGGAGTATGTGTCTGTGGTCAGAGAGGCATTTGCAGAAAGATGGATCGACGTTGTTGAAAATGAAGGCAAGCAGGGCGGCGCATATTCCTCCGGTGTCTACGGAGTGCATCCCTACATGCTGCTCAATTGGAGCAGCCGCCTGACCGATGTGTTCACCCTGATTCACGAGATGGGCCACTCGCTGCACACGTGGTATTCCAGCCACGAGCAGACGTTCTTCAATTCCAGGTACAAGATTTTTGTGGCGGAAGTGGCTTCAACGACAAATGAGATCCTGCTCCTCGAATATCTGCTCGGCAAGGCGTCATCTAAGAACGAGAGGGCATACCTCATCAACCACTATCTGGAGACGTTTAAGGGAACAATGTTCCGCCAGACCATGTTCGAGGAGTTCGAGAGGAAGACCAACGCGATGGCAGAGCAGGGAATTCCGCTCACTGCCGAAGTGCTCAGTGAGACCTATCTGGATCTCAACAAGCAGTATTTCGGTGAGGATATGGTCTCCGACCCGCTGATCGCCTATGAGTGGGCACGGATCCCGCATTTTTATCTGAATTTCTATGTGTACCAGTACGCGACAAGCTTCGCGGCCTCGGTCGCGATTGCGCACAGGATCCTCGAGGAAGGCCAGCCGATGGTCGACCGCTACATTTCGTTCCTTAAGAGCGGCTGCACGGAGGATCCGGTCAGCCTTCTGAAGAAGGCCGGCGTCGATCTCACGACAGCAAAACCGATAGACGAAGCTCTGGCTGTATTCGAAAAGGCGGTTACGGATATGGAGGCGTATCTCAGATAGACTTGCAAGTCAGACAGCAGCGAGGCTGCGCTTAACAACCGAGGATTTATTTATGAAGAATATTTACCTGGATCACGGCGCGACATCATTTCCGAAAGCACCCGGGGTTGCCGATGCCGTATATAAATACATGACAGAAGTAGGTGCAAATGTCAGCCGAGGCACCTACGCCCAGGCCATCTCCGCCGCGTCTGTCGTTCTTGAGACGCGCGAGCTGCTGATGAAGCTTTTCAATTTCAATTACGGTTCGGAGTACGTGGTCTTCACCCCCGGCGTCACGTTTGGAATCAATCAGATCCTCCGCGGATATGTTCACCCCGGCGATCATGTGATCGTGAGCTCCTTAGAGCACAATGCGGTGATGCGGCCGCTGGTGGATATGGAGCGTTGCGGGGTGACATTTGCAAGAATTCCTGCAAATGAAGACGGAATCACCGACCCGAAAGACATCGAGCCCATGATCACCGAGAACACGTCTCTCATGGTCATATGCCATGCGTCAAATGTCTGCGGATCCATCTTCCCGCTCCGCGAAGCCGCGGAAGTGTGCCGGAGACGTCATATTCCGCTGGTCGTCGATGCGTCCCAGACAGCCGGCCATTATCCGATCGACTTTGAGGAACTTGGCCTCGCGGCCCTCTGTGTGCCCGGTCACAAGGGACTGCTCGGTCCCCAGGGCATCGGCGCAACGCTCTTTGAGCCGGGTTTTGCGGCTACGGTGACTCCGCTCGTCATGGGCGGGACCGGAAGCTTCTCTGACAGTGAGGAGATGCCTGACTGCCTGCCGGATAAATTTGAATCCGGGACAATGAATCTGCCCGGGATCTACGGGCTCCACGCAGCACTCGAGTATACTCTGAGCGAGACCGTGGAAAAGCGGCGTCAGCACGAGATGGAGCTGACCCGTAAATTCATAGAGGGGCTCTTGGATGCCCACGTCAGAATATGCGGCACAAAGGACTTGGATAAGCGCGTCGGCGTCGTCTCTCTGGACTTTGAATACGACGACAATTCCCAGGCTGCCTACTATCTCGATTCAGACTACGGGATCCGCACGAGGACAGGCATGCACTGCGCGCCGAACGCCCACAAAACGATCGGGACATTCCCGCAGGGGACGGTACGATTCTCGTTCGGATACGGTACAACCGCGGAGGACGTGGAATATGCCGTGCGAGCGGTGAGGGAAGTGGCTGAGTAAATGAGGTTTTCGAGCAGCTCGAAATATAGCTTTAGTGCACCACGGAACGGTGATGAAAGCGTTTCGCTGCGGTCCGGAAAGCGGCCGGATGAAGCAGCAGTGAAAATAGTATTATTAGTAAAGTCCTTATCGGGGATCGGCCCTGAGTAGACTTGCTCAATATAAAGGAGGAAACAACATGTATTTAGATGCTAGAGGAAAACAGTGCCCGATACCGGTCATTATGGCAAAGAAGGAGCTTGACAACGGATGCACAGATATTACAGTCGCTGTCGACAACGAGATCGCAGTCAAGAACCTGACAAAGATGGGAACGAATCTTGGCCTTAGCGTGGAATCCTGCGGCAAGGACGGGGATTATGAAGTCCATATCACAGGCGCGCTCTCGGCAGAGGGTCGTGAGACAGAGCCGGAGCAGTTCTGCGAGCTTCCGGCAACAGGCAACTATTCTGTATTTGTCAATAAGGATCATCTCGGCGACGGTGACCCGGTCCTCGGAAGGAATCTGATCCGCATGGCAATCTACACTCTGTCAGAAGGCGAAAACATTCCGAAGGCTTTGCTCTTCATGAACAGCGGTGTCAAGCTGGTCGCCGGCGAGGAGCCGCAGATCACGGACAGCGTCAAGAAGCTCATCAGCCGCGGGTGTGAAGTGCTCGTGTGCGGAACCTGCCTGAATTTCTATGGCATTGCTGACAAGCTCGAGGCCGGTTCGGTATCCAACATGTATGAGATTCTTGAGAGAATGCAGAAGTCTTCGAACACGATAACATTATGATGCAGCACTTTTATGTATTTGCATTCGATTCCACCCACTCCGCCATAGAGGCTGAGCGTCTCCTTGCTCCCTGCAAGGCAGTGGTCATGCCGACTCCGAGAGTCATCACCGTGAGCTGCGGCATGTCACTCAGGGTCGAGGACGAGTATGCGGAGGAGGGGCTTTTGCTGATGAAGGGTTCCGGGATCGGAAGCTGGCATTATTATGAGATGAGCGGTTCGAGACGGGATCTGAAAAGTAAGCTTCTTGATGAAGCGAAATGCTAATAAGATATTTGACCAATAAGAATGGGCTGTCGCACAAGTGCGACAGCCCATCTTGTCATATAATGAATACTCCCCTTGTCTACTCAGATCTTGCTTGCGAGAAATCGAAAGAAATCTGAGTCGGCTTCAGCAAAAATTTTGAGCCGATGCGTAGTGATGTATGATTAAAGCGCTCCCGGTGTGACAGAAGACACAAACGCCCTGACCGCCGGTATCTGCATCATCGTGAAATGATGCTTCGCGGGCACACCGAGCCCGATGTGCTCATAGAGCGGGTACAGATTGTCGTAGTAGCGTCCCTCGGCCGCGCGCACCATCTGGTAAGCGGTGACAAGGACGAACGCAGCTGCGACGAGCCATGCCATCTGGTCGGCGAAGCAGATTGCCGTAAAGCCAAATCTTGCGACGAAGACCGTGCACACGATAACGCGGGCGACCATCTCGAGCACACCTGCCAGCATAGCGCGGGCGGTGAAGCCCATGCTCTGGATCGTAGGTCTGCAGACGTTCAGGATGCCGAGTGTCCAGTAGAAGAAACCGGAGCACACAAGCAGCATGTTGGACGCGTCAAGGATCGCTGCCTCCTCCGCGGAGACGAACAGCAGTGACAGCTCGCGGCCGTAGAAAATCAGCACAAGGCCGCTTGCGATGCCGTAGCTCACGCTGAGCGCAAGACCGATGGAGAGACCTGTCTTCGTGCGGTTGCCCTTGTCAGCGCCGTCGTTCTGGGATGCAAATGTCGACACCGCCGCACCGATTGCGTCAAACGGGCACATTGCAAAACTCTTGATACGGCTTGCCGCTGTGAGGGCGGAGACGTAGAGGCTGCCGAGGCCGTTATTTGCAGACTGCATGACCATACTGCCGATTGCAGTGATCGAGAACTGCAGACCCATCGGAAAGCCCATGATTGCGAGCTCCTTCATGACATCGGCATCAATGTGACGCTCCTCGGCCGTGAACGCAAGCTCCGGATACTTACGCGCAATGTAGAGCGCGCATGCGATGCCGGACACTGCCTGCGAGAAGACGGTCGCGATGGCGGCACCGGCGCAGCCCCAGTGGAGCACGACGATGCAGAAAATGTCGAGCGCGATGTTGAGGACCGCCGAAATTGCGAGGAATGCAAATGGCGTCCTGCTGTCGCCTATAGCCCTCAATATGCTCGCCGTGTAATTGTAGAGCAGGGCGAACGGGATGCCTAGGAAAATGATGAAAATGTAAGTTTTCGTGTCAGCATAGATGTCCGCCGGTGTGTTCAGCACATGCAGGATCACATCTGTGAGGATGCAGCATGCCAGGGTCATTACGCCGGCAATGCCTGCCATCAGGATCGTTCCGTTATATATGCCCTTGCGCATCTTGTGCATGTTGCCGGAACCGAAGTCGCGGGCGAGCGGGATGCACACGCCGGTTGCGCTGCCGTTCGTGAATCCGAGGACCAGGAACTGGACAGACGCTGTCGCGCCGACTGCGCCGAGGGCCAAAGAGCCAAGGAAACGGGCGACGATCGCGGTGTCCGCAAGGCTGTAGGTCTGCTGGAGCAGGTTACCGAGCAGCAGCGGCAGCGTGAATGTCAGAATGAGATTCAGGGGACTTCCTTTCGTCATATTTTTCATGGTTCTTTAAAAATACCTCCGTAAAAATATTGTCTCATTTGCGAGATAAATGTGTTGGATTCGGGTCAGGTGGTTTAACCTTGACCGAATCGCCGTAAGTGATTACCGATTTCCGTGCGTTGCTAAATTGGAAATCGAGAGTTTATTATAACCGGAAGTTTTAAAAAGAAAAGAGAAAAAATACAGCAAAAGGCAGATATAAGTAGTCAAATATTGCAGGTCAGGCCGGCATTACAGGAACTTCGGAAGCTCGCGGCCTTCCTTGATCCACTCGCGGTACTCAGCGGTGGCTGCGAAGAGGACGTCACCTGACGAATTCAGAGCTGTCTCCAGAGAATCCTGAATTACGCCGATGATGAAACCGACTGCGACGACCTGCATAGCCACCTCGTTGGAGATGCCGAACATTGAGCACGCCATCGGGATGAGCAGCAGGGAACCGCCGGCTACACCGGATGCGCCGCACGCTGCGACTGCGGAGAGTACGCAGAGGATAATGGCAGACGGAACATCGACTGTTATGCCGAGTGTGTGAGCGGCCGCCAGAGTCATGATGGAAATCGTGATAGCCGCGCCGTCCATGTTGATCGTGGCGCCGAGCGGGATGGAGACTGAGTACATCTCGCGGTCAAGACCGAGCTCTTCGCAGAGTTCCATGTTGACCGGGATGTTGGCTGCGGAGCTTCTTGTGAAGAATGCTGTGACACCGCTGTCACGCAGGCAGCGGATCGCCAGCGGGAAGCCGTTCCTTCTCATGAATAAAGTTGAGATCGTCGGGCTGACGACCAGCGCGGAGAAGAGCATGCAGCCGACGAGCAGCAGAAGAAGCTTTCCATATGTTGTGAAAATAGAAAGACCGCTTGTGGAGACACTCTCGAAAACGATGCCGCAGATACCGAACGGTGCAAAGTTGATGATCCAGCGGACTGCTGTCGATACAGCGTCTGAGATGTCGTTCAGTGCCTGCTTTGTCGTCTCGCTTGCCTTCTTGGATGCAAGACCGAGGACGACTGCCCAGAAGAGGATACCGATGTACTTGCCCTGGGAGATCGCTTCAATCGGGTTGGCAATCATGTTGAGAAGCAGGTTTCCGAGGACTTCGCCGATGCCGGACGGAGCGGCCTGTTCAGCGGCGTCCGCAACAAGGACCAGGGTCTGCGGGAACATGAAGCTGCCGACGACAGCAGTTATTGCAGCTGCCAGTGTGCTGACCATGTAGAGGGCGATGACCGTCGCGAATCTCGGGTCGAACCCTTCTCTTGACTGAGCCAGTGAAGAGATGACGAGCACGAAGACGAGGACAGGCGCGATGGCCTTCAAGGCTCCGACGAACAGTTTGCCAAGCAGCGCGAGAACGGGCATTCCCGGGAACGCTACGCCGAGCACGGCGCCGATGACGAGACCGATGGCGATTCGCAGGATCAGGCTCGTGCTGTTGTAGGCTTTGATGATGTTTTTCATGATAATACTCCTTCAGTGACATTTGATGAGATGTGTTGCATGCGTCCTTGCCGGGAAGACCGAGATACATGTATCTTGCATGCATCCTTGCCTGAAAACAAGGGCATATGTTCTTGGCATGTGTTCTGGCTCCGAATACTGGGACACACGCCTTTTATAATATCGTTATCTTTGAATTTTCTCAAGTTTATATTACTAATTCCATTGAAATGGCTTGAGTAATTGCGGCTGCCATTGATCAGATTGGAGCCAAATTTCTCAAAAGCAGCAGCAATCCCCAGATTGAGCCATATTAGTTGCCTTTGCCCATGAGCCAAAAGATGCCACTATTCTCAAAGGCAGCAGAAAGCCCCAGCTGTGTCCATATTAGTTGCCTTTGCCCATGAACCGAAAG
>JBGUIK010000086.1:0-28928 GCA_045112915.1 Lachnospiraceae bacterium
CGCAGATGTTTTAGTCCGGCCGCCTAAAGCGGCCCTGCGGCGTGAGCCGCATATGGAAGCACGTGGATTTATCCATGTGAGCTTCACGACGAAACTTACTATCTGGAAATAATTCCCTGGAAAGACGCAGCCAGCCTGACCATCAGTGCCAATAAAACAACGCTGAATCCAGGGCAATCTGCTATGATAACGGCAGAAACGGATTCTGCAAATGATATCGTGACCTTCTCAAGCAGCGACAGCAAGGTCGCGTCTGTGATATCTACCGGAAAGGTCACTGCTTTTCATGAGGGATCCTGTGTCATCATGGCGAAGACTCGGGGAGGATTGAGCAAAACGATCAAGTTCCGTGTGAAAGCATATGCAAATGCTGTCGATCCTCTTCTTTTCCTAAGGACCGGAGGTGCAAAGAATACAAAGCTGCAAAATATAGCGCAAAATGATTACCCGACCTGGTCATCGACTGTCAACTCCTATCTCTACGAATATAACAATCTGCTTTACAGAGTGGAGCCGGACGCAAAAAATGTTCTGGTCGAGAAATATGATCTGAACGGGAAAGTTCTTGGCTCCGCGGCTTATAGCATGGAACTGCCGATATTCGGAGGATTCTTCAGCGGCAAATCACACAATTATCTTGTTTTCGGACAGCAGAACCCGAAGGAGAGCGATTCTGTCGAGGTCATTCGCGTCGTAAAATATGATAAGAACTGGAAACGACTCAGCGCGGTATCGATCAAAGGCGCAAACACATATATACCGTTTGACGCGGGTTCTCTCAGAATGACGGAGACCGGAGGAAAATTATACATACATACCTGCCATGAGATGTATGATGACGACAACAGTGGTTATCACCATCAGGCTAACATGACCTTCGTCATCAAGCAGAGCACTATGAAAGTAGTCGACCAATACTATGATGTGATGAATATCGCGCAGGCCGGCTATGTCAGCCATTCTTTCAACCAGTTCGTAAAGACCGATGGCAGCAAAGTATATCGGGTCGATCATGGTGACGCATATCCGCGAGGGGTCTACATGACAAGCTGTGATGTAACAGGTGATGTAGAGGATGTCGATTATGTCTGCGCATTTGAGTATAATACCCTGAAAGACGTAAGCAGTAACTATACAGGTGTGTCTGTCGGAGGATTTGAGCTATCGGAAGAGAATTGTCTGCTGGTCGGCAATGAGGATACGGAGGATGATGCTGACAATAGAAATGCATTTGTAAGTATCATTAAAAAAGATATGTCAATGCAGAACACTGTCTGGCTGACTAAGTATAAGCCGACCTCTTCTCGCACAGCTGCGACCCCGAATATCACAAAGATACATGACAATATGTACCTTGTCATGTGGGAAGAATACAGTAAATATAAATTCGTGACAACGAAAGCAGTCCTCATCGATAGTGAGGGGCACATCACATCCGATGTGATCGATTCGAGTATTTTGAGATTGTCCGACTGCCAGCCGCTTGTGTGCAGCGACGGGTTTGTCCGCTGGTATGTGACCGATGGCGGATCTCCGATCCTGTACACGCTTGATCCATACGCGATGAAGAGCAGAAAAGAATTTACTGATGTTAAAGATAAGTCGCATGCATACTATACAGCCATTTACTGGGCTTCACAGTACGGCATCACGAAAGGATACAGTGACGGCTCTTTCGGCATTGATAAGTCCTGTACGAGAGGACATGCCGTAATGTTCCTGTGGAGAATGGCTGGAATGCCTGAACCGACAGACACCGGGAAGAGCCCGTTCAAAGACGTACCGGTGAATCACGCTTATTACAAAGCGATCCTGTGGGCTTCGCAAAAGGGCATCACAAAAGGCTTCCCGAACGGAACCTTCGGAACAGACACAACATGCACTCGCGGTCAGATTGCCACATTTATCTGGAGATACTGCGGTTCACCTGCGCCAAAGGCAGCTAAGAGTCCGTTCAAGGACAAACTGACCCCTGCCTTCGAAAAAGCGATTATCTGGGCTGCGGAAAACAAGATCACCAAGGGTTATCCGGACAATACGTTCAGAGATACCGCTACTTGTACCAGAGGCGCGATCGTCACGTTCCTCTATCGGGTCAGCACCCTGAGCGCATGAAATTCTGTGCGTCTGCGCATCTCTGATTCGCGGGAAGAAGATTCCCAGGGATAATTACATAAATCTGCCTCACACGAAAAATTATATTTTTGTGTGGGGCAGTTTTTTGTTCGATGATATAATATAAAGGTCAACATATTTATCAGTTTAACAACTATGAATGCGCAAGGCAGCTAAACTTACTGAAAGGAGTGACGACAAAATGAAGAAAACCTGGAAAACTATCTTAGCGGCGGGCTGCGCCCTGTCGATGCTCTTCACAATGCCCGGATCTGCGGTCCTGGCAGAAGAATTGCAGGAAGATGCAGTCATCGTCTCGGAGGCGGCCCAAGTTCATCCGGAAGGAGCGGATTTCGAAACCGAAGCAGCGGAAATCAACGCGGACATCGCTGATAATGCTTCTGATTCGGAGACATATGACGAAACCGATAAGAAACTTGATGCAGCCATCGAAGAAGCACCGGAGATAGATGTCTCGATTCCTCAAGCGGAAACTGATGGGGTGACCGCGCCTTATGATGAAATCGAGACAGAAGATGGCTCGTCTTTTGAGGGTGAAGAAATCGTAGGAGCGGGAGATGACTATCCTGCCAACCTGAAAAACGCGGCGCTCGATGCCATTGTCGATCCGTGGAATTTCTATAACCGCGAGTGTACGTCATTTGCAGCATGGTGTCTCAACTCCAGGAACGGAGTGAAATTCACGAACCAGTATCTCGGAGCTTCAAGATGGGGGAATGCCAACACCTGGGGAACGGTGGCCAAATCTCTGGGCGTCACAGTCAATATGACTCCGGCAGTCGGCGCGATTGCATGGTGGACAACAGGCAAATATGGACATGTCGCTTGGGTAAGCGCCGTTAACGGCAGCAGTGTTTTTATTGAAGAGTATAATTATAAAGTCCGCGGCGGCTATGGAACACGGACAATTGCAGCCTCCGATCCGGCCGGCTATATACATATAAAAGATATTACTCCCAGCGGAAAACCGATGACAAGCGGATATGACGCAGTTCTTCCTGATGGAGACTACCAGATCCTGTGCGCCGCGAATACAGATTATTATCTGGATATAGATGGAAGCGGCTCAGAGCCGAACGGTGCAAATGTAAAACTCTACAACCCCGCTTCCGACTCACTTCCGAGCTACGATATCTGGACGATCTCCTACAGCAACGGATTCTATAAGATCAAACAGAAAGGCGGAAATCTGTGCCTTGACGTCAGCGGCGGATCTGCCCTCAGGGGTACCAATGTCCAGGCGTGGCCGGATAACGGGCAATCGCCACAAAAATGGGCAATTTCCAAGTTCAGCAATGGAGTGGGCTACAGGCTGCAGTCAGGGTGCAGCGGCTACTCTCTGGATGTGGAAAACGGTACTATGGCAAGAAATACCAATGTTCGCCAGTGGGAAGGGAACGACTCCAACGCGCAGCGGTGGTTATTCATTCCCTATGAGCCTGCGAAGACTGTTGCCAATGGTCGATACATACTGGTCTCGGCTATAAATCCGAATATTGTCATGGACGTTTCCGGTGATTCGAGCAATGTGAATGATGGGACAAATGTTCAGGTATGGAGCGACACTTCTTCAAGCAAGTATAATTCGTTCGATGTGAAATATCTTGACCACGGATATTACAGTCTGATTCAACACGCATCCGGCAAGAGTCTGGAGGTAAAGGACTCAAGTGTCACGAACAATGCGAATATCCAGATTTCGACGTCGACCGGCGCAATGAATCAGAGATGGGCAATCATGAAGCTCGGTTCCGGCTATATGCTTGTATCGAGAAAAAGCGGACTTGTGGCTGATGTGTACAACGGTCTTATCGATAACGGAACAAATATCCAGCAGCATTACTACAACGGTTCAAACGCTCAGACCTGGAAATTTGTGAAAGCGGAGTACAAAGTTAAGTACGATGCAAATGGCGGATCCGGAGCACCTTCGGCACAAACAAAATACTATAAAAACGCTTTGAAGCTTTCTACTAAGATACCTACAAGAACCGGATTTAAATTCCTGGGCTGGTCGACCAGCAAAACAGCGACATCAGCCGCTTATAACGCAGGCAGCAGCTACACGAAAGATAAGGCAGTAACACTTTATGCTGTGTGGGCGGGGGACTTCTCCGATGTTCAGGATCCGTCACATCCATTTTATGATGCCATTTACTGGGCAGCAGATGCCGGTATTACCAAGGGCTATTCGGACGGAACCTTTGGCATCAATAAGGACTGTACGCGCGGTGAGATGATTATGTTCCTGTGGAGATACGTGGGACAGCCGGCGCCTAAAGCGGTGTCTAAGTCTCCGTTCCCGGACGTTGCAGTGAACCACGCATTCTACAACGCTATTCTCTGGGCTTCACAGAAGGGCATCACCAAGGGTTATCCGGACGGAACATTCGGCATCAATCGGAACGTGAGCCGCGGCGAGTGCATGATGTTCCTCTGGAGATTGAAGGGCAAGCCGGCTCCGACGGCGGTGTCAGTCACTCCGTTCAAGGATGTACCGAAGTCTCACGCCTTCTACAACGCCATCCTCTGGGGCTATCAGAAGAAGATAACGAACGGCTATACGTCAGGCGATAAGAAGGGGACGTTCGGAATCAATGAGAACTGCACGAGAGGCGCAATTGTGACATTCCTTTACAGAGCGAAATAAAAGAGAAAACAAGTGCTTGCTGAGATGGGCCAGGAGTGAGAGAGGAGGATACTGGAGATGAAATGTATTGTGAAAACCGTATCTATATTGATGGCATTCCTGCTGCTATTTTTTAGCTTTGATCTTCACACTGTCTATTCAGCAGATGGAGCGGATATTTCTGAAGAAATAGTGGCAGCGGCGGATTCGCCGGTCATAGCTTTGACCCATGTGCCCCAATATGGAGAAGCCTCTCCCTTTGAAGGCAGCGTATTTATGGAGGATGGAGGTGAGTTTTCGCCTGATGACTATCACGTCACATTGTACCTGAAAGAGCTCAGCAGGAGCGCTTATTGGGTGAAGCCCTCAGCAGCCCAGCCTTTTGTGACGCTTGATTCGGAAGGATGCTTCAGTATTCCCTATACAAGCGGAGGTGATATCTATTTACTGGATTTCTGGATCCTGCTCTTTCCGTCAAATTTCACTGATGTGAAGACTACCTACTATTCGGACTCATCATTCGATGCGTTATGTCAGAGTGCTGTGGATTTTGTGAAAGTAACACGGGATGCGGACGGAAATTGTATTATAAGTCCCGACAGAACAGCGCCATTGCCGTCGGATGAGGCGCCGGCAATTTCTGCGCTCCTTCCGGTGTCTGATGAAAAAATCGGAGTCGACGTCGGTTTTTACACGGATGGCAGCGCCCCGGGCAGCGCTCTCAGCGAGGCGAAGATCAGGAGGCATCTGGAGGCGGTTGCGGGATTTGCAAATGCAGTCCGCTTCTATAATGCCTCCGGTGAAATTAATAAAGCGTATCGAATCGCGCGGGAGATGGGATTTTCCGTTGTGGGAACTGCGTATCTCGGCGGAACTGAGTCGGAGAATAAAGCAGAACTTGATGCGCTGATCGACCTGTGTAACAGTGGTTTCGCGCAGGTCGCCTGCGTGGGAAATGAAACGCTTCTTGTTACCGATACGTCCGGACCGATACTGACGCCCAAGAAGTTGATCGAATATATCAGATATGTCAGAAACGGTATTTCCGATGATTCAATTCCAGTGACTACTTCCGACAGCGTGGATGTGCTGATGGCCAATCCGTCTGTGAGGAGAGCGTGTAATCTGCTCATGCCGAACTGTTATCCGTTCTGGGGCGGTGTGAATATTAACAATGCGGCCAAGTCTTTTATTCAGTCCATCACAGCTCTCATGGGAGTCAGCGGCGGAAAGCAGGTGCTTGTCAGCGAGACCGGCTGGCCTACGGGCGGCGGAAAGTACGGAAATGCGGTAACAGGGGAAGCTGAGGCAGCCGCGTATTATGAGGCAGTGAGAACCTGGTCTCTCGAGACAGGCACACAGATCCTGTATTTTGCCTCCGCGGATGAGCCTTGGAAGACCGAAAGCGGATTCGGACCGCACTGGGGGTTCCTTACAACGAACCTCGTTCTGAAGGACGGATATGCGGGGACGTCTGTGAATCCATTTAAAAACATAACGCCGACACCGACGCCGACACCGACGCCGACACCAACACCGACGCCGAAGCCGAAGCCGACAGCAACGCCGACACCGAAACCGACACCGAAGCCGACAGCAACGCCGACACCCAAACCGAAAACGCCGGTCATCGCTCTGACAAGTGTACCTGCGCTTGGAGATGACTCTCCTTTCAAGGGTTACATTTTCACGGAGGACGACAGCACGTTTTCGCCTAAGAAGTATGAGGTCACACTGTATCTGCAGGGACCGGATGGCAGATGGTGGGTGAAGCCGTCCGCCAGCAGGACATATGTCACAGCTGACAGCAAAGGCAAATTCAGCATTGATTACAGTATTGCGGGAGACACGGATAAGACGGATTTCAGGGTCCTGCTTCTTCCTTCCAGCTATGGCGAATTGAGAGTCTCGATTTATACGTCAGAGCTTGACGCATTGTGCAGGGAAGCGGTTGATTACGTATCTGTCAAGAGAACAAAGAGCGGCAGTTCAATTAATCCTAAGCGCTACAGGTTCTCGGATGTCATTGACTCAACGCATCCGTATTACAAGGCGATTTACTGGGCTGCCGGCGCGGAAATCACCAAGGGCTACAGCGATGGCACATTTGGAATCAACAAACCCTGTACGCGCGGCGAGATGATGATGTTCCTGTGGAGATATGCCGGCAAACCGGCTCCGAAGAATGCTGCTAAATCGCCGTTCAAAGACGTACCGCAGAATCATGCGTTCTATAAAGCTATCCTCTGGGGGTCTCAGAAAGGCATTACCAAAGGATATCCTGACGGCACCTTCGGAATTAATCGAAACGTGAGCCGCGGTGAGTGCATGATGTTCCTGTGGCGGCTGAAAGGTCAGCCTGCTCCGAAGACCGTATCAAAGTCTCCGTTCACCGACGTGCCGATGAATCACACCTTTTATAAAGCAATTCTATGGGGAGCTCAGAACAAGGTAACGACCGGCTATACCTCCGGCGATAAGAAAGGCACATTCGGCATTAATGAAAACTGTACGAGAGGGCAGATCGTGACTTTCCTCTACAGAGCGAAATAGGGGCGGCTCTTTTACGTGGATTTTTTCACGTGACAAGAACCGTCCCCGAAAGGACATAATCATGAAGACAATTTTTCTGACGAGCAGTCCCTTCGGCCCCCTGGACAACAGCAGGACAGTGGAAGGCTTTGACTCGATGAACCGCCTGCCGGAAAATCTCAGCCGGTTCTGGAAAAAGCGAGCGCGTTGCCTTGTCATCTCCGCCTTTCCGTCGGATATCTTATCCTGCATAGAGATGCGGAATAGTATGGAGAAGTCGATCCGCGTGAATTTTCCCGACATCGCATGTCTCGATATCTGGGATGATCGGTCAGTGGATTTTTCGGCAGAGATCCTGAATTCCTATGATGTTGTCTTCCTCGGCGGTGGACACGTTCCCACGGAAAACGCATTCTTTAAGAAAATCGGCCTGCGGGAAAGCATGCAGAAATATGATGGGCTGGTCATCGGAATAAGTGCGGGGACGATGAATGCCGCTGAGGTCGTCTACGCACAGCCGGAACTTGAAGGGGAGGCTGTTGACCCGGAATACAGCAGGTTCATAATGGGTCTCGGCCTCACGAAAATCAATATTCTGCCTCACTATCAGATGACTAAGAGCTTTATGCTGGACGGAATGAGACTTTTTGAGGACATAACTTACGGCGACAGCTGCGGCAGAAGATTTCTTGTGCTGCCGGACGGGAGCTACTACACTCTTGTGGATGGCCGGGGAACTGTCTGGGGCGAGGCATATGAGATCGCGGACGGAGAAATGCGGCTCATATGCAGGGATGGAGAACACCTGATTTATGAAGCGTAGCAGCGAAGTACCGTGTCCATAGGAGCTGCCGCACTACATGGGGGTGGAGGTTCATGGTCCGGATGGATTGGCATTATAAGGGGGCTGAAAAACAACGGGACTTGAAAAAAGATCACAGCTGCGATGAAATGAAAAATATAAAGAGGAGGATGGGCAATGGAATTTACTTATGATAAGAACAGGATCTGGCTTGCAAATGAAGCCGGCGATGCAATCGCTTTCGTAGATTTCCCGGAGTTTGAACCCGGCAAAGTGGAAGTGACACATACCGTGGTGGATCCGAGCCTTCGCGGCCAGGGCATAGCCGGAAAACTGATGGAAGCGCTGGCAGATGAGCTCGCAAAAGACGGAAGAAAGGCTGAGCTTACCTGCTCGTACGCGGTAAAGTGGTTCGCAAAACATCCGGAGCATCGGGATCTTCTTACTGACCCGGAGGCGGAAGCAGAGAAAGCAGCCGGTCTTGTGGGTGATGCGTGCGGGATTCCTCGTCACAGATAATAAAAGGAGCAGGAAACTTATGGAGGGATACACGCATTGTGACCAGTGCATAAGGGGCTGTCCTGTCGATCAGCTGCGGTGCGCAAACGGCCGCAGACGCTATTTTGAAGTGACAGGGAAAGAATACATTGCAGACGGAGAGATCCAAAAAGACAGCGGAGCCGCTTACAGAAGGAAGATTCGCGAAAGAAGAGCCCGTAAAAACAGAGGAAGCTAAAGATATCAGGGAGGAACTGTATGGGACGACGGATTGATATGGCATCCATAGGAAAAGCAGCAGCGTACATAATCGCGGTTCCCTTTGCTGCCAGCATTCCCGGGTTTTTCGTGTGCATGACCGGAAAAGGAGAACTTGTTCTTTTGGCAGTTCCGCTTGCCGCTATCCTGATATATGCGCTCATTTATCGAAAAATTGATGTGAGATTTGCGGCTTTATATAACGGTGCCGCATGTCTCTTCCTGCTCATCTGCTTTACTGCCATGATGGTCATCGCGAAAGGCGGAGTGGAAGGTGTGGTGATGGGATATTTCACGTGGCTTCTCGTCCCATTTGCCCCAATTACCCTGATGCTGGTGCTCATGGGTGAGAACCTTGTCCTGTACGCGACCGCGCTTATCCTGTATGCAGCTGTCTTTTTATTCCTGGCATACAGGTCCGGCCTCAGGCTGCGAAGAGGATATATTCCGCTCGGCATATTGATTATATGCATAGGAACCAGCGCGTATCTTTACATGAACAGACCGGCGGTCAGATATGCCGGCCATGGTTTTAAGTACATGAACGGGTTCTCGAGCACGGATTTCACCGATTACATGGTCTACAGCGAAAACTCCAGGCTGGTCATGCTGGATCATCAGCCGGAGCTCATCATAGAAAATGAGAAGGATATGCCTGTGCTCGACGGGGCGGAGGCCTGTTATCCGCTGTATGCGGCATTTGCCAAAGCCTGCTATAAGGACATTGACGTCATTGAGAAAGAGTGGCTGAAATCCGGAGAGAATATGTATCTGAACGGAAAGATCGTCACTTTCACAAACACGCTCCGGGCTTTTGACCGGCTCATATACTGGGGAAATGACACGGAAAAATACGGTGATGCGGTTGACATGATTTTTGGAGCCAGACCATCAGCCGACCAGATGGAGGAAGCGAAGTATCTAGGAGTTGAACTCGACATCACACCGATCGGGCGGGAAGCGTTCGTCTTCTTTGTGGAGGAGGATAACCCGGTAAATGATCTGACGAGTGAGCAGCTCCGGGCTATCTATCACGGAGATATCACGAACTGGAAGGAAGTCGGAGGAAAGAATCAGGCGATCAGGGCATTTCAGCGGCCGAAAAATTCAGGCTCTCAGACCATGATGGAGTATTTCATGGGTGATACCGCTATGAAGGAGCCGGAGACATATGAAATTGTGGACGCTATGACCGGAGTTATTGAGCAGGTGGCTCAGTATGCAAATGAAGCCGGAGCGATCGGCTACTCCTTCCGCTATTTCCTCGAAGGTCTGAATCAGGAAAAGAATGTAAAGATTCTTTCTGTCGACGGGGTATATCCAACAATGGAGAATATTGAGAGCGGAGCTTATCCACAGACAGGCAATGTCTGCCTGATCACCCGTAAAGATGAGACAAATCCGTATGTACAGAAGATGAAGGAATTCATCCTGTCCGAGGACGGGCAGTATATCATCAGGCAGACCGGTTATGCCGGACTTTGGCAGAAAACTGAATAAAAAACGAAGCACGGACCCGCAGGCTGCTGCCTGCGGGGATTTTTTTGCACAGGCGTCAGGTCTCGCGAGCGAGGCTTGAAAGAGGTAATTAATTTATCGGAAACAAGTGTAAACACAATAGAAGTTTTCTATTAATTTGGTTAATCTATTCATTGTTATTTATACGATAATGCAATGTGTATAAGAGTGTTGCTCAATTGACACGTATGAAACCGGATGATAGACTTACTATAATAGAGAACGTACGTTTAAGGCGCAGTTCCTTTTTGCCTGTGCAAAAAGGAATAGACACTAAAGACAAACAATCATAATGAAAGGAGAAGAACGTGTGAGCAGACTAAAAATCGAAACTCCCGTAAAGGGACAGAAAGTATTGGAAGGTCTGTACGCGGACATGCAGAGAAGAATCGGCGCAAGCCCTGTGGGACTCTGTCCGGTCGAGATGTCTCTGAATTTTCTGCGTATGTGCCACGCACAGACCTGCGGTAAATGCGTACCCTGCAGAATCGGTCTTTCACAGCTCGCGAAAATGCTGGAGGGCGTACTGGACGGAACGGAAGATGAATCAGTTATAGCAAAAATCGAGCAGACTGCCCAGACCATCGTTGACACTGCGGACTGCGCTATCGGCAAGGAAGCAGCCAAGATGGTCCTTCGCGGAGTCGTTGGATTCAGAGATGACTATCTTACTCATGTAAGGACAGGCAGATGTAACTATGGCCTGGAACTCTCCATACCGTGTACTGCTGTATGTCCGGCTCATGTAGATGTACCCGGCTATATAGCCCTCGTCAAGGCCGGCAGATGCGAAGACGCTATGACCCTGATCAGAAAGGACAACCCGTTCCCGTCAGTCTGCGGCTATGTATGTGAGCATCCGTGCGAGACAAGGTGCCGGAGACTCATGGTAGACGATGCAGTCAATATCTGCGGCATAAAGCGATATGCATCCGATCACTCAGGTGATATTCCCGCGCCGAAGTGTGCGGAGGCAACGGGAAAGACAGTTGCGGTCGTCGGCGGAGGTCCCGGCGGACTTACGGCAGCGTATTTCCTGACATTAATGGGTCACAAGGTCACAGTTTACGAAGCAAGAAGAAAACTCGGAGGAATGCTCCAGTACGGTATCCCGCCGTACCGGCTTCCGAAGGATATCCTGAAGAAGGATATTGACTACATTCTGAGCACCGGAATCGAGACAAAGATGAAGGTCGAAGTCGGCAAGGATATTACTCTCGATGAACTCAAGAGCCAGTATGACGCAGTCTATGTATCCATCGGTGCTCATGACAACAGAACACTCGGCATTGAGGGTGAGAATGGCGGCGGAGTGATCAGTGCCGTTGAGATGCTTCGCGATGTCGGCAAGGGAAAGAAAGTCGACCTCAAAGACAAGAGGGTCGTCATAGTCGGCGGCGGAAACGTTGCGATGGACGCTGCAAGAACAGCTCTCCGTCTCGGGGCAGCAAGTGTTACCTGCGCTTACAGACGTCGTATTGACGATATGACCGCGCTTCCCGAGGAAATCATGGAAGCTCAGGCAGAAGGCGTCGAGATGCGCACGCTCATGGCTCCGCATCACATCGAACTCGGTGAGGACGGCAACGTGACAGCTTTCTGGGCACAGCCGCAGATCATCAGCGTCATCGGAAGTGACGGCAGAGCATCTGTGAAGAAAGCAGAGGCTGAACCTGTGAGAATCGAATGCGATCAGGTAGTCGTTGCGATCGGACAGTCTATCCATACCAAGCCGTTCGAGGAAGGCGGAGTTCGGACAGTGCGCGGCAGGTTCTCTGCCGAGCAGGACAGCTTTGTACCGGGCAGCGGAAATGTATTTGCAGGCGGTGACGCCGTCTCCGGTCCCGCGACAGTCATTCTGGCTGTGGCAGCCGGTAAGGTCGCAGCAGATAATATCGACAGTTTCCTTGGATATAACCATGTCATTAGTACAGATGTGAAGGTGCCGGAGCCGTTCCTCAATTATTCGCCGGCGTGCGGAAGAGTAAATCTTACAGGCAGGGTCATCGAAGACATCGACGGAGACTTTGCGCTTGTGACAGAGGGTATGACTGATGAGGAGGTAATGCAGGAATGCGGACGCTGCCTGCGCTGTGATCACTTTGGATATGGAATGTTCAGAGGAGGGAGGTGCGAAGCATGGTAAATATGATGATCAATAAGATCCCCGTTGAAGTGCCGGAGGGACTTACGATTCTTGAAGCGGCGGAAAGAGCGGGAATCTCCATTCCTCATCTTTGCTATCTGAAAGAAATAAATGAAATCGGAGCATGCCGCCTCTGCAGCGTTGAGATCGAAGGTGAAAAAGAACTGATACCGGCATGTATCACGCATGTAGCGGAAGGTATGAAGGTCACGACCAATTCTTCCCGCGTAAGACGCGCATGCCGCACGAACCTGGCTCTTATTATGAGCCAGCATGATGGCTACTGCAGCAGCTGTGTACGCAGCGGTACCTGTCAGCTGCAGAAGCTTGCAAATGATTTTGATCTGCTGGACAACCCCTATGAAAAGGAACTTCCGGCAGGAAAGCTCGCATGGTGGGATCAGGATTTCCCGCTTATTCGAGATGCGTCTAAATGTATCAAATGTATGCGCTGCATCCAGGTATGCGACAAGGTCCAGAGCATGAAGGTCTGGGATCTTATGGCTACCGGCGGGCGTACCCGAGTCGACGTTGCGGGAAATATCTCGATCTCCGAGGCGGATTGCGCTCTGTGCGGTCAGTGTATCACTCACTGCCCGACCGGAGCTCTCATGGCAAGAAGCGATATCGAGCGTGTTCAGAACGCAATTGATGATCCGGATACAATTACAATCGTTCAGATCGCGCCGGCGGTACGTACCGCATGGGGCGAGTCTCTCGGACTTCCGCCTGAGAAGGCCACTGTCAATCTGATGGCAAGCGCCCTCAGAGAACTCGGCTTTGACTACGTCTTTGACACCAGCTTTACCGCGGACCTGACGATCATGGAGGAAGGCTATGAGTTCCTTCACAGACTGCAGTCGGGTGACATGGAGAAATATCCGATGTTCACGAGCTGCTGCCCGGGCTGGGTGCGCTTCCTGAAGAGCAAATATCCGGAACTTACATCGAGACTTTCTACAGCTAAGAGCCCGCAGCAGATGTTCGGCGCGGTCATAAAGAACCCGTTTGCAGAGAGAATCGGAGTTCCGAGAACAAAGATCTGCAGCGTTTCCATCATGCCCTGCAGCGCCAAGAAAGCCGAGTGCGCTCTTCCTACGATGCGCGATGAGAACGGAAATCCGGACGTTGATTATGTCCTCACAACACGTGAAGTCGTTCGAATGATGAAGAAGGGCAGCGTCAATGTTGAAGCACTTTCGGAGTCTCCGTTCGATCCTGTCATGGGTGATTATACCGGTGCCGGTGTTATCTTCGGAGCGACCGGCGGCGTTATGGAGGCTGCACTTCGCACGGCGGCATTTGTTCTCAACGGAGAAAAACCGCCGGTAGATGCCTTCAAGGCGGTCCGCGCGGAAGGTCAGGAGGATAAGCCGTGGCGTGAAGCTGTCTTTGAGGCAGGAGGCGCTAAAGTCAGAGTTGCCGTCACAAGCGGTCTTGCCAATGCAGACGCTCTCTGCAGTGCAATCCTGAGAGGCGACGTCAAGTATGATTTTGTCGAAGTCATGGCATGTCCGGGCGGATGTTCGGGCGGCGGCGGTCAGCCAATCCTCGGTGATGACGTCGAGCGTGCTCTGACACGCGGAGAAGTGCTCTACAACATAGATCGAAACATGGAAATTCGTTACAGCCATGAAAACAAAGATGTTATGAAACTGTACGAGGAGTACCTCGGCAAGCCGAACAGTGAGAAGTCGGAGGAGCTTCTTCATACGGATCACTTCGGATGGAATATGCCGGGGCAGAGCCGTGCATGATGGAGGATCATCGGAGGCTTCCCGGATCCGGTTTTCGGACGAGAGTCCATTAATTCACTAAAAGAACAGATATATAGCGGGGGCTGTCTCATTAAGGCGCGCCACCACTATATATGGCAGACGTTATTTGCAAATGTCTGCCATATATAGTGGTGACACCGTCTAATGCGACAGCCCCTTCTTACTTTATTTAACTGAACTTTACATTCTACCGGAAAGGTCTTACCCCTACCCTTGAAAAATCAATTGTGCATGTACCCTGTGATATACCTATCGGTATCTGTGACTCGAATTTATATACCTGCGGCGCATAATCCTCACTTTCGAAACAATGCACCGTCACAGTTTTAAACTTGGGATCCACGATCCAGTACTCCCTGACGCCGGCATTATGATATTTATACAGCTTGAGCACCTGGTCTTTTGAACGGCTTGAAGGGGAGAGAATCTCTACTACAAGATCCGGAGCTCCCTCATACCGAATCGCGATCTCCTCGTCATTTTCACCGCAAACAACCAGAAGGTCGGGCTGTACCATGGTGTAGTTGTCTTTGTCGAGACGTACATCAAAAGGCGAGAGAAATACCTCGCATGGTATGCCGCATCGGTCTGCGCATTCTCTGAAAAGTATATAAAGATCCCCCAATATTCGCTGGTGTATTGCGGACGGAGCCGCCATATCATAGATTACACCGTCAATAAGCTCTACGCGCCGTTCCTCGGGCAGTGCGTAGTAATCATCCAGAGTATACTTTTTATCTTTCCGAATGACATTGTAGTTTCCGGCCGGTTCGTGCAGCAGATGTCTATCGGCTTTTGTGGAATGTCTGTCGTAAAAGCCCTTGTTTTCCTCGGCTGAACGGAGCGCCTCCTCAATCGCAGTAAGTGTAAGCCTGCGCGGGGAAGTCGTCACACCGCTAAATATCTTCTGGACAGTGCTGAGCGGCACACCGGAAGTATTACTGATCATTTCGTTCGTCAGCCCAAGTTCACGTTTTTTCGCTTTCATCTCGTCAATGGTCATATTTGCCGCCTCCGTTCCGTGCTTTGTATTATTATAGCAGGTACTTCTTCTGGTTACAAGAAAAATATCCATAATACAGCCTAAAAACATCCAAATGGATAAATAGAATAAACCAAACGGAAATCTGTAAACATGCTATCTTTTTTCTCAGGATATGATTATAATTAAAAAAAGAACGATTGAGATTTGAGGTGAAAGCAATGAAGCACTGCGGAACACAAAGAATTGAAACGGATCGGCTGATACTGAGAAAATTCTCCATCGATGACGCCGAAGCTATGTACAGGAACTGGGCGTCGGATTCTGAAGTGGTGAAGTATCTGACATGGCCTGCCCATGCCGATGTCGATGTCAGTAAAGCGGTTCTTAAAGACTGGGTCTCATCATATTTGCAAAAAGATTATTATCAGTGGGCTATTGTCCTTAAAGAGCATGGGGACGACCCAATCGGAAGCATTTCCGCAGTTAAAGTAAATGATGATATCGATATGGTCCATATCGGCTATTGTATGGGAAGAGATTGGTGGCATCAGGGAATCATGTCGGAAGCTCTTCGGGCAGTGATGGATTTCTTCTTCGACAAAGTTGGCGCGAATCGAATTGAGAGTCGTCACGATCCACGGAATCCGCATTCCGGAATGGTCATGAAAAAATGCGGAATGAAATATGAGGGCACTATGCGAAGCTCAGACAGGAACAATCAGGGCATTTGTGACGCGAATTGGTATGCGCTGCTTAGATCGGAACGGAAATAATAATGCGGCTTTGATCAGCAAGACGATGCTGTGAAATACGGAAAAAATATTAAGTGAATTGTCCGTCCCTGCGGACAGCTGCTGATCTATACTCCTGATAGTAGAAATAATTGGTGCACAAGAAAGGTTCTTGTCGCTTAGGCTATAAGGAGGCAGGCACATGGGAAATGAAATTACTTTATGCGATATTCAATGTGGACTTACAGGAGACAGAAAACAGGATGCCGTTTATCTGCTACGGCAGGCAGTGCGGTGCAGGGACTTAGGATATGAGGAAACCATAGTTAACGAGATCAGCAGGATGATTTTCTCGCTGATTCCGGGAGTTGATGAGTAAGGAGAACCAATGAAGTTGTATCACACAAGCAACACAGAAATCCGTGATCCGGATATTTATCGAGGCCGGAAGAACGCTGATTTCGGACAGGGTTTTTATCTGACACCGGATATGGAATTCGCATACCGCTGGGCAGGTAAGGATGCCATTGTAAATGAATATGATTTGGATGAGGAAGGTCTGCTGATTCACAGATTTAAGCGGGATGAGGATTGGTTCAACTATATCTTCCAGAATCGCAGGGTCAGGGATGGCCTGTCAGTCGATGTTGTGGTCGGTCCGATTGCCAACGACACGATTTTTGAGACTTTGGGGATAATCAGCAGCGGACTGCTTAGTACGGCAGATGCCATGAAGATTCTGATGGTTGGACCGGAATTCACGCAGGCAGCCATCAAGACAGAAAAGGCAGCCAGTCAGCTCAAGTGGATAAGATCCGAGAAGATCACTAAACTTGATGAGGCATATCGCAGAGCGGAGCAGGCGGAATATGATGCTGCTTTTGCGGAAGTCCTGCAGGAGATTATCGGAGAGGAATAAAGACAGCGGATGAGAACAAATATGCTGCGCGGGACATGAACGAAAAAACACCTCTACTCTCCGTAGGTAGCCTGAGTTCATGTACTGATATACAATCTGTACATGGAGGTGAGAAAAGTATGGACCAATATGTTACAGGAACAACAATCAGGGAACTTCGGGAAAAGAACAAGATGACTCAGCAGCAGCTTGCGGACAAGCTGGGTGTGAGTGATAAGACCATTTCAAAATGGGAGACTGCAAAGGGATACCCGGATATCACTTTGCTGGAACCCATTGCTTGTGCGTTCAGGATATCGATCGCGGAGCTTATTACCGGCAATCCGATTCATAATGCCAATGTATCCGCGAACATGCTCCGATCAAAATTCTATGTATGCCCTGTCTGTGGAAATGTCATTCATAGCATGGGGGAGGCGGCGATTCACTGCCACGGAATACAGCTTGCGCCGCTCACGGCGGAATCGACCGATGAGCGTCATATGATCTTCATCGAGCGGGTGGAAGATGAGTATTATGTGAGGATCGATCACAGTATGACAAAGGAGCACTATATCTCTTTTGCAGCCGCGGTTTCTTCGGATGATATGCAGCTGCATAAGTTCTATCCTGAGGGAAATGCCGAAGCGAGGTTCAAGATCAGGGGCGTTAAAAAGATTTTCTTTTACTGCAACCGAGATGGGCTATTTTTTACCAATGTGATAAAGGGTATCGACGATAAGGAAAGCGGATATGATAATTACCGTGAGCGCAGGGAATTAGAGAAAGCTGCGAAGATGCTGTTCGGGTAATCGGGAAAATGCTGCACCGCCTGCGGACGTTCAGAAGAATCCTGACGTTCGTGGGCTTTTTCATTTTTGGGCTCACGATTACAGATCGCGATCTACTTGCCTAAGCGAATGCATTTGCTATAATAAACTCAGGTTTCATTATTATGCTCCATCCGGTGAGAGTGAAAGAACAGTTGAACCATACTATTTGGTATTTAGATGGTCAAGCTGGTACCTGTGGGGGCGCTGTACGTCCGGTGGGCGTGGGTATAAAACTGACCATAGCGGAACGGAGAAGCATAGGAATCGGGACGACTTCAGGCTGTTCAAATTCAACCGTATGGACTCTGTTCAGGAAACAGAAGAAACTTTTGAACACAAAGATGCGGCATTGCCGGATCTTTCAAATGAAAAGATATTCCCCGGAAAAATCAGGGTCAAAGCTATATTTGATCCAGATCAGAAATGGCGCCTGGTAGAAGAGTTCGGACCGAAATGCTTCACGGAGAAGGACGATGGAAGACTTCTTTTTACGGCTGATTATACAGATATGGAGAATCTGATTACCTGGCTTATGACGTTCGGAGATAAGGCTGAAGTGCTTGAACCGCCTGAGGCCCGAAATGCGATTGCGCAGATTGTGCAGAGAATGATGATGAAATACAGTAAGGATCAATAATCCGGAGGAAAGCAGGATGGCATTTGATTATAAAAAAGAATATAAAGAGTTCTATATGCCTAAGGGGACACCTTCAATCGTGACTGTTCCAAAGATGAACTATATAGCAGTACGCGGCAGCGGTGACCCCAATGAGGAAGACGGCGATTATAAGAAGGCAATCGGACTCCTGTATGCGATTGCTTTTACCATTAAAATGAGCAAAAAGGGTGATCATAAAATCGACGGCTATTTCGATTATGTTGTACCGCCGCTTGAAGGTTTCTGGTGGCAGGATGAGCGCAGCCCTGAGGACGCAGTAATGCAAGCCGAACAATCCGGAGGGAAAGAAAGAACACAGGGTATTGATTACAGCCGCAAGGCAGATTTTCACTGGATCTCTGTGATTCGTCTGCCGGATTTTGTGACAGAAGCTGATTTTCGCTGGGCAGTACAGGAAGCAACGGCAAAGAAAAAACAGGATTTCTCTAAAGTGGAATTTCTGACAGTCGAAGAAGGACTTTGTGCACAGTGTATGCACATCGGTCCTTACGATGATGAGCCGGCCACCGTGCAGCGTATGCATGAATATATGGAGCGGGAGGGCTATGAGCTCGACATTACGGATGAGCGCCGGCATCATGAGATTTATCTGAGCGACGCCAGAAAAACAGCGCCGGAAAAGCTAAGGACAGTCATCCGGCACCCAATCCGGATACGCGATAACACATAACTGACGAGGAGGGGCATATGGATTACATCAGAGTTACAAAGGATAATCTGGAGAAGGAGCATATTTGCTGCGCTATATCCAACAATAAAGACATACAGGTCTCATCCAAGAAAGCATGGCTTGCCGAAAGATTCGATGAGGGACTTGTTTTCCTCAAAAGTGCAGAGCGGGGCAAATGTTTTATCGAATATATCCCGGCGGAGAATGCCTGGGTCCCGATCGAAGCTAACGGATACATGTACATTGACTGCCTTTGGGTATCCGGCTCATTTAAGGGTCATGGGTATTCCACTGATCTTTTAAATGCCTGCATTGAAGACAGCAAAGCAAAGGGAAAGGTGGGTCTCTGTATACTGGCCACAGCTAAGAAGAAGCCGTTTCTTGCGGACCCGAAATTTCTAAAACACAAGGGCTTTTCTGTCTGTGATGAGGCAGATAACGGAATCCAGCTTTGGCATCTGCCCTTTGGGAAGGAGGCAGACTGGCCAAAGTTTCGGGAATGCGCAAAACATCCGCACGTTGACGATATGGGATATGTCCTGTACTACACAAGCCAATGCCCGTTCAATGCAAAGTACGTTCCGGTCCTTATGCAGACTGCCAGGGACAATAATATACCATTTCGCGCGATCCACATAGACAGTAGAGAGGAAGCGCAGAACGCTCCGACACCCATCACGAATTATGCGCTGTTCCACGACGGAGAATATATTACGAATGAGCAGATGAACGATAAGAAGTTCCTGAAACTGACGGGCAGATAGGAGGCTGCGAAATGGCTTCATCGAAAGAGTATCTGGATTTTATCCTAGAACAGTTATCAGATCTGGACGACGTGAGCTCCAGGGCGATGATGGGAGAATACATTTTATACTATCGCGGAAAGGTATTCGGAGGTATCTACGACGACCGCCTGCTGGTAAAGCCTGTTCCGACGGCTTTGCAAATGATGCCGGATGCCGTGATGGAGCTTCCGTATGACGGCGCAAAGGAAATGATTCTGGTAGATGACGTAGATAATCGTCAGTTCCTGTGTAAACTGATCAGTAGCATGTGGAAAGAGCTTCCGGAAAAGAAAAAGAAGCGATAATATTGTCGAAATGAAAGATTTGAGCTCATCACCTGCGGGTGGTGGGCTTTATTTATTTGTGGTACAATGAAGGACGGATTGTCTTCTTAATGGGAACAGTTCACATAAGTAATGAAAGCTGCCGAACAAGGCAGCATAAAATAGAAAGGAGTAATTCATGAAAGCACCATTTTCTCCTTACCTTGAGCGCCTTGCTCCGGGTATGAAGAAACTGATTGGAATTCTTGGGGAGGAGTATGAGTATGTCAGCGTTCTGTCCACAGATTCCAAAGGATTTGCCGTGTCGATTTCTCAGAGGGCCAAGTCGGTCAGCCACTCTACGATGATGACAGAGCGGGGCAACGTCGTCCGTGTTTATAAAGACGGACTATACAGCGAGTTTGCCTTTGACCGATTTGACCCGGATGCACCGGAGAAGACGGCTGAAGAAGCGATAGCCGCGCTCGAGAGGCAATTTGCACTTATAAAACTGACCGGCACTTTTGTCTATGAGACAGCGCCGCTTGATGATGAGCCTGCCACTGTTTTTGAGGAGATGGAGACGGAAATCCTGCCCGAGGAGACGGATATCAGCGCTCTCATCGAGGAGCTCGGCCGTCTGTCAGATATGGGAATTGCAGCGGGAGAGCATATTATCGACTGCAGAATTCGCGCCGAGTCCACTCATGTGTGCAAGATGTTCCTGACCGCGAATAAGGATATGAGGCAGAGCTATGTGTATTCTGAAGGCATCGTTCTGCCGATTGCTGTCATGGACGGTGCAAATAAAATTTCACACGCAGGCGTCTCTGACCGCCGTGGTCCTGAAATCTTCAGGAATATGGATGAACTGGTAGTAGAGGCTGCGCAGATTTCCGAGGAGCTGCTCAGTGCTGACCGGATTGTTTCAGGCGAATACGAAATCATAACATCCCCTGAGGTGACCGGTCTCATTGCCCATGAAGCATTCGGACATGGCGTTGAGATGGATATGTTCGTTAAGAACAGAGCTCTCGGAGCCCGCTACATTGATAAGCGGGTGGGCAGTGATTTGGTTACGATGCATGAAGGAGCTGCGGCTGACATTCAGGTGGCAAGCTGTGCATTTGATGACGAGGGAACACTTGCAGGAGATACCATAGAAATCGAGAACGGGTTCCTCCGGACCGGCGTCTGCGACGCGATCTCAGCGCTTCGTCTGGGCACAAAGCCCACTGGCAACGGCAAGCGCGAGAACTTTGAACACAAAGTTTATACCCGCATGACCAATACTTTTTTTGCGTCCGGAAACGATTCCCTTGAGGACATGATTGCGTCCGTCAAACACGGTTACCTGCTTAATGGCATTCAGTCCGGCATGGAAGATCCGAAACACTGGGGTATCCAGTGTATCGTGGAGCGGGGATATGAGATAAAGGACGGCAAGCTGACAGGCAAAGTGGTCTCACCGATCATCATGACAGGCTATGTGCCGGATCTTCTCGGCTCTGTCTCCATGGTAAGCACGGACAGAGAGCTTTTCGGCGGCGGAGGCTGCGGCAAGGGATACAAGGAGATGGTCAAGGTCTCTGACGGCGGCCCGTATATGAAGGCGAAAGCGAGGTTGGGATGATGAAAGACTTTATTTTAGAACTGCTGGCGGATTCCGCGGCGGACGGCTGGACAGTGAGAGATGAGCTGATTGAAGGCTGGGAGTTTTATTTCATCCGCCACGACCTGGATCAGAACCGGATCAGACATACGGAGCACATTACACTTACTGTCTATAAAAAATCTGAAGACGACAAGTTCCTTGGGCGCGCTTCCGCGAAACTTGCGCCGACAGCCGACAGGGAGGAGACTAAAGCTCTCATTGATGCTCTCGTCCATGAGGCTGCCCTTGTGAAGAACCCAGTCTACGAGCTGACGACGCCTTCTGGAGCTATTATGAAAGCTGATGAAGCCGAAGTTGATGTTTCTAAGATTGCCGAGGATTTCATCCGCACCATGAAAGATCTGCCGGAGACTGACGGTGAGGATATCAACTCCTATGAAATCTTTGCCGACAAGATCAGCTGCCGCTACGTTTCCTCGACAGGCATAGACATCAGCTATACGTATCCGGTCTCTCAGATCGAGGTAATAGTAAACGCAAGGAAAGATGAGCACGAGATAGAGCTTTACCGCATGTTCAAATCTGGAACCTGCGACAGCAAGGGGCTTAAGGAGGAGATCAGCAAGGCTATGCAGTATGGAAAAGACAAACTGCGGGCCAGAAAAACGCCTTCCCTCGGCACCTGTGACGTGGTTCTTTCCACGGATGCAGCCCTTGAGGTCTACGAATATTTCACTGCCCGCATGTCCTGCGATATGAAGTATATGGGTGTTTCCGACTGGGAAATCGGCAGAGAAGTCGCGGAAGGGGCCGTGGGTGATAAAGTGACCGTGGAGGCCAGACGGTTCCTGCCGAATTCCTCAGCTAACGCTCCCTATGACGCCGAGGGCGCCCCGCGCAGGGATATGGTGATCATTAGGGACGGCATAGCCGAAAACCGGTACGGTTCCCGCCAGTTCTCGCAGTATCTCGGTCTTGAGGATTCCTTTATCCCGGGCAATTTCGCGGTCTCCGGCGGAACGAGCAAAGCGGAAGAAATACGCACCGGCCGCTATCTTGAGATCGTAGAATTCTCTGATTTCCAGGTCAGTGCCCTGAATGGCGATATTTTCGGAGAGATCCGCCTCGGCTATCTGCATGACGGCGGTCAGGTCACCGCTGTCGAGGGAGGATCCGTGTCGGGGACAATGCTTGATTATGCCAAAGATCTTCAGATGTCGATAGAACTGAAGCAGTATAACAATATGCTGATACCGGAGGTGACGAAGCTTAAGGGTGTTAGCATAACCGGAGCGGAATAATACGACATAATGAGCTCACCGCCTGAGGGTGGTGGGCTTTTTCTGTTCAAGATCAATGCATATTGTTTAGGTGAATCTCAGCAGGGAGTTACAAAAGAATATACACTATTGCAGACAAATACTGGATTATTCGCTATAATAGGTGTGGAATTTTGAGATATCCGGCTTGTATAAACGACAGGAATGCTTAGTTGCAGGTTTAAACTGAATTACAGGAAAAATGGTATTGAAATTTATTCTGCAGATGAAAAGGGGATTATACGATGCAGTATGATGCAAATGTATGGATCATGAGGCCTTTCAACGGACTCTTTCTTGGAGTGTATGCCGTTCTTATAACCTTGCTGGTCATTACCAGCCGGCTTCTGCGCGGCAAATCTTTTGAAACCCGGAGAAATGTACTGACCGGCATGTGCGCATTCAGCATAATTGGCTTCTTCGTATATAAGTATTCTTTATCGCTCGACAAAGAATACATGGTGATTTACGAGAACTATGGAGGCTTTAACTGGTGGCGGGAGCTGCCGCTGCAGCTGTGCAACATCAATATGATGCTGATACCGGTCTCCGTATTTAAGAAGAACAGGAATCTCATGGCTTTCTGCTTTTTTGTCGGTACACTCGGTGCTTTCATGGCCCTTGCCATCCCTGCCTACGGATTCGCAGGATATTCAATATTACTGCCGAGAATGCTCGGATTCTATGGGACGCATTACCTTCTTATAATGGAGGCACTGGCACTTGTCACATTCGGTCTCTATAAACCGGAGCTGAAAGATCTGCCCGGAACAGTCATCATGTTGTTCCTCATTGCTTTCGTTCTCTACATCTTCAGCATGTTCCTTCGGTGGACCGGTGTAAGCCCGAGAGCCAACTTCTTCTACACGGTCGAGCCGGAGGGCAATGCCGCGCTGGAGCTGTTCTACAGATGGATTCCATGTCCGTATCTGTATCTGCTTCCGTGCGTCGTCGCCTTGGTGCCGTATATGCTGGCGGTGCTTGGGATCATTCGGTTAGTCGAAAAGGTGTCTCATTGATTCAGATGATATGTGTTATCATTTTAGCTCATCACCTGCGGGTGGTGGGCTTTTTTATCTCAGTGGGGGAAGTTCCCCGCTTCTGCAAGCGGTGGGTAAATCAATATCCTGCTCGTCTCAGTGGGGGAAGTCCTCACTCTTGCAAGCGGAAGTGAATCAATATCCAGCGGAGCTAATGGGGCATACCCCACCTGCCCTTGTTGTGGTAAAATAGAGTATACTTTGGAGATTTCAAGTAATAATTTTGTGTGATTTCCACTATGTGGCCTATTAAACAGGGAGCAAAATAGCAATGCATATAGAAGTGATCAGGGCAACTGAGACGTGGCAGCAGGCAGGTGCCTACTATGTCAGAATTCAGGGGATGGCAAAACAGCACGGCATCACCCTTCGCCGTGAATTTGACGAACATGATACGCCGGATACACAATATATCGTTTTGACCGATGATAGTTTTCCGGTTGCGACATGCCGCTTTTACCGGCTTGATAAAAATTCTGCCATGCTCGGCAGGGTCGTTGTGCTGCCTGATTATCGCGGAATGGGATTAGGCAGACGGGTCGTCACAGAGGCGGAAGACTGGCTTCGTGAGCTTGGCTATGAGAAAGTAGTCATCGAGAGCCGTGATATAGCCGTAGAGTTCTATGAGAGACTTGGATATGGCGTGACAGATTCCACTATCATTCACGGTAATACATTTGACTGTATCAGGATGGAAAAAATGTTATGATAAAAAAATACAAGAAGGCGTGTCCGCAGCATTTGCCTATTACGGACTATCCGGAGACCGCCGTAAAGATGCCGGAAGGAGAATCTGCAAATGAATGAATTAGACATATCAACATCATACGGCACTATCCATGTTTATAAAAAGGGAAGTGGCCGAAAAATTATTATTTTGTTACATGGCAGCGGCTGCGATAACGCAATGCTTTCCTGGTCTGAAGTTATACAAAGTTTTAATGATGAGTATACAATTTATGCTCCCGATCTCTTGGGATATGGAAAGAGTGATAAGCCCGATGGCCTGTGCGGCGAGAAATTTTTTGATGTCCATATTCAGTCAATAAAACAGATGACAGAGCAGCTGGGAGCGGAAAAGTTCATTTTATCCGGTCTGTCGATGGGCGGAGCGATTGCGATCGGGTACGCGCTGAAGTATTCTGTGCAGGTGCAAATGCTTATTCCCGTTGATACATGGGGAATCTCGCCGACGATACCCTTCGGATATCTTTCGTATTGGTATATTAATAAAACGAATTGGACAATATCCCAGTATCAATGGATCGCAAAAAGCAGATGGCTGGCTAAATGGTTTATTGGGTATTCATTGATTGGTGATAAGAGAAAGATCACTGATAAAATTGTAGATGAGGTTTGGAAAGCCTGTAAGGAAGATAATGCGGGAAAATCCATGCTGGACTTCCAAAGGAGTGCCTGTGACAAAAACGGTGCCATTCCATATTATAAAAATGAACTGAGCAAATTGGCAATGCCTGTGGTTTTCGTACATGGCGAATATGATGCTCTGGTGCCTGTCAGACACCTGGTCGGAATTAAAAATGTGCGGCCCGGCACAAAAGTTCATATTCTGAGAAAATGCAAACACTGGTCTGTAAAAGAAAAGCCGAATACGTTTTTTAATATTGTGCAAAGATATGCAAGAGATTTATAAACACGAGAACATCCGGCATCACATATAGCCTGCTGCGAGCTCATCACCTTCGGGTGGTGAGCTATTTTTGTTTGTGATAAAATGGAATAGGCTATAAAGATGAGCAAACATCCATCGGTATATTTTCATTCGAGGTGAGCATGATGATGAATAAGTGGAAAAAATTGATGGCGGCAGTCTGCACCGCGTCTTTGATTTTAACAATGCCGGGAATGAGTATACTGGCGAATGAGGTGCCGGAGCAGCAAGTGTAAAAGTAACTGGTACCGGATTATGCACCGGAGAAAAAACAGTTCCGTTTATAATAGAGAAGGCGACTCCGCAGCTTGATTTTGGTATTATAGGGCCTGTTAATAAATTAAGTACAGACCTTCCTTTTACAATTCGTCTTTCGCTATCAATTACCGATGGAATTATATCTTACAGGTCCAGCGATCCCGAAGTGGCTTGGGTAGACAGTTCATCCGGTAAAGTGACAATCTTAAAGCCGGGTCAAGTTCGTGTTTACGCTGATGCGCAGGAGGGATCTAATTATTTGCCGGGAAGCACCGGCTATGACTTGATTATTCAGGCACCGTCATCGTCAGTGACACCAACGCCGACACCGAAACCTACCGCGACGCCGAAGCCGACAGCAACTCCAAAACCGACACCAAAGCCGACTGCGACTCCGACACCGACACCGAAGCCAACAGTTACACCGACGCCTAAACCAGTAAGTGTTCCATTACTTAAGCATTTTATCGATGTTCAAAACCCGAACCATGCTTATTACAAGGCAATATACTGGGCTGCGGATGCCGGCATTACTAAAGGGTATCCTGACGGCACATTCGGTATCAACAAGAACTGCACGCGCGGTGAGATGATGATGTTCCTTTGGAGATACGCGGGCACGCCGGCACCGAAAACGGTCTCGAAATCTCCGTTCAAAGACGTTTCAAAAACACATACTTTCTACAAAGCTATTCGCTGGGGCTCACAGAAGGGCATCACCAAGGGATATTCCGATGGGACATTCGGAGTTAATCGTAACGTAACCCGTGGCGAGTGCATGATGTTCCTCTGGAGACTTATGGGCAAGCCGGCCCCCAAGGCGGCTGCCAAATCACCGTTCCTGGATGTCGCAAAGTCGCATGTCTTCTACAATGCGATCCTCTGGGGTTATCAGAAAAAGATAACGACGGGCTATACATCGGGACCGATGAAAGGAAAATTCGGCATCGATGAGAACTGTACAAGAGGTCAGATCGTGACCTTCCTTTACAGAGCAAAGTAAATATGATTATTAAGTAAAGTACAGCGCAAAAGGGCTGCCCTTATGACTATCCGGTGCCGCCATATGGCAGCGGCCGTTTGTTTCTGAATTCTAAAGGATCAGAGCCGGTTGCGCTCATCTGCGAGGCGAGGTAACTCAAAGACCTGCGGTATGTGTTTAAAAACGAGCTGGAGTGAGTGCCCGGATGCGCTGCAGCAACCGGCCGGCCGAGTCGGAAATCCGATGGATATAGCCAATATGGTACTGTTCCTGTGCTCTGACAAGGCAGGATTCATTACCGGCGAGAATATCTGTATCGATGGGGGAATGACAAAGCTGATGATCTATCATGATGATCACGGCTGGACCTATGCGCCTGAAGAATAATACGAGAAAACTAAAGAAAGTACTAGTAAAACGGCAGGATCTCGCTTTATATGCGGGACCTGCCGTTTTTTGCAGCATAAACCCGACAGAGCGCGTAAGGCTGCATTAAGCCGCTCTTGCTGTCAGATAGTTGCAAATGTTATCTGACATAGAGAGCGGTGCCTCCTTTTTTATACAAAATGCATAGAAGATATTGACAAAATACAGCAAATAGGTGTTATAATCACTATATGGAAACGTTTACGGTAACGGTTACGGAGATGCTGGAAAGGTATACGGGCAATACCGTGAAGGTGAAATCATGACGACAATCAAAGACATTGCACGGATATCCGGCTACAGTATCGGCACTGTATCGAGGGTGATCAACAACCGGGCGGATGTCAGTGAAGAAGCAAGAGAAAAAATCAGCGAGATCATACGCGAGCGCGGATATCAGCCGAATTCCAACGCCAGAAAACTGAAACAGGTCATTTCATCGGAAGTGTCAATCATTGTTCGCGGCAATAAAAATGTATTTTTCGAGTCTATTCTGGAGGAAATCCAGATCATGATGAGAGGGTACGATGAGAACATTAATGTCCACTTTATCGGTGAAACTGATAATGAAGTGGCGACAGCGGTTCGGACTGTGTCCTATATAAAGCCTAAGGGCATCATATTCTTAGGCGGCTATATCGATAACTTTCGCGACGAGTTCTCACAGATAAACCTGCCATGCGTTCTTGTCACGACCGGCGCTAAGGATCTGGGATTCGAAAACCTGTCAAGCTTTACGACAGACTACTATGACGCAGGAAAATATGCTGTCAATAAGCTGTTATCGTACGGACACACAAGGATCGGTATTCTCGGTGGGTATTCAACTGATAACAGTAGTGAGCATAAAAACGGTAAGATTCTCGGAGCTGTAGAAGCGCTTGACAGGCAGGGTATTCCATTCGATTTTGACAGAGATTACGAACCCTGTTCTTACTCGGCGGAAAGCGGCTATGAAGCAGCAGTAAGATTACTTGGGCGATCACCGGATCTGACAGCTGTCTTTGCCATCAGCGACTCGATCGCGCTGGGGGCGTTCAGAGCCCTGAAGGATATCGGTCGTCGTGTTCCCGAAGATGTCTCGGTTATCGGTTTTGACGGTCTCGCATATGCAAAGTATTCCATCCCAAGACTTGCGACCATCAGGCAGGATACGGCAACGCTGGCAAAAAAATGCGTCGATGATCTTCTGCTGAGGATTACCTACGGAGGTCCGGCCGTTCACGAACTAATACCGTACGAGTTCATTGAAGGCGAGAGTGTGGCGGCGGTGAGACAGTGAGTCTTTTGATGTCAATGACAGGAAAATGAAAAAGCGCGGGATTTCCTGTATAAAAAGTGCAACCGATCCAAAGGAACTCTTTTGGATCAGAAAATAAAAATCATTAATGGGAGGATAAAAACATGAAAAAGCTTATGGCAATGATGATGGCATTAATGCTGTGCGTGGGTCTGCTTGCCGGATGCGGAGGCAG
>JBGUIK010000087.1:0-5945 GCA_045112915.1 Lachnospiraceae bacterium
GAACTCCTCAAAGTCCACGGGGTTCTTTCTCAAGGCTGTATCAATGTCGCCGCATAAGACAGACCGGAGATTCTCCCTTTTGGGGTACCTGCTTCGATACTTCAGTGGCGTCATCCCATACCTAGCCTTGAATTCTCTGATGAAATATGACACGTTTGGGAAGCCATTGTCCTGCGCGATGTCCAGCACGCTGGCATCCCTTGTCCGCAGCATCTCCTCCGCTTTCGCCAGACGATAATTTTTCAGATAAGTGACAAAGGACATTCCCAGCGTCTGCTTGAAGAAACGCATGAAATGAGCCTCCGAGAAATCCACCTGTGCTGCCGCATCTGCCACGGTAATAACCTCCTGATAATGATCCTGCACGTAAACCAGCACCGGCTTCACCCGTTCCAGGGCATCTCTTCTGGCTGCCCTTTCGGTTCTCTCCGGATAAAGCTCCAGCAGTCTGCTGCACAAGAGAAAAATAAGGCTTTTTACCATAAGAGGACTGTCTGTCTCCTCGCATTCCTTGAGGGGTGCATAAAGCAAAGAAAAGCCCGTATCCACCTCTTCCAGGAAGGTCGGCATCTGTATCATCCCATCCAGAAGCGGTGTCAGATACTGCTGATCAAATATGTCATTATCATGGGATTGCAGCAGCCTTGGATGAAAAATGATATTCTCGTACTCCATCCTCTCCTTCTCGTATTGGCATATGCCATGCAGCTGCCCGGGCAAAATGAACATTATAGCCGGTGCCGTCAGCACCCGCTTCTCAAAATCCACACTCACAATCCCCTTTCCTTCTTTAATTAATATGATCTCCATCTCCTCATGCCAGTGGGGCAGGACCTCTGAGAAGAGATCCGGAATAACACAGGAATAGATACTGAAAGGGTAGCTGTGCTCTCCGTGCGATTTGTTCTCTCTGTAGTTTTCGTAATTGGTTATGATTTTATCATTTTGCATTTTGTTCACCATGTGTGGGCGGGCCAGGGGGTCGGTTCCGGTGGCACCTTTTTCTTTATAATTTGTTTATAAACTGGTCAATTTATTAATTTTTCATTAAAAAAGTGTGCCACCGGAACCGACCCTCTGGCTCAAATCATGCTAGGATTGTGTGATTTTCTGAGGATATCGTGCAAGATTGCAAGCCTCGTTTATGCTACTTTATTGTATGTAGTGAGGAGGGTTCGGGGAACGCCGGAGCACCGGTGGAGCCCTCCTGTAACTTTTGATTATCAAATCCAGGAGGGAACCCATGAACCGTAAAGCAGGCGTTTTAATGCCAATCTTCAGTCTGCCATCCAAGTATGGAATTGGATGTTTTGATCAGGCTGCCTATGATTTTGTTGACTATCTGACTGAGGCCGGCCAGACCTACTGGCAGATTCTGCCACTCAGTCCTACCAGCTTTGGCAAGTCCGACAACTCACCTTATCAGTCCTATTCAGCATTCGCAGGCAACCCATATTTCATCAGTCTGGATGTGCTGGTGGAGGAAGGTGTGCTGACGGCATCTGAGGTGGAAAACGGTGATTTTGGCAAGCGTCCTGACACCATTCATTATAAAAAATTAAACGACAATCGTTATGCTATCCTTCGCAAGGCTTACCAGAGAAGCCACGTAAATGAAGATCCTGCTTATCAGGAGTTCTTAACCAACAATGGCTGGTGGTTAAATGACTATGCTCTTTTCATGGCGCTTCACGATTTCTTCGAGGGCAAGACCTGGATGGAATGGCCGGAGGATATCCGCATGCACTGGGATTTTGCTGTTGATTATTACAACCGCGAGCTCTACTTTGAAACCGAATTCCAGAAATACATGCAGTTCAAGTTCACGCAGCAGTGGACTAAGCTGAAGGCCTATGCCAACAGCCGCCATATCCAGATCATCGGTGACATCCCGATCTATGTATCTGTCAACAGTACCGATGTATGGGCTCATCCGGAGCTTTTCCAGTTAGATGAGTATCATGTGCCAACAGCAACCGCCGGCTGCCCTCCTGATGCATTCGCTGCAGATGGACAGGTTTGGTGGAACACCCTTTACAACTGGGATTATCACAGAAGCACCGGCTACGAGTGGTGGTCTTCCCGTCTCTGGTATATGTTTCAGATGTATGATGTGGTTCGTATCGACCATTTCCGTGCATTTGACGAGTACTTCTCCGTACCTTACGGCAGCAATTCTGCAGCAGATGGTCACTGGGAAAAAGGACCTGGCATGGATTTCTTCCGCACCATCGAATGGCGTCTGGGCCGCAAGCAGGTTGTAGCGGAGGATCTTGGTCTCATGACCAACACTGTTCGCCAGCTGGTAAATGAAACCGGTTATCCAAATATGAAGGTTCTGCAGTTTGGCTTTGATAAGGGTGACATCGGATACGGCAATGACTATCTGCCACACAATTACGGCCACAATTGCGTCGTATACACCGGAACCCATGACAACGAGACCATCGTTGGCTGGTACCAGGGCTTAGACGAAGAGATGCACCACCTGGTTCGCAATTATCTGAACGACTTCTACACTCCGGACGATAAGATCTACAAGAGCTTCGTAGCCATGGCACTCCGCTCAACCGCAGACACCTGTGTCATCCCAATCCAGGATTACCTGGGACTGGACAACAAGGCCCGCAACAACGTACCAGGTACCGACAGCGGCAACTGGTGCTGGCGCGTCACCAAGTCCAAACTCACTGAAGAACTGAAGAAGGAGATCCTTGTCAACACCCTTCAGTACGGTCGTCTCAACTGGGACAATTCCGAAATTCTGGAATTCTAGTACAGCGACAAAACAGCATATGACTTTTATTCATACCATGATTGGTGTTCTCCCCTTCCTAAACAGGGGCTGTCGCTTTAGATTAGTGCGACAGCCCCTTCCTATTTCAATCTTGGTCTCTGGTAGGTTACAGAATTCAGCAGACTTCAACTAAAGCCGTCCACCGAATAGGCGCCTTCTCCTGATCACTGTTTTGATTGTCCAAAATTTATGAAGCTTTCAGCTCAGTCAGGAACTGGCCAGTCCGGCCTCCCTGGATCTTGAAATGAAGCTTATTGATGTTATAGGCAATGGCCAGAAGAACGCTCTGGGCCAGTACATTTTCTTGTCCCCGGTAAAGATATCGCCGGAAATTCATGTCTTCTTTTATGACAGCAAAACTGCCTTCCGCCTGAATACTTCGGTTCATCCGGAGCTGTGTTCCATACTCCGTTGTGATCCTTTCCAGGGTCTCCTGCCTCTTTTGTTTCATCAATTTCGAGACATTCAGCCGTTTGTTTTGTTCCTCCATTGGAGTCTTGCAGTTGTTGCCATGGATACATTTGTCTTTATAAGGACATCCCTGACAACTCTCACATTCGTAGACAGTCACCGTACTGACATATCCGTTCCGGTTTTTACTATGCCGGTCATACAGCCGTTTGAGCTTCCTTCCGTTTGTACATATATATTCGTCCGTTTCAGGATCATACTTCATGTTCTCCCTCCGGCTGATATCCTGTCGATATTTCCGGGTCTTCGAGATCTCATAATTCTGAGGCTTCAGATAGGATTCCTGACCATTCTGTTCCAGGAAAACATAAGCTTCTTCGCTTTCATATCCGGAGTCAGCAACGATCTCCTTGTATTGGAACGGAAGATGATCATCCATGTCTTTTAAGAACGGGACAAGTGTCAGGACATCTGTCGGATGGCTGCTCAGGTCCACCCATGTGATGTATTGCGCGTCCACTCCGTGCTGAAGATTATAGGCTGGCTTCAGCTGCCCCTTCTGCATGGCATCTTCTTTCAGGCGCATGAATGTCGCATCCGGATCGGTCTTGGAATAGCTGTTCCTCTTTCCACAGATATGAGAAAGATACGATCTTCTCAAACAGGCGGGCCTGATGCTTTGTAACAGACTTTTTCCAGACAAATGTATACTTATTTGCGCAGGATTCGATTTTTGTCCCATCAATAAATATGGTCTTGCCGGAGATCTCCCCAAGATCATGGAGGATCGATGTCACGTTAGTAAGGATTTTCTTTGGGCAGGAAGACAGATGAAGGGAAATGAACCTCGCGATCGTAGCGTGATCCGGGGCAGGCATCCCTTCAAGAAGATACATAAAGTTGACGTCCCTCTTGCAGGCTGTTTCAATATCACGGCTGGAGAACAGTCTATTCATGGAAGCATAGAGCATGATCTTAAGCATCTGACGCGGAGTCGCCTGATTTTTTCGGATTCTGTCATAGGTGGCATAGAGTTCCGAAAGATCCATTCCCTCCACAAATGCATTCAGAAGGCGGACCGGGTCATCAGCCGGGATCATGGTTTCCATATCGATTGGAAGTTTGATTTGATAATAGCCTCGATATGTCGTATAATCGGGCTGTAAATGTAATGGGGTTCGCATACCATTATTTTACTATAAGACCCGGACTTTTCGAAGCCCGGGTCTTTGTTTCATCCGATATAAAAGACTGCCGCACTAATCACTTAGTGCGACAGCCCCGTGTGCTGAGTAGTGGTGAAGAGTAATGAAAAATCGTGAGGATCTGAGAGACCGCTTGCTTAGTTAAATTTTTGCAAAAATATCTGATATTATATGCATAGTGCTTTATTTTTTGTAATTCAAAAAAAACATTGACAAAATGTAACAAAATGATATTATAATTATTCTATGGAAACGTTTACGGTAACGGTTATGGAAATGCCGGGAAAGGTATACGGGCAATACCGTGAAGGTGAATTATGACGACAATCAAAGACATTGCACGGATGTCCGGCTACAGTATAGGAACTGTATCGAGGGTGATCAATAACCGGGCGGATGTCAGTGAAGAGGCAAGAGAAAAAATCAGCGAGATCATACGCGAGCGTGGATATCAGCCGAATTCCAACGCCAGGAAACTGAAACAGGTCATTTCATCGGAAGTGTCAATTATTGTGCGCGGCAATAAAAATGTATTTTTCGAGTCTATTCTGGAGGAGATCCAGATCATGATGAGAGGGTACGATGAGAACATCAATGTCCACTTTATCGGTGAAACAGATAATGAGGTTGCGACAGCAGCCCGGATAATGTCTTACGTAAAACCGAAGGGCATCATTTTCTTAGGCGGCTACCTCGATACATTCCGCAGAGAATTCTCACAGATAAACCTGCCATGCGTTCTTGTCACGACCGGCGCTGAGAATCTTGGATTCGAAAACCTGTCAAGCTTTACGACAGACTACTACGACGCAGGAAGATTTGTTGTCAATAAGCTGTTATCGTACGGACACACAAGGATCGGTATCCTCGGAGGATATTCAACTGATAGCAGCAGTGAGCATAAGAACGGCAAGATCACCGGAGCTGTAGAAGCGCTTGATGAGAAGGGTATTACATTTGATTTTGACAGGGATTATGAACCCTGTGCGTACTCGGCGGAAAGCGGCTATGAAGCCGCATTAAGGCTGCTTCGCCGGTCGCCGGACCTGACAGCTGTCCTTGCTGTCAGCGACTCGATTGCCCTCGGTGCAATCAGAGCTCTGAAGGATATTGGCCGTCGTGTTCCCGAAGATGTTTCAGTAATCGGTTTTGACGGTCTAACATATGCAAAGTATTCCATCCCAAGACTCGCGACTATCAGGCAGGATACGGCAATGATGGCAAAAAAGTGTGTCGATGATCTTCTTATGAGGATTACCTACGGTGGTCCGGCAGTCCACGAACTTATACCGTACGAGTTCATTGAAGGCGAGAGCGTGGCGGCGGTGAGACAGTGATGCCTTTTTCTGTAAACGACAGGAAAATGAAAAAAGCGCGGGATTCCCTGTATAAATAGGTGCAACAGATCCAAAGGAACTCTTTTGGATCAGAAAATAAAATCATTCATGGGAGGATAAAAACATGAAAAAGCTTATGGCAATGATGATGGCATTAATGCTGTGCGTGGGTCTGCTTGCCGGATGCGGAGGCAG
>JBGUIK010000088.1:0-17219 GCA_045112915.1 Lachnospiraceae bacterium
ATAGAAAGCGGCGGCGCCTGATGCGGCAGCCTTTAGGTTTTTCAGATGACGCTATTCTGGGAGGTGTGCTTTCCCATCCCTGTATCAGTCAAAACGATACACGGTCGGTCCTGCGGACTCCGCCTTTTTCGCGGCAGCCTGGGCAGCCGGCATGTAGGCGATCCTCATGACCTCCCGGCTCTGGGTCTCCAGGTAGATATCGCTTGAAGTCGTGAGCTTTTTATGACGAAGAGTCGCAGTTATCCTTGAACAGAGCTTTTCGATCTTTTCATCGATGGCGGGATCGGCGGGGTTGGTCTTCATGATTGACTCCAGGTTGACCCGGAGCTCCGGCAGAAGCGTGAAATTGTCGATCCCCCTCATGCGCCACTTGTAGTAGGGCATATATCGTCTGTTGATCAGATAACCGACCTGACAGGCCGCCTCGCAGAACTCGGAGAGAGTAAAGTACATCATGCCGACATCCCCTCTGCGTCTCGCGCGGGGAAGATTGTACTGGCCTGCCTGAGCTGCGGCATGAAGAGAGTTGGCGAGCTTGATGAGGCGGATCTCCTCCGGATAGTATTCAAATGCTCTCCTCAGCATAGTGAAGAGCCCGAGCGGATCTTCGAATATCTGTCCGGCCATCAGCGTGGCAAGCTTTGTCTCGTCGACTTTCCACCACTCGTCAAATGTTTTGGGTGCTTTGTCACAGCCGGAAATCCTGCGTATAAAGTCACTGATACGGAAGACACCGACGCGCTGCCCGGTCTCCATCTTGGAATTGCGGGCAGGAAAGCCTCTGAAGGTTTTCGGCAGGTTCGTGTAATCTTCCGCCAGCGAAGTCCCGATCTCCCTGTAGTCTTCATCAGTCAGCCACAGGCAGAACGCGGGACCGAAATCATGGTCAGTAGAATAGCGGTCATCGAAGCCGAAGCACTCGGAGCCTTCCCCGATGAGACCGGCCGCAATGCGGTCTTTATACATGGGATACTTTTCTTCGATGAGAGGCCTGCCGTATTCTTCGTAATACGCTCTGCACAGATCCAGCCCTTTCAAGTTCTCATTTCTGTAATCATCCTGCCGCTTTTTTAGATCCCGGATATAATTCAGATTCCGCTGTATTGTCTTTGAACTCTCGCTGCCCGGGGACTGATTATTAACGATGGTCAGTGCTTCGCCCATATACCGCTCGGCCCGGTCATAGTTCTTCTCGGCGAGGAAGGTCTCTGAAAGACCGATCAGGGCAGAAAGGCAGCGGGGATCTGCCATATTTCCCGCGCGCCTTGCGCAGGCCACCCCCATCTCGAGCCAGCGGGTCCCTTCATGGGTCTCCTGGAGCGCGAAGCAGGCATCCCCCAGATTGATATATGTAGACGCTAGTTCCCGGGCTGTCTGTTCCCGGTCTTCGGCCTGTTTCAGTATGCTGAGGGCGGCAAATGCCTCCGCGCGCGCTTTCTGGGCCCTGCGTGTCTCAAGATAGAGCTGTGATATATTGTTGTGCAGGGCGGCTATGCGGGAATCTTTTGGAGAGAGGAGATCAGCATAGACAGATGCGGTTTTTCTGTAATATCGCTCCGCAATATCATACTGCAGAGCAGCCCGGGCTCCGTCGGCTATGTTGATATAAGTCGCGGCAGCGGCAGCGGTTTTATGGATGGACAGAGCATTTATGACAGCGTCCGCATCGGGAATCAGTGTTAACAGTTCCTCATGTCTCCCCTGACTGCGCAGCAGAGCTATGTACTCATTGAGTATGGGAAGCTGTGAGTTAATGTCGTTTTGCTCCTTAGCTGCCCTGAGACTTTCTGTCATGAGTCTCTCGGCTCCTTCATAGTTGGATTTTTCGTACAGCTGATCGAGACCAGCGTAAAAGTCATTCATGTTTATCATCGGATCTACCCCCATGGGGACTATTATAACAGACAATGCGCAGGTGAGGAAAAAATAGTGTGAGTTTTTCCGGTCAGAAAGCATTTGCATATTCCGTGAACTGTTACGCTTTTTCTGTCATAATATGTAGTATAATAATACTATGACAGAAAGATCTCACATCACGTATAGCAGAAGATACTTTTAAGGTAATGGATATAGTGTCCGGAAAGGAGATGATATGAATAAGAATCTGCTGGTCGCTCAGTCCGGAGGTCCTACGGCTGCGATAAACGCAACACTTGCGGGTGTGATCAGGGCTGCAAATGAGAGGGAGGAGATCGATAACGTCTACGGCGCTCTGTACGGGATCCAGGGTGTCCTTCAGGAAAGATTTATCGATCTCAATCAGATTGTCGACACGGAGGAAAAACTGGAGAAGCTCCGTGTAACCCCTGCCGCAGCGCTGGGATCATGCCGCTTCAAGCTGGCTCCCATCGAGAAGGATGACAGCCAGTACAGGCAGATCGTCGATATCTTTCACAAATATAATATTGGCTACTTTGTTTATATCGGCGGTAACGATTCTATGGATACAGTTGCCAAGCTGGCAAAATACTGCAGCGATAATTGTATTGATGACATTCAGGTGATTGGCGGACCGAAGACGATCGACAATGACCTGGTAGGCATTGACCACTGCCCGGGATTCGGCAGCGCGGCAAAATATATCGCCGCGGTATTTGCTGAACTCGAACAGGAAATGTGCGTGTATGACACAAAGAGCGTCATTGTCGTTGAGATGATGGGAAGACACGCGGGCTGGCTGACGGCGGCAGCGGCTCTTGCGGATGTTGCAAATGTCGATGTCCCCTATCTCATCTATCTCGAGGAGAGACCGTTCTCCATTGACCGCTTTATCGATGACCTGAACGCAAAGCTGAAGGACTATGACGCTGTAATGATCGCAGTGAGTGAGGGTGTTCACGATGAGAACGGCGTCTTTATCTGCGAGTCCGTCGCTGCGAGTAAAGGTGTTGACGTGTTCGGCCACGTTCAATTGTCCGGCACGGGCAAGATCCTTGAGAACGCGATCAAGGACAGAATCGGCTGTAAGGTCCGTTCAATCGAATTGAACCTGCTCCAGCGCTGCGCGTCTCATATTCTCTCGGCTACGGATATCGAGGAGTCCATGCTGCTGGGGGAAAATGCCGTAAAACTGGCTGTTAGCAGACAGAGCGGTCTTATGTCCTCGCTGCGCAGGGTCTCTGATTCACCCTACCGGGTCGTCTACGAGGGCGTTGACATTCAGAAGGTCGCCAATGCCGAAAAGAAGATTCCTCAGAACTGGATCAACAAGGCCGGCAACAATGTCACCCAGGAGTGCATCAATTACCTGAGGCCGCTGGTGGCAGGTGAGATGACCTGTAAGTTCAAGGACGGTGTTCCGGACTACATGATCCTTAAATAATAGCCTTATGAATTACTAAACACGACACCAATGATTACTTGTGCCGAGGAGATTGCCGCATTAGACGATGTCGCCATTATATATGGCAGACATCTGCAAATAAGTATGCCGTATATAATGGCGGCTCGCCTAAATGCGACGGTCTCTCCGACTGACTGTTTCCCGGAGAATACAACATGAAAACGGATTTTGACTTGAGAGAGAGGGCAGGCCGTATCGCACAGCATTTGCTGGCAAGCTTTAAGTGGGTCCTGTTCGGCATACTTGTCGGACTTGTAGTCGGCTTCTGCGCATCTGTATTTGCCAAAACGATACTGCTTGCGACATCCTTCCGTCTCGCCCATACCTGGATTATTTTCTTAATGCCTGCGGCCGGAATTATCATCGTATATTTATATCATCTTGCTGGCTCCGCGGGCGTCGGCGGTACGAACCTCATTCTGGCTTCGATCCGCAAAGGAGAGGAAGTGCCGGCTGCACTTGCCCCGCTGATTTTTGCGGCTACATCGCTCACCCACCTGACCGGCGGATCTGCCGGGCGTGAGGGCGCTGCCCTTCAGATGGGTGGCAGCATGAGTTCGGCTCTTGCAAAGATTCTGCATTTTCCGGAGGAGGACCGGAGACAGGTCATCATGTGCGGTATGAGCGCCGCGTTTTCTGCCCTCTTCGGCACACCGCTGGCAGCGGCAGTTCTTCCGATGGAGATCAGCACAGTCGGTATTATGTACCATTCAGCCTTTGTGCCGTGCGTCATATCTTCCCTGACCGCGCATTTTGTCGCCGGCTGGCTGGGTCTCGGATCGGAGCAGATGCTGTTGACCAATGTGCCTTCATTCGATGTGATCGATATGGGGCAGGTCGCTGTATTTGCGATACTGTGTGCGCTCGTCGCGATTCTTTTCTGCGCGACCATGCACATGACAGAGCATATCCTGAGTCAAAAAATACCAAATGACTATGTTAAAGTCATCGGTGCCGGCGCAATTATTATTGTGCTCACGCTTCTCGTCGGAGACCAGACATACAACGGCGCGGGCAGCAACATCATTGAGTCCTGCGTCGTGGAGCCCGGTTTCAGGGTTCCGTGGTACGCATTCCTGCTCAAGATTATTTTTACTGTCATCACACTGTCGGGTGAGTATAAGGGCGGTGAAATCGTCCCGTCGCTTTTTATCGGCGCGACATTCGGCAATTTCTTCGCCGCTCTGACCGGATTCGATCCGGGGCTCTGCGCCGCGGTGGGCATGGCCTCCGTATTCTGCGGGGTCACGAACTGCCCGATCGCTTCGCTGCTCATAAGCTTTGAGCTCTTTGGATTTGAAGCCATGCCGTTCTTCCTGCTTGCTGTTGCGATGGCATATCTATTTTCAGGAAATTACGGTCTCTATCACGGTCAGCTGATCCGCTACTCCAAGGTCGGAGTAAGGCGTATAGATCAGCATACGCGCTGAAATGCAGAGGCTGCCGCATTAAACGGTGCCGCCACTTAATATGGCGGACATTTGCAAATAACGTCTGCCATATTAAGTGGCGGCGCGCCTTAGTGCGGCAGCCCTTCTTTTAACCTGTTTATAGCCATTTCGTATTCTGAGATCGATCTGGCTTTCTTTATCTTTTTTAGTGCCCTGTCTGCTCCCGGGAAGAGATCTCCCGCGTACCACCAGAGCTCCTTCATCTTGGCAAGGACAGGCGCGTCCCCGTACATTTCCTCCTCATATCCTTTTTGAACCTCACGGAAGAATGCGAAAAGCTCATCTGTGCCGAGAGCAGGTCCGCCCTGAATTTCACGGACCAGCGCCGGATTTCTGAGAAGCCCGCGGCCGATCATGACGGCCTGATCCTGTGAAAAAAGATCCATATCTGAAGGCTTTACTATGTTGCCGTTATAGCAGAGGGGGTGCTTTGACATGCGCCTGATCTCCTTGTACACCTCTATATGCGGCGCTCCCTGATACATTTCTTTCGTGGTCCTCGGGTGGACGATGACCTCCCGGATGGGATAGCGGTTGAATACCTCGTAAATGGGCATGGCTTCATCTGGGCTTGAAACTCCGATGCGGCTCTTTACGGAGATGCCGATCGTGAGGTGACTCGTGGCCATGAGTTCGAAAGTTCTGTCAAAAAATCTGTCGAGCGCTTCCACATCTCCGAGCATGGCGGAGCCTTTTCCTTTTGTCGTCACCGTCGGGACAGGGCAGCCGAGATTAAGATTGACTTCGGTGTAGCCCATCTCGCTGAGGACCCGGACCGTGTACACAAAATCCTCGGGTACTTTGGTGAGGACCTGCGGAATACAGGTGTAGGACGCGTTGTTTTCCGGGGCTGTATCTTTTTTCTCCCGGGTCTTCATTTTATGGGTCTGGTTGGCCGCAATGAACGGAGTGTAGTATCTGTCGATCCCGGGGAAATACCTGGCGTGGGCGCTGCGGTAGATCCAGCCGGTGATGCCCTCTAAGGGAGCGAAGTAGTATTTCATCTGGTGTCCTTTCTACCTGTTATTTATGGTTGCATTCTCAATGGAATGGTATTAACAGTTCAGAAAGGCTGATTGTGCAATCGGCTTCCGGCGAAAAGCATCCATCTTCATGAGAAAAACATTGTCGGTCCGACCGGAGAAATCGGAAAAGGCGCAGCCTTTTACTAGTTCGATGGAAGGAGCGACGTTTTTCGATGAAGATGATGCGTTCGCCGGTATCTGAGACAAACGCGCAGCCTTTCTGAACTGTAACAAAAAGTTTATCCCGAAGGCTCAATATGTTCAAGCTTGTATTTGTAAATAGTCGCATAATTTGATACACTTAAGAACGAGAGATGAAAACAGACGGAGCGATCAGGGGAACTGGCGCAGTCCCGGTTTTAAGTTTTCCGGAGGGATGAAACGCGGGAGCTGAGTCAGTAAGATCAATGTTTCGTTAAAATAAGGAGGTGCACATATGCCAGAGAACAGGCCTCGCGGCAGAGAGAAAAAAGTAACACAGAGCAGCACCGGCGTACATCGCAGAGGCAGCGGTACCGGTCAGGGTCCCGTAGGATCGCAGAACGGATACAGCGGCAAGGGCTCCGGCGGAAAGTCCGGCGGAGGCATCACCCGCGCGGGAGGACTGAGCCTTCCGGTCATTATCATTGCTGTCATCGCCTATTTTCTCTTTGGCGGCGGCGGGGGCGGTACGAGTACAGTATCAAGTACCGGTCAGAGCAATAATTACGGACAGTCATCCTACACTTCCCAGGGAGCCGCGTCCGGCGGATATTCTTCAACCTCCGGTCAGACGGTGAACACATGGGTAGACAGCACAGGTACATCCGAGACACTCAATACGTCGGTCTCTTCCGGCGCCCGTGAAAAGTACACGAAACTTCTCGGCAGCGGAAAAGATACAGTCACTCTGATGGTCTACATGTGCGGAACCGACCTCGAGTCCCGCAGCGGTATGGCGACGAACGACCTTCAGGAGATGGCCGCGGCGACCCTCGGCGACAAGATCAATCTGCTTGTCTATACCGGCGGCTGCAAGCGCTGGAACAATAACATTATCGATAACAATGTGAATCAGATTTACCAGATCACGTCGAACGGCATGCGGCGTCTGGTCAGCAATGACGGCAAGAAAGCCATGACTGATCCGTCCACACTCAGCGCCTATATCAAGTGGTGCAAGGCCAATTATCCGGCTACCCGCTACGGTCTAATTCTCTGGGACCATGGCGGCGGATCGATCAGCGGTTACGGTTACGACGAGAAAATCTCTTCCAGCGCGTCCATGGATCTTGCCGGCATCAATAAAGCGCTGAAGGACGGCGGAACACAGTTCGATTTCATCGGTTTTGACGCATGCCTTATGGCGACTGCCGAGACCGCGCTTATGCTTGATCCCTACGCGGACTACCTGATTGCCTCGGAGGAGACAGAGCCGGGTATCGGCTGGTATTACACAAACTGGCTGACGGATCTTGGAAGAAACACTTCGATGGCAACGACATCTCTCGGCAAAGAGATCGTCGATGACTTTGTCAGCACCTGCGCGAGCAAGTGCCGCGGCCAGCAGACAACACTCTCGGTCATCGACCTCGCTGAATTTGCTGACACGATTCCGGATAAGCTGAGCGCTTTCTCAGAGTCTGTCAGCACGCTGATCTCGAATAACAATTACAAGACGGTATCGAACGCCCGCTATTCCACAAGAGAATTTGCGGCGAGCACAAGGATCGATCAGGTCGACCTCGCGCATCTTGCTCTCAATATGGGAACATCCGAGGGCAAGGAGCTGACGCAGGCTATCCGCTCCGCGGTCAAGTATAACCGGACCTCGTCTAATATGACGAACGCGTACGGAGTCTCCATTTACTTCCCGTACCGCAGATCGATGTATGTCGATAAGATCTGCAATACATATTCACAGATCGGCATGAACTCGAGCTATGCGAAGTGCATTCAGGACTTTGCAGCCCTCTCAACAAGCGGACAGGCAGCGACCGGCGGTTCGAACGGATCCTTCAGTTCACTCTTTGACAGCCTTGGCGGGTATTCAAGCGGCTACACGACAGGGTCCTCCAGCAGCTACTCGGGAAGCCAGGATGAGATATCTGCCCTGCTGAACGCGTTCCTCGGGGGAGGCTACGGATCCATCAGCGGTCTTACCGGCTCGAACACGGGATATTTGTCCGGAAGATCCATGAGCACTGAGGATACTGTCGAGTATATTTCAGACAACTTCTTCGGTTCCGCGTCGCTCGTGTGGAATGAGAATGCAGACGGCGGCTATACAATGACTCTCAGCGAAGACCAGTGGAGCCTGGTCCATGAACTCGACCTCAACATGTTCTATGATGACGGTCAGGGTTACGTAGACCTTGGACTTGACAATATCTACAGCTTCGACGAGAACGGCAGTCTCGTGGCGGACACGGCCCGCGACTGGCTCGCGATCAACGGACAGCCGGTAGCCTACTACCATATTGATACGATCGATGATGGCGAGAACTACACGATCACCGGCCGAGTTCCGGCGATGCTGAACGACGAGCGTGTCGAACTCATCCTTGTATTTGACAACGAAAATCCTTACGGGTATGTGGCAGGTGCCTCCAGGCAGTACAATGAGGACACCGAGACTATGACCGCAGCGAAGAACCTGGTGGAAATAGGTAACGGCGACAAGATCGATTTCCTGTGTGATTTTTATTCTTACAGCGGTGAGTTCCAGGACAGCTATTATCTTGGAGAGCAAATGACGGTCGACGGAGACCTCGAGATATCCAACGTTGATATCGGCGAGGGTGACGCTGTCATCACTTACAGGTTCACTGACATCTATAACCAGGAATACTGGTCGGATTCTATCAGAGTAGCTAAATAAGTATAGAACGGAAACTGCCACGTGCCATAAGGCGCGTGGCAGCTGACTATCTGAGGTAGAAAAAGCGTTCCCGGATAACTATATAAATCCATTTTTCGCAGGTCCTCTGTGAGAGGGAGCTAAAACGGCTCTCAATGTTTTAGACAAGGAGGAACACTATGTCGGGAAAGAGTACAGCTTCAAATGAATACGCAGGATGGCTGGATGACATCGGTCTTACCGGTCCGATTCAGAACAGTATGGACTACGATGAGATACCGGGCTTCGTCAATTCAAATGTTTTCGGACGATTCTCTCTGGACGATCTTGATTTCGGCGATGATCTCACAAAAGGCCGGATTGATTTTGACGATGAGTATCTCCTTAAATCACCGTCTCTTGGTTCCGTGGCGATATCAGACAGCAGCATTGCGAAGACTGAGCAAAGAGACAGCTATCCGAAGAGAGATTCTTCCGGCGGCTATTATCACCCGCCTCATGGGTCCGCAAAGACAGCGGAAAGGCGGGTGCCTTCCTACGCTGATACGCCAAAGAAGACGCACGAATCCATAATAAGGCAGATGCCGACGGTCGGCAGGACAATCCAGGAGCGTGTGTTTGAAGGTTTAGAAGAAGTTGCGGGTGATCTGAGCTCGAATTCGAAGTTTCTTGAAAGCGCAAAGAGCTTTATGGATAAGGCTCCGACAAAATGGAAGCTGTTCGAGGAGCAGAGGAGATCCTCTGCTATAGACAGGAAGCAGAGCGTCCGGAATCATCAGGTTTCTCCGGAAAGTGTGACTATTACGGAGACTCAGGCAGCTCTGGCGAGGGAAGCGGCACCTGCGGTAAAACCGCAAAAGGCCAGACAGCCCGGAAGAACTGTCGGTGCCGGGAGGAATACAGGTATGGGCCGGCGAGTCAGTCCGATCGCAGTCATACTCATCATGCTGCTGATCGTGAGACTTGCGGCCTTCCTGTTCCAGGCTACGACGCATCACGTTGATATTACCCATACTGAGCCGGATCCGAAGCCGGGCGGAACCATTATTATAGGCGGGGGAGATGACAATAAAACGGATGAGATGCCCGACGAAATCGCGGACGAGTTCAGCGAGCTTTTCAATGATATTGAGCTGTGGCGGTCAGACAACTCTTACATGCCCTGGATGGGGCTTTCGGCCGAAGAGACAGCTGCGCTCATGAAAGAGGCTGGCTGGGCAAATGCTGAAGTCACTGAGAATGACGATGTAACGAAAGCCGAGGCCGAATTGGTTCAGGAACATTCTGAGGCATATATTCTTGTAGACAGCGAATCCTTAGGTCTTTCATTTTATTGGGATATGTCTGAACTTACGGATGAGCAGGCGGAAGAAGAAATCAATGCGGCTTGGGGAAATCTGCTTCCCGATGATTCCGGGATATATCCGGGCACGCAGCTGGCAGAATTGCGGATCACGGATGAGATGCTTCAGGCGGTCAGGGATTTCGGTGAAAAGAACAATTACGGGGATATTGAAGAGAGCAGTTTATCAGTGAATGGGCTGTTCATTGCGCTCTTTGACAATGAAAATGGCTGGAGCCTTTATATCAACGGAGATGACGCCTACATTCAGTTCCATACGGACAGTGGGGAAAAATATCTGGCCAGCGTATACATCTCGGGTGAGACGAACACCCGGTTCGATTAAATAGGATTTCTTGTAAAAGTTCAGACGGGCTGTTCTTATGTTACGTTACCGGTCGCAAAGCATCCATCTTCGTGAGAAAAACATTGCAGGTCCGACCGAGAGATCAGCAATGCATATGCATTGCTTAGCTCGCAGAGAAGGACCTGCGTTTTTCGATGAAGATGATGTTTGCGACGGTTTATGGAACTCAGTTGCAGCCCGTCTGAACTGTTAAAATTTATTTCGGAAAAACAGGGAAAAATCGCGCAAATACGCGATTTTTCCCTGTTTTATGGTATACTTTAAATAATAATTAATCCCCAACGCGGATCAATGAGATCCTGGATATGAAAAGGAGGAAGTAAGTTATGAAGATTGCTATGGCGAACGATCATGCCGGCACGAACATGAAGAACGAAATCAAAGCGCTCCTTGAGAGCATGGGTCACGAAGTCGTCGATTTCGGCACATATGACAATAATCCGGCTGACCTTCCGGATTATGTGTATCCGGCAGCTCTGGCTGTAGCTAAGGGCGAGTGCGACCGCGGCATCTTTGTCGACGGCGTAGGCTACGGCTCAGCGATGATCGCAAACAAGATCAACGGTATTTACGCTGCTGTCTGCCAGGACCCGCTCTGCGCAGCCCTTTCACGTCAGCACAATGACACGAACGTGCTCTGCCTCGGCGCAAAAATCATCGGTACACTTATCTCCACTGAAATCGTAAAGACATGGATGACAACAGATGCATTTACAGCCGAAAAGTATGTCAATCGTGTACAGAAGGTCAAGGACATCAACGACAGACATTGTGTGCCGGTAAAGTAATCAGTCAGAAGCAGATTTTTTCCTGTTGACCGCTATCATGCGGTTGTGTTCGCGGAACTGCTTGGGCGTCATGCGGAAGTGCTCTCGGAAGGCGCGGTTAAAAGTCCTCTGACTTCCGAAACCTGCATTTTCATATGCCTCGGTAATCGACTGATCAGTATACTCGAGAAGATAGCGCACATATTCAAGGCGGGTGTTATTCAGGTACTTGTTAAAGTTCGTATGGAAAGTACCTGAGAACACGCGTGACAGCGCAAATGGGCTCACGAACAGATCGTGGGCCATTTTTGTTAATGTCAGATTTTCCTCCGCATAGTGCTCGGCGATGTAGGAGACCGTGCGGCTGACAAGATCGTCGCTGTCATTCGTATGGAACTCCTCGAGGGTGAGCAGCGGTAGCACGCGGGCAAGAATGATCATCAGGTAGGCTTGGTGCAGGATATCGTCCTGATCACTGCCTTCGTGCAGTTCGAGTGTCTCCAGGGCATAGTAGATATCGGGATGCACATCCTTGGCCTTGATGATCGGATTTTCCGGGACCAGCGTGGTGATTGTCTGCATATATGGTCCGGTCATGGAGGGGAGACCGAGCAGATACTGGACCCGGCCGGGCTCGGTGCCGTAATGCTGATAGTGGTGGATCTGTTCAGGGAAGATGACAGCGATGTCACCTTTTTCCATGTTGTACAGCTTTGTGCCGATACCGCAGACAAGCGTTCCTTCAAGCACATAGGTGAATTCGATGTTCTTGTGGAGATGCGGCGGAATATGTGTACTGTCGATGTCATAAAGCTCAAAATCATTTTTTTCTTTATAGAACAGTGAATACATAATCTTGCTCCTGTGTGTTGGAATACCATTATCGGTAAAATCGCCGGTTTCCGATTGCGTAATCTGATTTCAGGCTCTCGCTCAGGGTCTGGCGTAGGATTCGGATCAGCGTCAGTATGAAGTATCTGCGCTGTATATACAATAAATATACATTTGTATGAGTTACGATAATAATATACGTGAAGGATAAGGCTTTGCAAGCATTTTTTGGCTAAATGGGCAAGAAATCGCTCAAAAATTGGCTAAAAGGCATTATTTGACCATTATTCGTCACTTGTTTTATGTGACAAATGTCATTATTGCGATGTTTGCAAGGGGAACGTTTCGAGGATATTTCAAATATTGCAATATTTGGCTAAATGTTTTAATGAATTTGTCGTGCATTGACACAAAAAATGCTTTATTATACAATTCAGCAGGGAACAAGAAAAAAATATTGAAGGCCCTGATATAAACGACATACAGGCAGCAATGCCTTTCTTATATCTGCATAGTCATCTTTCAGCAAAGGGAAAGCCTCCGGAGTGATCCGGAGGCTTTCCTGATTTGCGCATGCATCGAGTCAAGGTCCTCGATGCATGCCTGCATGCGATGAGAGGACTTTGATGACTGCCCGACATCGAGTGTGAAACGCGAGATGGAGACGACCCCGCCCCGTACTTGGTGTCTGCCTTGACAAGTACGAGTGATTTCACGTAAGATACGATTATTGCATAATACATTTTACTGGATAGGTCATAAAATATGAAAAGGAAAATAATTGCGGCGGTTCTTGCGGGAATGCTGATCTTTTCCGGCTGCAGCGCCGAGTATTCCGTGAACGGCACTGCCGGCGGAAATACAGGGAATACCGGTGAGTCTGCGGATACGACGACAATAGAGGCCGATCCGATGGCTGACCGGGCTTTTGACAGAGTCATCTATGATGCAATGACAGTTCCGTATATGTCCCTGCGGGCATATGGGCAGCATGCGGAAGATGCGCTCATCGCCGGCGAAGTTGAAATCCGCAGGCTGGATGATCTCCTCTCGACCGGAAAAACAGGCAGCGATACCGCAAAGATCAATGCAGACGGAGGGGGAGTTCTTGCCCCCGATACGGCATACCTCACGGAGGTCTCACTTGCCCTGCATGACAGCACCGACGGGGCGTTCGATGTTTCCGTTTATCCGCTCATGGAACTGTGGGGATTCACCTCACAGTTCGAGGATGAGGCCGGCAATACAGGTACAGTAAGAAGGGAAGCCCCGGCGGAAAAGGATATCGCGGATATTTTGACCAGGGTCGACGCGTCGAAAATAGAATACGATGCGGAAAAAGGTTCTGTAGTTCTCCCGGATCAGATGGAAATCGATTTCGGAGGGATTGCGAAAGGCTACACGTCACAGCGCATTGCGGATATTTTCCGCTCGAACGGGGTGACCAGCGCGCTGATCGATCTCGGCGGTAATATTCAGACTGTTGGCGGTAAGCCTGACGGCAGTCCGTGGAAGGTCGCGCTGAACGACAGGAACAGAGGGACATTCCTCGGGGTCGTTCAAGTGAAAGACATGGCGGTGATATCCTCAGGAGGCTACGAGCGAAATTTCACCGCGTCGGACGGAAAAGTGTATCACCACATCATTGACCCTGCGACCGGTTATCCGGCTGACAACGGTTTTTCTGTGGATGCGTCGGTCTCGATCATATGCAGTGACGGGACAATGGCGGACGGCCTGTCAACTTCGCTGTATGTCATGGGACCTGAGAAGGCGATTGAATATTGGCGTGCTCACAGCGATGAATTTGACTTTGTTCTCATGACAGATGATGATAAGATGTATGTGTCGGAGGGAATTGAAGATTGCTTCAGTTCAGATACGTATAAATATGAGATAGTCCGGAAATGAATTGATCTGCGGCACGCAGTCAGCTGATTTCGAGAAAGCACCATGTTCGGACAGCTGCGAGTTGATTGGACGGAGTATTATCTGCCAAATTTCAATTAAACGGTATGGAGAGATGAATTTATGATTAATTTGAGAAAAATTTCTGCATGGATCATTACGGGTACACTTACTCTTTCGATGTTGACCGGCTGCAGCGGAGCGTCCGGCGTTGGCGGACTTGCTCCAACTCCGGCTCCGACGAATGCCGCGGAGCTTGCCGGTTACGTGGCGGATGCCCTCGGCAGCGTCAAGTCCATGGAATATGACTCCGTGATCAACATGACAGCTGTGATGAGCATGGGCGATATGATGAGCGAGGATGAATCATCTGAAGATCTCAGCACAGAGATGAATGTTGAGGCAAGTATGACCTGCAAAGCGACCGACGAACCGATCGCGGCTTACACGACCGGTTCTGTCGCCGTCACTGTATTTGATGAGAACAATGTTCAGGATGTCGAATCATATATCGTCCGCGAGGATGATAAGTTCGTGACCTACATGAATGACGGCAGCGAGACGTGGACTAAGTCTGACTCCGACGTTCCGGAGATGGATGATCTGTATAATCGCTCAATGTTCGAAGCGGTGAGAGACGGTCAGATCGAAGCTTCGCTGGCTGATGCTGCAGAGACGATCGGTGAGCAGACCGTGTATCGCCTTGACATCACGCTTTCCGGTAATGCAATCGAGGAATATCTCGGCAATTCGCTGGAAACGATGTCATCCGTCTTTGGCGATGATTATGCTTCTGTTCTTTCAGACCTGACAGTTCCGGTCACAATGTACATTGCCGAAGGTACAAATCTGCCTGTCCGCATGGAATTCGATGGAACGGAACTCGGCAATAAGATCATGTCATATGTGCAGTCATTCATCACAGTGAATGTGTCGGCGTTCAAGGTCTCGTCGGAATACAAGAACTTCAATGAGATTCCGGAAATTGTCGTTCCTGAGGATGTAATTGCAAATGCAGTCCCCGCTTCCGATGATGACTCTGAAGAGCAGACGGATGAGGAACTTCCCGGGGAAGATGCAGATGCTGATTCCGAAGAGGCCGATGCGGAGTACGAAGTCCCCGAACCGGATGAGAACGGCAGATATGCGATCACATCGACCGCGACCGGCAGCACAGCTAAGTTCGCGCTGCCCGAAGATCAGACAGTGAATTACTCTGTGGGAGACTCCCTGTTCACCCTGTGCACGAACGAGGGACTGCCTTATTCACAGTACATCTATTCCTTCCTCGATGACATGACGCCGGAAAGAGTGGAGGAAGTGGCAAGGAGTGACGACTGGTACGGTGATGTGGACCCAAAGGATGTCAGCGAGGATTATACCAGTGAAACACATGTCATAGACGTTAACGGAATGACTGTCAGCTACGCGCAGAAGTCCTGCGTTCTGTATGCGGGCACGGAGGATATGTCATTTAATTCTGAGGTCACAGGATGGACTGCGCTTGACGGAACTGTCTTCATCGTCTCCTATGACTACTATGACGAAACTGACAGCTCATCGGACGACAATATTGATTACGAGCAGCTGGTCAGGAACGCATTTGAGAAAGTAACTTTTGAATAATATAGAGGTAGAAATGGCCGATAAGGATTTTGATATTAAGCGTGCTTACGAGAAATGGGTTGAACAAGGTCAACCGGTATACTCGGATTCGAAGAAAGACAGCAGGAAGTCTGCAGGGAAGAATAATGACCGCGGAACGAAAGGTCAGGAGGCAAAGAACAGCGACCGCAGAACTAAGGGGCAGGAAATAACAGGCAGAAGCCGCAGAACGTCCGAGGAGCGCATTGAGGCAGGCAGGATAAAGACCGGCAGAATCACGGAAAAGCAGTCTGTATCCCGCCCCGCCGATGGAGAGAAGCAGTACAGACCGAAATTCGTGGCTGATCCGGATGCCCCGCAGTGTCCGCACAGACGCCGCTGCGGTGGGTGTGAATATATCGGCCGGAATTATAAGTGGACGCTTGCCCAGAAGGAGAAGAAAACATTTGCTCTTCTTAAGCCTTACGTGAAGCTTTCAGGCATCGTCGGCATGGATGACCCGTATCATTACAGAAATAAGGTGACGTCTACATTTGCACATATAAAGGATGGCAGAAAAGAGCGGAACATCTGCGGCATCTATGAGCAGGGGACCCATAAAGTCGTGTCAATTGACAGCTGCCTCATCGAGAATGAGAAGGCCGATGCCATTATCAGAGACATCCTTGATATGCTGAAGAGCTTTAAAATCAAGGTCTACGATGAGGATTCGGGCTACGGTCTCCTTCGCCATGTGCTTGTGAGATGTGCCCATGTGACCGGCCAGATCATGGTCGTCCTCGTGCTGTCCTCCAAGGTCCTGCCCGGCAAGAATAACTTTGTGAAGGAGCTTCTGCGCCGCCATCCTGAGATCACTACAATTATTGTGAATGAGAACGCCGAGAGAACGTCGATGGTCCTCGGGGAGAAGGAGACGGTGATCTACGGCAAGGACTACATCGAGGATAAGCTCTGCGGGAACACATTCAGGATCTCTTCGAAGTCCTTCTACCAGGTGAACTCCGTGCAGACGGAGAAGCTGTACCGCCAGGCAATAAAGTATGCCAATCTGACAGGCCGCGAGCGCGTAATCGACGCCTACTGCGGAATCGGGACGATAGGCATCACCGCTGCCGCGAAGGCCGGTGAGGTCATCGGTGTGGAGCTTAATAACGACGCGGTGCGCGACGCGATCCGCAACGCGAAGACCAATGACATAAAGAATATCCGTTTCTATAACAATGATGCCGGAGAGTTCATGCGAGGCATGGCAGAGCAGCGCGAGAAGGCGGATGTTGTCTTTATGGATCCGCCCCGCACCGGCTCCACGGAGGCATTCATGAGCGCGGCGGTCTCCATGTCCCCGGGACGCATCATTTACATATCCTGCGAGCCGGAGACGCTGGCAAGGGACCTTAAGTGGCTTACAAGCCACGGCTACAAGGCGAGGGAAGCTGTTGCCTATGATATGTTCCCGTTTACGGAGAATGTCGAGACTGTAGTTTTGATGACAAAGCAGAGTTAATGACACGCTTATAACGGTGTATAAAGGATTTTCGTGTTGCGGAGCAGTCGATGCCCCGGAACGCGGAAATCCTTTTTAATCTGTTTTTAATGAAATAAGCCTTATATTTTTATCTTTCCGCAGTAAAGTGTTCTTATCAAAAGAAAACAAAAGTCAAGTCCGAATTTGTGTGTAAATTCCTTTAGGTACTTTGATAACAATAAATAGTTCTAACAGACAGAGCGAAGTAGTTAGCCC
>JBGUIK010000089.1:0-20323 GCA_045112915.1 Lachnospiraceae bacterium
ATAAGAGACATGCGGGAGCAGAGCGGACGCATGTCTTCCTTCTTGAAAGATCGTCAGGACTGTTAACTGCTTCGTGAAACAACCCTGACGCAGCCCCCGCTTCTCCTTGCACCGCACGAAAAATCAGCATATAATAACATCAAATCTGCACAAAATCTTCGAGGAGAAATGACATGTCCAGTGATATAAATGATATAAATGACCTCAATCGCTCAATAGACAATATAAGAAAAGAAATGCTCAAAGACTTCTTCGGGGGCAATCAGGATCTGATGAACAGTACTATTAAAACCAGCAGTACTGACGGAAAATCTTCAAAGACCACGATGACAAAAAAGCCCCAGGGCGCTGCTCCTGCGCAGGGAAAGCCTGCGTCCCAGAGCGGAGCTGCCGGCAAGCAGGGAGCCGCAAATGATACCGCTGCCTCCGGAGCCGCAGCGAAGGCGGACGAAGACAAATTCGCCAAGGCGACCGGCCCCCAGAAAAAGCCCAAACAGGCAAAACCCGAAAAGACTGGGATGGACGATCTGAATGAGCTTGTCGGTCTCGACGCAGTCAAGAAGGATGTCAAGGAGCTCGTGAACCTGGTCAAGACCCAGAAGCTTCGCGAGGAGCGCGGAATGAAGACAGTTCCTGTGTCTCTGCACCTCGTGTTCTCCGGAAACCCGGGCACCGGCAAGACCACCGTCGCACGAATCCTTGCCAAGCTCTACAAGGAGATCGGCGTTCTTTCAAATGGTCAGCTCGTAGAGGTCGACCGCTCAGGACTCGTCGCCGGGTTCGTCGGCCAGACAGCTATCAAGACACAGGACAAGATCCAGGAGGCCATGGGAGGAATCCTGTTCATCGATGAAGCCTACACCCTGAACAAGGAGGGGGCTGACTATGGTCAGGAGGCCATAGACACGATTCTCAAGGCAATGGAGGACAACCGCAAGGATCTTGTCGTCATCGTTGCGGGCTACACTGAGCTCATGAAGAAATTTGTTGAGAGCAATCCGGGTCTCAAGTCCCGTTTCAACAAGTATATCGAGTTCCCGGACTATACTGCGGACGAGCTGATTTCAATATTTGAGCTCAACATGCGCAAGTACAATTACACTTACAGCTACGAAGCGAAGCTTGCAATCGAGAAGATGATCCGCGAGCGTGAGGCCCACAAGGGCGAGAATTTTGCAAATGCCCGCGACGTCCGCAACCTCTTCGAAAGCATCATCACGAACCAGGCGACCCGCGTCGCGGAGATGAAGAACCCGAGCGAGAACGATATTACGACGATTATGACGCCGGATCTCAAGGAGCTTTGATCGTCACGCGTCAGGGACAGATCTTTTCACCAAAGATTTTTCACGCGTTAGGGACGGTTCGTTTCTTACCAAAAGAAACCCAAATAACAGAGATAGTTTCATGAATTGCTGTAGCCCAACTCTGTTTGCGTCGTTGCATGCATTGATGAATCCTGCACTGCTTGTAAAGTCCATAAGTTTTAAGTGCGGCTCTGACAACGGAATCGTATGGAAATATTAAGAAATATTAAGAATCAACAGCGGAGACAGTGTCTCACTGCGAGACAGAATCTTTCTGACGCTGAGAGGGAAGCATATTCACACACAATCTGCCAGATCCTCGAGGCTCTCGAATCTGTGCTCCGTGCAGAGACAATCTTTTCCTACATGGCAACCTGGGATGAAGTGGACCTCAGCGAGATTCATAAGTGGGCAGCCTCTCGCGGAAAGCAAATCTGCTTTCCGATTACTTACCCGCACGGGCACATGGTGGCTGCGGTGCCTGACACGCCTGACGCATTTGTAAAAGGCAAGTTCGATATCCTAAGCCCCGACCCGGAAAGATCGCGGATCATCCCGCCGGAAGAGATAGACGTCGTGCTTGTGCCCTGCGTCGGCTTCGACGGGAATGGAAACAGGCTGGGCCATGGCGGAGGCTATTACGACCGCTATTTGCCGAGATGTCCGCGTGCCACAAAAATCCTTGTGGCATTCGAGGCTCAGAGGTTAGATGTGGTGTGTGTGGGCGAGAACGATATCGCTATGGACTTCATTGTGACGGAGTCACGCGCTCAGGACGATTCGTTTCACTAATGGATTCCCACGCATCGGTGACGGTTATCCGCGGCACAGACCAAAAGCGCAATCTCATAAAGTGCAGCCCAATAGGCTCACAAAAGCGGTGCAATTCGAACATTACGCGCCATACCGGGTTGCAGCACAAAAAACCGCTTCAGGTCACAGGGACATCACAATTTCCATGTACTATAAGAGCGGCGTTGTAATCCGAGATTTCAAGTCTTGCTCGCGAGACTTGCCGCGGGATTCGGTTCAGCGCCAGCTGACATAATTCCCAACCGAATCCCTGCGGTCTCCGCTGCATGACGGCAGCAACGGAAATACAGAATTAAGATACAATCCAAAACTTATTGGATTCAATACAGGAGGTATAAAATTGGCAACTATAGAATATGTAACAGACGATATGACCATCGGTGAAGTCATCGCCCAGTATCCAATCGCTGCCCGTGCCCTCATGGAGTGCGGCATGGGCTGCATAAACTGCCCCAGCGCTCAGATGGAGACAATAGAAGAAGCGGCAAAGGTCCACGGACTTGCTCCCGATTTAATCAGGAAGTATGTCAACTTTAGAATTTCTACCGTAGAAGAGCTGCAGGCAAATGCAAATGCGGAGAGTGCGGAGTAAAACACCAAAGGCCTCACCACCTCGGCAACACGCTTCCGACTAGAGCAGCCGACCGAAGCAGATTCTGCAGAAATCAGACGGGGAATTACGCCAATCGGTGCTGATCCAACTTCTGTGCCGTGCCTCGCGCAGCGGGCCCACATCAAGAAAGGATTATATTTATGAATTTTATCAGAAAAAATGCCAGTGAATTTCAGCAGGGCTACACAGGTTTCTATTTGAAACCAGCGGTCTGCCCGCACTGCGGAACGGGGACGGATGCGGTGTCGACGGCGCGGGAGGTATTTGCATTTTCTGCAAATGCCAACCTCCTCCTCTCCTCCGTCAAATGCACCAGCTGCAGCAAAACTTTCTTTTTTGCAAATCTCCGCGAGTCCGGCAACACAGACGCCGAAGTCGTCTGCATCTACCCGAGCCTTGCGAAGGAGTATACAAATGACACTCTGGAGAAAATTTCTCCCCGCTTCATCGCCATGTACAATCAGGCTCTCCGCTCAGAGAAGGCAGGCGACACCGAGCTTGCAGCGCTCGGCTACTGCTCCGCCCTCGAAACTCTGGTCAAGGATTATGCGCTGAGCGAGCTCGGCAAGCCGGCGGAGGAGGTCGTCACCAAGCAGCTTTTTGACGCGATCTCCGATTACCTGCTGCAGAAGGATTTGATCAACACACCGGATCTGCGCAGGATCCTCGGCGACAATTACACGCATTATGAGGAGAAGTATCCGGAGCAGGATCTGCTGATTCTGAAGGGTTATATGGAGATCTTCCTCAAGCAGATCGAGATGCAATATCTCATCAAACATATGGGAGCGATCTGATCCGCTTGGGACGTCAAAGCTGTCAGAGATCCTCTGATCCGCTTGGAACGTCTGAGCTGTCAGGGATCATCTGATCTGCTTGAAACGTCTATGCTGTCAGGGATCATCTGATCCGCTTGGAACTATCTGATCAACACGATCTGTCTTCCCATACAGGAAAGAAAATCAAAGAATTTATCCGGCAGTCCGGCATCGCCGTTTATGACCAGCGTTTCACCGGTGCGGAGGATCAGGCCCTGAACAAGGGCTGCTTCCTCTGCCCAGGTCATGGCAAGGTGAGGGCTGCCGGTTTTGTTTTTGCTCTCATCTCGGAGTGAACCGCCATTCTCATCACCGCACCCGGCTCTCAGCAGACCGTCATTCTCTACTGCGCTTCCTTCTCGGAACGAACCCGCAATCTCATTTTTCCAAGCCTCATAAGCTTCCGCGAACAAACCATGCCGTATTTCGCCTGTCTCCGGGTCCGGCCATGCGACTCTGATTTTTTCCTCGGTGTATGTTCTGACCACAGCTTCCGTATACTCACCGTGAGTTCCGACATAATAGCAGGGTTCCTGAACGGATACCTGCGCACCAACATGACAGCCTGATGCCTGCGCCGTAACCTGTGCACCGGCATGACTACAAGGTTCCTGTGCAAACATGTGCGCACCAACATGACAGCCGGGTTCCTGCACGGGCACCCGTGGACCGGCATAACTGCCCGATTCCTGCACCCCGACATCAAGAAATCTCAGCGTCCCGAACCGGTCAGCCGCAATCCTCGAAATCCTGACCACGCTCGGCAGCACCTCCTCAAAACTTGCGCCGTCCTGCACCCCATCCGACACGATATCAAGCACCGACAGGTTCCGCATCCGAACGTTGCATCCCTTCGCGCGCCCGCTCGACCTTCGGCCGCGGACGTCCGGCAGTTCGTCCCAGTAGAGGTCATAATTTGTCCCGTTCCTGTACTGCACCAGCTCGAAAAAGCTCGTTATGTCATCATCCCACACTCTCTCGCACCGTATGCTAATTAACTGATATGAGAGAATGTTGTCGTCGTTCTTTTTTGCAAATGAGGCATCTATCCCAACCGCAAACCTTTTCACATTTGCAAATTTCTCTCCAAAAAGCCTGCACAGCTCACGGAAATCGTCCGCTCCGGCCCGCTTCCGGTCCGCATACGGAGGGCGGGCCTTTTTCGCCTGCTTCGCACCGGCAACGCTGGTCCTGCCCTGCTCTGCATCGGCAGCGCTGGTCCTGCTCCGTTCTGCATCAGCGACGTTATTCCCGTCCTTCCCTGCAGCACCATGATCGCTCCTATCAGGTAAGCCCGCTTCCTCCACCGGATTCTCCGGATTCTCGATCACGAACTCGACCCCGCATGAGCAGTAGGTGCTGTCTGCGTTCAAACACTTTGCAAATGTCCCACCATCGAACATCTTCCCCCTCACCGCAAGTCTTCCGGTCCCGAATGTGCTCTCACCCGGCCGCGTCACGTTCTGCCAGTCGTAAGCATATCCCGGCAGAAAACTCTGGCTCAGCGCAAGCAACATAGTAAGCAGCGAGGCACCCCCGCTGCTCACGTCCACTTTGTGGTATTTTTTCAATTGTAGCTGCAGGGAATCGATGTCCCCGAACTTATCTATACTAATGCTGCTGATCATAATATTATGTATACCATGTCAAAGATATGGCCGGTACAATTCCAGGTCAAAGCACTCTGCTCTCCTGGCTGCCCAACCGGTTGTTTTCCCGGCTGCTTTTCTGGCTGCCCAACCGGTTGCTATCCCGGCTGCTATCCCGACTGCCCAACCGGTTGCTCTTATTCTTACGAGATCCCGATCAGAGAAATTCCTTTGGAGCGGCCGCCGTTGATGGCAGAGAGCATTTGCATAATCGACTTGCATGGGCCGACCACGGTGCCGTCGCAATAGACATTGTGCGCGTAATAGCCGTCCTTCTCGTGGGTCACGCAGACGGTGTGGACCTTCTGCATGATGTCATTCCCGTCGTTGTACAGGGTCAGAATCGACACATCGTTGACCGCCGCCACGCTGTCGAACAGCTCAGGATGGGTGACAAGCTCCGTCTCGTAGCCGCACTCCTCGAAGAACTCCGAAATTGCCTTCGGTGCCGTTCCGAAGCCGCCGAGCAGGATCATGCCGTCCCTCTCAAAGCGCTCGATGAGCTTCGGGTAATTGACCTGGCGCCCAGTGAGTGTCCTGAGCGCGTTCCCGGCTGCAAATACCTCACACCCCGCATACGCCATCGTCACCTTCCCGAACTTCATGTCCGTGTAATTCTTCTGGTCCTCGACAAGTCCGTGTGCCCGCCGGATGGAATCCCGGTGGTTCCTGATTGCAAATCTATTATTCGCGTAGTTCGATCTCAGCAGTCCATGCATATTTTTCTCCCCTCTGCGCATCGCGTCAAGAGTCCCAAGAACTGTGCGGTTCCCTACATGTTTGGGTATGAATTCCCTTATCATTTTTGTCCTCTGTCTGCAAGAAGTGTCCGTTACCAACACTTGCCTGCCTCTCCCTGCTGCCTGTTCTTATTCTGCCGATATCCGCTTTTTATTCTGCATCTGCTGCTTTTATTTTGCCGATATCTGCTTCTGTATCACGCAGCAGCCTGTTCTTATTCTGCCGATATCCGCTTTTCTACAACTGCATCTGCAGCCTGCTTTTATTATTCTGCCGGTTTATATGCGGGCATCAGCTGCAGCTTGTGCAGATTCAATCTGTGCATTCTGTCAATCTTTGTCTTGGTCGCTTCATCCTCGCACTCGCCGGTCAGAATATAGTGATCAAGCACTGCGTACGTGAAACCGATCTTATCTTCATCCGTCATACCGGACAGACCATCGCTCGGAGCCTTCTTCGTTAATCTCTCCGGGATGCCGAGCACCTCGCCGATCTGAATGACTTCATGGACGAGAAGGTTTGACAGCGGGCTGAAGTCGCCGGCTGCATCGCCGAACTTTGTGGAGTATCCGATGTAGTCTTCGGAGCGGTTGCATGTGTTGGCGACACGTCCGCCGTTCGGGCAGGCCTGCCCGATGGCATACAGTGTGCTCATGCGAAGACGCGGAGGAAGGTTGATCTCAGAGTCGCGGGACAGCTTTGTGATGCCGCCTGGCTGCTCAGCCGCGAGGGCTTCGTTGATTGCGCCGAACATTCCGTCAAATCCGGCCTTGATGTTGACCGTGACACTCTGAATGCCGAGCAGATCAACTATTTCCTGTGAATCGCTGATATCACTCTGGATCCCGTTGGGCATCATGACGCCGATGACCCGGTCCTTTCCGAGCGCTTCTTTTAGGAGCGCAGCCGTTACGCTCGAGTCTTTGCCTCCGGAGATGCCGACGATGGCGCTGCAGGTGGGACCATTTGCAGCAAAATAATCACGGATCCACTGTACAATTTCATCTTTAGTCTTTACCGGGTCTTTTAACATAGTTCCCTCCTCGTGTAATCTGTTCATCTGAACATTTTCATGTCAATGTCTCTCAGGGGAAAATCCCCTTAATGAATTATAGGTAAACCAATTTCTTTCTTATTAAGCGGCAGTGTTCAAACCATGGCGTCGTGCATCTTGCCTTAATTACAGACCGAACACTTTATGGACCACGTCGACGATCCCGTCGTGGTCATTGTCCGAAACGACCAGGTCGCAGATTTCTTTGACTTCCGGTCTGGCATTTCCCATCGCGACGGAAAGTCCTGCAAATCCCAGCACCTCCAAATCATTCTCCGCATCCCCTACGGCTACGGTCTCTTCGGGTGAAATATGCAAGTATTCGCAGAGCCTCCTGAGTCCCAGCTCCTTCGTCGTCCCCTTCGGCGAGACTTCGAGGGCTGTCTTTTCGGAGTAGACGAGCTGCACATTTTCCTTCTCCAATATGCTCCGAGACACCACGCGGTCTTCCGGCTTGCGGTGGTACATGCAGACCTTTAAGACTTCATAGCTGTGGTCTTTTATGTAGGAGTCGAAGTCGGTGGTGTGGAGGCAGACATTTGCAAACATAGGCTGATAAACTCCCATCGCATACTCCGCCATACGCGGGATGTCGGCCGGGTCGACGACCGAGCCGGTGATGGTGTGGAGATGGAACATGCCGTTCGCTTTCCGGGTGAGCTCGAGGGCCTGGCGGACGTACCGCTCTTCCAGAGTGATCGTGTAGACCGGGTGGGCAAAGTCATGTGTGTCATACAGAATCGTGCCGCTGTTGAGGATGGCATACCGGACGCCGGTGAGCTGCTCATCATATTCGCGAATTTCCGCGATGTTGCGGCCTGTGCATAGGGCGATGTTGACTCCGGTCTCCGAAAGGCGGGTGAGCCATCGGGCGGTCTCATCCGATATTTTCTTGTTTGAGTTGAGGAGGGTGCCGTCCATGTCGAGGGCAAGGAGTTTGTATTTATTCATAATCTTCTTTTATGCGGTGACCCACTTGCTTTCGCCTGCGGGACCGCTTTTTCTTTAATTCACATATTTGCGGGTCCTTTTCGAGTATAACAAAAAAATCGGGGGCGGTAAATGCATACTGAAGAAAACGGTGATGTGGCTGTTTTTGGTTCTCTTTTGTTTAATTCACTTGATTTTTGGCGGAGGCAGCAAAATCTTGATTCTTGAGCTTGTTTGCTGCCTTTGCTCTTCGCGAGCTTCATCGGGTCTTCGCCGGAGGCAGCAAAATCTTGATTTTGAGGCACTTTTGCTGCCTTTGACCTTGGCGTGTTTCATGGGGTCAGCGGCAGAGGCAGCAAAATCTTGCTCCTGAGGCGCGTTTGCTGCCTTTGCTCTTGGTGGGTTTCATGGGGTCAGCGGCGGAGGCAACAAAAATCCTGCTTTGAAGGCTTACTGGCTACCTTTGGCTTCATGTGAGTCATAAATCTTCAGAGACAGCTAATTTTCTTATCAAGAAAGTATAACGTGCCGTCAATAAATGTGATATTATTGTATATTAGTACACTATTATCAAATTACAGAGGAATATAGTGATGGATAACGAGACGAGACCAAAGAAGCGACCTGCAAGTCAGGACACGCTTCCAGATACAGAAAGGGTAGCAGGCAGCTCCGCTAAAAAGCGCAGGACATCTGACGGCACCGTGAAAAGAAGACGCTCGAGCACTGTAGCCCAGAGTAAAGGTCGCAGCTCAGCAGGCAGCTCAAGCTTACCAAAAAGACGACGCACAAGCACCGAACCACTCAGCGAAAGCCGCGGCTCGGCCGACAGCCCGATAAGAAAGTCAGCTGACAGCCCGGTGAAAAGTACTACCGGCAGCTCATCAAGAAAGCGCCACAGCAGAACGGCCGCCAGGTTGGACCGAGAACTCAACACAAGACGCCAGACTTCATCTAATCTGGAGCAGGAAATCAAGACCGGCAGCAGAGCTGCATCCGAGCCGGATCCGGAAACCAGAGCAAACCGCCAGACAACGGTCACTCAAACCAAGCAGAATCAGGAAGAGGGCGCAAGCCACAAGGCCTCCGGCCGCAGCAGGAACCGCATCCCCCTCCCGACCGAATCCACTGATCCCGAATTCGATCAGGAGCGCCGCGACCGCGCGCGCCGCCGCAAGAAAGCGCAGATGCGAAGAAGGCGCGAATACCGCAAGCGCCTCATTATTATCGCCGCCTGCGCAGTCGCATTCCTTTTACTGTGCGTCGGAATCGTGCGTCTGGTAAAGGGTCGAAAGAGTGCAAATGCCGCACAGCCCGAAACCACACAAACCGCCATCGCCGATACAATCACGACGGAATCCACTCTTGCTGCCGAAAGCTCCGTATCAGCCGCAGCTGTCCCATCAGCGCCGGTCAAAGTCACGCCCGATTATGAGGAAATTTCCTTCGAGCCTCACTCCACGGACGCGACCGATCCGAGCAACATGTTCGATTACACGGGTGTGAATATTGATGGGCAGGATATCGAGGACCGCGATTCGCACGCCCCGTTCTTCAATGGCGAATTCGGTGTGCCGAGTGCCTACACTGATGTCGACGGTATCGTCGGTTTCCGCGGCAACAATTTCCGTGACGACCCCACTTACGGTGCAGTTAATACGCTCACGGGTTCCATGGAAATCGCGTGGACAAGGCAGACCGGCACGATGGATTCCGCCGGCCACACCTGGAGCGGCAACGGTTGGACCGGCCAGCCCCTCATGATGAAGTGGCCGCGTGAAGTCAAGCAGCATATGAATATGTATGACTCCGCCAAGAATAAGGACGATCTTGTCGAAGTCATCTATGCCAGCATGGATGGCTACATCTATTTTATCGATCTGGAAACAGGCGAGCAGACACGAGACAATATGTACCTCGGCTACACCTTCAAGGGCGCCGGCGCTCTGGATCCCAGAGGCTACCCGATCATGTATGTCGGCTCCGGCTACAACAGTTCGGAGGGGACATCACGTGTATTCGTCATCAATTTGCTTGACTGCAGTGTGATGTATACATTTGGGAATGATGATTCATTTGCACTAAGGAACCTCAGCTTCTTCGACTCCTCGGCGCTGGTCGACGCGGAGACAGACACGCTGATCTATCCGGGTGAAAATGGCATCATCTACCTCATGCATCTGAACACAAAGTACGATGCCGCGGCGGGCACGCTGTCCATCGATCCGGACAACATCATCAAATGGAACTACTGGGGCAACCGCTCCTCCGATGAAAATTTCTGGCTCGGCATGGAAGACTCCGCCTGCATCTACAAAGGATACCTATTCGTCTGCGACAACGGCGGAATTCTGTGGTGCCTGAATCTGAAAACTCTGCGCGTAGTTTGGGCGCAGGATATTCTTGATGATTCAAATGGCTCCCCCGCCCTCTCCATCGAAAACGGCCACCTGTATCTCTACGTGAGCACCTCATTCCACCTCGGATGGCGAAGCGAGAGCACTGCGACCGTTCCTATTTGGAAAATAGACGCGGAGACAGGCGAGATCGTCTGGAAGACTGATTACACATGTTATTCTGAATCCGGCGTCTCCGGCGGTGTCCAGTCAACACCGGCGATCGGCAGGAATTCGCTCGATAAGTACGTCTATGTGACGGTCGCGAAGACCGGTGACGAGTACGGCGGCGTGCTCACCTGCCTGAACAAGGAGACCGGTGATATCGTCTGGGAGCACAGCGCAGTGTACACATGGTCTTCTCCGGTGTGCGTTTATGATTCACAGGGCACAGGCACTGTCATTTATTTCACTTTCGACGGCAAGGGCTACATGCTGGATGGTGTGACGGGCGAGGTGAAGACAGAGCTTCAGCTGACGACCGAGTGCGTTGAGGCATCGCCGGCGGTCTATAACAGCCGGTTGGTCGTGGGAACAAGAGACTGTGAGTTCTACGGGATTGATTTAAAATAAGAAGAAAGGCATTCAAGAGCGCCTTGGCGCTCTTGCCGCAGACTTACATCCCATATTAACGCCGAGTTTCATTTTCGCATTCATCTTAGACTTATGTGATGTAAATTCTGCATCAGAAATAAAAAATAGCTTCACGTGGGGGCTGCTGCACTTGATTAGTGCGGCAGCCCCCATTTTGGCAGCCATTATTTTGGCAGTCCTCCTTTTGTTGAGTGGCGACGGTCATCTTGAGCTTATGCGGCGTTCAGTGACTGCCCGGGTGTTAGGCGGGCAGTCGCTATCATTGAAATCAACTTTTTTCTACTGAAAGCATGAATGGTGGGCGGGCAGTCATCTTAGTTCAGTTCCGGGCTTAAGACTGCCCGAGTGTCATGGGGGGCAGTAGCTATCATTGAAATCAACTTTTTTCTACTGAAAGCATGAACGGTGGGCGGGTAGTCATCTTAGTTCAGTTCCGGGCTTAAGACTGCCCGAGTGTCATGGGGGGCAGTAGCGTTCGCTGAAACCACCTCTATTCCACTGAGAGCGAAAATCTGATATAAGAAAGTCGTACCGTCATCGAATATCAAACTCAATAAAGGTGACTGCTTTTTCACCTTCTTTTTCTGGGTGTGGTAAGCTGATTTTACTTAAAATGAGTCATTGAGACTGCCTTTACGCCTTGATTTGACTCTTATATGGCACTGCTCAAGAGCGTTATTTTGCAAGATCGACTGCCGACCACGCTTAAATAAACTGTGAACTCGCTTGAGTAAATGATTCGGCCACGCTTAAATCAGCTGCGAACTCGCTTGAGTAAATGATCCGGCCACCATAACATCCATTTTGCAATTTAATTGAATTTTTTATACATTATTATTGCTATTTTGATAATATTCATATTGACATTTTGTAATTCAATGGCATAATTAGAAGTATAAGACATCATAAATCTTGAGAATCTATGAAGCGTAGCAGCAGGGTACCACGTCCATAAGAGCTGCCGCACCGCATGGGGTGGGTGGAGGTTCATTGAGTCATTACTCGAACCGGAGGAAAATTCTATGACGCTCGAAGAAATGAAAAATAAAAAGACCGAACTCGGTCTTACAAATGAAATGATATCGCAGTCCTCCGGAATCCCCCTCAGCACTATCCAGAAGATCATGAGCGGAGCAACGAAGGCGCCAAGAAGAGCCACGCTGGAAGCGATCGAGACTGTTCTGCTTACAGAGGAGCAGAAAAAGGAAAGGTCAGTTGCCAGATCTGTATCGGGGAAAACCGGGTTCAGCTATGAGCAACCAAAGGAAAGGCCGGCATACGCTGTAAGAGAAGCTATGCCGAACTACAACACGCTGCATAATGTTGAGAGCGACAAGCCATATGCAGTTGAGAACAACAAGCTATATGCAGTTGAAAAAGGCGAATACACTCTCGATGACTACTACGCCCTGCCGGATGAGCGCCGCGTCGAACTGATTGACGGTGTCTTCTATGATATGACCGCCCCAGCTGTCATCCATCAGAAGATTCTTGGAGAATTGTTTGTCCTGTTCCGTGAGTGCGCCGATGCCCTCGAAGGCGAATGCGAAGTCTTTGTAGCTCCATGCGATGTAAGGTTGGACTGCGACAATAAGACGATGGTCCAACCTGACATCTTCCTGATCTGTCATCCTTATGATCTGGGAGCAAAGGCACTCGACGGAGCCCCGGACCTCACACTGGAGATCCTCTCTCCTGCCACGCGGGCAAAAGACATGCTGCTCAAGCTTCACAAGTACCAGAACGCCGGCGTAAAAGAATACTGGATCGTCGATCCGGACCATGATACCGTTCTGGTTTATGATCTGCGCAGTGACGATTTTTACCCGGAAAAATATGATTTTGACTCGGTCATCCCGATCCATATTTCAGAAGGCAAGTGCTCCATCGACTTCTCAAGAGTGAGTAGCGCTCTTGCGCGGGTCCGCTCCGCAAGCCGGTAGCATTGACTCAGTCATCACACATCGTGAAACAAAATCTCAATGCGAGGCAACCTCAGCCCTCATAACATACACTCTCGCCTCATACGGTCTCAGCACACGCTCTGCCCTCGTGTCAAGCATGTTGTTCTGTGAACTCTCACTCTCTGACTCCGTGCCAGGGGCGCTATCCATAGAACTTACACTCTCCGACTCCGTGCCAGGGGCGCTATCCATAGAACTTACACTCTCAGCTTCCGCATAGTTACTGAGAAGCAGCTCCCTCTTCGCCTTCTTCCAGACTCCGGGGAACGAGAACTTTAAGTTCTTTTTTGCAAATGAACACACTACCAGCACCCTCTCCCCCTCATATGTCCTCTCGTACATATAGAGCTTCGGGTGCATCGAATAATACTCTTTATAATCGCCGTAAATCAGCGTCTCTGAATTCTTACGAAGCTCAAGGCACCTGCGATAGAAATTCAGGATGCTGTCCGGATCGCGGTCTTCCTCAGCTACATTAATTCTGTGATAGTTGGGATTGACCCTGAACCACGGCTTGACGGTTGAGAATCCGGCATACTTTGTTCCGTCCCACTGCATCGGCGTCCTTGCGGAATCGCGGCTCGATACGTGAATGAAGGACATGCGTCTTTTCTCGGAGGAATGCTTGCGGAAGGTCTTGTACGCATTCTTCGACGAGACGTCAAGGTAGTCGTCGATCGACTTCATGCGGATATTTGTCATGCCGATTTCCTGCCCCTGATAGATGAACGGGCAGCCCTGCTGGAAAATATAGCTGGCTGCGAGACAGGTGCCTGATTCCCTCCAGAAGTTTTTCTCATCGCCGTAGCGGCTGATAATGCGCGGATGATCATGGTTCTCAAGGTACAGGGCGTTCCATGCCTTTCCCGCAAGCTTTGTCTGCCACTTGGTATAGGCCCGCTTCAGCTTCCGAAGGCTGAATTTGTGCCAGACATATTCGGTCAGGATACAGTCCGCCATCATCGTGTCGAACTGGATCATCATATCGAGGACCCGGTCCTCGCCGGAAATGTAAGCGAGCGCGGTGGAGACAGGCGTCATGGGGGCTTCACCTATTTGCAGCGCATTGTACTCCTTCGCGACATCACGAAACTCATGCAGGTACTGCATAAGATTAGGCCCATCCTTATAAAAGGGCAGACCGTTGATCGCCGGCAGGAACGGTATTCCGTCCGGCAGGCCCTCCTGTTTGGAAATGTATGTGATCACGTCCTCGCGGAAGCCATCAACGCCCATGTCCAGCCAGAAACGCATGATATCCTTGACTTCCTCGCGCACTTTCGGGTTGTCCATGTTGAGGTCCGGCTGCTTTTTTGCAAATACATGCAGATAATACTGGCCTCTCTCCTCACTGTACTCCCATGCCAGTCCTTCGAACTGGCTGTACCAGTTGTTCGGAGGCAGCTTATTCTCACCCTTGAATCGGGGGTCACGCCAGATATAGTAGTCGCTGTACGGATTATCCTTGCCCTTGCAGCTCTCCCGGAACCACATGTGCTCGTCGGATGTGTGGTTAATGACCAGGTCCATGAGGACGGCAAGACCAAGTTCGTGAGCACGATTCAGGACTTTTTTGAACTGGTCGAGTGTGCCGTAGTCCGGATGGATGTCCCTGTAGTCGGAGATGTCATAGCCATAATCCGCGTTCGGTGACGGGTAAATCGGGGAGAACCATATTCCGTCCACGCCAAGTGAAGCTATGTAATCGAGCTTATCGTACACGCCGTACAGGTCGCCGATTCCATCGCCGTTGCCGTCACTAAAGCTCCGTATCCATATCTGATATAATGACATTCGCCTGAAATCCCGGTCCATGTTTTGTCCCTCCAAATATGCAGCATAATACTATTCAGATATTGGTCATTTGTAAATTGCAGAGGTCAAACCAATAACAGCTGACATAATCCATAGTTGATTCCTTGCTTTCCCCGCTCTACTGCGAATATCACAAGCAAAAAAGCGCCCCAACCACAGTCTATTACACTACCCGGCTACCGCTCTACTGCAGATGTCACAGGCAGGACAGTGCCTCAGCGCACCACCTAGTGCACATAGAATTGCAAATGCTCCCTATTAAAGCGCATATTACTATTACTCACTGTCATGCGCCATATTCTCGTAGCTCAGCAGGACCTCCTGAGACATGAAGGTCAGATTAGATTTCACCTTCTGCTCAGCTTCAGTTACTGCCTGCTGGACTTTCTCGCCGGTCCCGGTCACTGCCTGATGAACTTTCTCGCCGGTCCCGCTCACCGCCTGCTGGACTTTCTCACCCGTCCCGCTCACTCGTTCAAGCATGTCGCTGAGCCCTTCCCCGGCCTCCTGGATATTGTCCATCATTCCAATGGCGGTATCCTTGAAGTCGTTGAAGAACTCTGTCCGGACTCTGCGGGCGCGGGCAGCCTCATCCATGCTGCGGGCAGCCAGCTTCACCAGATAGTCCGTAGCACGAGTCTCGGGCTCACGGAGCCGTCCTCTTGCCTTCTCCTCGAGGAGCCATGCGTAACGCTCGTAGGCTTCGGCCACCGCATCGCGCCATGACATATATATTTCATCCATGGCATGCACTCCGACGTCATGCACATGATCCATCTCACCGGATAATCTAATAAGAAGGTCTCCCATCGACTCCGCCGTCTCTTCAATCAGGAAGCCGTTCCTGTTGTCCGTCACTCCCTCGGCGGCGCAGGAGTCCTTGATCAGCACGCTGGCCAGACCGCAGGCGGCTGCCTCTCGGACGACGAGTCCATTTGTATCAAATGTCGACGGGAACAGGAACAGGTCCGCTCTCGTATTCCAAGCCCGGAGCGCGTCGCGGTCATAGATGGGGCCGGTGAAAATGCATTTGCCCATTCCCGGTCTGTCCCCACCGATTCCCAATTCCTCTGCCTTTTTCTGCATGAGCTCCATGTCCGGTCCCTTTCCTATAAAGACCATACGGAAATCGTGCCCGGCATCGGACAAAATTTTGAGCGCGTCGAGTATCATGGGAATACCTTTATAGGTGATGATACGGCCGACAAAAAGGAACACGGGAACACCGTCCGGGAGGTCATAGCCCGCCGTCACTTTTCGGACATCCTCCGCATCAACGCGCCCGCGCTCAAAATCGACACCGTTGTTCATGACATGGTAGTCGCCCTTGAAGCCCAGAGCTTTCAGGCTCTCTCCGGCCCCGCGGCTGACGGTCCAGACGTCGTCACAGGCTTCGATATTGCTGACCATCGCCTTGATCGTCTCATCCGCGACCTGACGGATCTTGAAAATCCTGCGCAGATCAATGTCGTATTTGGTGTGGTACGTGAACGCGATCGGCGCCTGGGTGCGCTCGCGGAGGAGCCGAGCGATTACATTTGCTGACGCCGGACAATGGCTGTGAATGATGTCCGGCTGGAATTCTGCCAGCTTTGACACGGCTTTTTCCTGGAGAGGGTAGCCGGTGCGGTATCCATTTGCAAATGAAGCCGTATTAAAACTCGGATATGCCACCACCTCGTACGGGTACGCAGAATAGTCGGCATCCGGATAGCGCGGAGTGCCGACGATGACCGGCGAATTGAAATCGCTCGGGAGGTATTTAGCATAGTTCAAAAGTACATTGGCAACGCCGTCAAGGACCGGCGGGAATGATTCGTTGAGAAGACAGACTTTCATAGATATTTTCCTTTCGATAGTAAAGGCAGAGAAGTAGGACCGGTCTGTTGCCCACCACCTATAGAGGCAGGGCATCTCACACTGAGATATCCACTGCCATGAACGGTCCTCCTGGATTTTCGGACGATGGCTGCTTCACAAAAAGTATTATAGCACCGCTTGTATGATTTGGACAGAAAACGAGTCAATAACATATAGTGACATATAGCAGGAAAGCTCCCGAACCTGTTTTGATTCGGGAGCTTTTTTATGCCCTTATTGATGTTATTATTACTACCGCCTACGAAATGATTCAACCGTTTGTTTTGTAACCACATTAAGAATTACTGCCACCTGCGAAATGACTCAATCGTTGGTTTTGTAACCATATTATGAATTGCTGCCGCGAATACACACTTGGAAATTACATGATTATTGTTTTTATCTTCATCCGACTTGGCAGCCTCACATTCACTATCAATCTGCAAGCTCAAAGTATGACCGGCTAGTCAATCTTCGTTTGCTCCAATGAACTTCAAGAAAACTTCGTTCGCCCCAATGAACTCAGAGCAACCCAGCAAATCAGTCATCTTCCGGCTCAGCCACCTCATAGTCGCTGTAGGACGGTGTCTGCAGGGCATCAGAGCTCTTGTCCTCTGTAGAATAGGATGATACGGTCACGGTGATTCCGCTGTTGCCTTGTACATAGACCGTTCCATCCTCACCCTTAACTGTCACGTTATTTCCGTCCGCATCAACAATCTTGCCGGCGGCATAGAGTGCGTCAATCGTGCAGTCTTCGGTAACCGTCCACACCGAATCGCTGCTCACATATACGTTGCAGTAACCGTCGCCGCCGTTGCCGGCCCAGGTCTCGTCATCGACAAAGTAACCGGTCAGGGTGCTGCCATTTGTAAGATAGAAATCGAGGGTGCTGATGCTGTCGTATACGATCTTGCCGGAAATCTCCTGGGAGTCGCCGGTGAAAATGCACTGGGCACCATTTGCACCTGCACTGCCCCAACCGCGCTTATTGGTGTTGCCGGTAACTTGCAGGAAGAAATCGTTGTCTTCCGAATAGTTGATGTCAACGTCGGAGAGCAGGATCTCGCTGGAAGTGTTGGTCGTGTAGAAGAGACCACCGTTCTTGCTCGTCAGCGTGCCGCCGACCATGCTGAAATTGCCTGTACCAATCTCAGAATCGCCGGACATGCTCTGGTATACAATGACATCCCAGGTAACATCGTTCTGATCGTCATCCGGCATGTTACCCGTCAGATCACAGTCAAAAAGGCGCAGTGTGTTGAGACCTTCGATGCAGACAGCCTCAGAGCCCGTCGCTGTGAGATCAGCGTCTTCAATCGTAATGTCAGCTGTTGTGTAAACTGCCGGTGAACCGGAGCCGTTTGATGTATAGCTGCCGCCCTCGACGACCATTGTCCCGCCGCCTCTGTCGGAACGGATTGCAGCCGCGGAGCCGCCATTTGTCGTGACATCGAGATCCCAGGCGTAGAGAGTTCCGCCGCCGGCCACGTGGATACCGCCAGATGTGTTCTGAGTCGTATTTATTGTTGTGTCTTCCACGTAAGCAGTGCCGTCACCGTAGGCGAATACACCCGCGCCGCCCGCTGCGTCAGTGGTGATGTTGGAATCTTCCACGTACAGAGTGCCGTCCTTGGCAAGCAGTGCCGCGCCAACTCCATAGAAGCTTGCGTTGTCCCCGCCGGAGCTGTCACTCGACGTTCTCGTCACGGTCGCATTATTAATTTTAACTTCAGCGCCGCTGTCGACAAGGACTGCATTTTCATCCGTTCCTGTTGAAGTGTATGTCTCGCCGCTCGTCTGTGTATTCTCGGAATATGTTGTCACCGCGGAATAGTCGATGGAGGAGGCGTCGCTGCCGCCCGGGCCACCCATGCCGCCCGGCTGACCCATGCCGCCCTGCTGGCCGTTGCCGCCCTGCTGGCCCATGTCACCCGGCTTATCCATACCATTAGGTCCGCCCATACCATCCGGTCCACCGTGACCGTCTTTTATTGAAGCTTCTGCCACCTTTGCGATACTTCCATCTTCGTTCAGTGTGATTGTAAGGATCACTCCCTCTTTAATTTCCTCGAGAGTGATTCCATCCAAGACAGATTCATCAATTGTATATGTCGCGGTCTCATCGGATGCCGTGAACAGATCAGCAATATTCATCTCGCCGCGGCTTTGACCATTCGGGAGTTCCGGCGGGGTCTGGCCATCGGCTGCTCCTGCCTGGCTGTTATCTGTCGGTGCCTGGCCGTTCGGAAGCTCCGGCGGGGTCTGGCCGTCGGCGATTCCTGCCTGGCTGTCATCTGTCGGTGCCTGGCCGTTCGGCAGTTCCGGAGGCGTCTGACCGTCGGCTGCTCCTGCCTGGCTGTTATCTGTCGAGGCCTGATTGTCAGCTGTCTGGTTCTCATCACTCTGTGAATCAGCAGATTCTGATGACTTATTTTTACCGTCCTTCATACCAGAGCGTTCCTGATCGTTTTCTCCCGGACCTCCATGTCTGCCGCCGAGCTCGCCAAGCGTAACATTTATCGTATTTCCAGAGACGCTGTCGACCCTGGCTGTCACTTTCGTCTCTTGATCAGCCTTCACTTCAGTTGCGGCCGATTCAACGTCAGTCTCTGCTGAAGCTGCAGCGGATGCTGTCGTCGCAGTTGTCGTCGTTGTGCCGCATGCAGCGAGACCGGCTGTCATAGTCATTGCAATCATGAGTGCTAAATATTTCTTGTTCTTCATAACTAAATCCTTTTCTTTGTAAAATGTCTGTCGAATGGCGGGATGCTTTCGTGCCCCGCGATGTTGTCTGTGTCTTCAGCTGATGTTGACAATTTACATTCATTTTTTGAAGAAAATGTGTCTCGTTTCTGAGTAAAGTATGTTCAAATATCGTCGAAAGTGTGATGGCTTGCGTGCCATTTATCCATCCTTTCCGCTAATATCAAAGACTTCAACCAACTCAATCTCAAAGAATGCGGCTTCAACCAGAGCGATCTCAATGAGTATGGCTTTGATCAGAGCAATCTCGATGAGTATAACTTTGATCAAAGCAGTCTCTATGAGTATGGCTCCAGCGCTTTAGTCCTTTTCCATCCAATCTCTCATTGTATTCTTTTATTTTCTTTTACTCCTTGTTATAATAATACACATAATCGTCCGCAGCTAATCTTGCAGCAGACAAAACGCATGTTATTTTCACTTAAGCATTTCATGCAAACAAAAATCCCTTATTTCAACGCATTGCTCACTTAACAGTTTTATGAAGAGATAACTGTCATTTGTATAATGGCAGGATTCTATGATTGCATTTTAAAACTAATACAAAGCTAATAATTCGCATACAAATATCATAAAATGCCGCATTTTCATCAAGCGACATCTATTAATTAATGTTGATAGCAGGCAAAGTCAAAACAATGATTATACAAAGGAGGACAGTAATCTTGAACACTTTATTGGATACGCTAGATAGCCGAGAAAAAAGTCTCGATTATGTAATAGGAAAAATAAATCGCAGCCGGAAAAAGATTCCTGAAGGAAGAATCTGAATTTGTTCGAGCCACGGACGAACACAATACTATTTACTAAAAGACAGCAACGACAAGGCCGGAGAATATATCAAGAAAAAAGATTATGACAAGGTCCTTACAATTGCTCAAAATGAGTATAATCAGCGTGTGCTTAAGGCGGCTGCATTTGAAGAGTAACCGGCGCATTCTCGTGTTTTTAAACATGAGCCGGCAGGGACCCGCGCTTGTTTCTTCAGTCGCTGTTCACAAGG
>JBGUIK010000090.1:0-4256 GCA_045112915.1 Lachnospiraceae bacterium
CCGACAATGGTTCTGATCGCAGGCATCAACAGTTCTCCAAAAGAGATAGCCAGTTCCTGCAACTGTGATTTCAATATTGTCAGCTGACCGGCAAGGTTATCCTGCATGGTCTCCGCCATCCCTGCAGCCGTTCCGTCACAGTTCGCAATGGCAGATGAAAGCTTATCAATATCTCCTTCCCCGGCGTTCATCAATGCCAGAAAACCGGACATCGCATTCTTACCAACAAGGCTTTCAGCCGCCTGTGCCTTCTCTGATTCTGTCAGACCAGCAAACGCCGTCCGGCAATCAGCCAGGATATCTGACAGATCTCTCATGGAACCGTCAGCATTGGTAGTTGCCACCGTCACCTCTCCGATAGAAGAACCACAGATCTTCACATCACCGGACAGGTTATTCATGATCGTCCTCAAAGCCGTACCTGCCTGAGAACCCTTGATGCCGGCATTGGCCATCAGACCGATCGCTTCCGCCGTATCCTCCGCAGAGAAGCCCAAAGCACCGGCAATTGGAGCGCAATACTTGAAGGTTTCACCCATCATGGAAACATTCGTGTTGGCATTACTACTTGCCGCTGCAAGGATATCCGCAAAGTGGCCGGAATCAGATGCAGAAAGTCCAAAAGCTGTCAGCGCATCCGTTACGATATCAGATGTAGTTGCCAGATCCTCACCGGAAGCCGCCGCAAGGTTCATGACGCCTTCGATGCCTTCCAGCATATCCTCCGTCTTCCAGCCTGCCATCGCCATGTAGTTCATGGCTTCCGCAGCCTCAGATGCGGAGAACTTTGTCTTGGATCCCATCTCACGGGCTTTATCTCTTAAAGCATCAAAGTCTGCGCCTGTCGCGCCGGACACCGCCGCCACTTTACTCATGGCAGAATCAAAATCAGCGGCTGTTTTCACCGCCGCCGTACCAAGTCCAGCCACAACCCCTGTCACAGGAAGGAACTTCTTCCCGACATTCGTGATATTATCCCCGACCGTCTTCAGCTTCTCACCCTTTGCGGCGATTTCCTGAAGAGCCGTTGCAGAACTCTTTGCCTGTTCCTCCAAGGATTTCAGCTTTGCCTCTGTCTCAGCAATCTCCCTCTGCAGACCGTCATATTGTTCCTGTGTAATCGTGCCATCTTTCAGTGCCTGATCTGCCTGCTCAGCTGCCGTCTTTAAGGTCTCCAGTTTTTCCTTTGTTTCCTTAACTGCATCTCCCAAGAGCCTATGCTTCTGTGCAAGCAATTCCGTATTTCCCGGATCAAGTTTCAGGAGCTTATCGACATCACGCAGCTGGCTCTGAGTGTTTCTGATCTCTGTATTTACGCCCTTCAAGGCAGTCTGTAATTTGGTGGTATCGCCGCCAATTTCAACGGTGATACCCTGGATCCGTCCAGCCATCTATGTCCCTCCTTCCTGATTTTGGGTAAAAGAAAAAGACCGGTTTCCCGATCTTCTCCCAATTATTTCTTTTCTGACATTATCCTATTCTGATAATATCTGTACCTACTTTTTCCTGAAACCTGACATCATGCTCTACCAAAAGCATGGTAGGCTTATATTGCAGGATCAGTTTTTCTATCTGCATCCGTGAGAACACATCAATAAAATTTAATGGTTCATCCCAAATATATAAGTGAGCCGGCGTGAGCAGACTTGCTGCAATCAGTACCTTCTTCTTCTGACCCTCCGAAAAGTCCTCCATATTTTTCACAAACTGTTCCCGTCCAAAATCAAGCTGCCTTAGCACCGCAAGAAACAGACTTTCATTAAGCCCTTTAATCTCACTGTATTTCCGTAAAGTACCTGACAAAAAAGACGTATCCTGATTGACATACGATATAGTCATGCCGGATGCAACATCCAGATCTCCTGATATGAGTAACCCCGAATCGGCTCCCCACTCCCTAAAATCTGCCTTCTGCAATATCGCCTTCAGAACACTCGATTTCCCGCATCCATTCTCACCAGAAAGAATTATTCTTTCGCCTCGCTTAACCTGAAAACGCAGGCCTTCAAACAGTGGCTTCTCAGATTCATATCCAAGCGACAGATCATTCACATTGATAAGCACCCCCTTATGGAATTTAAGCGGTTCTATTTTCAGATCTGATACTCTCTCAATATCTTGCAGAAGACCTTCTTTCTCTTCAATCTCGCGTCCAATACGCTGCTCATAGGATTTCACACGAGCTTGCATCTTCTTGGTTTTTGCGCCAATAAAGGATCTGGTTGCGATGCTCCTGTCATGCTCCTTTACGGGATCAAATCCTATCTTGGAATTTTCATTCTTATCTGCCCACCGGCTGCTCCTGTCAGCCGCTGCTCTCAGCTTGCCTATCTCCTTAAGATGCTTTTCATTTTCCGCCTGCTGAAATGCGTCCTTCTTTTCCTTATTCTCCCACCATGTTGAAAAATTGCCTGCCTGTATCTCGATTGTAGACCTGTTCAAAACAAGCACATGATCACATACAGCATCCAAAAGATCCCTATCATGTGATACAAGGATAAACCCCTTTTTTGAAGCCAGATACTCTTTTATAATATCCCGTGCCTTGGTATCCAAATGGTTCGTAGGTTCATCGATCAGAAGGAACTCATTCTCTGCCGCAAACAGCACTGCCAACATCACTCTTGTCCGCTCTCCGAAGCTAAGCGTACCAAATGGTCTGTATAAGCATTCCGGATCCATCTTAAGCTCATTCATCTGGATCAGAACCTGCCAGATTTCAATCTGTGGTTTCCATCTCTCTATGAGATCAACTGCATTTTTTGTCAGATCTGAATCAAATACTGTATACGGAAAATAATCAAAGCAGGTAGATGTCTTAATATTGCCATGGTAATCAAATCTTCCCATAAGAAGGTTTAGCAGAGTTGTTTTACCCTTACCATTTCTTCCGATCAGCCCCAGCTTCCAGTCTGTATCAATGTTAAAATTCACATCTTTAAGAACATCGTCCGCGCTTCCGTCATAGGAAAATGTCAGGTCCGTCACTTGTATCTGTGCCATACACATCACCTCCGATATTTTTAATGGCACAAAAAAATCTGCTCCAAGCCGAAAGCAGATTACACGTACAAATGAAGACCCAATATATGCCGAAAGAAAGCATCACTTCAAGATGGCTTCAAAATGAATACGATAATCCAATTCGGCATACACAAACAGACCTTTTCAGGCCATAATATTTTCGTTCGCGTTTACCAAATCAAATTATCTATTCTTCATTTCCTCACCCACACACAAGATGCGTGCCTTTCTTCTATTTTCCTTTAGTATAATACTACTAATCCATACAAATATCAATTAAAACTTATCCATGTCATCCTGGCTGGCTGTGTAAACCGGAGGCACATCATCAGCCTGAAGCTCACTATACATATCCAGTAAGCATCCTATCGTCAGCAAATCCATCTCACTGATATGCACGCCCAGCTGCACCGCCCTTAAAAGTAAGAGCGGCGTTGTCATTTCCCGGTCAGTCGCTCGAAGTTTTTTTTACTCTCCACCTGCGTCTGCACATTCAAGCCCCAAAGCTCGATAATCTCAGGAAGCACCTGATAAATGGAAAAAGTCCCGAACTGATCCAGCCATTCATCCGGCGTATCAGGAACATTCTGCGGATCCGCGTGTTTCGCCATGATGTAGCTGATATCCTCGAACAGTTCCAGCGAAAAAGAATCCAGCGCGGAATTTTCCGGATCATTCTCATCAATGCTCTTCTGCAAGTCATGAAGATCTTTGTAGATATCCCTGTGGAACTTGTTCCTGTATATTCTCGGAATGGCTGCCGATGCCCTGAAAGTCACATCATTGCCATCAATATTCACTGTCTTTGTAAGTGCCATTTCACTTTCCTCCAATCATAAGAATGGGCAGAGCCGAAGCCCTGCCCTAAAAAACACTTATCAACCCTGTCCGTTCTTTGTCACCGTCACGGTATATGCCGTGCTGGTGCATCCGGTCTTACTTGCGATCACCGTCACGGTATTGGTTCCGCTCTCCCAAGTTGCATCATCGCCGCTGGTATGAGCCACACCATTTACCAGAATCGTAACCGCCGTTCCGCTTGCCGCCGTCGCAGATACCGCATCCTCATCATTCACGGTCTCAGCCGTATAAGAAGTGGTACCGGCATCAAAAGCAGGCGTAAGCTGAAGACTTCCGATTGTGATACCGGTAAGAACCGCCGATACCTGAGCGCTTTCCGTCTGATAAACACCCGAATACCATCCGTTGTAAACCGCATCGGAAGTATTCGC
>JBGUIK010000091.1:0-34297 GCA_045112915.1 Lachnospiraceae bacterium
GGGAAACCGGCACGACGGTCAAATATCAAAAGACCCGGAGGGACTTAAAGCCCGAAGGGCTTTGATACCACCTCCATAGGACGCGGCACAGCACCGCATGGGGGTGGAGGTTCATCATATGTCGTGCTCCGAATCGTAAAAGAAGTGCTGTGGTTATGTTTCCATTTAGCTTTGGTCGGTGCTTTTTGCGCCCTGCGAGTAAAGTGCCTTGTGGACAAAGTGCCCGGCGGTGGAGCTTCCGGCAAGTAAAGTGCCCTGTGGGTAAAAGCGTACGTTCACCGGACATTACGCCTGCGCAGATTCCCAGTGAAACAATATGCAGCCGAGCGATTAACCGAGCGGCGCCTATCATAAAGATAAAGAAATTATAGCATTTTTCGGATATGCCAACAATAAACACCGAAAGACACTCTGCCCAAAATGCAAGGATGAGAAGCCGACGGCGGATACCTGTCAGCCGGAGGCAAGGATGAGAAGCCGATGGCGGATACCTGTCAGCCGGATAAACGGGAAAAATATCACACTTGCAACAGCCCCGAAAAAGGGTTAACCTATAAAAGTAATAAGTAACAAAGACTTCCCGCTTGTCGATTCCAGACTGCAGCGAAGCGGAGACCGCAGGGATTCGGTTCAGCATTATGTAAGCTAATTATGATTAAAATACTGCACCAGGTTTCTCGAGCGGGGCTCGAAGAAAAAATGCTACATCAACTGCATGTGGGAAGTTTCGCAAGTATATACAGGGGGGACGGAATGAAGACAAAAGTATATATAGACGGCCAGGCGGGCACGACAGGACTCCAGATTTATGAGAGGATCGGCAAGAGAGATGATCTTGAACTTCTGCGCATAGACGAGGAGAAACGGCATGACCTTGATGAGAGGAAGAGATTCCTCAACATGGCGGATATTGTCTTTTTGTGCCTCCCCGATACGGGCGCGATCGAGGCAGTTTCTCTGATCGAGAACCCTGACGTGCGGGTCATTGACGCGTCGACCGCCCACAGGACCTCTGATGACTGGACCTACGGTTATCCGGAGCTGTCGAGGGAGCAGAGAGCGGCGATCGCCAATAGTCATCGTGTGGCCAACCCGGGCTGCCACGCCACAGGTTTCATCTCATCTGCTGCCCCTCTCGTCCGCATGGGCATTCTTCCGGCGGATTACCCGGTCACATGCTATTCCCTCACCGGCTATTCGGGCGGCGGCAAGAAGATGATCGCCCAGTATGAGGCTGCCGACAGGGAGGAGAAGCTCTCCGCCCCGGGCATCTATGGGCTCACCCTTCAGCATAAGCATATCCCAGAGATGCAGAAGGTAACGGGACTTGCGAACGCGCCGGTCTTTATGCCGGTCGTGGACGATTACTATAAGGGCATGGCGACATCCATCATGCTGCACAATCGCCTCCTTGCGGGCAGGCCGACAGCGGAGGAAATCCGCGATAGGCTGGCGGAATACTATGCCGGCGAGCACTTTGTGACGGTGCTGCCGTATGATCCGAAGCAGGGTACGGTGTATGCAAATGCACTGGCGGGCACCAATCATTTGCAGCTCATCGTGTCCGGATATGAGGATCTCACGACAGTGACAGCTCTTTTTGACAACCTCGGGAAGGGGGCTTCCGGCGCTGCGGTCCAGAACATGAACATCATGCTCGGAATCGATGAAGCGACGGGGCTTGAGTAATACGCCGACAGATAGGTAACAGTTCAGACGGCTGCAACTGAGTTCGATAAACCGGCGCAAACATCATCTTCATCGAAAAGCGTAAGCCCTTCTCTGCGAGCTAAAAAACGCATGTGCGTTTTTGATCTCTCGGTCGGACTTACAATGCTTTTCTCATGAAGATGGATGCTTTGCTGCCGGCAACGAAGCATAAGAACAGCCTGCCTGAACTGTTATGCGGATAGAGACTAGAATTTTACGGTGCTCCACGGCACAGTATGCGGTGCCGTGGAGCCTTTTTAATCCATACTCGGAGACAGTGATGACAGAGAGCAGCAGACTTAAAAAAGAGACAATGGTGACAGATCTGACAAAGGGGAGCGTTCCGAAGCTTCTCCTTATGTTTGCCATGCCTCTTTTTGTTGCAAATGCACTCCAGGCCCTCTACAACCTCGTCGACATGATCGTTGTCGGCCAGGTCATCGGCGGAGCGGGAATGTCGGCTGTCTCAATCGGCGGAGACATCCTGCACCTGATCACATTCCTCGCGATGGGTTTTTCCTCCGCGGGCCAGGTCCTGATCTCTCAGTATGTCGGCGCGGGGAAAATGGATAATGTGAGAAGGCTGATCGGAACTATGTTCACTCTTCTTCTATTCATAGCGATAGCAATTTCCGCTATCTGTTATGTGTTCCGCGGGCCGATCCTGAACGCGCTCAATACCCCGCCGGAGTCCTACGACTACACGATGGATTATATGGTGACCTGCCTGGTGGGACTCATTTTCATCTACGGGTACAATATCGTCTCCGCGATCCTGAGAGGTATGGGGGATTCAAAAAGACCGTTCGCTTTCATCGCGATCGCCGCAGTCCTCAACACGATCCTCGATATAGTATTTGTCGGCTTCTGCGGGATGGAGGTCTTTGGAGCTGCCCTCGCGACGGTCATCGGCCAGGCAGTCAGTTTTATCGTCTCAATCGTGTATCTGTACAGGCGAAAAGAGGAGTTCGGATTCGATTTTCAACCGGATAGTTTCAGGATCGACGGAAAGATCGTCGTTCCCCTCCTTCAGCTCGGGATTCCCATGGCGATCCAGTCGGCAGCGGTCAGCTTCTCCAAAATTGTGCTCACCTCCTGGATCAACGCAGAGGGCGTCATTTACTCCGCTCTGTCGGGCATCTACAACAAGACGGGCATGATGATCGGCATCGTCTCCAACTCGTTCACGACCGCGGGAAGTTCGATGGTCGGCCAGAATCTTGGCGCAAAGAAGTATGACAGAGTGCCGAAAATCCTGATTTCCGTGCTCTCGGTAGGCTTCGTGATCTCGACAGCCGTATCCTGCCTTATGCTGCTCTTCCCGGAAGCTGTGTGCGAGATTTTCACAAGTGACGCGGCCGTGCTCGCGGAAGCATCTCTCGTTGTGGTTCCGATCGTCGTCAATTTTTACGGCTCCGCGACAAGATCGGGTGCGTTCTCCATCATCAACGGTTCCGGCAATTCCAGACTGAATCTCCTGGTCGCGCTGCTTGACGGCATGATAGCGAGAATAAGTCTGGCGGCCTTTATGGGATTTGGCCTGGGCATGAGATGCAGAGGCTTCTGGTTCGGAGACGCGCTGGCGGGCTTTATGCCGTTCGTGATCGGAAGTGTTTTCTACCTCTCGGGCAAATGGAGAAGAAGCGTTCTTTAATGGACAGATTGGAGAAAGCGATTTATGTTTGAATTTGACTCACGCATCCGCTATTCTGAATGTGCGCAGGACGGAAGGCTCTCGCTGGCAGGCCTGGTCAATTATTTTCAGGACTGTGCGGTCTTCCACAGTTCGGATGTCGGGCGCGGCCCCGTCACGTGGAAGAGGGAGCACTACGCCTGGATGCTGGCCTCATGGCAGATCTTAGTGGAGCGGTATCCGAAGATGAATGAGATTGTCCGTACGAGGACCCAGGCGTACAATTTTCACGGGTTCGAGGCGGACCGCAATTTCCTTATGTGGGATAAAAAGGGGGAGCTGCTCGCATTTGCCAACTCCAGATGGATCTACTTTGACACCGAGGCTGGACGGCCGATCCGTGTGCCGAAGGTGGAGGTCGAAGCCTACGGGGTCGACCCTGAATTTGAGATGGAGAAAGCGCCGCGGCACATTAAGATGCCGTCGGAGGGCATTATAGAAAAGCAGCCGTTTAAAGTGCGAGCGACCAATCTTGACACGAACGGGCACGTGAACAACGAGCAGTATATTTCCATGGCGCTTGCCTACCTTCCGGCAGGCATCAAGGTGCGGGAACTGCGGGTAGAATATCTTTCTCAGGCTTATCTAGGTGACATTCTCGCGCCGAGAGTGTATCATGATACAGAGGGCTATATTGTCCGTCTCGATATGAATGGGAAAGCCTGTGCTGTCATGCAGTTCATTTTGTAACAGGATCGGTACAGTAACAGGACCGGAAATCGCCGCAGCATTGTCACATGTGTTCTGACTTGAGCACAAGGTAGGAGACATATGATTGAATTAGGAAAACTTCAGAAGCTGATTATTGTAAAAATCGAACATCACGGTGCGTATCTCGGTGAGACTCAGGACGCGGGGCCGGAGGACCGCATTCTGCTCCCGGCAAAGCAGATCCCGGAGGGGAGCGGCGTCGGCGATGAGGTCAGGGTCTTTATTTATCGTGACTCGAAGGACCGCCTGATCGCGACAACCGTGCAGCCGAAGGTACTGCTCCACGGCGTCGCCCTGCTCAGAGTGAGCCAGGTCACTAAGATCGGCGCATTCCTTGACTGGGGGCTCGAGAAGGATCTGCTTCTCCCGTTCCATGAACAGACGAAGAAGGTCAGGGAGGGGGAAGACGTACTGGTCGCGCTGTATGTCGACAAGAGCAGCCGTCTGGCAGCGACAATGAAGCTCTACCCCTATCTCAGGCAGGATCCGCCGTATCAGATCGGCGACACGGTCAAAGGGACGGTCTATCAGCTCGCCCCGAATTTCGGTGTGTTCATCGCTGTCGATAATATGTACTCCGGCATGATCCCGAAGAGGGAAGCGTTGAATAATGTGCATCCCGGCGACGTTCTCGAGCTTCGCGTTACCAACGTAAAAGAGGACGGAAAGCTTGACCTCTCGGCTCACAAGAAAGCCTATCAGCAGATGGATGAGGATGCGGAGGCTGTCCTTTGTCTGATTCACGATGAGTATGACGGCGTGCTGCCATTTGATGATAAAGCGGATCCGGAGAAGATCCGGGAGGTATTCGGGCTGTCCAAGGCAGCTTTCAAGAGAGCTGTGGGAAAATTATATAAAGAGAGAAAAATCGCTCTTGAGAACGGTGAAATCAGGGAGGTCTGACACATGGAAGAGTTTATCAGTAATATAATCGAGACCGGTCTTGGCTATATTCCGGAATTTACTATGAAGGATATAGTTATCCTTGCAGTGTCGCTGATCATCTGCCTGCTCTTCGCGATGTTCGGCTACAAACTGCTCAAAGGCTTCGTCGCTTTCATCAGTCTGCTGGTCGGCGCTTTTGTCGGTCTGTCTATCGCGGATCTCCTGAAGCTTGATGATACATTTCATCTGGCGTTTCTTCTGGCATTTGCGGTCGTATTTTCGCTTGTCGGTTTCTTTCTCTACAAAGTCGGACTCTTTGTGGCCGTGGCCAGCTCAGTCTTCAGCGCCGCTATGGCTGTCCTTCCGCCATTTGTGCAGAGTGAGTATCTGGTGCCCGCGTCTCTTGTCGCAGCCCTGCTGCTCGGGATATTTGCCGCTTTCTTCGTGAGGCCGATTGTGATCGTGGTATCTTCGATTGCGGGCGGCATCATGTTCGCCGATATTCTCACGGAATTTGTGCTGTCGAAGATCAAGGCGCTGGATCCGTCCGGAGCCACTGCCGCTGTCGTCCTCGTGCTTGGCGGGCTGATCGGTATCTTCGGCATTTACTGGCAATTTTCGCATACTAAAAAGGAATGAGGTAACGATGCCTTTTACACATCTTCATGTCCACACGGAGTATTCGCTTCTTGATGGATCCAACAAGATCAAAGAGTATGTCGCCCAGGTAAAGAAGCTGGGCATGGACAGCTGTGCAATCACCGACCACGGTGTTATGTACGGCTGTATTGATTTTTATAAGGAGTGCAAAGCCCAGGGGATCCGCCCGATCATAGGCTGTGAGGTCTACGTGGCTCCGCACAGCCGATTTGACAGGGACAATGTATCGCACGAGGACCGATACTATCATCTGGTCCTTCTGGCGGAGAACGATAAGGGCTATGCCAATCTGACCCGCATTGTGTCCGCCGGCTTCACGGACGGCTACTATTATAAGCCCCGCGTTGACAAGGAGATACTTCGCGAGTATCACGAGGGTATCATCTGCCTGTCCGCCTGCCTTGCCGGTGAGATCCCGAAGGCCATCACCCGCGGCGACTATGAAGGCGCGCGGCGGGCTGCATATGAGTACAGGGATATTTTCGGAAAGGACAATTTCTTCCTTGAACTTCAGGATCACGGCATTCCGGAACAGAGGCATGTGAACAGGCAGCTGGTCCGCATGCATGACGAGGAGGGCTTCCCGCTCGTCTGTACAAATGACTGCCACTACACCTACAAAGAGGATGTTGATTCCCACGACATTCTCCTCTGCATCCAGACCGGCAAGAAGGTCATGGATGAGGACCGCTTGCGCTATGAGGGCGGCCAGTATTATGTAAAGTCGCCCGAGGAGATGGCGTCCCTGTTCCGCTTCGTGCCTGAGGCGGTCGCCAACACTGAGAAAATTGCGGAGCGCTGCAATGTCACGATCACCTTCGGCGAGAGAAAGCTCCCGAAATTTGACGTCCCGGACGGCTATGATTCCTGGTCCTATCTGAACAAGCTGTGCCATGAGGGCATAGAGGAGCGCTATCATCCGGTCACGAAGGAGATCGAGGACAGACTGAGTTATGAGCTAGACACGATCCGGAATATGGGGTTCGTGGACTATTTCCTCATCGTGTGGGACTATGTCAAGTTCGCGCGTGACAACGGGATCCCTGTGGGTCCGGGACGAGGCTCCGCGGCAGGTTCTGTCGTGTCCTACTCGCTGGGCATCACCGACCTTGATCCGCTTCGCTACAATCTGCTCTTTGAGCGATTCCTGAATCCCGAGCGAATCACCATGCCTGATATCGATATGGATTTCTGCTTCGAGAGACGCCAGGAGGTCATCGACTACGTCGTGCGCAAGTACGGCCGTGACCGCGTCGTGCAGATTGTCACATTCGGCACCATGGCAGCCCGCGGCGTTATACGCGACGTCGCGCGTGTTCTCGATCTGCCCTACGCTGAGGCGGACGCGATCGCCAAGATGATTCCGCGGGAGCTGAATATCACGCTCGATAAGGCGCTGCAAATGAATCCGGAACTCAAATCCCGCTACGACGAGGAGGAAAATGTTCGCTATCTCATAGACATGGCAAGGCGTCTTGAAGGTCTGCCGCGCAATACGTCCATGCACGCCGCCGGTGTTGTCATCTCCAACCTGCCGGTCGTCGAGTATGTGCCGCTCTCGAGAGCCCAGGACGGCTCGATCACGACTCAGTACACGATGACTGCGCTCGAAGAGCTTGGCCTGCTCAAGATGGACTTCCTGGGCCTCCGCACGCTGACGGTCATCAATGACGCGGTGAATCTTGTGAATGAGCACGCTGCGGTTCCGCTGGACCTTTCCAAAGTCGACTACAATGACCCCTCGGTCATGGACATGATCGGCCGCGGCAGATGCGAGGGTGTGTTCCAGCTTGAAAGCTCCGGCATGAAAAACTTCATGAAGCAGCTGAAGCCTCGCGGACTCGAAGATATCATCGCAGGCATCGCGCTCTATCGGCCGGGCCCGATGGAATTCATCCCCAAGTATATCCGGGGCAAGGAACACCCCGAGACTGTCACTTACGACTGCGAGGAGATGCGGCCTATCCTCGAGACGACCTACGGCTGCATTGTCTATCAGGAGCAGGTCATGCAGATCGTGCGTGACCTCGGCGGCTACAGCATGGGCAGGAGCGACCTGGTCCGGCGAGCGATGTCTAAAAAGAAGCAGTCCGTCATGGAGAAGGAGCGCCGCAATTTTATCTACGGAAACGAAGAGGAGGGCGTTCCGGGCTGTCTTGCAAATGGTATACCGGAGCCGATCGCGAACCGCATCTTCGATGAGATGATGGATTTCGCGAACTACGCATTCAATAAGAGCCATGCGGCTGCCTACGCCGTCGTCGCATTCCAGACGGCTTATTTAAAGCGCTATCATCCGGTCGAGTTCATGGCCGCTCTTATGACGTCCGTCATAGACAACCCGGATAAATGCGCTGAGTACATCATGCACTGCCGGGACATGAAGATCGATATCCTGCCGCCGTCGGTGAATACCGGGTACGGCAGATTCACGACGGAGAACGGGAAGATCCGCTACGGTATGTACGCGATCAAGAGCGTGGGCCGCGGTGTTATCGACCAGATCATCGCGGAGCGGGATCTGCGGGGACCTTTCGAATCTATCAGGAATTTTCTTGAGCGGACCTACGGCAGTGATCTTAACCGGCGCGCGATCGAGAATCTGATCAAGGCCGGAGCGCTCGATTCACTTCAGGGGACGAGAAAGCAGCTGATGCAGGTCTACATGCCGATCCTGGATTCTGTCGCAAATGAGAGCAAGAACAATATGGCCGGTCAGATGAGCATCTTTGATTTCATGGCGCCGGAAATGAAAAAGCAGTATGAGATCAGCCTGCCGCCGGTGGGAGAGTTCAGCCGCGAGGAGCTGCTGGCATTTGAAAAGGAAGTGCTTGGAGTTTACCTCTCCGGGCATCCGCTGGAGGAGTATCAGAGTCTGCTTGCGGGACGCGTGAACGCCTACTCAACGGATTTTCTGCTCGATGAGGAGACCGGGGAATCCAGAGTCAGGAACGGACAGAAAGTCACGATCGGCGGCATGATTACCGGCAAGACGATCAAGTACACGAAGACGAATAAGGTCATGTCTTTTATCAATGTGGAGGATCTTGTGGGGTCGGTGGAAGCCCTGGTATTCCCGAAAGTGTATGAGGACTATCGGGACGCGATCGAGGAGGATAAAAAGGTCCTCGTGACCGGCCGCGTATCATCCGAGGATGAGCGGGCGAGCAAGCTGATTGCCGACAAGATCATTACATTTGATGAGATACCGAAGGACGTGTGGCTGGCATTTGCGGACAAAGACGCGTGGAATACATATGCTTCCGAGCTCACCGAACTCTTATCGTCGGCCGGGCGGGGAAATGACAGGATCATCGTGTATATTAAGGACGCGAGGCAGATGAGGGATCTGACACGCACGGGAAGGGTCTCTGCTGCCCCGGAGCTTCTGGAGGGATTCATGAAAATCTGCGGTGAGGAGAATGTGGCAGTCAGGGCGACAAAGCAGTGAAAAATGGCGGTCTTCGCTTTGCGCCCCCGCTGAGATGAAAGTATTCAAAAAACCGCATGCATTTGAGGCATCTATTATAAAAAGTGTTGAAAAATCAACCTTCTTGCTTTAGAATAAAAAGGTAAACATGCACAGCTTTGAGTGATAATTGTGCGCAGGAAACGGTAATTTGTACAAAAATACTCCCGAGGGGGCAATGAAAATGGCTGAGAAAAAGATTAAAGCAATCGGTGTTCTTACTAGCGGCGGCGATGCGCCGGGAATGAATGCGGCGGTCCGTGCGGTTGTACGTCACGGTCTGACAAAAGGGATGAAGGTCTTTGGTATCAAGAGAGGATATTCAGGCCTCATCGATGAGGAAATTATTGAAATGAAGGCCGGCAATGTGTCCGGTATCCTTTCCCTGGGCGGCACCGTCCTCGGAACAGCACGCTGCAAGGAAATGCGTACGCCGGAAGGTATCGCAAGAGCAGTTGAAGTCTGCAACAAGTACGGTATCGAAGGTCTCGTAGTTATCGGCGGTGACGGCTCCTATCGCGGTGCTGAGAAGCTGGCCAACGAAGGAATCAACGTTGTCGGTGTCCCGGGAACAATCGACCTTGACATCGCCTGCACAGAGTACACGATCGGTTTCGATACAGCTGTCAACACGGCTATGGAAGCCATCGACAAAGTCCGCGACACATCCTCCTCTCATGAGAGATGCTCCATCATCGAGGTCATGGGCCGCAACGCCGGTTACATCGCTCTGTGGTGCGGTATCGCCAACGGCGCTGAGGACGTTCTTCTTCCGGAGAAATATGATTTTGACGAGCAGAAGCTGATCGATAACATCATCGATAACAGAAGACGCGGCAAGACACATCACATCATCGTCAACGCTGAAGGCGTAGGCCATTCTGCTTCTATGGCAAGACGTATCGAAGCTGCGACAGGTATGGAGACACGTGCTACTATCCTTGGTTACATGCAGCGCGGCGGCAGCCCGACCTGCAAGGACAGAGTATACGCTTCCACAATGGGATGCATTGCTGTTGACCTCCTTGCTGAAGGCAAGACAAAGAGAGTTGTTTCCTACGCTAACGGCAAGTTCCGTGACTATGACATCAATGAAGCTCTCGCGATGACCAAGGAAATAGATGAATATCAGATCGAGATCTGCAATTCCCTGTCTCACAACTATTACAAGACAGAAGAAGCTGCTCTTGATACGGAAGAGGAACTGTAATAAAGTGACGCAGTCATTTAAGGACGTCAAAAATCTTATAAAAAGTAAAAAGGCCCGCGATGAGCAGGGCCTTTTTGTGACGGAAGGAATTAAGATATTTTCCGAGACTCCGATGGACAGGGTGGAGGCTGTGTTTGCCACAGCAGAATTTGCAAATGAGCACCCGGAAATGATAGCCAGAATTCCTGCCGGCACAGAGCGGATGCTTGACGTGCGCGCGGACAGATTCGCTGGAATATCCGACACAAAGAGCCCGCAGGGGATCATTGCGGTCGTGAGAAAAAAGAAATATACACTTGCGGATATTTTCGGGAATGCCGGGTCAGGCTGCACTGATAGCGGGCCAGACATGGGCGCGGCCAAAGGGGCGGCCCCGCTGATCGTTGTTCTTGAAAATCTGCAGGATCCCGGCAACGCCGGGACGATCCTCAGGACTGCCGAGGCGGCGGGGGTATCCGGCGTCATCTTGACAGAAGGGTCTGTCGACCTCTATAATCCTAAGGTCATCCGTTCCACGATGGGATGCATTTTCCGCATGCCGCATCTTGTCGTCGCATCTGCGGATGAACTGCTTCCGGAACTTCGGGCAGCGGGCATAACGACCTACGCAGCGCATCTTAGAGGCAGTATCTCACATTTTGAGGGAGATTATACAGGCGGCACTGCATTCTTTATAGGAAATGAGAGCAGGGGGCTTTCGGACGAACTGTCGGGCAAGCTCGATGTGCTCATGAAGATTCCGATGTCAGGCAAGGTCGAGTCGCTCAATGCGGCTATGGCCGCAGGCATACTGATGTACGAGGCAAAGCGCCAGAGAATAGCGGCGGGTCAGGGTCTTTTAGGGTGAACGGAGGCCGATACCGGTGAGACAGAGAATCGACGGAGGACAATGAATGAGAGATAAGAGTTCGGCAGAAGATGTTTTGTATATTGTTGTCACAGTCGTTCTGACCATCCTTATACTGGGATCGTTCATGATGATGCTCCTGACCGATGAGAAGGGGATTCCCCGGATCACGTTTTTCGGATTTGGAATCCTGTTCAATATACTTCTGGCTGTTAATAACCTGACGCGGGGCAGGAAGCGGGGCTATATCTGCCTCGCGGTCGCAGCTGTCTGCGCGGTCATGACGGTGGTCTCGGTGACCATGCTTTGATAATACCTGCGTTTTTCGATGGATGAGAGGACATCATGGAGAATATCACACTATGCGGTGCCAGCTGGTACGAACAGAAATATTATTTTAACCCGGCCTTTGACAAACTGCCCAAGTCTGTCAAGGACGAACTTCAGATCATGTGCGTTGAGTTCACGGAAGATGTCGGAGGTGTGCTTACACTTGAATTTGAGGAGGACAAGCTGCCGCACTTTACGGTGCGCCACATGGAGACGGACCCGCGCTTTGATGAGATCGGAGCGGAACTTAAGATCAAAGAGCTTCAGCGGGACAAAGGGGAACTCATGGAACAGTTGTCCCTGTTCTACCGCCTTATTGTGCTGGGCGAGAAGCCCTGAGAGTGATAGAATAAGACGGCGGTGAGGAGACAAATGAGTATTAAAAAAGTGAAGATCGGAAATGTAACGCTGGATAATCCGTTCATTCTGGGTCCAATGGCGGGAGTCACGGATCAGCCTTTCAGGATTCTGTGCCATGAGATGGGGGCTGCTCTCGTCTGCATGGAGATGGTCAGTGCCAACGCCGTAAAATACGGCAACAAAAAGACGTTGGAATTCATCAATATTTCGGAGAACGAGCATCCGGTCTCAATGCAGCTGTTCGGTCCGGATCCCGAGACTATGGCGATTGCCGCTGCGCAGCTGGCCGATGAACCTTTCGACATTCTGGACATCAATATGGGCTGTCCGATGCCTAAGATCGTGAACAACAATGAGGGCTCTGCCCTCATGCGTGACCTGAAAAGGGCGGGAGCTATTGTCCGGGCTGTGTGCGCAGTCTCGACGAGACCGGTCACTGTCAAGATCAGGGCCGGTTTTAATGAGAATGAGATCAACGCCGTGGAGGCTGCCAAGGTGATCGAGGATGCCGGGGCGTCCGCGATCGCGGTCCACGGAAGGACCCGCGAGCAGTATTATACGGGAAGCGCGGATTGGGATATTATTCGCAGAGTCAAAGAGGCGGTCAGTGTACCTGTCATCGGAAACGGGGATGTGAATTCGGCAGAGGATGCGGTCAGGATGATGCGGGAGACCGGCTGCGACGCGGTGATGATTGCCCGCGGGGCTCAGGGAAACCCGTGGATATTTGCGGATTGTCTGCATTACATTGAGACGGGAGAGCATCTGCCAAAGCCTTCTATTGATGAGTGTAAGGCATTAATGCTTCGGCATGCCAAAATGCAGCTTGCGGAGAAGGGTGCGCATCTCGGTATTCTCCAGATGAGGAAGCATGTCGCGTGGTACACGGCAGGGTACAGGGATTCCGCCGCTCTCCGCAACAAAATCAATCAGGTGACCTCTTATGAGGAACTTAAGAGGGTCCTCGCTGACTGGTAGATGATAAAAATTGGGACTGTCGCGTTAGACGGTGTCACTACTGTATATGGCAGACATTTGCAAATATCGTCTGCCATATACAGTGGCGGCGCGCCTTAATGCGGCAGCCCTTTTTATATGCTCATTATGAGGCACCACAGCGGCACGGTGAAAAGCGAGAGCGCCGTGGACAGGATCACGCATTTGCCTGCAAATACATAGTCGCCTCCGTATTTGGCCGCGAGGATCGGTGTGGTGCTGCCGACCGGCATGCCCACGAGAAGGACAGACACCCCGGTGAGGAGGGGGTCGATGTGAAACAGCAGGCAGCCAAGATAGACCAGACCGGGAAGCAGCAGATGGCGGACAAAGACAAGGACGAACATCATTGGGCTTAGGAGAGTCCGGAAATCGACATCCGCTACCATGATTCCGATCAGTATGCTTGTGAGCGGCGTCGTGCAGGCTGCGAGTTTGACCAGCGTGTTCTCGATCATGCCGGGCAGCTGAAGCTGCGTCAGCATGAGGAAAAAACCTATGTAGACCGCGATGATACAGGGATTTTTTGCCAGCTTTTTAAAAGTTTCCTTCCAGTCCGCCGATTTTGTGAAATATGCGGTGCCCGCGGTCCACACGACGATCCGCTGAGGGATCAGGAAGACACTTGCGTACATAAGCCCTTCCGCACCGAGGACACCCTCGGTGACCGGGAGTCCCAGAAAGCCGGCATTCGAGACCTGCGTTCCGTACTGGAGAACAGCCTTGAGATTTTCAGGCTGCCGGTTCCAGAAAGAGTTCGCGCAGATCATACTGATGAATTGAGAAATAACAGCGATGAGGAGTATGACTGCGAATTTGCGGAGAACGGTCAGGCTGAACTCCATTTCAAATGAGTGGATGATGCTGGCGGGGAGGATCAGGTTCATGACAAGATCTGTGAGTACCTCCCTTGCCTTATCGGGGAGTACCTTTCTGCGCTGCATGACTGCTCCGCAGATCGCGCACAGGAACATGAGACCTTCAAGATTCAGCAGTTCAGTGAATGATGCCATGGTGTATCTATCTCAGTGGGGAAGATCCCCGCTTCTACAAGGTGGGTAAATCAATATCCGATATCTTAGTGGAACCCCCACCGTCTGGGTGGGGGAGTTCATTGCTGTGTATGCTTAGGCGCGCGGGGATGCATGCCTTAATGTTCATCCGAGCGTATTCCGTATTTCTGCATTCTTCTCCAGAGAGTCGTCGTGCTTATGCCGAGAGCCTTGGCTGTCAGCTGTCGGTTGCCGCCGTTGTCCTGCAGGGCTTCGCGGATCTTCTTGCGCTCGCGATCCGCGTATGTGAGATATCGTACGGGGCTGTCTCCGCTTTGTTCGGATTGATCCCCCAAAGAGTGCTCTGCCGTGCGCAGGGGAATGTCCGTATTCCCTGCTTTGCCGTGATTGAATTGGTCCATTGCCTGACGCACTGATATTTCGTCGATTGATCTCTTGGCACTCGTCAGCACGAGACGTTCCGCAAATACATGGACCTGAACTTCATTTCCCGGCCAGAGGCAGCTCATGAGGTATTCTTTAGCGCTTTTTGTCATGACATGGAAGCGGCCCTGGCGCTCGTAAGCACGTCGGAAATACAGCGTGATGAAATGCTCGAGATCTTCCGGACGCTCACGGAGCGGTGGGATGCGTATACGGAGGGCTGCCAGATAGGAGTACGCCTCCTCGCCGATCAGTCCGCGTCGGAAAAGCTCTTCAACAGGAACTCTGGAAGTGCAGATGACCTTGACCCTTCTCCTTGAAAAGACCGGCAGAAGTCTCGAAAAGAAGCGCTCATCCGCCGAATCGATGTTGAGGATGGCAAGAGTGCCATCTCCTGCCGTGTCCAGAAGACCGCCGTCCCTGAAGAAGCGGTCCATCTGCGCGTCTTTTGTCATTGTCCTGCAGTCGCCCTCAATGTAGGGTCTTCCGCGTCTCGGGCCGATATTGTGCATGCTCTGAGCGAAATTCCGGACATGCAGGCCAGCTTCCGCCTCGAGAAGTACCGGGAAGGGGGAAGTCGCAAAGAGCTTTCCAAGCTCCACGGTACGCTTCATCGAGGGAGATTCCTGAACGATATTGTTAAAGTGGGAAGACGCCGCCGGCATAAGCAGGTTGGTGTTGTGCCGGTCGATCGGGCTTCGGGTGACGCCCTCCTCGCGCACGCGGTGGCTGGTCATAACGGCGCTTTCCACGTGACCGGAAGACCATACAGGCACGAGCTCGGTGATCATCCTGACTTTATTGATCTGCATGAGAAGTACATACTCCTCGCCTCTGTCAAATACGCGGCGGAGACTCTCGTCCGAGAGCTCGGGAAAGACCGTCTGAACATTTCTGCCGGTAAGATCTTCCTCACGGGATTCCAGAATATCACACATTCTGGAGTTGACGGAGAGGATATTTCTGTTCGGGGCAATACGAACGATAGCGTTGAAAGAATAGTCGAGCAGAGTATCGATTTGTGCGGCATGGTTCTTCTCGGATTCCATCGCCCGGTCAAGGATGACCGCGTTTTCCATGGCGTTGCGCAGGGAATCCTCAGTCGCGGTGAAAAATACCGCCGGCACCCCGTCTTTTTTAGCCATCTCCACGACCAGCTCTCCGCCGATCACGACATCGGGTTTATCATCCAGTGCCATGCGGGCTGCGTCCTCGATCCGTTCGCCCATCGGGACAAGGTACCGTCTCAGCTCTATGTCATAGATCTCGTTGAAATATGACATGTCACTGAACATATTCTCGAACCCGATGACGGAGATGACCGGCCGGTCTTTCTTCACGAGGCGCTTAGCCTCCTTGATGAGCAGAGCCATTTCCTGGGCGGTCATGACGATTTCAACGACCTGCACATTTATGTTCTCGCGTATCAGAGAGGCTTGAAGACCGCGGGCGATAATAATTGTCGCTCCGTTCGCGGCGGCAAGACTTGCCTCACCGACGGCGAGATCTGTCCGGATCGTTTTTACGTCCGATATGCCATACGGTTTTTCGGCTAGAAGATTTCGGGCAATCGCAGCCATTTCGGTTCGCGGTACAAATAAAGCGATCTTTCCCATAAATTACAATTCCTTCGCTATGCTAATTGCTTCAAGTTTGATCAAAGTTATAGCGGCGGGATCCGATGATGCCGGTGTTCCCGCCGGAGGTTCGGCTGATATTCGGGCAGGTATTGCCATGGAATCAGGCAGCCCCGGTCTCAATGATCATGATCAGGTAATCGGTGCCGGGTTGAAGATACACAAATCATTGTACAGACCGTACTGTTCTGTATAAGGCTTCTTTCTTCCGCTTGCTACGTCGAGGATGTATTCAAAGAGCTCAGTGCCCTGCTCGGCAATTGTCCTCTCGCCGGTCGCTGCGGGACCTGCGTTGAAGTCAATGATGTCATACCACTGGTCTTTCATTTCATTTCTGGAACACAGCTTGATGACAGGAGCAGCCGCGAGACCGTAAGGGGTTCCGCGTCCGGTCATAAATACTTCAAGGCCCATGCCCGATGCCAGCTGGCTGGGCCCGCAGAAGAGGTCAGAAGCAGGTGTGGCTGCAAATATCTCTCCGTGCTTTGTCGGTCTCTCGCCCGGTGACAGGACTTCGACGATCGGGGATGAGCCGGACTTGGCTATGGAGCCCATGGACTTTTCAATGATATTGGACAGGCCGCCTTTTTTGTTGCCCGGAGTCGTATTGGCACCGCGGTCGACGCCTCCCATGCAGAGGTAGTTGTCGTACCACTTCATCTCCTCGACAAGGCGGGCTCCGACTTTCTCGTCCACACAGCGGTGGGCAATGAACTGAACACCGTCGCGGACTTCGGTGACTTCCGAGAACATGACGGTGCCGCCGCCGCTCACGATGAGGTCTGCAGCGTAGCCTGCCGTCGGGTTGGCTGTGATGCCTGAGAATGCGTCTGAGCCGCCGCACTGCATGCCGACAAGAAGATCACTGAGCGGCAGGGTCTCGCGCTTTCTCTCGTTGAGGATCTGCAGCTTTTTGTCGGCCATCTCGATGATGGCGTTCATGACATTTGCAAATCCTTTATAGTTCTGAAGAACGATAACGTTCTCCGGATTATTCTTCTCAGGCCACCACTCGCAGAAGCGGTCCGGCGTAAATTTCTCGCAGCCGAGAGATACCAGCATGAAGACGCCACCGAAATTCGGATGCATGGCTATGTTGCGAATGATGCGCTGCGGGACTTTGGCTTCCGGCGCGTCGATCGCAACACCGCAGCCGTACTGATGGTTGATAGCGATGACGTCGTCGACATTCGGATATTTGGGGAGAAGCTCGCTCTTAATGCGCCTCAGGGCCACATTGAGGACGCCCGCGACGCACTGTACAGTCGTGTTGATGGCCAGAATGTTTCTTGTGCCTGCAGGCCCGCCGTTCGGATTTCTGTAGCCTTCCCAGGTTTTTACCGGAGGCTCGGGCAGTTTTGTTACGATGTTGGTACCGAACTCCATTTTGTCGAGGTCCGGGGCAGGAGCCATGATAAGGTTCTTCTCGTTGATCCAGCCTCCTTTCGGAACATCGCATCCGGTCGTTCCGAGACATACTCCGTAACGATAGATTTCTGTTCCCTTCGGACAGTCTGTGAGGGCGATCTTGTGTGCCTGTGGGATGTCCTCCACTGTCACAACACCGGGCATAATTTCTGTACCTTTGGCTATATCGCGGATCGCGATGGCTACATTGTCCTTTTCAGTTATCTGAATACAGATTCTTCCCATAATTTGTCCTTTCCACTGACAAAGCGGTCGCCATCTTCCTGCAGAGTATGGCGGCCGTTTTCTATTCAGTAAAGTTCCGGCGGACCGCTTTGGTATTGCGCAGCGGCCGCGATTATCAGCAGCGTTCAGTTTTAATGTTTATTTATCTGCGACGACAGATGTGCCGGAGATAGCTTCGTAATATTTGACGATTGCGTCATGATCATCCGCGCCGCATCCCATAGCGTTCAGATACTGGAATATTTCCATGACAGAAGCTGTGAACGGAGCGGGAGAGTTGATTGCGTGAGCGGCATTCAGGGCGTTCGTGAGGTCCTTTGTGTGAAGGTTGATGCGGAAGCCCGGGGTGTAATTGCCGTCGATCATCATGGGGACTTTTGCATTCATAACATTTGAGCCGGCAAGACCGCCGCGGATAGCCTGATATACAAGCTCCGGATCGGTTCCCATCTTTTTGGCAAATGTAAATGCTTCGGAGCATGCGGCGATATTGATACCGACGATCATCTGGTTAGCCAGCTTTGCGACATTGCCTGAGCCGATGGGGCCTACGTATACAACAGAGGAAGCCATAGCGGAGAGCACAGGTCTCATAGCTTCTACAGTCTCTTCCTTTCCGCCGACCATGACGGAAAGCGTGCCTGCAACTGCCATGGGTTCGCCGCCGGATACCGGAGCGTCGATCATATCGATGCCCTTCTTTTCAAGCTCGGCTGCGATCTTTTTGCTCTCGGTCGGATCGATAGAACTCATATCAATCAGTACAAGACCTTCATGAGCGCCTTCTGCGATTCCGTTCCTGCCGAAGACCGCGTCGCGGACATTCGGTGAATTCGGAAGCATTGTGACGATCGCGTCACATCTGGCAGCAAGATCTGCACCGCTTGTGCCTGCTTCAGCGCCGCACGAGACCAGTTCGTCGATTGTCGCCTGCTTGTGTGTGTATGCCACTACTTCAAAGCCTGCCTTGAGCAAGTTTTTTGCCATCGGCTTTCCCATAATGCCAAGTCCAATAAATCCGATCTTCATCTTCTTTTCCTCCTTGTTTTTGTTTTATTTGTTAGTTGGATTATAAAAAAATTAAAAAGTTGAATATAGATTAATATTGCACAATTTGATACCATGTTTTTCTGTTGATTCGATAATATCGCAATAATATTTAATATTTGTTTCAAATAGGTTTCAAAATATGATAATAGTGTTTGCTATTCTATTTGACAAGAATGTTGCCGCAAAAATGTTGCCGCAAAATCGGGGCTGCCGCACTTTGATGCGGCAGCCCCGGCAGGGTTTTTACAGAATGTAATGAAAATGAAAAGTGTTGCAGCGCTTTACATGAATCGTCGATCGTCCAGCTTGAAGATCAGGGCGAGTGAAGCGTAGCAGATCGCAATCACAAGGACCCCGTAGGCCAGGGAGATGCCAACGTTGTACTCCTGCATATTGGTGATGATGGAGATGGAGATCGGGCGGTTGTGCACACCGTACAGAAGGGCGGACATGGTGTACTCCCCGATCATCCGGATCAGGATCAGGATACCTCCCGCCATGATGCCCGGAGCGATGTTGGGAAGAATCACATGGCTGAACGTGTGCAGCATGTCAGCCCCCAGGCTGTGAGAGGCCTCTTCCAGGCTGGGGTGCAGACCGCGGATGGCCACCTCGTTGGAAGTGAGCAGCATGGGCAGGGCTGCGATGGTGTATGCGATCGGTATAATGTAATAGCCGCCGATCAGAGCTCGGTTGAAGGCGAAAATACTCTTCTGATTGAAGGCGTTGATCAGGTTGATGGCAATAAGGCTCGCAGGCATGGCGGACGGAAGCAGCAGGAACAGTTTAAGGAGTGCGCCCGGCTTTCCGCCGCGGCGGGCGATGAGGTAAGCGCTGGGGACCGTGAGGGTGAGACCCGCAAAGACGGCTATGGCGGACATCGAGAGACTGTTCCGAAGAGGCATAAAGACTCTTTTCTTTCTGAATATGGTCAGGTAGTTCTCCAGAGTGAAGCGGTGGGGAAAGATGTCCTGCATAATAGAGCTTGTGCTGACGAAAGAGAGGTAGATGATTGCCGCGATCGGCAGCAGGATCAGCAGGATCTGTATGAAGACGACGATCCGCCCGATATGTGCCAGAAGACCTTTCTTTTTGCCCGCAGGAACTGCCGTCTGTCCGCGGTCCCCGGTCATATCGCCGAACCGTCGGCTGTAATACTGAACGAGGAGCATCACCGTAATGCTGATGACGAAGAGGACTACGACCTGTACGGAGGCCATTTCCATGTGGTTGTTGGCCTTGGACCTCACGATCTGGGTGCTCAGCACTTTGAAACCGCCGCCGATAAGATTCGGAGCGGAGAAGGCACTTACTCCGGATGCAAATGTAATCACAACGGAGGAGAGCACCGCCGGCCGGATCACCGGCCAGATAACGTCCCTGAAAACACCCGGCCAGGCAGCGCCGAGGCTCCTTGCCGCCTCCACAGCCGAATAATCCAGGTATTTCAGGGCGACATAGACGTTCAGATAGAAATAGACATACTGAGTGTAGGTGATGACGAAGAGGATCGCGCCGAAGCCCTGAAAAATGTACGGAGCTTTGTCAAGGTGCAGGGCATATTCGATCGCCTTGGTCAGTATACCGCTCTCGCCATAGAGCTGGATAAATGATATGACAGTGATGACGCCGGGTACCATCATTGGGCTGAGCAGCAGGATGTGGATCAGCTTTTTATATTTTCCGCAGAGAAAGGTCATGTAGAGGGCGAGAAGGATGCCGATCGTTCCGCAGGTAACAGTCATGGACAGGCCGAGGAGAATGGTGTTTCTTGCGACAGCCCGCTGATTGGGGTTCATGAAGAACTCGCGAAAATTGAGAAGACCTGTTCCATCGTCGGTCCTGAGGGCCAGAAGAACGGTCCGGGCGAAGGGCATAATAATGTAGCCAAGAATGAGGAATCCCATGATCCCGTACCAGAGCAGGCGAAAGGCGGAGATGCCGCCGACTTTCTTTTTCATAGCCTGCCCTCCTTTTGACCGGTGCCCTGCGCAGCCACTGCCGCTTTGTCGACACTCCGGCAGGCGTGTGATGCGGCTGTCCCTGGGGCAGCGGAAGATAAGGCTTCGGGCTTCACGGACACAAAGCACGGATCGCCTGCCTTAAAGGAAGCGCCGGACCCGTCGTTGAGTTCGATTACCCTGTATTCTTTGCCGGAGGCCAGGGCAGTGTATTCATAATACACTCCGCTGAAGCGGATCCCTGTGACCCGGGCAGGTATGCCGTCTCCGCTTCTTAAAAGCCGCATCTGCTCCGGTCGGACGTAACGGCCATCCAGAAGATTGGAGGTCCCGACGAAATTAGCGACAAATTCCTGATTGGGACTGTTGTAGATATCGTCCGGCGTGCCTATCTGCAGCACGTGCCCGTCGCGCATGACGGCTATTCTGTCGGAGATGGAGAGCGCTTCCTGTTGATCATGGGTGATAAAGAGGGTGGTGATGCCGACCTTCTTCTGGATGCTCCGAATCTCCTCGCGCATTTTTATCCGAAGGGCAACGTCGAGGTTAGACATAGGCTCATCGAGAAGGAGCATCCGGGGTTCGATGACCAGAGCTCTGGCGATTGCTACGCGCTGCTGCTGACCGCCGGACAGATCCTGGATGCGGCGGTCGGCATACTCCTTCATGCCCGCCAGCTCCATGTAATAGTCACAGCGGTCCCGCTGCGCATTTTTCGGGAGCCTGCGCACGCGGAGCCCGTAGGAAATGTTCTCGCGCACGGTCATGTTCGGGAAGAGTGCATAGTTCTGGAACACGATGCCCATATTTCTTTTTTCCGGCCCATGGTCGGTTATGTTCTGGTCTCCTATCCAGACCTCGCCTTCGGAAGGGGTGATGAATCCCGCCAGGATCCGAAGGAGCGTTGTCTTTCCGCAGCCCGAGGGACCGAGCAGAGTGTAGAACTCCCCCTCGCCTATGGTCAGATCCACATTTTCCAGCACCCGGGTGCGGTCGTAACTGTGTGAAATATGCTTAAGGATAACGTTGCTCATCGTACCACCTCGGTATCGGAGTATGCAAATGCAGACCGGGAGCGGCCGGCATCTGCAAAAGAGAAGTAAAGGGGCTGTCGTTTTAGGCGGGCCGCCGCTATATGGCAGACGTTATTTGCAAATGTCTGCCATATATAGCGGCAACACCGTCTAATGCGACAACCCCTTCTACCATTATTTCAGGATTTTAGGTTTATTCACTTGCTACAGCCTTTTCGGCATCGAGGTAATCGGTCTCCCATTTCTCAAGCCACTCGGACTGGTTGGCGCTGATTTCGCTCCAGTCGACCGGAAGTGCGGAGAACTCTGTCTGCATCCACTCGGGGCACTCGGAGAGGAATCCGTCGGTGACAGGCATGCGGTTGAAATCGTTGGCTGCCATTATCTGGCACTCCTTGCTGCCGACGAAGTCGATGAAGGCTGCCGCGGCGTTCGGATGCGGAGCATTGGCTGTGGCTGCGATGCAGTCTGTGATGACAACGGCGCCGCTTGCCGGAATGACCATCTCAAGAGGCATCTCGTTGGCGTCACGGTTCTTCAGGACGTCATTGATGACGGCCATGGAGACGGAAGCTTCTCCCTTGCCGACGGCCTGGAACATCATGCTGCCGCTGTTGTAGTAGTTCTTTGTGTTCTTGCCGAGAGCTTCGATGAAGCTCCATGCTGCCTCTTCACTGTCGTTGGCCTTGATATTCTGGACCAGGGAGACAATGGTGGAGCGCATTGAGGATGACAGGGAATCGCGGGTGACGATCTTGTCAGCGTACTCTTCCTTGGTGAGATCAGCCCAGTCTGTCGGGGCTTCTTCCGCTGTCATGGCTTCGCTGTTGTAGAAGAGGACCATCGGCGTGCGGTAAGTGCCATACCAGTAGCCTTCGGCTTCCTTGTAGGCTTCATCCACGTCATCAGCCCAGCTCGGCGAGGTCGGAGCGTAGCATCCTTCGGACTGGAGCACCATATAGGTCGCTGTGTCGCCGCCGAACATGATATCAGCCTGCGGGTTATCTTTTTCACTGCGGATTCGGTCTGCCAGCTCACCTTTGAGATTGATGAATTCGACGGGGACGCCGGTCTTCTCTGTGAACGCGTCGCTGATGGCTTCCACAAGATCCTCGGGATGGGTGGTGTAGATTACCAGTGAATCCTCAAGCTGAGTGGCTTTTGGCTCAGCTCCCTCCGCAGCTGTCTCGGTTTCCGCTGCCGCGGTGCTCTCGACTGCCGGCTCTGCCTCGGCCGGTGCTGTTTCCTGCGGAGCCGCAGTCTGTCCGCAGCCTGCCAGTGCCATTGCAGCGATCAGAAATAGTGATGCCAGTTTTCTTTTCATTTTTTGCCTCCTTTTGCTGTGTTTGGTTTATAAAAAGCCTCCCTGATAGCGGTCCAGGGCAGGTGCTTTTTCGTTCATTTGCTGTCGTTGCCTCACGCGAAGCGGCCAGAGATCATGTCCGCGGGGACCGCCGTACTGCCTGCGGCGATCCTTTAAAGCAGCAGGTGATCTGTATCCCAGACGTAATAGGAATGATCCTGGTGAAAGGCAGGGCGGCAGTCGCGGTTCTTGATAGCCCTGATCAGATCATCCATAGTGCGGATCTCGTTCGGGAACCATGTGGCAGTGACGCCTACTTTGTAGGGATAATGACAGTCACTTCCGCCGGTCAGGGCGAAATCATACTTGCGGCCATACCTGACAGCCATCATTGTGGCGTCCGGCAGCGTGCTTCCGTTCAGGATCTCGATGCCGTCGACCCCTTTCAGTGTGTCCAGGGCTCCCTCGAGCCCCCGCCTGTTGTGACGGAAGGGGTGGGCGCTGATAACGACGCCTCCCTGCTTATGGACGCTGTCAATGAAAGTCTGCGCGTCAATGCGCTCTTTTGGGTAGTCTTTAATGCCGAATGCGAGAATATCTCCCTGCAGGGAGTAGTACTCGATGCCGACAAAAATCGGAAAACCGGTCTTTTCCGAATATTCCGCAGCAAAATCATAAAGTCCCATGCTGTCGTGGTCAGTGATGCAGATCCCATCCAGATGCCGCTCGCGGGCGATCGGAACAATCTCTTCCAGAGCCAGAAAGCTGTCCTTGGAAAAACGTTTTTCGTGCATATGCAGGTCTATTACCATAGAATGCCGTAACTCCTTGATTAAAAGACAGTGCGAATTCCGCTGATTTTGCGGCAAATGAAAAGCTGATCTGATGCGTTAATACAATGGTACTATCGGATATTTGCATTATCAAATAGAATATTCCGACAAAACGAAGCTATTTATTTGAAATTTCTATATTGCGCGACTGTCGGCAACAGAACAGCGGCAAAGATTGATCTCTTGAAAACCGCATAGAATGAGTGACGGGTCCCTGTGGCTGTCTGCATCTGCAGATGGCTGCAGGGATTTTTCAGTTGGAATGTAAATGAGACTAAAGCTATGCAGGTGAACTGTTATAATGTAAAATAAGGGAGATTATTTTGAAGGAGAAAAGAATATGAGTGAAGAGTGTCTGATCTGCAAAGCTCCGCTCGAATATCTGGAAACCGATGTGCTCATGGAATGCGCAATCTGCCACAAAATAGAGAACAGCAAGACCAGGTGCGTCAACGGTCACTATGTCTGCAGCAAATGTCACACGAAAGGCCTGGATTCTATCATAGGGCTGTGTCTCAGTGAGACATCTAAAAATCCCATTTATATTATTGAAGAGATGATGCGTATGCCTTTCTGTCATATGCACGGACCGGAACACCACGTCATGGTCGGTGCCGCTCTTCTTACCGCTTACAAAAACGCCGGCGGCAGTATAGACCTGGAGCGTGCTCTAAAAGAGATAATCAGTCGGGGCAGTGAGGTGCCCGGCGGGTCCTGCGGGTTCTGGGGAGCCTGCGGGGCGGGAATCAGTTCCGGGATGTTCATAGCCATTATTTCCGGTTCGAACCCGCTTGCCGGGGAGCCGTTCGCGCTTGCCCACATGATGACGGCCAGGTCGCTCACCAAAATAGGCGAGATCGGCGGTCCGCGCTGCTGCAAGCGCGATTCCTTCCTAGCAATTCTTGCCGCTGTCGACTATGTGAAAGAGAACTTCGGGATCGAGATGGAGAAGAGCGATATCGTGTGCAGCTATTCCGCGAAGAACAACCAGTGCATCGGAAAACGATGCCCGTTTTCGAAAGCTAACGCCAAAAGCGGTCAGACCGTTTGAGAGGATTACGGCTCTGGTGTTCGGGGCTGCGGGAAAGTCCAAGAAATAGCGTTAGGTCCGGGCTGCGGCACTCAGGCGAACCGCTGGTTATGGTTCGGAAGTGAGCTCTGAACTGAATAATAAGTACTAAAGGGGCTGTCACACTAGACGGTGTCGCCAATTCAAGTCTCGCTCGCGAGACTTGAATTGGCGGCGCGTCTTAATGCGACAGCCCCCTTATGTAATTGTCGACAGTGTTTGTCTTCGAAACTGATTTTTGACTCTTAGCTCAGTGTCATGCCGGCAGCGAAGCTCATGATCAGGATGGCCAGGATAGCGACCGGAGCGACATACTTGATGAGAACTGCGTAGACTTTGGCAAGACCAAAGCGAACGCCGCACTGCTCGATCTCCTCGATGGCGCTCTCCGGCTTCCAGACCCATCCGACGAAGATGCAGCAGCCAAGAGCACAGACCGGAATCATAATTCTGTCTGTCAGATACTCCATGAAGTCACAGAATGCAGGATAGGTGACACCGTTGGCGGCGTCGAACCAGATGCCTTTCAGCGGGACAGCGGCCTGCGTGCAGGTGTACAGGCATCCGATGAGGAACATGATCACGCAGACGATAATAGTCGTGCGTGTGCGCTGCCATGAAAAATGCTCTGTCAGGAAAGCCACAATACTCTCAACCAGCGAGATACAGGATGTGAGAGCAGCGAAGAGGAGCAGCAGATAGAACAGCACGCCGAAGAATGTTCCGCCCGGCATCTGATCAAATACCTTTGCCAGAGAGACAAATGCAAATCCGCCGCCCTTGCCGATCTCACTCTCGCCCAGAGTCGCAAAAACTGCGGGAACGATGATGAAGCCGGCGAGGAATGCGACCATTGTATCCATCGCGCAGATCAGCACAGTATTCTTGGCAATATTCTCCGTCTTCGGGAGATAGGACCCGTATGTGATCATGATGGCCATACCGATGGACAGAGAGTAGAACGCCTGTCCCAATGCTGCGAGGAAAGTGCTGAAGTTGACCTTGCTCCAGTCAAGAGAGACCATGTACTGAAGACCTTCCGCAGCGCCGTCCAGAGTCACAGAACGGACGAGCAGGATCAGCAGCAGAATGAACAGAGCGGGCATACCGACCTTGTTGAATTTTTCAATACCGCTTTCCACACCGCGAATAATGATGATGGCGTTCAGAGCCATAAAAATCGCTGCAAAGAGAATAGCTACCCACGGGATGGATGTCGTACCGTCGCTGTGGAGGCCCAGCATGTTGTAGAAGTATCCGAGGGAATCCGAGTAAATACTTGGAGATTCGGTCGCGTAGCCTACGACATAGCGGAGGACCCAGCCGCCGACATGGGCGTAGTAGCAGGTGATGACAAAAGCGCCGATGACGCCGATCCAGCCGACCCAGGCAAAGCTTTTGTGACCGAGCTTGTGGAAGACGCCGACGATATTGGCCTGGCTTGCCCGTCCTACAGAGAGCTCCGTGAGCATCATCGGAGCGCCGAGGAATATGACAATCAGGAGGTAAATCAGCAGGAAGCAGCCACCGCCGCCTTCAAAGGCTCTGCCGGGGAACTTCCAGATGTTGCCGAGACCGACAGCAGAGCCGGCTGCCGCGAGTATGAAACCAAGTTTGCTGCCCCATTGGGCTCGTCCATTTTCCATAATAATTCATCCTTCTCCTTATATAGTAACGATAATGAATGCGAAGGAGCAAATGCGCAGTATCACGTTAAACTCCTAAAACCGCAATATCGGTATTATACCGCTATCATCGAACTATTTCCAGTTAATTATTAATAGATTTAATCTCTGACGAAGAATTCTTGTGACGTCAGTCTGCGATGAATGCGAAAAATGAAACTCGTCCCTGACGCTCAGCAGGGAAAATACGTCATGCTCTGCGCAGCAAAAAGGGGCTGTCGCGTTAAGGCGCGCCGCCACCATATAAGGCAGACGTTATTTGCAAATGTCTGCCTTATATAGCGGCGACACTGTCTAATGCGACAGCCCCTGTGTTTTCATTAACAAACGAGGATCAATTTAATGTTATTGTATAGACAGTTCCCCCGCCTATAACTTGAGATTCCAAACTGAGTAACTTTGCTCTGTAAAGGAAGGTTACAATCGCGCCGCGTGAACAGTTCTCGTTGATACCGAACGTTCCCTTCTTGTCCCCGGACGTATAACCTTTCGTGACACCATTCTGTGAGCCCCAAAGGATCGCGTTATAAAATGCGTGGTTCGTGGGTACGTCTTTGAATGGGGATACTGACGCTGCCGCCGGGGCAGGCTTGCCTTTCAGTCTCCAGAGGAACATCATGCTCTCGCCTCTGCTCACGTTGCGATTGATGCCGAATGTCCCATCCGGATAGCCCTTAGTGATACCTTTCTGAGATCCCCATAAGATGGCATTGTAAAAGGCGTGGGTCGTAGGCACATCCGGGAACGGTGATTTCGATGCTGCCTTCGGCGCCGGCTGCCCCACATATCTCCAGAGGAACATCATCATTTCCCCGCGTGTGCAGTCTCGGTCAGTGCCAAATGTGCCGTCCAGATATCCCTTTGTGATGCCCTCATCCGTTGCCCAATAGATTGCATTGTAGAATGGATGGGACGGATCCTGTACATCGCTGAAGATATGGACCTGAGGGGTCGCTTGCTGCTTCCACACAGCATAGAGTGTGATATCTTTATCTGCGGTATAACTGCCGCCGGACTTATAAGCCGCAGATGAAGCGGTACTGGAAGTTGCCCATCCTAAGAAGTCGTAACCGGACCGGGTCGGCTTGGCCGAGGAAAGAGTGAGCGCGTTGCGGTAGTATTTTGTCTGTGTCGATGGCGCGCCTGATCCGCCGTTTGCGTTATACCTGACTTTATACTCGGCTTTCACGAACTTCCATATCTGAGAGTCCGCAGCGTTGTGATAATATTGCTGGACATTTGTTCCTGCCGCAGTCTCTCTTCCGGCGACATCGATTACAAGACCGTTCAGCCGGGAAACTATTCTGTAGCCGGTTCCCTGCTTCATGATGAACCACCACTGATTTCTGGCATCCTTTGACGTTGATAGCTGAATGTTGCCTCTCGTAATGAGACTGGAATCCTTTATCTCAACGCTTTTGCCGGAAGCCGCATGTGCCAGTCTGTAATATCCTTTATCAATATAGGTGACATCGATCGAGTTGTATCTGTTTTTAGCATTATCAGTCCAAATCCGTACATTAGTTCCGTCAGCCACATCTGCCGTGTCACCGGTAATATCAAGCACAATATTTGGGTCGAGAGCCGATACCAGTATATATCTTCCGTCCGCTATAGTCTTTTGCGGCTGGTAGGGAATGAACAGCCAGCGCTGCGCATTTGTGTTATTGGACGGGTATACCTGAACATTTACATTTTTATCCATCTTGCCGTCCAGAACATCCAGACAGTAGCCGCTGCACTTGGCCTGAACTTTATATCCCTTGCCGTCGCTGTACTTGGAAATAGCCCACTGCTGTGCTTTTGTCCCATCATCGACGTATGCCTGAACATTTGTCCCAGAGGCTTTGTTCCCGTCTTTGAGATCAAGGCACATGTTCGCGCCTTTTTGTTTTATTTTATAGAAACCGTTGCTGTAAGTGATTGTCCACACGTCGTAGCTGTTCAGATTCATAAGCGGACCGAAAATTTTTACGTTGGTGCCGTTCGTGACAGACGCGCCGCCTTCTATATCCAGATAATAGTTAGTGTTCGAGTAACAGACGATCTGATAATCGCCGTTAGGCAGAACAGCATTATAGCCGCTGGTCATCTCCGTGCCGGTCTGAACGTTCATATCTTTAATATGTATATAACCGGAAGGATCGGATGCCGCAATGGTCCTGGTTCCGTATTTGCCGGCTGTTCCCCAGTTATACTCCTCGATCGTGACATTGCTGCCGCTGACCTTGCTTACCCATGCAACATGGCCGTATGTCCCCTTAGTCCACCAGGCAACTGCTCCGACTGCCGGAGTTTTATTTACCGGCACACCCTTGGATTTGGCCACCGTTCCCCAGTCCTTAGCATCTCCCCATCTGGAGGCGCCTTTATACTGGTTCGTAAATTTGACATTGTTCCTGGAGTTCAGACACCATGCCACGAAGGATGTACATTCGCGGTTATAGAAATTCCACTCGTCCACAATGGAATCCAATGCTGCGTTCTTGTACTTTGCGGGATAGTCATCTCCTGCACCGACAAGTTCTTCCTCTACGAAATCCTGAGTATCGACAAGCCCTTCGGAGCTGTCTTCCTGCACAGTATCTGCCGGCTCCTCCGCCGGAATTGAAACATCCGCTGCCGCTTCTTCCGGGATCTCGGCCGGCTCTGCCGCCTTGGCGGATCCTTCGACGGGAATCTGTTCCGAATTATCTGCAGCCTCTTCGACGGTGATTTCTTCCGGCTCTTCTGCAGCCCACGCTTCTTCGGGAATCTGTTCCGCTTCAGAGACAATGATCTCTTCCTGTTCTATCTCGTCAGCAAGCACACATATTCCCGGTGCTGTCATGAGCATTGCGGCGGCACATAACGCAGCCAACACTTTCTTCCACATGCTCTTCATTTCAATACCTCCTTCTGCGCCGGCACGTTTTCCCGGCAAATAAATAATTATCCATTGGCCGGCTCCGAATACAGAGCATGACCAACGCTAAAATCATTATAGGGCCGCTCCGATATTATTACCCCACACAAAAGTATAAAATGACGAGTCATCTGAAGACGACAGCTCAGATAAATCGCGAACGTTAATACTTCGGCAGCACCAGTCTCTTTTCCACCACTTCGGCCACCAGCTGTATAGTGCTTCGGAATCCGGTCTTCTGCAGGATATTCTTGACATGGTACTTGACAGTGTTGATTGACAAATGCAGTTCCTCCGCCATATCCTCGTACCGGATTCCCTTTACCAATTCCCGGATCACAGCAAGTTCCCGATCTGTAAATTCATTGCTTTTAGCCTGACCGATCATGATGACCGGTGAACTGTCCGGCCATATTCTTTCACCTTTCATGGTCCGCTCGCAGACTTCCCTCAGAGAAATGCTGCCGTACTCCTTATACCAGAAACTGTCACATCCGCTATCCTGTGCTTTTTTGATGAACGAATGCTCCGGCATGGATGTCATCAGGATGATCCGGACCCACGGGTAATTCTTTTTGACCCTGGCTGCCGCGCGGATACCTGATTCGTCATCAGCCGTGCACACATCCATCAAAATAAGGTCGATCTTATTTGACATGCAGGCGATTTCCGCATTTGCCGCATTTTCAATAGATGCGACCACGGAATACTCAGGGAAAGAAGATAATTTTCTCTCAAAGGCCTCCCTGGAGACCCTTGAGTCCTCTACGATCAATACGTTAACCCTCATTTTTATCCCTCCGGAATTGTTACATACATGACGACCCCGATGCCATTCTCGATTTTCATAGTAAGCGCGGCTCCCTCCTGCTCCAGACGCCGCCTCAGATCACTCAGGCCTCCTCCTTCACGGATCATAGTCACATCGGAACGGCCGTTACTGGATATTCTGACAAAATAGCAGTTTTCTCGGTATTCCGTTTCGACTTTAAGCCTGTTAGCGCGTGCATGGCGCACCGCGTTTGTGAGGGCCTCCCGGATAGCGGCATTAAACAGAAGGACTGTTTTTCTTTCTTTCGGCCAATCACCGACAATGTCGATATGGCATCCTATCATTTCGGCAATTTTCAGTAATTCGTTTTCGGGCGAAGCGGAGATAGAAGTATCTCTCCGGCTGGCATTCTCCATATCTGCTATGACATCTTCCCAGGCACTAAAGAGTTCCGCGTCGTCTTCCGCCGCTTTGCCGTTTGCTATCCTGTTTCCTGTCATGACCAGCAATCTCCCAAAATCATCATGGATCCTGATCTTGGCCCTGAGCAATTCCTTTTCCATATTGTTCTGGACGATATTCTGAAGCAGAATCCTCTGCCGCTTGTGCAATTCCTCTGCCCTGCGGTTGTTCTCAAAAAGCGTGGTCCTGTACTTATACAGGTCGGAAACGTCAGAAGCCTCGTACTGGATTACGGGAGACAAGTCTATGATCAGCTTTTTGCGCTGGAACTGCCATACCTGCCCGTTCGGAAGCCTGCAGAGAATCTGCTCCATTTCCCCGGAATTCTCTTCATTCATGCCGGAGGGCATTTCCGTCATTTTAAGATTTGACAGTTCCCCCCACATGTGTTTCGCGTTCACGACGGTATGACCGGTCAGACTGTAGCAGACATCATTGATTTTTCTGTTGGCCAGGATAGGACGGCCGCCGGCAGTCGCGAAACAGATCCCGTCAGGATATGTATTGATAGCCTCGCGGATCAGCATTGCCGTATGAAGGCGCTCACTGATTCGAATCGACATTTGCGTCACCTCCCTCGAATAGGTCCAGTATATAACCCTGCGAAGTATCTGATATATTGAAAGTATACTGGCCGGAAGCAAATGAAAGCACTTCCTGATTGGGGTTTCCTTCAGCTCTTGATATTTCAAAACGTGCCCCGGAAGGACATATCCGGACTCGGATCTCATCGATCAGATACTCTTCGTACTCCAGAATCTTCTCCAGAGTATCAAAAACAAATATGGAAAAGTCTGATGAAAACTCTGCCGCGTTCCAATCAAAGGCTGTTCGAATATTAGCGATGTTCAAAGCCTGCATCATATTTTCCAGACTGATGATCAGATCTTCGGAATCAATCGCTCCCTCTTCCTGCTCTATCAGCCTGAGATTGCACCGTCTTTTTACATATGTCCCCAGCAGATGCAGCATGCACAGATTTTTTTCCTGTCCCGCAGTTTGGTCTCTTTGGGCTATAATAGCTTTCATTTTCCGAAGCTGGCCGGCAACTTCCCCGGACAATGTGTCATAAATCCGGTTCTTGGCAAAAAGACCGGCTTCTTCATTTTTAGTTCTGAGTTCTTCTCTTAGGAGTACACCTTCCTGATCAAGCTGTTCCGCAATCCCTTCCAGCTCATCTATGGTCTTTGTCATCAGGGAAATGTCCTTGTTCCAAAGAAAGTATCCGTCAGAGAGTTTGTGCAAATGCAGCTCAAGCCCATCTTCAAGAGAAACATACTTTTTCTCTTTGAGTTCCTCCAATAAATCCGGTGACACATGCGCTGCGTTGTGTGAAGCAAGCCGGCTGCTGCCTATGAGCTGCATACCTACGGTCGACTTCTCAAAAATACCCTGATACTCTGTATTGACCGGAACGAGGCCCATATAAATGTCAAATTCCCAGGTCAGAACCTCCATATAATAAATCTTGGCAAACAATTCGATAAGTTCATAATTGGCAAAAGCGGGAATTATATTAAGGGAAGCCATAAAATAGGAAAAAGAGAATATGACCATTAAGATAGGCTCAATACATGGAATGAAGAACCTCAGAAGTCCGCTCTCCTGAATCCCTTTATTTCTTTTGTAAATCAGGATCACCCGAATGACCATCAGGAAAACTCCAAAAGCCGTAAGCAGAAATGTCCCGTAATACGGATGGAACATCAGATTCGGCTGAGGTTCTGAGGGGTCGAGAAAAAACACAAAATGGCGCTGTTCATCCGTTACAATTAAAAAAATCGTGAACGTCACCGGGATGAGAAGCCAGAACCATCGCCGCTCTATATGATATTGATTGATTTCGCCTATGCCAAAAGAAGCGTACAGCCCCAAAAGAAGCATGGGAGTAATTGTCGCTGCCAGCCACAGACCGCTCGCGCGCACAAGCGGAATGTTATTACACCAGAATGTATCCTGTAAAAATCGAACCGTCAGACCAAAAAACATAATACCCGCTTCGCAGAGCATATAAATGCGCATGTTCTTTTGTGTTACACGGTTAAATATAGAATAACTCCAGAGTGCTATCAGGAACACGTAGCAGGCATACAGTATGTAGGTCCTCAGGAAATCATCGGGCAAAAATCTCAGGCTGAGCTGCCTGTATAGCGAAACAAGGCAAAGAATCAGAAAGGCGGCTGCATTGATTCTGACTTGTCTTTGACGTACGGACACGGTCTGCTCCTCCTTACTTGTTTACTGAGCTGCTAACAGGTGTCTTGTCCATTATGCCACAAAGCATATGCGAAAAAAAGACCGGCGTCAAAAGACGCCGATCCGGGTCATCATTTATCAGATTCTTCGAAGATGCCGCCTGATAAGACTAAGCGACAGAGCAGACAGAGACGAGTTACCGTCTCCGGCTGCTCCGAATCCCTCATATAGTTATTATCACGAGCCGACATCCCTGAGCCTTTATAGTATATACGGTTTTTCTTCGAAACTCCCCACACAAAAGTATAGTTTTGTGTGGGGAATTGCTGCATATCAGGGCATATCTTTCGTCTCAGCCCCTGTAATTCTTTTATATTGATTTTGCCCTGTAGAGGAAGGTCACGATCTGGCCTCTCAGACAGTTATCGTTGATGCCGAAGTTCCCTTTCTTGGGACCGGACGTGTAGCCTTTGGTAATTCCTTTCTGGGCTCCCCACAAAATAGCATTGTAGAAAGCGTGTGTCTTCGGAACATCCTTGAACGGACTCGCCGCGGCAGGAGTCGGTGCCGGTTTTCCCTTAAGTCTCCAGAGGAACATCATGCACTCACCGCGGCTCACATTGCGGTCGATACCGAACGTGCTTCTCCTCGCCGTTCACCTTGTAGGCCGCGCTCATGAACATACCGCAGCCAGTGAATTGGATGATGTATGGCTCTGCTTCGTATGATGGTAGAATTTTATGGAATTTCGAGGATAGATGGTAGGATATTATGGAATTTGCAAAAATCCATGGACACGTGCCAGAAAATATGATATCTTGCCAAAACCTAAGTGACAGGGATACTGCCTGAGAAGACAGGCGTGATTACCCGGGATGAGAGGTTGAGCCTAAAGGATTTTCCTGTTAATATGTAAATAGATCAGTCAGCCGTTATGTACTGGAAGCTGAAAGGAGACCAGTACCGGAACCGGTGACGTTCCTGAAACGAAAGACAGCATCCCTGCCGGAATAATGTGCAGGGATGCAGGCAGAAAAGCAGTGGATTTTTCACGGTATGATCGTCTGACCGCCTCCCTGAAAAATAAGAAAAGGAGGCGCCATGAGCGAAAACGGAAAAACAAAACGTTACGAGGAACTGAGCTTTACGGATGATTTTATGTTCTGCAAGATCCTGCAGAACGATCCGGATCTGTGCAGGGAGCTGACTGAACTCATTCTTTCACGGAAAATCGGGAGGATCGTGTCCATCGACCGCCAGAAGGCCATTGAGATAACAGCCGACGGCAAGGGTGTCCGGTTCGATGTGTATATGGAAGATGATGAATCTACGGTATACGACATCGAAATGCAGACTACAGTGGCAGAAGATTTACCGAAAAGGATGCGCTATTATCAGGGAATGATCGATCTGAATATGATCGAACGCGG
>JBGUIK010000092.1:0-29370 GCA_045112915.1 Lachnospiraceae bacterium
CGGTCCGAAAGGGGAAACCGGCACGACGGTCAAATATCAAAAGACCCGGAGGGACTTAAAGCCCGAAGGGCTTTGATACCACCTCCATAGGACGCGGTTCAGCACCGCATGGGGGTGGAGGTTCATACCATATTACTGTGCGTAAAGAGGTATGCGATTGATAGTGCGTCCCGGCTATGATACTATTTACTCATACAAGTTTGCGGTCTGACCGTCATACGAAGCATCATTGAAGACCGGTGGGATTAATTGTTTTTGGTATTTTCAAGAAGGAGGATCAACGATGGCAGTTTACAGGTGCAGAGTATGCGGATATATTTTTGACGAAGAAAAAGAGGGAAAGAGCATCAGGGATATTGATATATGCCCGCGCTGCAAGCAGCCGGATGATATGTTTGTCCTGGTGGAAGAGAAGTCTGAGGATGATCAGCAGCCGCAGTTTTTTAAGGGCTGAGTGAATCGGGGACGGTTCTTTTTGCGTGAGAATTTGCACGTGAAAAGAACCGTCCCCACTTCGTGATTATATCGTATGTATACAGAAATAAAGGTAAAGAAGCAGCTCAGAGCCTCAAGACCCTGAACGGGTCGCGGCAAGTAAATATTAGAAAGAAGGTAGACGTTTATGACTGAGATGAAACTACGAAATCACGAAGTTACGACGCGACACCCGCTTCTCACGGCAGAAGGCATACTCATGGAGCCCGGGTGGTCGAGACAGTTATTGCAAATGTATGACCGCAGGGCCATCAAAGCCCCCAAGTTCCGCATCAAGGAGTGGGATTATTATCTGGTGCTGAACGAGGACTTCGCGGGTGCGTTCACTCTGTCCGACGACGGCTACATCGGTCTGCAGTCTGTCTCTCTGCTGAATCTGAAGGAGGGATGGGAGCACACGGAGACCATCCTGAATCCTCTGCCTATGGGCAAGTTCCACATGCCGTCGACTTCGGAGGCGGGGACGATCCGCTATAAGGACGATCGTCTGCAGATGACTTTTTACAAAGGTCCTGGAAAGCGCGGGATAGCGTGCAGGTTTGAGGATTTTTGGGAGGAGAAGACATTTGCATGCAAGATCGAACTTGCGCAGCCTGAGATGGACACGATGGTCATCGCGACCCCGTGGAAGGAGAACCGCCGTGCGTTTTACTACAATCAGAAGATCAACACGATGCGGGCCAGTGGCTGGATGAAGTTCGATGGGAAGGAGTATGTTTTCAATCCTGAGACGGATTTCGGGACGCTCGACTGGGGGCGCGGCGTCTGGACCTACGACAACCGCTGGTACTGGGGATCGGGCAACGGGGTCGTCGATGGGAAGCCGTTCGGATTTAATATCGGGTACGGGTTCGGTGACACGAGCGCGGCATCCGAGAACATGCTGTTTTATGACGGCGTCGGCCACAAGCTCGACGATGTGGAGTTCCATATTCCGGCGGACAGCTATATGAAGCCGTGGAAGTTTACGTCGAGCGACGGGCGGTTCGAGATGGATTTCATGCCCGTGCTCGACCGTGCGGCTAAGATTGACGCGAAGGTTATTTTGAGCGACCAGCATCAGGTCTTCGGACGGATGACGGGGAAGGCGGTGCTTGATGACGGGAGAGTGCTGGAGATCAAAGATCTGATGTGCTTTGCTGAGGACGTGCATAATAGGTATTAAGCAGGTAGTTGGGGACGGTTATTTTAGCGTGAAAATACTCACGCTAAAATAACCGTCCCCGAATCGTGAGGTGGATTAATGAAGCGAGTTCTTTTAAAATCGGTATTTGACGCATTCGATTATGTCCTGCAGCATTACTATCCGGCGGGGCTTAGTGAGCTGGTTGAGCGGTCAGACACTTATGCTGTGATTTCCATTCAGGATACGCATACAGGCGGGTTTGGATTTACATTTGCAAAGAATGAGTTCTGCAAGGACGTGCTCACGCTATACTTTGATGATATTACGCGTGAGGTGGATGGGGCGGTCTTGTTTTCTGATGAGATGGCGGGGCAGATCATTGACTTTATTGAGAAGAATGTTGAGGTAGATACCCTGCTCGTCCACTGTTTTGCCGGACAGTCTCGCTCGCGGGCGGTGGCTGCGTTTGCTGTAGAGATGCTGGGCGGTGACAATTCGAAGTATCTGAAGCAGGGCGGGGCCAATATGTATGTGTATGACACACTTCTGGTGGCATGGATGCAGAGAGCGCTGGGATGACGAATTCAGGGACGGCTTTTACGTGGGATTTCCTGCGTGAATAGGACCGTCCCCGATTGATTATTATAGACCAAAAATCTCCTGAAATCTTGTGATAATAGACCGAATATGGTATAAATTAGGACAGATATAGTTGCACAGCAGGAGGTGGATTATGAATCTCGATCAAATGAAGACATATAAAAGAATGCTGGGATACAGCAATGAGACAATCTCCCGAATTTCTGGTGTTCCTGTGGCAACTGTCCGTAAGGTAATGAGCGGGACTACAAAGAACCCCAGGCAGAAAACGGTAGAGGCATTGGAAAAAGCACTGAGCAAAAGCACGGAAGATTCATACAACGCTTCTAAGCCCTCGATTGTTCGCGATGGTGCTGCTGCTTATCAGACCGGGAGCCGTAGATATACAATTGAGGACATTTATGCGCTTCCGGAAGATGTATGGGCAGAACTGATTGATGGGAAATTATACTATATGGCTGCCCCTACGAGAACACATCAGAAGATAACGGGGGAAATGTACCTTGCGATTGCAACTTATATCAAGTCGAAAGGCGGAACATGTGAGGTGTATATTTCACCATTTGGTGTGTATCTGTTTAAAGATGATTCAACATATGTTCTCCCGGATTTGGTCGTTGTATGTGACACATCTAAGTTGGAAGAGAAGGGATGTTTGGGTGCACCGGATTGGGTCGTTGAGGTGGTTTCACCATCTTCTAGAAAGATGGATTATGTGGTTAAACTTGAACAATATCGCCGCTCAGGGGTCAGAGAGTATTGGGCTGTAAATTCAGAAAATCGTATAGTCATGATATATCGCTTTGCTCCGGGTGGCGGGACTGAGGATGTGTTGCTGCGCTCATTTGATGATAAGATTGAGTCTGGTGTTTTTCCGGATCTTGAAATCTGCCTGGCTGATTTAGTGTGACATATAATTCAGTTGAAAAGATAGTGGAGAGATCTCAAAAAGAAAGGTGGTGCGCACATGAAACCTGAATCAAGAACATCGCTTCATGTTACAGTTTTTGTATGCATTATTACACTGCTTATTATGACAGCATGTGGCATCGGGAAGACAGGATCCGGTGCCGGGACTGACATAGAGTCATCGAATTCGGTGCGCGACCTGATTGTCGAGTACTTTGATGAGCATTCGCCGGTCGAGCCGACCGTTGACAATAACTGGAAGATTACGGGCGTGGATTTGAGTCTGGGTGATCCCAGGCGGGCCGAGATTATCGGCTGGATCAACGAGGGGAGGCTGGAGGTGCCTTATAACGAGAGCTATAATCTTGAGGATTATGAGGAGCTTGTGGCGGGGGCTGAGGGGTGACGATTCGGGGACGGTTCTTTTTACGTGAGAATTCTCACGTAAAAAGAACCGTCCCCGGTCTTCGTGCCTTCGAAGAATTCGCCTGGAACCGAAGGCAGTTCTCACACAAACTCTGTTCCTGTGTAGTAAGTGATATCACTGAAAACCCGCTTAAATTCATTGATCTCAAGCAAGAATATCCCATTGGAAGCATTTGGGTCGTCATTGCCGGACAGGCCCTTATAGCGGTATGTTGATCCTTTGTACTTGCTGTCCCAGTGCTCGCCGTAGTCGTAGCCCCAGTTGTCATGATAAACCTTCGGATTCTTCTTCAGAGACTGCAAATTACTACCGTGCGGATTCCTAAGCACGACATAGGTCGTGCCGTCGATGACTGTGCAGTCGAGCAGAGAATATTCATGCCCTATGAACAGCCCTAGATTCTCCTCATAATAGCTCTTTGTCCCTGCCTCAGAATAGTGCGTCTCCTTCTTTTTTGAGTTGATTCTAATATATTCATAAATCGATGCGCACGTGGGGTGGCAGTAGGCTGCCCGGCAGATCTCGAGGACCTCATCAATACTGAGAAACTTCAGCATCTTGGCCTCGACTTCCTCAGTGTGGAGGATTTGCTTCAGCGTGTCTCTGGAGTAGCCGCACCAGATATGAGAAGTCTTGCTCATGTCAGGGTAATCGCTGGATGTCCCCTCAAGGAACTTTGCGTAGGCCTTTTCGTACACGGCGGGCCAGCAGGCGTCGGCTTCGGATTTATTTGAACTTGTCTTCTTGACCAGCTCTTTCGGACCGCACGCGCCGTAATTGCGTCCGCTCGAAGAGGAGACCAGGATCTCCTCGGACACGACGATGGACTGAACTGTCTTCTTTTTATCCTTCCACCAGGTAATTCCTTCCTCGACTGGCTTTTCCGGGACATAGAAATCAATGCGGTGCCACGGCGTCTCCTCGCGCGCGCCGTCAATGTACTTGTACCGCATCTCGGTCGTGTTCTTGATCCGGAACGAGTCGACGAATGCGACTGAACACAGCGCGGAGAGGAAGTAGCAGTCGCCGATACTTTTTTGGCAAATGTCCGTAAACCGCGCCGTCTCATTAAAGAAATATCCCTTGTCTTTCCATTCCATGCCATCGGGCAGGTACGGTTCATCGTATGCATTTGGTTTCACTGTTATCGGTGATCTTGCCTTTCGCATCGATGACAGTGCTTTGGTCGGTTTATTAATTGATTTGTTTGTATTATTCAGCAGAAAGTCGAGGGTTCGGGCTCTCTTTTGTGCCTGCGTAAGTTCACCAGTCTTGGCAGCAGGAGATATTTGTGCCTGCGCGAGTTCACCAGTCTTGGCAGCAGGAGATATTTGTGCCTGCGCGAGCTCACCTGCTTTGGCAGCAGGAGATATTTGTGTCTGCGCGAGCTCATCTGTACTGGTGTCAGGGGCTTTTTGTGGATTCGTGGTTTCTGCACCGTCACCTTCTATGGTCTTCGCGGTCTCTGCTTCGCCTGTGTCTATAGCCTCCGCATGTCCTGCCCCTGCAGCAGCTATGACCTCTGCCGCCTCTGCACCGTCAGAGTCTATAGTCTCCGCAGCCCTTGCACCGTCAGCGTCTATGGTACCCGCCGCATCTGCACCCGCAGTGTCTATGATTTCCTTATCCCCCATGGAGGGAGATATTTGGGACTCTGGGTGAGGCGCATTTGAAATAGTACTGGGGCGCTTCAGGCCTCTGGTGAGCGCTTTAGTTGTCCTCTTTCTGCTGACTTTTTCAGGCCTCGCATACTTTTCCATGAAATCCACGAGACGATCCTGCATCTCTTCATCCGTGAACGAGTACACAGTACCGCTGTCATCCCGGACGGTCTTTGGCGAGAAGAGAGGCGACTCGTCGCTCAGATAACCTGCCTTTGTGATTCCGAAACAGTCCGCCAGTGTTTCGAACTCGTCTTTCTGTTTGGACCAGTCGATGCGTTTTCCGACAATCATTTCCGCAACGCTGTGCGGATTGGGGCAGCCGATGACATAACCTTTTTCTTTCATGGGAGACCTCCTGGCGAGTGGAAGAGTGACAGCAGTTTTGTTGTGGGAGAATATCATATATTCATGTTACCTTAAAAAGAGGTGAGATGTAAATGGGTACGGAGAGCCAATTGTATATATCTCCATCTCCGACCCAAACCGAAGGCAGCAAATTTCTCAATAAATCCAGAATCAGTTGCCTCTGAAAAAACCGCCCCAAACCGAAGGCAGCAAATCTCTTGATAAATCCAGAATCAGTTGCCTCTGAAAAAATCGCCCCAAACCGAAGGCAGCAAATTTCTCAATAAATCCAGAATTAGTTGCCTCTGAAAAAACCGCCCAAAACCAAAGGCAACAAATTCTTCAAAAAATCCGAGATCAGTTGCCTCTGAAAAAATCGCTCAAAATCGAAGGCAGCAAATTTCTCAAGAAAACCAAAATCAGCTGCCTCTGAAAAATTCGCCCAAAACCAAAGGCAACAAATTCTTCAAGAAATCCAAAGTCAGTTGCCTCTGAATAATCCACCTCAAACCGAAGGCAGCAAATTTCACAAGAAATCCAAGATCAGTTGCCTCTGAAAAAATCGTCTGGACCGAAGGCAGCAAATTCCTCAAGAAATTCAAGATCAGTTGCCTTCGAAAAATTCGCCCCAAACCGAAGGCAGCAAATTTCTCAAGAAATCCAAAATCAGCTGCCTCTGAAAAATTCGACGAAAAACAGAGGCAACTAATTCCTCAAGAAATCCAGAATCAGTTGCCTCCGAAAAATCAACCAAGCCCGCCCTGCTTGATGCATGATAGGCGGCGGACATTTAAGGATAAATGATCCGAGAAAATGTCCGTACCCTCAACACAGGAAGTAAACTATTAAGAAATCAAATAAGAATCCACCTTATTTCTCCAGCAAATACCCATTTATATACAAATTCTCAAGCTCTCCCGTCTCCGCATTGTAATCCGCATTGAACCACGTGATCTTAAGATCGTATTGCTCATCCAGCTCTATCGGACCGCACTCGCTCAAATTGAATGGCTCATACTGCGAAGATTCTGACTTTTTAGCGCCGAACTCCTCAAGGTCCTTTACGAACTCTGACAGATCCGCCGTGTACGTCACATCCCCGTTGCCTGACAGTTCGACAGTCGAAACCGGCTCAGTTCCCTTGCCATCAACGGAAGTCAGTGTCTTATACCCCGAAATATCAAATTTCACGAGCTCATCACTGCCATTTAAGTAATAGGTCCTGGAGCTGGAATCCGATGTTCCATAGCATGAATTGAGAATTTTCTTCTCGTCTTCAGTAAATATTTGATCGACGATTTCTTTTCCGCGGTAGCCGCAGTCATCCGCAAGGACCCTGTAGGCGGAGCCCGCCATTTCAGCCAGCTCTGAATCTTTCAGCTCCTCACTGACCTTTATCTCGGACAGCCGCTTTAATTGAGAGCGCGCGCAGACCGATGTGTAGTTGGCAAATGGCATCAGCAGCGCAATCACAACCGCCAGCGCCGCCACCCAGAGGATCAGCGCGATTGCCTCCTTTTTGAGCAGCCTCTGAAGCAAATACAGCACCATATAGATCAGTTCAAATATGACAAGCGCAACTCCGAAATATCTTGAAGGTGTAATACCGTAGTCTTTGATTCTGATCAGAACGCTCCATGCCTGCAGAAGGATGCAGGGGATGAAGACAAAGGGGAGGATCTTGGCGATTTTGCAGAAGATATTTGCTTCATCGATCCCGCATGCCAACGTCCATATCACCATTCCTGCGGCAAATAAGCTTGTGATGATGGAGAAGACGGCGTTGGAGGGGATGTCATTTGTAACAAATATCTTGACAATATAAATGTAGATGATCGCCATGGCCAGGATCAGCAATGGTTCCAGCACATACAACACACAGGCTTTGGCGAAGCGCCCGACGCCGCCTTTTTTGCCCGATACGACGAGGAGCATGGCGGGAACGTAAATGCCGCCGGCGAGGAAGATTTCCACCCTGCCGATGAAGTTGTGCGTGTGGAAGATCAGCGTGTCGAAAATGAGTATGATGATGGCCAGGCCCGCCGCGAAAAGCCCGTATACCACGCTGGTCCGAACGAGTCCGAAAAATGTTTTCAGACAGTATGATTCAAAGCTGTCTCCCTGGCGGCGGTACATGTGGTAGATAGAGGCGAGACCGAGGCACGCGAAATAGGAGACGTAGACATCTGTAACGATTTCGTTGGCCTTATACCATGGCATCCCAAGGAAGACTTCGCCGCTGGAGAATTCAAAGTACTGGAAAAATGCGGACAGAAGCGCTGCGATTACGTATCCCGCGATCCTGAGTGCAGATCTGTCCTTCAAGTGCTCCTCAATAAAGAGTGTCTGGACGGACAGGGCGGCTAGGAATACGATGATTCGCTCACATATTTCTGTGTCGAAGCTGCAGTCGATAATGACGGCACCGATCGCTGCGATGAGCACGATGGAGCCGAGGGTAATTGGATACTCTCTGAAGACACTGGCGATTTTTAGGACTGCGTTTTTGAGTTTTACTACGATAGATTTCTTATCTTTTTTCTGAGAATCATCCGGCAAAACAGCAGGTGCTACTAAGTTAAGATTTTGTTCTTCGTTATTCATAGGCATTTTCCTTTATGAAGGGATTGGTTTATGTTCTCAGCACAATACCATACATCTGTGTATTTTGAGTGAATTAGGTGATGATTGGATTGTGAAGAGACAAATTAGCGTTTTTTCACTACAAAATAAGGCTGTCGCAATATAAGGTTGTGGCAGCCTTCGCTAATATGTAAAATCCGGCCTTAACTACCGGATTTTACATATTTTTAGCTTTGCCTTCGGTAAATTATCTGGTTTGAACCTTGTTATCAAGAAGTCGGCAGTCGATCTTGCAAAATAACACACATGTACAGTGCTACATAAGGGTCAAATCAAAGCGCATAGGCAGTCTCACTGACTCGTTTTTTGTTATATCAGCTTAACACGCTATTGAATTTACAGTGAAGAAGCAGTCACCTTTATGGAGTTTGGTGCTCGGTGACCGCATGGTTTATCTAAACCAGATTCCAACCGTCAGTCGATAAAAGGTCATGTCACAGCTAGCAACTGCCTTAAAAATCACTCGGGCAGTCATGAAGCGGCGTTTTGATCTTAGATGACTGCAAGCCAGCTCTCTTGCATTCAGTGGAATTGAGTTGATTTCACAGAAAGCAACTGCCTTAAAAATCACTCGGGCAGTCATGAAGCGGCGTTTTGACCTTAGATGACTGCAAGCCAGCTTTCTTGCATTCAGTGGATTTGAGTTGATTTCACAGCTAGCAACTGCCTTCAAAATCACTCGGGCAGTCATGAAGCGGCGTTTTGAACTTTGATGACCGCCACCACTCAGCATAAGAGGCTGCCAATGTTGCGCCAGCCCTGTTCGTCATCGGCCGCAATTACGGCTGACAGTTCGAAAAAGAAAAATCCTGTCTCTTCTAGCAAAGCTTTAACTGCGCCAGCCCCGTCTAGTCATAGATCAGCTTCGGAATCAACTGTATTGTATGGTGGTCCCTCTCCTGATAATCGGGATCCACTCCTGTGACAGCCTTTTCCCTCTCATCTAACTCCGGAAGCTCTTCCCACGGAATCAGGCAGGCATGGGTCCGGCCCACGCGATTCTTGCCGATCTTAATGTTGGAAGAGCCCTTCTCTGCCTTTTCGCAGGTGTAGAGGGCCGCGCGCTCATTCCATTCTTCTTCCGTCATCGTTCGATAGCGATGGGCAAAGTGGAACGCGCACCACCGCTCATGCTCCGTCCGGCAGAGAGACTCATCCTGCTTTTCGGTAAGATGGAGCCCGTGCTTTAACACTTCATCCCTTGTAGTTCCGGCCATGTATAGAAATGCCGGAACAAAATCGGCGGAAGCCTCTGAACTCAGGCGGCTGAAATAGTCACACGCGAACCAGTTTTCCTCGACCGTCTTTCCGTTATTCCCGCAGTACTGATGATTCAGGTCCATGGCATCTTTATCAAGCGCCTCCCCAGACACGATTGCCAGGTTATAAAGAGGCCAGGTCTTCCGGACTATTCCATCGACTTCCGTGCGGATCTCCGTCACTTCCGACGAGCGGCATGAGACGAGATAGGCTTCGGGGTGTACTGTGTGAAGGATATTGGCATAAGAAAATTCCAGTTCGGAATCCGTTTGTCCTCCGGTGGCGATCACGACGTAGTTCAGCTCCGCAGCGTGGCGATGGAGGTAGTCAAATGCCTCATCGCTTCGGCCGTCTTTTTCAACAAATGAAATATCATACCGCGCGAGCATCCCACTGTACATGATCTTAAAGGCACCGCTCTGTGATTTTTCCGCAGGGTCAAATATTATGGCTGAAAAATGGCTTCCGTAAAACTGTCCGTTCATGAGCAGTGCTCTTAAGGCCGCCTGTCCCATGCTTCCGAATCCGACGATCATGACATTGAAATCATCAGTTGTTCGGGCATTTTCATCGAAGGAAAGTGTTTTGTATGGAGGACAGTCCGCAATCATGATTCTCGCCGCGAGGGCGGTGTCGTCGAAGACGTGGACATTTTCAAATCCGTAGTGCGAGGTGTTGTGCATGAGAGAGGAGATGTCGAAGTATTCATTTGCACCAAGAATAAGCCGTGTGCCTTGCGCCGGGATCCTTAGATTTTCCATGGATCTGCGGAAGTTGCGCGCGTAAGTTATATTATCCGAAACAGAATCCCCCAGTGCGTAGACTGTGACCTGACGGTCCATACGCTCGAGGGCGATTGACTTCAGAAAGAACTCGGACGCAGAGGAGGCGGCATCGCTCGAAGTGTGGACCGCCCGCATGTTATGAATTTTTTGGATGACATCACTGGTCGTGTTTTTGCTGCAAATGAAGAGCACCTTTTTCCCCTGACCGCACAGCTCATTTCCGAGATACAGGGTGTGATCATTCACGAACGGGAAAATGTTCAGATCGCCCCTTCGGAGCGTGAGAGCCCTTACCAGGTTAATGAGACCCGCACCGAAAGCGGTCATCGCGGCGCTTGCGGTGACATAGAGAGCGAGTATATGCGCCATGTAAAAGAAGAACTTGACAGGAATGAAGTCAAAAAACGGCAGCTTTGACATGTCATCGAACCCATCTTTTCCGAGAAACATTCCGAAGACGGCAAAGAGTGTTTTGAGAATAGCCATGATCGTGCTTTCTTGCGGATTGGTCGCGTAGCCGTACCCGTAGAGGAAGAAGCCGAGGAAGTTAGCTGCTCCGCCCGCAAAGATGAAAAATTTTTTTGTCGCCTGCGGCTTCAATAGCAGGTTGGCGATTAACACCATCATGATTGCGCATGCTGCGCATACCACAATAACGATTCTCATGACGTCCTCCTGTATTCAAGTCTCGCTCGCGGTTCCGATAGTATATCTTATCGTAAGTTCCGCAAGGAACTCCCGATAAAAGGGCGATAGAATCGCCCGAATTATGATTATCGGGTTCGCGAAGCGGTTCCTATAATATTACTTATGTGATCTTCTATTCATTATATCAGAGCTCTGTAGTTAGTTCAATTTGGTGCATTAATATCTCAGAATGTGCATGTCTCAGAGATTGTGTGAAGCCTTCTCGTGCTGCGCGTAGCATAAAGAACAATAAATGGATTTGAAAATGCTAGAAATTTGTGGAAAATACAACATAATTATGTGATAATTAAACTTAAGATATCTACAGAACTGTAAATTATGTATCGAAACCATCCGAATTTTCTACATAGGAGGGAATGACATGGCGACAAATGAAAATTATCAATACGGGATTGCAGATCAGGAGAATGTAAATCCTTCTCCTTCAAATCTGACGATCACGCATCTGACTCCTGAGCTAACAACGGTCACTCTGGCCGTCGGTGAATCCATGTGGATTCGCATTGAGGATATTTCCCGGGAAGATTATGGTCAGCTCTACTGGAGCACCAGTGAGAAGGAACATGTCCAGGTGGATCAGGGAGGCACGATCACCGCTGTGAATCCCGGAGAGGCGACAATAACGGTCAAAGCCGGACGGAACAGCCGGATTGCGGCTAAAGTCAAGGTATATGTCATTCCCGATTCTTCATATTATTCTTCTTATGCATCACGGCTGCTTCCTATCGCCATAAGCGATCAGGTCCGCGAAATTCTTCGCAATGAGTTCAATATTATTGATAATGATTCTTTTATCAGAGAATATAAGGACCCTGTTTCAAGGCAGGAACTTATTTACGGTCTCAAAGTGAGTGAGGCGGATTCTCGGCGCATGTTCCGGGAGACGCTTCTTGCCGCGGTTCCGGGCATGACAACATCGTTCGGATTTTATGCTGCCGCTGCGGGCGTCCGCAATATCTGGGATCTTGCCAGGGTCAGTATCCTCAAAATCACGTCTGTCATTAATATACTTTATCGTTCACTAAGGATGCCGGAAGGTGTATCTCTCACACGACCTACACAGGAAGAAATTACTGTAATCGTCCGCAATGCCGGCTCAATGATCGGTACAGCCTGCGATAATTACTGCCTTGTTCTGGACGATGATCCTGAACCTGCTTATCTGTTTGACAACAATCGCTTTTTCAGGACGGACAGTGATATTCTGAGTGAAAGCTTCAGCTTTATGCAGAATATGGAAGTGAACCTGCCGCTGCCCAGAACGATCAGCGGCATTGTAAAAATGAGAGAAAAAAATCTTCTCGGGCAAATGGAGGATGTCCCCAAACCAGGATATTTTGTGCAGATCAGCGGCATATCAAGTCCCGCCCAGGATAAGGTTGAGGACGAGGAAGACCTCTGCGCTTATACAGACGGCGATGGTAGATTCTGCATCGTGATGCCTGACAGATATAATTTGCAGGAAACCGTGAAAATTACTGTCTTTGAGAAGGCGGGAGACGGATACGGTGTTGTGAGAAGCCGTACAGTGGCGGATACCCTTCCCAGAATGGTCTTTGTGCGCCGAGCTTCTGAGGTCCTGGAAAGCGAAGTAATCCGGATCAAGCGCATCGTCATCGTCCCGGATGAGAATGGTGAACCGACGCGGGTCGTCAGGGAAAAGCGTTTTTCCTGGGCTGGTCTCCTCGAAGCCTATAATCTCATCAACACTCTTCGGATGGAAAATATTACTCTGGAGAGAAAGATTCGAATGAAGATTTCCGCGCATTCACGCATAGACAAAAACGATGAGGAGATCAGGATCAGACGCAGAAGGCTTAGGCTTAAATATGAGTTCATCAGGGACCAGCTCGAGAGATACCTGAAAAATCGGGAGAAAGAATACGAGACTGGGGAAGATGAAGAATACAATATTCGGATAGATGAATATCTTGGCGCATTGCAGTCGGTGGCACGGGATGTAAGAGAAGAACTTGCCATGTGGGAAAACCGATTGGACGTTTATCGGCAAAGTCAGGGCAATAACACGGATGAGCTGATCGATGGTAGAGTGGCTGATGCGCGAGAACGATTCGACAAGCTCACGGAAGTCATAGAGGAACTCAACTGCGGGAATATTTCGGCAATTGACGCGCTGTATGACGATCCGTATTTTTCTGAATGTCTTGAAGGTGCCAAGAAAAGCATATCAGAAAAACTTGAATCCATCAGGAAAGATAAAGATGCGAAAGATAAAGATGCGGATAAGTATGAGCTTGACCCTCAGCAGATCAGGAAGATCCGTGAAGATATAGAAGAACTGAATAGTGTTATCAGCGTCATTGAGAGCGATCTTTCCGTAGAAGCAGACGGTGCGGAAGATGCGGGCGAGGCGGACAGACTGGATATCTATGGAATCTCTTTGTCGGAAATCTCGGATGCAATACTCGGACACAGCGATGAGGTTGCGGAACAGATCAGACAGGAGCTGATGATACTTCTGGCCGAACAGGACCAGATAGGCTCGGAAATTGCAGGACTGGAAGTGACAGACTCTTTTGAGATGTATCTTGAGACACAGACAGAAGATGTCGATGTTATTAAATATCTCAAAAATAAAGAAATAATTGAAGAGAATATCTGCGACCTGTACGGTGACGGCTATGATAAGGGAAATCTCAGTCTCGCTATTAAGAGGCTGTTTTCCAGAAGTCTGGATGCGGATCTCGGTGAATTTATACTGATTCGGGAGATGTTTGAGGGATCGTCCCTCAAACCGCGTGCTCTGCCAAGCGTACGGCTTATGGGTGAAGGGGATACGGCTGTTTATCTGCCAACGGATACGGCACCGTCCAGAATTTTCAACTACAAGATGCTTCAGCGGCTCATCGAACCGGCATTCTCAGTCGACGGAGGAAAGACGGAGGGCAAGAGGAAAAAAATCTCCGGCATGCTGGATGTGGCAGCGTTCAAGAAGAAATTCTATACAAATCTCGATTCTGTACCTGTCGCGGTCTCACTTGGCATGGGCTACGTCCTGAATATGCATCAGGCATGGGTGCCGGATGGATTTGCCCTCGGAAAACTGCTCTATTCACTTGTCCTCGCACCGGGTGAGGAGCAGAGGATTATCGTGCGGGAACACAAGGAAAACTACACTGTACAGGATGAGGCTACCGCTCTCGACACGATCACAGATACATATACCAACAGTCAGCAGGATAATGAATCCGCCGCTTTCAATAATGCCGCCAACCGCTATTCCGCCGCCCATTCTGATTATGATTATTATTCCTCCGCTAAGAGCAAGGGGAAAACGTCTCTGGGTTTTTGTTTCGGTATCGGTGTAAGCAGTTCGTCAAGTTCGACAAATAAAGGGAGCGGGTCTTCGAATGCCAGCCAGAATGATACTTACAGCGAAGTGTCGCAGGCGGCGCAAAACTTTCAGTCGGAAATCAAGACAGAATCGGAGCGTATTGCCGCTGCCAATCGGACGAGTATCCGCATTGCGTCCAGCGAGGAATCGGAGTCTGTGGCTTCCAGAATCATTGCCAATCACAATCATTCCCATGTCATGACGATCCAGTACTGGGAGGTAATGCGCAGATACCGCATGGAGACCTGTATTGAGGACGTGGAGCTCGTTCTCTTTGTTCCGATGAAGCCGGTAAGGTTCCTGCCGGTGATGACTTCGGAGTGGGCAGCCGTACTGCAGGCGTCCTGCAAGCCGAAAAGCGAAGAAGAGCATACTTCGTTTCATGACTGGCTTTGGAGACCATTCAGCTATAAAAAAGAAGAAGCTGAACAAAACACCACTGTCCCTGTAGAGGTGCTGGAAGAAGCATATGGCAGATACGAGATGAAACTTGCCAATACTTTCGAGCTGAATAAGGATTCATTTGCATTCCGTTACAGCGAAATCTTAAGGCATGCGGATGTCCTTGCCGGAGCTCTTCCGCTTGCATACAGAGGAGGTCTCAATCTTGTCAAAAAGTATGCAGCCTATCCTGAGTGGACGATGGAGAAACGGGCAGGCAAGGAAAAACAGTCTATAACACTGGAACTTACCGGTTATTTCCTCGAATTCGATAATATTGTCGCAACACTTCATTTTGCAAATAGTGATGTCCGTGTCGTCGGAACAGTCACCGCAAGAGATTTTCTGCGCCTGGATCCATCTCTCAATACGCGAGAGGACGTTGTATATGGCATCAAAAAACTCAGGGAAGGGGAGAGTGTCCGGAAGGTTCAGAACAAGATCAAGAAGTATGAAAGTATAGATCTCTATTGGGGTGTTACGGTTCAGGTCGAAGAAGAATCCGAAGCGACTACCGACGAGGAGAAAGCTGAAGCGGTGAGCGAACCGGTATGGAGGTTTACATTTGCAATTCCCTCATATGTCTCTATTGAAGATTTAGACCACATCAGCGTTGAGAACCACATTTCGGGATGGACGTGCAGACTAAGCCAGGCTGAGCAGTATCTGGAGCAGTTTGAGATTGATGCGATTACCAGATATGAGGAGAAGATGCATGACCTGTACAGCAATGGTCGGAATACGGAATATGATGAAAAGGAGGTCGAGCGCATCAGCAGAGGGCTTCCCGAGTGCTATACATCTCCGATCGTGAACTTGACATCCGATGAATTGAAAACGCTCGGTGCGCTGGAGCTCAAGGCTAAAGTCAAGAAGGGGTCAATTTATATAGAATCCGTCCCGGAGTCTATCCGGCTTCAGAATTCAGCGGAAGCGATTGATCTGTCAAAGCATGTACCGGTCCTGCGCTATAATGAAGTTCTTGAAATTGAAAAGATGTTCCACCATGTCCTGTCTGACACGATGTATTATTCACAGGTGATATGGGCCTCTCTTACGGACGACGAGCGCATCATGCTTCTTGAACCGTATACGGTGGATATGGATTACGCTCTCTGGTACGGTGATGACCAGTCAGATGGAAAGAAGATGGAGGACAGCAAGATCCCGCTTCTCAACTGTGTCAATGCCAAGCGGCTGATCGGGTTCTACGGGAACTGCATGCTCCTGCCGTTTACATATCCGCAGAAGCTTGCGGATATTCTGGGAAAGACCGCAGCAGATGTTCAGGAAGAGTTATACCGCTTCCATACAACAAGCTTCCGTGTGCCGTCGACGGTCATTTCTGTTCCTACTGACGGCATGGTCGGTGAGGCAGTCCTCGGCGCGACAAATGTCAGTGAGAAAGTTGACATCACCCGCTTCTGGAACTGGAAGGATTCTGAAATCGATCATATGGATATCAATCAGAACGCACTCGGTGGCAGAAGTCTTCTTGAAAATGCAAGCACGATGCGCGTAGACGCACCGACACAGGGTGTCGCGCCGACTGTCCATATCGACAATAGCGGACTTGCGCAGGCGCTTGCTTCTCGGGCACAACCGACATTTGCAGATGTTCTTGCCAACACGGATATGCGTGAACTGATCATGAATGCTGACAATAATGCGTCCAAGGGGCGCGAGAGCATCGTGGAGGCCAATTCGGCAGTGCTTACGAGCGCGCTTGAGGCTGCGTCCTCAATCGGCTCGGCTGCACTTTCCGGAGGTATATCAGGCCTGACCAAGAATCTTGGGGACAAGGAGGTCCTCAAGTCAGCTCTCGGTGAGATCGGCATGTCGGATGACAGTATTAGCTCGATGATAGACAAAGTGGATTCCGGTGATATGAGTATGAGCGATTTTGCTCAGAATATTGCAAATTCAGTGAAGAAGCAGAAAGATAAAGATAAGCCCGGAAATAGTGAAGGCGGAGATAACAGTGATGACATTGACCCTGGGGGCAGGACCGGTTCTGGCAATGATCATTTAATAGGCGGCAATACGGATATAGGAAGTACTCAGAACCCGAACAATGATCCCAAGAATCCTACCGGTGAGAAGAATACGGAGCAGAAAGATAATCCTCCGAGCAAAACAGAAACTTCTAAGAAGAATAATGTTGAACTGACGGAAGAGATGATTGAATACTTTAATAAGGCACTGGAGGCTGCTGTAAATGGAGAGTCTTCTGAGTCTTTCTACTGCAGGATGACAGGCTCGGATCCTTCTAAGGCACACGATGAGATTATGAAGTATTCGAATGAGTTTTGTTCGGAAAAAGGTATAGATGACCTTGCCGGGATGATCAACTCGCTTGTCATGAATGAAGAGGATGGTATGTGAGGGTGAAAGGAGGTGCTTAGGAGTGGGTAATACAGAAAATGATAATACGCTCAGCATTCAAATTCTGTCTATGGCTCATGCGCTTGGTTATAAGGTCAAAGATGATATGATCTGTACATCGGATGGAAAGAACTGCGTAAAAGTTGAGGAGTGGATCAGAAGCCCAATGGCGGCTTTTACATTTATACACAAGAACATAGAGTTGGAAAGAAAGAGGATAGAAAAGCTGGAAAAAAAGATAACAGACGTATCATTTATCCAGTACAATCCCGATTCCTGCTGGGCTGCGACCGGAATTATACTGTCGAAGTATTTAAGGAAAATAACGCAAAGTTCTGCGTATGATGATTTTAAGGTGAAGAATCTGCAGACTGCTTTATACGATTTAAAAAGTAATAATCTCAATTCATTTTTGCATAATTATCCGCCGGCAGGAAAAGATAAGGACAGAGAACTTGAAGCTAAAATACAGAACTTTCTTGTTACGACCAATGAAAATGAAAAAAAGGCCAAGGCTATAGAAATCTTTAAGGCATGCTCCTATGATCAGTTATTAATTCTCTGCCAGTATTCATTTGGCACTAAATGGTTAGAATACTATTTAGCAGCCCTGTTTTATTCCGAACGGTCTTTGAATACACCGGCTTCCAAAATGTGGTTCAAGGATACTCTTAATTTAAGATACGAGAAGTTGAATCCCGGCAGAAGCGGATCGCAGAACCGGGATGCGGACAATCGACGGGTAGAATCAAGACTCAGACAAATATTAAAACAAGGACCGTTTATAACAACTATTTTGCCCGAGGCATTTTGCAATTTAGGTATAAATTTGAGAGATAAAATAAACGATAGATATCATACGAAGAAGCAAGATTGGAAAGAGAATCTGCCCTATCATTATATAATAGTCTATGACATTACGTATGATAACGGTAAAAAAATCGTGAAATATCTGAATACTTTTTATTATGATAATGACAATACTTACGGCCCGGATGAATACGCCTGTTGGAAGACAATGATAAATAAGAGGCAGTCATTAAGACGGGATAGAGTAAAAGCTGAACAGGAGACGCTTGATTTTGATGAATTTTTATATGTTTTATCTGAACTCAATGAGTTATTAATTCTGGTCGGCAATGTGACCGGAAGTGATTCGTATGCGCAAATTCCCATTATATATTGAATAACAATTTTGATATTTCACCGGTTTACATACGAAATAGGAGGTGTATTATGTCATATGGCAATGATGCCCTGATGGGCGCATTATCCAAGATCCTCGAATCTGAAGCATCCGAGGAGACGCGGGAAATAAAGAATACTATTTTGAGACGAATCGCAGAAGAAAGCGAGGTAAAGCCCTCTCGCATCCCGGCACCGCTCAATATCACGGAGGTCGGTGGCTATATCAATCTTCTTGAACAGATTGATGCGCCGACCCCCGAGCTAAAGGCTATGAAGGCGAGGATGCAGATGAGCATAATTGCCTCCGCGCTTGGGCTTCCGGTCTAGCTTTTTGGGGACGGTTCTTTTCACGTGGATTTTTTTACGTGAAAAGAACCGTCCCTAATTCCCCATGAGAGAGGACACGACGATGAAATATATAAATTATATTTTCGACCTCTATGCCACCCTGATCGATATTCACACAGACCAGAAGCCGATAGATTTCTGGCGGCGAATCGCGGCAATCATGGACGCCTATGGCGCTGTGTACGAACCTATGAAACTGCGAACCAGGTACAGACAGCTCATTCATGAGCATGAGGTCAGTCTCGCAAATGAACTTGATACCGAATTCCCGGAAATCGAACTGGGGGATGTGTTCAAGGAGCTTCTCCTTTCCGCACCTGTATCCAGAAATGATGGAATCTGGGGCGATCCGAGAGAATGGAGCGGGGAGGTGCTTGATCGGTGGTGCAGTGCATTTGCATATGCGTTCCGAGTGATTTCAAGAATCAAGTTCGAGCTGTATCCGGACACGATTGCTCTCCTTGAGAGTCTAAAGCGGGCGGGAAAACATGTTTATCTGCTGTCCAATGCTCAGAGTCTTTTTACGAGGTCTGAGATGGATGAGCTTGGGCTGATGCAGTATTTCGAAGATATATTCATTTCTTCCGAGTATAGCATGAAGAAGCCGGAGCCCCGCTTTATGCGGGAGCTTCTTGTGAAACATCAGCTGGATCCGTTGGAGAGCGTCATGATCGGGAACGAGATGCGCTCTGATATCGTGATGGCCGGCAGCTGCGGGGTGAACGCGATCCTTGTGAACCATGACGGCTATAGAGGTGTTGAGATTGCGGCCGGGTTTGAGGAGGCAAGAGAGGCGGCTCCGCGTGAGCGCAGGGCAGAGATTTCGCTGGATGTCTGCCCGGATCTTTTGTCGGTGCTTCAAATCTAGGTGACAAATCATTCAGTTAATAAAAATTGTTCGGAATTAAGAACAATTCATCTCTTGACATGAAAGGACCTAATCGGTAGAATGTGAAAACATAAAAGGCAAAGGCGTCTTGGAAGAAATTCCGGGGCGCCTTTTCTATTATGCGAAACTGCCGAAAGCCGGCTGGCAGATTTCGAAACAAAACAAGGATGTAGAAATACGTCTCAAATAAGCAAGTATAAGAAAATACGAAACACTGTAAAACAATGGCGTTTTAAGAGATAGCTCACTCTTGAAATGCCATTGTTTTTTTCTGATTCTCGCAAAAGTCTTATATGCGGGACTTTACAAATGAGAGGGAGAATTATTATGGAATTAACTACTGAGATTTTAAAAGTTCTTGACGGCCAGATCTTCGCTGTCTGGTTCCTCATCGGAGCAGCCTTCGTCTTCTGGATGCAGGCAGGTTTTGCAATGTGCGAGGCTGGTTTCACCAGAGCGAAGAACGCAGGCAACATCATCATGAAGAACCTGATGGATTTCTGCATCGGCACGGTCATGTGGTTCATCTGCGGCGCGTCGCTGATGCTGGGAGAAAATGTTCTCCATGGATTCATGGGCGGTTTCAGCTTTGATGTGTTCACGCATTACGGTACGTTCGACTATTCTTCGTTTGTCTTCAACCTTGTATTCTGCGCGACGACGGCAACGATTGTTTCCGGTTCCATGGCTGAGAGAACAAAGTTCTCAAGCTACTGCATATATTCGGCCATTATCTCCGCATTGATCTACCCGATCGAAGCGCACTGGACATGGGGCGGCGGCTTCCTTGCACAGTGGGGATTTCACGATTACGCGGGCTCCAACTGTATTCATATGGTCGGAGGTATATGCGCATTTGTCGGCGCGTGGATGCTTGGACCTCGAATCGGAAAGTTCGACAGAGATAAGAACGGAAAAGTGACCAAGGTCAACGCATTTCCCGGTCACAACCTTGTCATTGCGGCTCTGGGCGTCTTTATTCTCTGGCTCGGCTGGTACGGTTTCAACGGCGCGGCGGCAACTGACGTCCCCACGCTCGGATCTGTGTTCCTCACAACTACAGTCGCACCTTCGGTCGCAACTGTGACCTGCATGATTTTTACCTGGTTGAAATACGGCAAACCTGACGTCTCGATGTGCCTGAACGCATCTCTGGCAGGATTGGTCGCTATCACAGCTCCATGTGATGTGGCGGACTGCGCAGGCTCGGCTGTCATCGGTGTGGTCTCCGGACTTCTTGTCGTATTTGGCGTATGGTTCAATGACAACGTGACTCATGTCGATGACCCGGTCGGCGCGGTGGCGGTCCATATGTTAAATGGTATCTGGGGAACGCTCGCAGTAGGACTTTTTGCGACGGAGAGCGCGCCGGGATTTGCCAAAGCAGGTATTCGGGAAGGTCTTTTCTACGGCGGTGGATTTTTACAGCTGGGAAAACAGATCGGCGGCATGTTCGTGACGGCTATATGGACGGTCGTTATGATTTATATCGCGTTCAGCATTATTAAATATACGGTCGGCCTTCGGGTGACGGAAGAGGAAGAAATCAGCGGTCTCGATTCAACAGAGCATGGCCTTCCGTCCGCATATTCAGGATTTGCAATCATGGATATTTCCAACACGATGACAATGAGTGTCAATGAGAACACCAACCTGGGCACGGACGTATATGAGGAGGCATCGAAGGCAAAGCGAGACGCAGCAGTCTCGGTGGTGAGAGCGGACGGCGCAGCATTGGGAGTCGGCGGTACAATCCAAGGAGCTGACGGCGCAGCATTAGGAGCCGGCGGCGCAGCTCAGGGAATCGTCGGAACAGCTTCTGGAGCAGGATCCGCGGCGGGCGCAGGCGCAGCTGCCCTCACAGCTATCAACACGGGCATGTCGAAGGTGGTCATTATCGCGAAGCTGTCGAGATATGACAAGCTGCGAAAAGCCATGAATGAGCTCGGCGTAACGGGCATGACAGTCACACAGGTCATGGGCTGCGGAATCCAGAAGGGATCCGGTGAGAGATATCGTGGCGTCGAGATCGACATGACGCTCCTTCCGAAAGTCAAGGTTGAGGTCGTAGTGAGCCAGATCCCGGTCGACGAAGTCATTGAGGCAGCGAAGAAAGCATTGTACACGGGTCACATCGGCGACGGCAAGATCTTTGTTTACCCTGTAAGCAGGGTCGTAAAGGTCAGGACCGGAGAGGAGGACCTTGAAGCTCTTCAGGATGTAGAGTAAGAAATTTCGGGTAAGCAGGAAAGAACATTCCTGCTTACCTTATATCCGTTTACATCGGTGTTAGGAACACGCAGAAAACGTATGAGTTGTAATTGGGAAAGGGGGCAAATGATGGCTGCATTTGAACGTGTAAAATCCGGGATACCTGCCATGGATCAGGTTCTCGACAATATCAGGATGGGAGACAATGTGGTATGGCGTGTCTCCGATCTTAAGGAGTTCCACTATTTTCTAGATCCTTATATTGAACAGGCGATAGAGGATCACCGGAACATTATTTATGTGCGCTTTGCCAGCCACCCGCCCCTTGTTGTCGGACATCCGAAAGTCAGGACGGTCCAAATCGAACTCTCGCACAGATTCGAAAATTTCACCGTCGAGATCCACAATCTGATCGAGCGGGAAGGGCGGGACGCGTTCTATGTGTTCGACTGTCTCTCGGAACTTCAGACAGCCTGGTCCACCGATCTTATGATGGGGAATTTTTTCCGCGTGACCTGTCCGTTTTTGTTTATTCTGGACACGGTCGCGTTTTTCCCGCTGATTCGGGGGAAGCATTCGCTGCAGGCGATCGGAAAGATCCGGGATACGACGCAGCTCTTTCTGGACGTGTATTCGTACGGGGACGCGGTCTACGTCCGGCCGGATAAGGTGTGGGAACGCAACTCGGACACTATGTTCCTGCCGCATTTTTATGATCGTGCAAATGGCACCGTGACCCCGCTCCTAGACGGCGTCCGGGCAAGCCGTTTTTATCAGGTCATGAACCGTCACCAGAGGCCGGGGGATGAGCAGAACACGGATTTCTGGGACCATTTTTTCAATCTGAATAAGCAGATGTATGAGATGGGTGTTGACATTACGGAGGCCTGTGCCCGTATGTGTCGTATCATGATGACGCGGGATGAGAAGATGCGGGGTATGATCCGTGAGAATTTCGGTCCCATGGATTATTTCTTTGTCCGTGACCGCATGATCGGGACCGGAATGATCGGCGGAAAGGCCTGCGGTATGCTGCTCGCTCGCAAGATCATCGAGAATAAGCGGCCGGACCTCTATGACGTTATGGAACCGCACGATTCATGGTTCGTGGGATCGGACGTCTACTATTCATATATCGTTGAGAATGACCTGTGGGATCTGCGGATACGGCAGCGCCGGGAGGAGGAGTATTTTTCTCTGGCTAAGCAGTTCTCTGAGGGGCTTCTTGCCGGACATTTTTCCCATGAGATGAAGGAGCGCTTCTGCCTGCTTCTGGAGTATTACGGCCACGATCCGATTATCGTGAGGTCGAGCAGTATATTGGAGGATGGGTTCGGGAATGCATTTGCAGGAAAATATGAATCAGTGTTCTGTGCAAATGCAGGCTCCCTCGAAGAACGCCTCGAAGAGTTCGAAAATGCAGTCCGGCAGGTATACGCGAGCACGATGAGCCTGTCAGCTCTTGATTACAGAAAGAGGCGAAATCTGGCAGGCCGCGACGAGCAGATGGCTCTCTTAGTACAGCGTGTTTCCGGCTCCCACTATGATCATTATTATATGCCCTGCGCTGCGGGAGTCGGCTATTCCTACAGCATGTACCGGTTCGATAAGAAGATGGATCCTTCAGCCGGAATGCTGCGCCTTGTCATGGGGCTTGGTACGTCAGCTGTCGACAGGACGGAGGGATCATATCCGAGACTGGTCAATCTTGACCGACCGGAAGCCACTAATTTTGTCACTGTCGCGGAGAAGCATCAGTTCTCTCAGCGAAAACTGGAAGTCATTGATAAAGAAAAAAAGTGCCTGCAAAAACTTCAGCTGCAGGATATTGAGCCGAAGCTGCCGCGGTATCTCAAGAATGCGCTGCTGGAACATGACTATGAGATCGAGCAGCGGTTTAGCGAGCGCGGCCAGTACCGCTCCGTCATGTTCATTTCCTGCAAAGGCCTTGTCAGCCGCAGGGAGATGATGAAGGGGCTTCAGGAGATGATGCAGACTATTCAGAAGGAGTACGGCCAGCCGGTCGATATTGAATTCACTCTGAATCTTTCCGAGAACCGGGAATATATGATCAACCTGCTTCAGTGCCGGCCCCTTCAGGCATTTGAGGACACAGGGGACGTGCGGCTTCCGGAGACTATACGGAAGGAGGATCTGCTGCTTCACTCCGAGGGCGCTTCAATGGGACTTTCAAGAGCTTTGCCTCTTGATCTCATAGTGTATGTCGATCCGATTTCCTATTATAAGCTGCCTTATGCGCAGAAGGATTCCGTAGCCAAAGCCATAGGGAGGATCAATTGGAAATTCAGAGGTTCAGGGAAACATATGATGCTGATCGTTCCGGGGAGAGTCGGGACGACGTCGCCGGAGCTTGGGGTGCCGACGACATTTGCCGACATCAGTGAATTTGAGGCGATCTGCGAGCTGTCGGTGTCCGGGGTGGGCTACAACCCCGAGCTTTCGTACGGCAGCCATATTTTCCAGGACCTCGTTGAGGCCGGAATCCTGTACACAGCTGTATTTGAGGATGAGCACACCAAAGTCTATCATCCCGAAAAGCTCCTTAAGATTCCGAACTTATTCCGTGAGATGCTGCCTGATGCCGACGGTCTTGAGTCGGTCGTTCGAATCTGTGATGTCAGCGGTGGTCGATGCACACTTTATAACGATCTGGGCCATGAGCAGCTGTATGTGGTGATGGGCGGCGAGGACTGAGAACTGTTCAGCGGGAATAGTCCAAAGTGCCGGGAGCAGCGCGATGGAGGAGACGATGTTAATAGTGTAACAGATGATGTTCGAAAGGAACAAATAGCATGAAATATGATCGCAAGCTTATATTGGAGGACGGAAGTGTGTACCCCGGCATCGGTTTCGGCGCCGGGGGCACTGTCGTGTGTGAGGTCGTTTTTAACACCTCCCAGGTCGGATATCAGGAGATTCTGTCCGACCCATCTTATACGGATCAGGCAGTCGTCATGACCTATCCGCTGATCGGAAATTACGGTCTGGCGGATGAGGATTATGAGAGCAAGATGACAGGACCTTCAGCCCTGATCGTCAGGGATATCAATGAGATGCCGTCCAATTTTCGGTCTACAAGGTCGGTACCGGAATTCTTAGAAGAGACCGGAACGCCGGGAATCAGCGGCGTCGACACCCGGAAGCTCACAAGGAGCATCCGGGACTTTGGGACGCGCAGAGCTGTCCTGACGGATTCCGATATGTCTGCGGAGGAGGGCATGCGGCTGATCGGGGAGACGCCGGTCAGGCGGGACGCAGTCAGCAGATGCAGCTGCAGAAAGAAATGGTACTGCCGGACGTCGAACCCGAGGTTCCATGTGGTTGCCATCGACTGCGGAATGAAGACAAATATTGTCCGAATGATGAATAAATTCAAATGCAATGTCACCGTCGTACCCTTCAACACAAGCAGTGAGGAGATTTTGTCGCTGCTGCCGGACGGCGTGTTCATTTCCAACGGGCCGGGCGATCCGATGGATGTTCCGGAGGTTGTGCGAACACTGAGGGAGATCCGGGGACGTGTTCCGCTCTTTGGGATCTGCCTCGGGCATCAGCTTATATCTCTCTCATACGGAGCGAAAACTTATAAATTGAAGTTCGGACATCGCGGAGGTAATCACCCGGTGAAAGATATCCGGACAGGCAAGATTGAAATTACGAGCCAGAACCATAGCTATGCCGTGGATGAGCAATCACTTGCCGGGACAGGTCTTACAGTATCGCATATCAACCTGCTTGACGGAACCGTGGAGGGTGTGTGCTGCGAGGAGGATAGAGTGTTCTCCGTACAGTACCATCCGGAAAGTGCTCCGGGACCGCAGGACAGTACGTACCTGTTTTCACGGTTCGCCCGGATGATGAAAAAAGATTGAAGGATGCTGCCGGGGAAACGGTAAGTATCGGAGCGAACACGGAAATGGGTTGAAGGGAGCTGCCGAGAAATAAGCAGCGCAGATTATTGACGAAAAGAGGCTGAACTATGCCAAAACGGACAGATATTCATAAGATTCTTGTTATAGGCTCGGGACCAATCGTGATCGGCCAGGCTGCCGAGTTCGATTACGCGGGAACCCAGGCCTGCCTTGCCCTCAAGGAGGAAGGCTATGAGGTCATTCTTGCCAATTCCAACCCGGCGACCATAATGACCGATCACACGATCGCAGACAAGGTGTACATGGAGCCGCTTACACTGGAGTATATGGCAAGGATATGCCGCTATGAGAGGCCGGACGCGATCGTTCCCGGCATCGGCGGTCAGACCGGTCTCAATCTCTCCCTGCAGCTCTATGAGAAGGGCGTTCTTGATGAGTGTGAGATCGAGCTTCTCGGAACGGACGCGGAGAGTATCCGCAGGGCTGAGGACCGTGAGAAATTCAAGCAGCTTTGCGAGGAGCTGCACGAGCCGGTCGTCCCCTCAGAAATTGCAGGGAGTATAGAGGAAGGCCTGTCAGCTGCGAAAACGATCGGGTACCCGGTCATCCTGCGGCCGGCCTTTACGCTGGGCGGGACCGGCGGAGGATTTGCCTGTCACGAGGAAGAGATGCGCGAGATGATGAAGCACGCGCTCGCGCTGTCTCCGGTCCATCAGGTGCTTGTCGAGAAAAGTATCAAAGGCTACAAGGAGATTGAGTATGAGGTGATGAGAGATGCAAATGACACCGCCATCACCATTTGCAACATGGAAAATCTCGATCCGGTCGGAATCCATACAGGAGATTCAATCGTGGTAGCCCCGAGCCAGACGCTCACAAATAAGGAATACCATATGCTCAGGGACAGCGCACTCCGGATCATTCGCGCGCTCAAGGTGAAGGGCGGCTGCAACGTGCAGTTCGCGCTGGACCCGGAGTCATTTGACTATTATGTTATCGAGGTAAATCCAAGGGTCTCGAGATCGTCCGCGCTTGCCTCCAAGGCCACCGGCTATCCGATCGCGAGGGTCTCCGCCAAGATTGCGGTCGGGATGAATCTGGAGGAGATTCCTCTTGCCAATACTCCGGCCTGCTTCGAACCTGCCCTCGATTATGTGGTGACAAAAATGCCGCGGTTCCCATTTGACAAATTCACGCTCGCTTCCAATGTCCTCTCGACCCAAATGAAGGCCACCGGCGAGACCATGAGCGTCGGGCGGACAATGGAGGAGAGCCTACTGAAAGCCATCCGGTCGCTGGAGGACGGGAAAAATCATATTCATCTTGAGAAGTTTGACATGAAGAATCTCTCGCAGAAGGAGGCACCGGAGAACCGCGCGGAGGCGGTCGACAAGCTTCTTCATTATATTGGGGAGGGGACAGACGACCGGCTCTACGCAATTTCGGAGCTTCTGTGGCTTGGTGCGGACCCGCAGACAATTTATGCCAGGACGAAGATTGATCTGTTTTTCCTGGATAAGATCAAGAAGGTAGTTGATTATGAGAAAAAGCTGGAGGCCTATGCGGATGCGTGCGAGGCGACGGGGAGGCATGTGCTTGGTGCCTATGAATTAATTTATGATGCCAAGCGCATGGGTTTCTCGGATTCCTATATTGCTGAGCTGCTCAGGTGCAGCGAGGAAGATATTCGTCTGTTCAGAAAGCAACATGATATCCGTCCTGTCTATAAAATGATTGATACATGCGCAAGTGAGTTCGCAAGCTATGTGCCGTATTTCTACTCGACTTATGAGGACGAAAATGAGTCAGTCGTATCCGATAAAAAGAAGATCATCGTGCTCGGTTCAGGGCCGATCCGTATCGGGCAGGGGGTGGAGTTTGACTATTCCACCGTCCATGCGGTCAAGACGATCCGTGAGATGGGATACGAGGCGATTGTAATCAATAACAATCCCGAGACGGTGTCGACAGATTACACGACAGCCGACAAGCTCTATTTTGAACCGCTGACCGTGGAGGATATCATGAATATCGTCGACCTCGAACAGCCCTGCGGCGTGATTGCGTCTCTCGGCGGTCAGACCGCGGTGAATCTGGCTGAGCCATTGGCGAAAAGGGGAGTCAGGGTCATCGGAACAGGTCCTAGGGCGATTCATAGAGCGGAGGACAGAGATGCATTTGAAATGGTCATAAGAGAACTCGGAATACCTCATCCGGAAGGCGTGGCCGTCATGAGTATCGAAGATGGCCTTCGCGCGGCGGAGAAGATCGGTTATCCGGTGCTGGTGCGGCCTTCCTATGTTCTCGGCGGCAGGGCTATGGAGATTGTAGCCAACGAAACTCTTCTTGAGAAATACCTGAGCAGCGCAGTCTCTGTCAACGAGGACAGTCCGGTGCTGGTTGACCGGTATATTGTAGGAAAAGAGGTGGAGGTAGATGCTATATGCGACGGGAAGAGCGTGTTCCTGCCCGGCATTATGGAGCTTGTGGAGAGAACGGGCGTGCACTCCGGCGACAGCACGAGCGTATATCCACCGTTTTCGGTCTCGGACCGCGTGAAGGAGACGATTTGGGAATATACGAGAAAGCTGGGGATCGGCATAGGGATTGTCGGACTCTATAATATTCAGTTCATTGTCGATGACGAGGACAACGTGTTTATTATCGAGGTCAATCCGAGGGCTTCCCGGAGTGTGCCCTTTCTTTCGAAATCGACCGGGGTATCGCTGGTTGGCATCGCGACGAAGGTGATGCTGGGGATGAGCCTCATGGAGCAGGGATTTGCAGATTTTCGTCTGCCTGAGAAGGAATTTAGGTATGTGAAGGCGCCGGCGTTTTCATTTGAAAAACTGAGCGGCATGGATGCTTACCTGTCGCCGGAGATGAAGTCGACCGGCGAGGCCATCGGCTATGACAAGAGTCTCAAGCGCGCGTTTTATAAGGCAATGCAGGCATCCGGCATTAAGATGAAGGAGTACGGGACCGTCATTGTCACGCTTGCCGACGAGGACAAGGAGGAGGCTCTGCCGCTCATTCGAAGGTTCTATGAGCTTGGGTTCAACATTGAGGCGACGATCGGGACCGGGCTTTTCCTGAAAGAGCACGGAATTCGGACGAGGATCCGAGGGAAGATCAGCGAGGGGAGTGATGAGATTCTGAGGTCGATCAGGGCAGGCTATGTCAGCTATATTATAAACACAAGAGCAATCTTGTCCGGGGTCCATTACAGCGACGGCGCGGCTATCCGGCGGTGCGCAATCATGAACGGGGTCACAATGTTCACTTCGCTTGATACGGTGCGGATCCTGCTGGAGGTGCTGGAGGAGATAACGCCGAGGATATCGACGATATGATTAGCTGCCTTTGTGCTTGGTTGGTTTCATCGGGTCTTCGTCAGAGGCAGCAAAATCCTGCTTTTTGAGCAATATTGTTGCCTTTGATCTTGGTGAGTTTCATGGGGACAACGTCAGAGGCAGCAAAAACCTGCTTCCGAGGTAATATTGCTGCTTTTGGTCCTGGTGAGTTTCATCGGGTCTTTGGCAGAGGCAGCAAAAACCTGCTCCTGAGGCTAGTTTGCTGCCTTTGTGCTTAGTGAGTTTCATGGGGTCTTCGTCAGAGGCAGCAAAAACCTGCTACTTAGGCTAGTTTGCTGCCTTTGGTCTTGGTGGGATTCATGGGGTCTTCGTCAGAGGCAGCAA
>JBGUIK010000093.1:0-35676 GCA_045112915.1 Lachnospiraceae bacterium
GCAGGTGCGTTAGTCCGGCCGCCTAAAGCGGCCCTGCGGCGTGAGCCGCATATGGAAGCACGTGGATTTATCCATGTGAGCTTCACAATGAAGCCTCTGATGAGGACAAGGAAGTCTACCCGCAGAAGAATTTTTCGGAGATCGTCGCCCTGTGCAATCAGGAGAATATCAAGATCATCCAGCTCATATATATTCTGGAAGGATACACGCTGCGCGAAAAGCTGCGCACGGTCTGGCATGCCATGCAGGAGTCGATCAGGCGCGGTCTTAAGACGGAAGGGGTTCTTCCCGGCGGGCTGGGCCTGACAAGAAAAGCGAAGTTCCTGTACGAGAAGCGCTGCTATAATGAGAGCGCGGATGTGGCTATGAACAGGGTCATCGCGGCCTATGCTTATGCCGCAGCCGAAGAAAATGCGGCTGAAAAAGTCGTAGTGACCGCGCCGACCTGCGGCAGCTGCGGCGTTCTGCCGTCGATCCTCTATTATATGTACAAGGACAGAGGCTTCCCGGAGGAAGAGATTCTTGATGCGCTCGCTGTTGCCGGCCTCATCGGTAATGTGATTCGTACAAATGCCAGCATCTCCGGAGCAGAGTGCGGCTGTCAGGCGGAGATCGGAAGCGCTTGCTCCATGGCGGCAGCAGCCGTCGCCCAGCTCTACGGGCTGAGCATCGACCAGATCGAGTATGCCGCTGAGATCGCGATGGAGCATAACCTGGGCTTGACCTGTGACCCCGTCGGCGGGCTCGTGCAGATCCCCTGTATAGAGCGAAATGCCGTCGCCGCGATGCGTGCGCTGAGTGCGGTCAATCTGTCGAGGTTCCTGTATGAGACTCGGAAGATATCATTTGATGAAGTTGTGGCGACTATGTATCGCACCGGACTGGACATGAACGAGAAGTATCGTGAGACATCGAATGGCGGCCTTGCTCAGATTTATCTGGAGAATCTGCAGGCTTAAAAGTGATTTGGAGACTGTCGCATTAGACGGTGTCTGTATGAAAGGAGATATATATGAAAGTCATTGAAACCACAAATGCACCCGCCGCAATTGGTCCGTATTCGCAGGCATATGAAGTGAACGGTATTATTTTTACATCCGGTCAGATTCCGGTAGATCCGGCAGACGGCTCGGTACCGGAAGGAATAGCTGCTCAGGCAGAACAGAGCTGCAGGAATGTCGGAGCAATTCTTGAAGCCGGCGGAAGCTCATATGCAAAGGTCTTTAAGACCACATGCTTCCTTGCGGATATGGGTGATTTCGCAGCGTTCAACGAAGTGTACGCAAAGTACTTTACTTCGCGTCCTGCCCGCAGCTGTGTCGCGGTCCGTACACTGCCGAAGGGCGTGCTCTGTGAGATCGAGGCAATTGCCGAGAAATAAGACGAATGATGGGGACGGTTCTTTTCGCGTGAAGTAATAATACAGGCGGGCTGCAGCGAAGATCAGAATCCGTCGCAAACATCATCTTCATCGAAAAACGCAGGTCCTTTCTGTGAGCTTTAAAAAAGCTAAAGCTTTTTTGATCTCACAGGGAAGGACCTGCAATGTTTTTCTCACGAAGATGGATGCTTTGCTCTGGAAACGGAGTGCGATAACAGCCAGCCTGAACCAATGCTTCACGCGAAAAGAACTGTCCCCATTTCCACTTCTAAGTGGTAATATTATATCAGTGGCAGCTGTTTCAGACTGACTTAGAAGCGACATTCTTCCTCTGCCCTAACTCAGGAAGGAGAACTCAAGATGACCGAGCACATCTATGAAACCCAGTCCGGCAGCATTCATTACTGGACAAATGACATTAAGCCCGACCGAATCACCCTGGTCATGCTCCCGGGACTGACTGCGGATCACCACCTGTTCGACAAGCAGGTGAAAGCATTCCAGGGGAGATACAATGTTTTGACGTGGGATGCACCGGGACATGGAAAATCGAGGCCGTTTGTACTAGACTTCACTCTTATGGATAAGAGCCGGTGGCTCCACGAAATACTTGAGCGGGAACAGATTAAGAAGCCGGTGCTGATCGGTCAGTCCATGGGCGGTTACGTTAGCCAGTGCTTCATGGAGCAGTTCCCCGGGGAATTGGCAGGGTTCGTTTCCATCGACTCCGCCCCGCTGAAGCGCCGCTATGTGACCGGCCTCGAAATATGGCTTCTCAAGCGGACCGAGCCCATGTACCGCGCGTTCCCGTGGAACATGCTGAGGGAGCTCGGCACAAAGGGCGTCTCAAAGACCCGGTATGGGCAAGCCCTCATGCGGCATTTCGTGGATTCCTACACGAAAGATGAGTACTGCCGCCTGTCCGGCCACGGCACCGGTATGCTCGCCGATGCCATGGAGGCGGATCTGCCCTATGCGGTTGACTGCCCCGCAATCCTCATCTGCGGGACCCGGGATGAATCCGGGTCGGCAAAGAGCTACAACAAGAGGTGGGCGAAGCGCGAGGGGCTTCCGCTTTACTGGATTCGCGGAGCGGGTCATAATGCCAATGTAGACCGGCCCGGTGAGGTCAACCGCATCATCCGCGATTTTGTGGAATCGCTGGGTGCGAGTAAAGGCAGCATGCAGAAAGATACTTCTGAGCCAACAGAAGTGGAATAAGAATAAGGACAGCGTGCAGAAAGATGCTTCTGAGTCAACAGAAGTGTCTTGGGAATAAAGACAGCACGCACAGATTGATGCGCAGGAGACTATCGGAGGTTAGACATGAGCAAAGAATTATTTGTCAGGGCAATTACCCGTTTTGCGGCGGGTGTGATACTCCTCGGAGCGTTGCTATTTGCACCTGCCGGAACATTCCGCTATCCGCAGGCCTGGATTTTCATGGGAATCCTGTTCATCCCCATGTTCGGCGCCGGTCTTGTCATGATGGCGAAAAATCCGGAGCTTTTGGAAAAGCGCCTAAATGTAAAAGAAAAAGAATCCGAGCAGCGGTCTGTCATTCTTTTCAGCGGGATCATGTTCCTGGCCGCGTTCCTTGTTGCCGGATTCTGTTTCAGATTCAACTTTATGATGCTGCCATTTCCGGTCAGCTGCGTCGCCGCGGTCATTTTCCTTCTCGGCTATGCCCTTTACGCGGAAGTGCTCAGGGAGAATACCTACCTTTCAAGGACCGTCGAAGTCCAGGAGAATCAGAAGGTGGTCGACACAGGTCTCTATGGGATTGTCCGCCACCCAATGTACATGACCACGCTCATTATTTTCCTGATGATGCCGCTTATTCTCGGCTCCGTCATATCATTTGTAATCATGTTGGCTTACTTCCCGATTATTACAAAGAGAATCAAGAATGAGGAGCAGGTGCTGGAGGAGGGGCTTGACGGATACAGGGATTACAAGAAGAAGGTGAAGTATCGGCTGATTCCGTTTGTGTGGTGACGTTGCTGCAGCAGGCCACAGGGCGCTACGCACATGGGTTATGTGCCTCTGCCATCGACCCGATGAAACTCGCTGAGGTCAAAGGCAACCAGCTGGGCTGTATCCTGCGCCTGCAGTTGCTATTGTTATGATTGAGACGGTACAACGGTCTGAAATATGAGGAAATTATGATTAGAGAAGAAATACGTCGAAGATTATTTGAACTTCAGGATGTGCCGTACAGAGATTTTCAGGTAAATCTTATACCGACGGTCGAAACGGAATCGATGATCGGCGTCCGCACGCCTGCTCTCAGAAAGCTCGCGCGGGAATACGGTAGGAGAGAAGAAATAGATGAGTTCCTTCAGGATCTCCCGCACAAGTATTTTGATGAGAATCAGCTGCATGCGTTCATCATTTCCGGTATTAAAGACTTTGCGACCTGCCTCATGCATGTGGAAAAGTTCCTTCCATATGTGGATAACTGGGCGACATGCGACCAGATGTCACCGATGGTCTTTAAGAAGAAACATCCGGAACTCTTAACTTACATCCGTGAGTGGATGAAGTCCGACAGGACATATACGGTCCGCTTTGGCATAGGAATGCTGATGCAGCACTATCTGGATGAGGATTTTGACCCGTCCTATCCGGAGATGGTGGCGGGCATAAAATCTGAGGAGTACTACATCAGCATGATGATCGCCTGGTATTTTGCCACGGCGCTGGCCAAGCAGTATGATACGATACTTCCTTTTATCGAGGAAAAGCGGCTTGACAGTCAGACTCACAACAGAGCCATTCAGAAAGCAATCGAGAGCTATCGGATCACACCGGAGCAGAAAGCGTATCTGAAGACATTAAAGATCCGAAAATGATTAAATACGCGGCTGAAATGACATAATGGGTGTATGAAAAGGACTGAATAAGCAAGAGAAATGACTTAATAGGCGGATGAAAAAAGACTGAACAAGCAACTGAAATAACTAAATAGGCGGATGGAAAAGACGGAATAAGCCGCTGAAGAATTATGATACAAAGAAAAAACACCCTCTCGGCGAAAAGCCGTGAGGGTGTTGGTGTTTACAGCCGGTTATCAGGGAGATGGCTGTCTTTGGATGAAGGGATTGAGTGTGAACAGATACTGTGCTGCTCAGAAATCATAGCGAAGGATTTCGCAGTTCTTTACCCCAAAGGCCGCATACTCCTCATTGGTCATGTCAGTGAAATACGACTGTACAACCCGGGCTATGCCGTTATGAGCTACAAGTATGTAGGTCTTCTCATCTGACTCAGCCTTGATGTCGTCCAGCAGATTATAAATTCTCTGAGCGAGGCGCAGCGTCGATTCGCCGCCCTCGTGGCTGCATGCGAAGAACTCCTTGGCCTTCTTGAAATCGAGGCCGTCGCGCGGGGTGGATTCCCATTTGCCAAAATTCTGCTCGATGAGTCTTGGCTCCATGCGGCAGGGGATCCCGGTCAGCTCCGAGATGTGCTTTGCGGTGTCCGCAGCCCGAACGAGCGGGGAGTAGAGAATCTCGTCAGCCTGTATCCCCTCCTCGAGGATCTTTTTACCGGTGATGATGGCCTGCTCGTGGCCGTACTCTGTCAGCGCGATGTCTGTCGCGCCGCAGATCTTATTTTCAACATTCCACACGGTCTGTCCGTGTCTTACAAAATAAAAGTGTCCCATTATTTCCCCATCTTTTCTTTCCGATCATTTTATTAAACCGGCGAGAGCTTTTCTTTTACTTCTTCATTTTTTCCTGCCACTCAGCCTCTTTGAAGCCGGTGAGAATATAGTTTTCCGTGACGATGATTGGTCGCTTGACCAGCATGCCGTCAGTTGCGAGCAGAGCGTAGACTTCCTCATCAGTCATTTTCGGAAGCTTGTCCTTTAAGTTCAGCTCACGATACAGCATGCCGCTGGTGTTCACGAACTTCTTGACCGGATAGCCGCTCATCTTGTGCCATGCGGCAAGCTCCTCGGCGGAGGGGTTCTCATCTTTGATGTGGCGGTCGGTGTACTCAATGCCGTTCTCATCCAGCCACTTCTTTGCCTTATTGCAGGTGCTGCATTTTGGATATTCAATGAATAACATGGTCGCGTCTCCTTTTAACAAATTGTGCCGGTCGCGGCAGAACAAAGAACGCAGGGATTTGTCCGGAACATTGACCGGAAATCCCTACGTATAAGAATGTAACATAATTAAATTGCGAAGTCACGTGTTAAGGTCGGTTCATTTCACGTGGGTTTATCCACGAGGTGACAATTCAGACAGGCTGCTCTTATGCAGCATTTCCGGCAGCAAAGCATCCATCTTCGTGAGAAAAACATTGTCACTCCACGCCAAAGGAACCGTCCCCGACGACCAGTATGTCGTCGATCTTCACGCCGAACACAGATGCAAGGATGACCATGTTGTCGATGGTCGGCATGGAGGCCCCGTGCTGCCACTTGTAAATAGCCTGCGGGGTCCCGAACCCGAAGACATCCTGCAGATCTCTCACGGAGAAGCCGGCTGCCTTGCGCATTGCCTCGATGTTCCTTCCGGTCGCTGCCATATCAATTGTCGGCATTACACACATTTTTTCCTTCCTTTCCGGCCATCCGGCCGGCCTGGAAGGTCAGTCGGATGCCTTAAAATTGTAAATCGGTCTCATTACTTCAATAATGTCTACAGAATCACGGATCACGTCGATGATGTCATCGAGTGACTTGTAAGCCATCGGTGCCTCGTCGAGTGTAGCCGCGTTTACAGATGTGGTGTAGACGCCCTCCATCTCCTTCATGTACTCTTCAAGGCTCAGGCTGTTCTTTGCGCTGGTCCTGGACATGATCCGGCCGGCCCCGTGGGGTGCGGAGTAGTTCCACTCCGGGTTTCCCTTGCCGACAGCCAGCACACTTCCGTCCCTCATATTGATCGGAATGAGGACTTTCTCCCCGGCGTGGGCGGCTATTGCGCCCTTGCGCAGGATCATCTCGTCCGTATCAATGTAGTTGTGGATCGTGTGGAAAGCGTCACTGCCTGTCATGCCGGTCCGCTCGAGCAAGATCTCGGCCATCTTCTCCCGGTTCCTGCGCGCAAATCTCTGGCATATCTCCACATCATGCAGATAGTCATCCAGATATCTGCCGGTTAAGTAGCACAGATCGTCCGGTATGCCGGATCCGTTCTCGACCATCTCAAAATGGAGCGCCTTAAGGGCCTTCTGGATTTCCTTTTTCCTGCCCTGCTCCTTGTACGTGCGGATCAGTTCATCTCTCTTTGTCAGGTAGTCGTCATACCCCTTGTCCAGCTTTACGGCCAGCTTCTGGTGGAATTCCGCCACCTGCTTTCCGAGGTTGCGACTGCCGGAGTGGATCACCAGATACTTTGTCCCGTCCCCGGTCTCATCGATCTCGATGAAATGGTTGCCGCCGCCCAGAGTTCCCAGGCTTCGCTCGAGTCTCTTTGTGTCCTTCAGTTCTCTGTAGCAGCGCAGCTCCTCAAGGTCGAACCGCTCGCTGCGGCCCTCCCATACATTCTTGCCTGACGGGATATAGTGTGCGGCCTCGTCCACCTTCTCAAAATCAATCTCATTTCTCCCGAGATTGACCGTGTACATTCCGCAGCCGATATCCACTCCGACTACATTCGGGACTGCCTTATCGATAATTGTCATCGTTGTCCCAATTGTGCACCCCGCTCCGGCGTGCACGTCCGGCATGATCCTGATGCGGGACCCCTCCGTCATCGGGTAGTCGCACATCCTGCGGATCTGCTCAATTGCCTCCTCCTCTACGACCTTCGCGTAGCAGATGGCTGTGTTAATTTTTCCCTTTATCTCAAACATTTCTTTATCCTCGTTCTTTAGACTGGTATCGAAATTTCTGTTTCTGCAAATATTGGCACGCCTCGCTCTGCCGGGTTGGTGCTACAAAAAAACCGCCTGCCCGGTTCATCCGAGGCAGGCGGTGCGATTATATCAGTTATCAGGACCGGAATCTCCTGTCCCTGGGGTCAGGATCCGATTTCAATAACGCGATATTCTCGTCCATAAGCAGCTTCAAATGAACACGAAAAAGTATAGCCCTGCCCATCATATTTAGGCAGTGCGAGCGCTGATTCACTATTAAGATTAAAGAGACGATAGATCGCTGTCATTGAATTTTTTTCCTTTCCCGATTCCGCGTGAATCGTTATTTTTAGTGTGAGTTTCTCCGCCTTTTAAGCCGCCGTGACGAAATCGTCCGGCTCCGGGCGGGACTTCTAATTAACTATATATACTATACCATCTGAAGAAATGTTTGTAAATTATACCTGCGGTTTAGAATCGGTATTTTCATCAGTGTTCGTCAGTGTTCGTCAGTGATACCGGAGAAGCCCGTATTTACTGGAAATGTTAAAGGTCGGTCTTTCCGTCAGTGTTCGTCTTTGTTCATTCACCCGATACGTTGACAAGTGAAAAATGGGGTATGGTTTGGGGTACTCCATGAGGTAAAAGAAAACAGCCACACCGTTACGATGTGGCTGAGCCTCCTCCGAATCCGGAGCGTTACACACTGATCTGCAACAGATCCATTTCCTTCTGCTTCGTGTTCGGGAGTACGTGGCTGTAGAGGTCCATCGTCATGGCCAGCGAGCTGTGGCCGAGTATCGTTTTCAGCGTCTGAGGATTCCCGCCCTGTTCTATAAAGCGTGTTGCGAACGTGTCACGGAAGCAGTGAGCAGTGAACCGTTCAATCCCGTTCCCCTCCTCTTCCAGCTTATCCAGTACGCTCTTAATTGCACGGTTGACCGTCTGGCTGCTAATAATCCCACCGGATTGAGTGCAGAAGGCCCTCTGATTAAATCCGGAGATGATGTTTGTCCCGTGGAAGAGCCTCATCTTTTCGTTCTGCTGCTTCAAAATCCTTTTAATGGTGTCGTTCATGGGTATGTCCCTCAGGCTGCTCTTTGTCTTTGGTGGACCGATGGAGGCGCTTCCATCTTTCGTTATCGTTCTGGTCTTCGTTATATGGATCACGTTCCCCTTATAGTCGATGTCCGACCAGGTGAGCGCTGCAGCTTCTCCGTACCTCATGCCGGTGAGCAGCAGGAGCGCCATGAACTCATAATAAAAGCTATCCTTTGCACCTTCCATAAAGGCAGCCTGTTCCTCTTCTGTGAGGGCCCTGTGAATCGTCTCAGCTGCTGCCTCTTCCGTGCTGGTAAGCGCCTTGATCCCGATAGCCGGATTTTTCAAGATGATATCATCCGTAACGGCATCATTGAGGACCATACGGATCACCTTGAAAACCTGATTCACGTTAGTCGTGTGATAACGCTCTGAAAGTTTCCCCTGGAGGCTGTAGAGCTCCCTCCTTTCGATCTGTGCTATCTTCTTCTTGCCGAGCTCCGGGGAAATGATGTAATTGTAATAGCTCCGGTAACTGTAGACCGTGCTCTCTTTGGCCGTGCGCTTCTTCCTCTCAATCCACTCCTGAAAATATCTATCCAGTGTGATGTTACGGTTATCCGTGTAGGTCCCCTGTTTTATCCTCTCACGGATCTCCTGTTCTTTCTCATTGACCTCTTTGCTGGTCTTGCCATAGGCAGAATATCTTTTTCCGTTAACGGTAAAACGCTTTTCAAGTGTTCCGTTCTCCCTTTTCCGGATCCCTGCTGCTAGTCTGGCCATGGTGTTATTCCTCCTAAATCTTCTTGAAAAAACGACACCAAAACAGGTATAATAATAGTCGGTGTCAATCACGGAAGAGACCGGCTACCCTTCACCGTCAGCCGGTCTCCCTCCTTCCAGGTACCGGTTTGTCACCCGCCCGATGATTTAGAGGCCGTGCGGTATAGCTTAAGGATTTCCTGTTCTGCAGCATGTCGCACGGTTTCTATGTCTTCAAAACTTCTCACGCTCATCACGATCTGAATGATAGGCCCGTCAGGCGCTTTATGTCGGAATGCGTGATAGATGGGTTTCTCGTTTTCTCCTGGTCTTACGTCTATGGAGTAAACAGTCTTTGGCATCTTGATTACTTTGGTCATTTCTTCATCCTCAATCCGTTTCATGGTCCGTTTCTTCTACCGATAACACACGCTGCATACCAAGATGAACATATAAACCGCCCACCTTAAGCAGCTCCTGATCAGGCTACCGGTATAAAGTCTTTGCCCTTCTTCCTCTGGATCCGTCCGAGAATTCCCGGACCACCCTGTATTTAAGCAGCTTCATCCGAGTATCCTCCCGGTTTTATAAAGTCTCCAGATCCTTCCGCACAGGCTGCCTTGTGGCACCTGCTCACCGGCTTCATAAGCCTTCAAAGTCGTTACACTGATCATCAGGAGATTGGCAGCTTCTTCCATGGAATAACCCGCTTGGATCCGCATTTTCTTAATATCCTCATTCCATGACATCATTATCTTCCTCCCATTCTCCCAGGGCCTTCAGCGCCTGATAACAATAGTCGGCCATGACATCAAGGGCCCGGCTTTTACGTTCGTCATCGTTGAACAGATCTGATCCTTCATACATAAGAAATGCTTTCTTTAGGGCTCCGGCTGCAGTTAGTATATCCACCTCCTTGACCGTTGGTGCATCATCTGCAGATCTCATCCGGATCGGCTTCTTTCCATGGCCGTGACCGATCATATACCCTGCTGCATAGCACATAGTCGATACTTTGAATATGTCAACGGTCCCGCTTTCGTCTTTCGCTTTCTCCCAGATCTCTTTCAGCTCCAGACAATCCAACTGCATAGACCTGGTATGAGCGTTATTCTCTTTGATCAGGTCTTCAAACTGCTGGATCTCCTTAAATATGTCTCTCTTTGGCATTCCGGTTCTCCTTTCTTTGATAGGGCTTTCAGTGTTCTTCTGTAAGGCTATGCGCCTTACTGACTTTAATTGTAAGGCTATACACCTTACTTGTCAAGTTTAATCACAATTGTTTGTAAGGTTTTTTACTTTACACAGGGATTCACCAAGGTTATAATATTCATATCATTGTGGAAGGGGTTAGGGGCCATGTTTACATATCAGTCCAATGATCAGTTAATTTCAGAGCTCAAGCAGCTCATGGCAGCGGAAAAGATCACCCAGCAGGATATTGCTAACGCCCTGGGTATCACACGTCAGAGCGTGAGAGATCTCCTGATGAAGAAGAATTTCAGCTTTCAGGACGCTCAGAAGATCCTTGCCCTCATGAACTATACACTGGAAATACACTTTCGGAAGAGAGATTGAAATCAGTCCCTCAGGCTTTCAGATTAGCGCCTGAGGGCTTTTTATTTGTATCATGGAATTCCTCACCCGTTACGATAGAGGACCACAGCGGGCCTCAGGAAGAGCCGGAGCAGGCTTTAAAAAGACCGGAGCCCCTCCCGGATGTTACTCAGGCAGGAGCCCCGTATTTAAAGAAAGGAGGACAGCTGTTTAATTACGGATCCGGATGTTTCAGGTCAGCCATAACATGGACCTGTTTAGCCCGATACCGGACACGGAGCCCATCCGCTTCTGTCTTCTGTGTCGGTTCAAATTCCACCTCGACACCATCCAGCCGGTAACGGTATTTTATATTCAGGTCTGTGTCACTTATGTGGAAGAAATAAGAGATATCATCTTCACCACTGATGAACCCAAAACCTTTCTGAGTAACATATTTTCTGACTATACCTTTCATTTTTATCGATTACCTCTTGAAGATGCTCCCAATGAAATCCCTTAATCCGTTACCACCACCTTGGCCAATCTCATCACTGAGCGGAGCTGCAGAGCCGGAACCTTCACGGATATTCGATGTATAGCGTCCTTTTGCCATACTGATCCGCTCTTTGACATCATCCTCCGGATCTGGTTTTTTCTCCATCTGCTGAATCGTGTACATGATTCCTTCTGCACTAACGGCCGGATCAGTCAGCGGGGTAATGGTGAGATATGTGATGTGTTCCGGAGCTTCACACGGAACGAGCCCCCCAGCTACAGCGCTCCCCCTGTCGGTAAGCTGGAAGCGCCCGACCACCTCATGAACACCACGATAGAGGTTTACGATCTCTGATTTACACCGTGAGATCTGTTCCTCATATTCGACTTTCATCTTTTCATATTCGGCCACCTTTTTTGAGAACTCCGTATTCAGCGATTTACTTTTTTTCCGCACGGCCGGAATGAATTCAGAAAGGAACTCTTTCGCACAGTCCCTATAATCAGGATCACACAGGGCGGTCCTCCTGAGGGCTTCCTGCAGCTGTTTCTGTGTCACATGAGGCTTGACTGGCCTCTCAAAATCAAAAACGTTATAAGAATCACCATTTTCATCACTCAAGGGCAGTGTTCCCTCTATCCGGCAGCAGATCTCATGTTTCTTCCGGATCATCCTGTTCTGCTCTTCTGTAAGCTTTTTGCCTAATTCAGCAAGACCGAGCTCACCCAGCAAGGCCGGCACATCTGTGAACACATTCGGCCCCTGCTCATACCAGGTGGTAACAGTTACATTCCCTGTCATTGGTTCAATTTTAAAACGTTCATTATCAGTTCTCATCTTCTCACTCCTTGTTAAAATAATTTTCTACTGCTTTTGCAAATAACTGCACATTCCGGGCACGTACGCCCTTCTGATTAGGCCTGATAGGGTCCGTTGACCGGAAGGCTGACTGTTTACGGCTCTCAATGACTGCGTTACGGATGGTAAGGAAGGCTGACTGCTGCGGGTTGTCACCGTCATCCTTCCGATCCGCTATATCCGTAGCAAATCCGTATTTCTTCGCCTCTTCGGCCGTCATCCATGTTTCCTGCTCCATCATCTTTTTGATCTGCTTCTCAGTCAAGTTGGACACCGCTTTATAGGCCTCCACGCTTGACTGAGTGATTTTCTCAGCGTCATCCGCTGCCTTACGGAGCTCTTTGGAATTAGCATAACCCATAAGGACCATAGCATCATGGATCATGAGAACAGACAACTTTCCCATTGTGCGTTGTGAACCGGCACAGAACACGATACTGGCAGCGGAACAGGCGAACCCATCACAGAAGGTGTGGATCTTTGCCGGGTGTCTCTGAAGCGTTGTATAAATGGCCAGGGCCTCAGCCACTTCACCGCCATAGGAATTAATGTATACATTGATCGTCTTCACATTCAGGTCAGAGATCTCTTTCTTGATGTCATAGGCCGAGACCACACCGACATCATCACCGAACAGCTTCCTGATCACAGCAGCATCCTGAGCGATATCACCGTATATCGTGACATCGGCTGTCTGACCGTCCACGGCCAGCTGATAAATAATGTTCTTATTCTGCATCCCTGATACATCTCCTTTCAGCCAATACTATATAAAGCAATATTTTCTCCAAGCTCTTATATTTGAATTCTATCGGATCCCCGACGGTGGTACGGTTATGGATCTCAGTATGACACCAGAAACCTGCCAGCTTACACAGCTGAGCATAAAAGCCCAGGTAATCAAACATTGGAGTTTTCACACCGTTGAATAGTGCAAGCTCATTCTCTAACGCAAACATTGCATCGGCCATCCAGCGCGCCTGTCTTTTATACAGGGACTCTCTCAGCTCCTGGAGCTCCAATATACTGAAATCAGACAGATCTTTTATATCCGCATCCTGATCCTTCACTTTCATGTAAAAATGATTCCAATCACGTTCTTCATCGGTCATGTCAGTTTCACCGCCTTCATCAGATCCGAACTCTACAAATGAGATACTGCCATCCGGCTGACGTACTCTGATCTGCGTTTCAAAAGGATATGCATCCTTGTCATCGCTCCCATCTGACCATACACCCTGAATCTCAGCCCCTGTCAGGATAGCTTTTATTTCTGACGGTTTTGCACGCTCCTGAGTTTTAATATTTGTGAAATCTTTCGATTTCTGAGTTTCCACACTTGCGAAAGTTTTCAATTTTCATTCTCCTCCTTCTTCTCTTTGATTCCCATATAACAGATCCGGCCAGTGTGGCCGTTCACGCTGGTCTTTTTAACGTGGATACCGTAAGACATCATCCGGTATTTAATGGCCCGGCCTCTGACCTCTGACACCCTCTCGTTAACGGAGGGTGAAGCGTTGATCTCAGCACACCATATATGATATTGCTGATCAAAATCTGTTTTCCTGACCAGGTCTTTCCGGCTAAAGGTAATATCATAGCGCTCCACTAGGAACCGGTATAGAGAATCAGCCTCTTCACGGTATTCTTTGATGAAGTTGTCAGCTGTCTTGCACTCAGATAACTCATAGTTGTTTTCAGTGACACGTTTGAGCCCTTCCATGAACCAGTTGAAAATAGCACTCTTTTCCTGGATCATCTTTTCTTCAAGTTCCGTGTCCTTCTTCCTGATCGTATGCTGCAACGGTATGATCTGGATACGGTCCATCAGATGATCACCGTGATCATCGTTAAAGACAGGAATCTGGTTACTGGCTATAACGATCCCTCCGGCAAACCGGAAATAGTCCCCCTGCTTGCCTTTCTCTTCAATCTTCACCTTATCACCACCGGTCAGCTCCTTGAAAAGACTGCTGTCACTGATAACAGCGGATGACTGATCACCACATTCAATAAGTCTTCTCCCTCTCATCTTTCCGAGCGTGAACCGGTTACCCCCCCCCTTACTTGGATCCAGCTCCCTCAGGTCAATGGCAGCAGTGTGATCACCTCCAAGCATGGAATCTATTAACCTCAGGAGGGATGATTTCCCGGTGTTGCCGATGAACGAGACCAGGAAGAGGGCTTTCTTAAGCTTGTACATAGGGACATTTGAAAGTGTCATTCCAAAAAACTCCTGGATGACATCGGACAGATCCTGATTCAAAGAGTTATCAGGGGCCCTGATCAGGTCTTTCATGTACTTGTCAAAAGATGGTCTCTTGTTGTTGTACGGATCGTAATCAAATGTGAGCTGGATCGTACTAAGCACATCCGGCCGGTGTGGTTCCAGCTCCCAGGTGTTCCGGTTCAGAAGGCCGTTCCCCAGATTGATGTAGGGATCTATATTATCCAGTTCATCAAATCCCCTGCAATGTGAGCCGGATGTCTGCAGCAATTTCCTTACACTGTCCAGCGTGTACGGTGTCCCGTACCCTACAGGTATGTATGGCCTGATGACAAGCGCTATGAAATCATTTACATTGCACCTGCGATACACACCACTTTGGTAAACATAATAGGCGTCCTTATCTTCCTCCGGCATCCTTATGAAAAGATAATCCTCATGCTGTTCTATGGTCCTGGCAAGCAGATCAGCGTTTATTGTGTGCTTTCCCTTCTTGTCGATTGTGAGCCACTCAGCCGGTTCCCACGGCTGTTTTTCAATCATCTGCTTCAAGGCTTCCGGAGATCCGCTCTCTTTCGTGAGATAGTCCGTTACATCACCATGAGAGAGATCTGACACCTTCACCACCTTTAACTGATACGCAATACCTTTCAGGCCCCTCCTGATCCGTTCTGCAGCCTCACGGCCCGGGTCATCATTATCAGGAAGGATGACCACCCTGGCACCCTTGAAATATCTTGCATATTCATCTTTCCAGTCTCCTGCAGCGCCGGCCGTCGTAGCCCTCCAGTGCAGCCGGTCCCTCAGCGTATGAACATCTTTCTCACCTTCCACGATATACACCGGGTATCCGCTCCGGATGGATCTCAGGAGCTCCGGCAGCTGGTAGAGTGTCGGATCTAGACCACCACGGCCTGAGTCAAAGGTTCCCAGCCGGTAATTGATCCGAGTAAAACGGATCTCTTTTGAACCATCGGAAGCAAGGAACCTCACTTTGCTATAAAGATACTTTTCTTCCTGATCCCGATAATCATAGATCTCCGTTACATCACCAAGCTGGAAGTATCTTTGCAGCTTTTTCCTGACTTCCTCCGTCCGGCTCCGGCCGTTGATTTCATCCCAGGAAGCACCGAGTTCCTTCAGTATCTCCTCGTTACTGCAGCCGGCCTTACAATTCATGACGATCTTTGTCCCGCCTTCACCATCCGGAACATCTCCCTGTTTAATGTGCAGAGATTCCCGATTATCATCATGAGCCGGACATTTACAATGGTATTCGCCACCACGGAAAACCGCATATGGAAAATACTTGTTTATGAATTCTTCTACTTGTGGCATTTTTTTTTCCTTTTGATTCAGTATCGATCACGGATTCTCTGTTTTATATCTCTCCGAGTGGGTGTTGATGTATTCATCTATGATGTTCCTATCATATCGGTCGCATTTGTTGACCCTGACAGCAGCGCCGATCTCCTTCAATACTCTTGTACCGGTGTCAACACCCACACCCATGTAAGTGCAAGCCTGTTTCCTGCTAAAGAGACGCTGATTAACATCAGTCACTTTATTTCACCTCTTTTCTTTTAAAATCTGTTGTTTTCCGTTACAATATGAGTCTATTCATCAAGATTAGGTTATACAATCAAGATAAAGAAACACGTATCTTGATATTTAGGCAAGGAAATGCATTTTGGAGTCATAAGATCTGTATCCGGACATTGCAGGAGAATGGAGGTGCTTCACAGATTTATGGAGGAAATGGAGAAAAATTTGATATCTCTTTATAAGATTAATAGAGTACCTTTTTCTTATTATTTTTATTTTTTATTTGAATATCATTTTTTAGTCCATAATCTCCATAAAATGCTAAAAGAGCCCGTAAATAAGGGAAAAATTTAGGGAGAAATCAGAAACTGAAATCTCCCTAATCTCCATAATCTCCATAAAAAGCGACCGGATACGTTCCAGGAGCATATTGTGTAGCGCTCTGGAATAGTCCTTAATTGATGGACGTTTCTCCATTTTCTCCATAATACTCCATAAAATTCCACGGGCTGAAGGACCCCACCCGGTATGTGAAATGGTCAAAATATCTTTTGTCCTAGCCCCCTCCCGTTGTCAGCTCCCCCTTTTTTAATGGGTAACGGGGGCCCGGGGGTATCATATCCGTGTGAAGAGTGAGCAGACAGAGTGAATAGATATCATTGAGAGATTTTTTTCTGAAAATAATTCATCAATAGGGATGTGGTTCTATCCAGTGTCTCCATGTATTCTTGAAGACATCTGGCACCTCCAAGTACAGCCGGTGACTGCTGTTCCCTGTCTGCTCTGAGATCTCAGCTGCTCATTGTGAAAGATGAAAGCTTCATCATGATCCGCTGCCAGCTACACCAATGTGATCCAGATCATACACTAAACCGTTACATTAGTCCTTCATCGTCTTGTCTTCGTCAACAGTTACAGCATAGTTCTGGTGAAAGATATCGAGAGCTCTACCGACTTTCCGATAAATCCAGCGCTTATCCAAATTCATAAACTCAGGCAGATCTGTGATCCGGATACCTTTAACATAAAGCAGAAGCAGAAGATCAGCATACTTATCCGGAAGCGTTACTATTTGGGTTATAATCGTATCCCGCTCACTGGTATACCGCTCAATCCGTTCATTCGTCTCATCCACATACCTCTGATAACGTTCCGGATCCAAAGATTTAAGTTCCTGAATCCATTTCCTACACCGTGAGATCCTGGCCTCATTGACTGCAATCTGCTTTAAATACTTTTTTGTACGTTCACGATTTTCCGTTGTTTTCATTGGTTCCGTCTTTCCGATGACTCATTTTTATATTGGCCAGCTCACTGATCAGTTTTTGCTTTTCTTCCTCCATGGTCATTTTCCTGATCACCATACTTTCCACAACAGACGTGCCGGAATTGTTAAAAGAGGCCAGAGAGCCGTGGTACATGTTAGATGTCCGATAACCATTTTGAATAGCCAGCTCCTGGACTTTCTTCTTTTTCCGGAGGACCTGAAAGGCATCCCTTTTTATCTGGCCTATCCGCTGCTGTGATACACCGCAGATCTCGGCGAGCTCTCTCTGTGGAATGTTCAGGTGATAATATCCGTCAATCACTGTACACATCGGGGATTCCAGCGAGTCCACTATCTTCCAGAGGGCAGCACGGTCGATCTCCTGAGAGACTTGTTCCTCAATGTCCATAGTATCGGGTATGGTGTCCTTAACGCATAGGTCTTCAGTTCCAGGAACACACTCCTCTAAAGACATATAACTAGATTCAACAATAATTCGCTGCAGCTCTATCAGCTTATTTTTACTGATGAACAGGGCTTCGCTGATCTGCTCATTTGATGGGTATGTCTGATGTTCGTTAAAATATGATCTGATGTATTTCTCATAAGACTGGATCCGCTGCACATAGTATTCGGGGATCCGTTTTAATTGGCAGCATGACTTGCAGTATCGTGCTACCTGCTGCTTGATCCAGTACCCCGTATAAGTAATGAACTTATTACCGGTATCCGGATCATAGTATTGCACGGCATTCCATAACCCAAAGAAAGCTTCCTGCATCAGATCCGCTTCCTCTGAATATAACAAATATGGCCTGATGAATTTATAGATCGTCCCCCTGTTCCGGTCATACAGTTTTTGAAGATTATCGTTCACATCTTCACCGTTCCGGATACGAAAGACAAGATCCTCATTCGTCAGGCCAGTGGAAGGGTTGGACATGGTAAAAGTACCTCCTACATATGCTTAATAAACAGATCTCAGGCTATACTCATACCAGCCCCCTTACTACTCTTCCTAATGTCCTTCCATCTATGTCAACCGTGACATTCAGCCGTGCACAAGCTGCAGCCACCTTATCTGCCAGCCGGTCATAATCAATCCTTGTTGCACCGGACTCCACAGCGTCCTGCACATATTCCTTCAGCGTGTCAATAGGTGCCACGGCTTCCGGGCCGGCTTCACCTACACCTGTCCATCCCAGAGCTGTCCCAAAGATAGTGGGCTTTTTGAATATGGCACCAGTCTTGTACCAGCTTACGGAGAAATGTGGAAGTGAACCTGCACCTCCAATACCGAATGGCGGAGAGCCACCAGATACGCTGATGTGTGGCAGTCTCAGGTTACTGAAAATATTACCGATGGACAGCGGAAAGAAGCTCCGGATACTGTTCAGAGTATTCCTGACAGTGTTCTTGGCTGCTTCAATGGGTGACGTGATAGCACTCTTGATACCGTTCCACACGGATGTAGCTGTGCTCTTGATGCTGTTGAAAGTACTGCTCAGCGTACTCTTGATGTTGTTCACAGTCGTTGTGACTGCGCTCCTGGCTGCATTGATAGGTGTGCTCACGGCTGCCTTCACAGCGTTCCACACGGATGTGGTGGTGCTCTTGATGCTGTTCCAGATAGATGTCACGGTGCTCTTCACACCGTTCACCACACTTGTCACCGTGCTCCGGATACCGTTCACCACGTTGCTGATGGCACTCTGGATGCCGTTCCAGACATTGGATGTAATGGTCTTAATGGCGTTCCAGATATTTGTGATTGTGGTCCTGACCGCATTGATTGCAGTGGATACGGCAGTACTGATGACTGTCCATGCTGTCACCACAGCGTTGCTGACTACTGTCCATGTTGTGGTGAACACGGTCACCAGCGTGGCGAATACGGTAGAAATCACATCACTCACAGTCGTGATCACCGTAAGGACCACGGTCTTGATGGCTTCAAATGCTTGGTTCACCACGTTCCGGAACGTCTCACAGTGTGTGTAGGCGTATGCCAGACCAGCTGCCAGAGCAGCTATAGCCGTCACCACAAGGAATATGGGATTGGTCATCATGGCCAGATTTAGCGCATTGAATAGGCCGGTGACCATTTTAATGATTGACAACGTTCCTATGGCTGCAGCCAGGATCCCGATAGCCGTGGTCACACCTGTGACTACTGCCTGCAGTGCAGGTGATTCCTGTACTACCTGTGCAATTTTTGATATAACCTCTGAGACCGCTTTCACCACATTTGATATTGCAGGTGCTAACGTGGATCCTACTGCCATGTTTACATTGTTACAGGCCTGTGACCAGCTGTCCTGCATGGTGGTCACACCGTCAACGGTTGTGGCCAGTGCACCGTCATTGTCTTCCAGCTTACTGGTCCACTCATCTATGGCAAAGCTACCGTTCTGGATGTTGGTGGCAAGCTCCTGAGCTGCCTTCTTGCCAAAGATCTGTTCTACTGTCTTTCCGGTGTCCCCTACCTGCACTTGCAGGGCTTCCGCTACAGAGTCACAATCCGCTATGGCACTCACGGCCTGCTGAAAGGCACCCGGTACATCATCGGTGACATCAGACAGATTGGCCACGCCTTTGGTCAGGCCGGACATGACCGTACCCACGTCAGCACCACCGTCAGACAGACTAATCAGCATGGCAAGGGCTTCCTCAGTGGAATAGCCCAGCTCCTGGAACTGTGTACTGTTGCTTGCAAGATAGCCGGACAGGTCATCCACGGACAGCTGACATGACTGGTTAGCCGTTGTCAGATCGTCCAGCAGGCCATCTGTGTCACTCAGGTCAAGGTTCCACCTGTGCATGATGTCTGCCATGGAGTCAACGGCACTCGTAGCGTCCGTACCGGTTGCTTTGGCAAAATTCGACATCTTGACAGTCATATCTGTTGCGTCCTGCCCGGTGACTCCAAAGCGTGTATTCAGTTCTGCCAGCGTTCCTGATACAGTCTGCAGATCTGTATCAGCATCAGCTATCTGGCCAAAGGCAGCCTGTGCTGCCTGCTCCATTCCTGCCAGGCTGTCACCAGTAGCTCCGGTGCCCTCTACAATGGCAGCTTTTGCCTCATCAAAATTCTGGGCCATCTCCAGAGCAGATTCAGCTATCTCTTTTACCTTTGCAGCCAGTTCAGCGTTGACCAGAATGCTGGCCATGTCATCCACGGCTGTGCCGGCATTTTCAGCGGATGTCTGCTGGTCATCCAGGGAACCATTAGTGTCATTGACCTGACTCATCAGGTTCTGCTCTTCTATCTTGGCATTGGTCAGCTGCTTCTCCAGAGTGGCTACTTCTTTGGAGTCCTCACCATAGATCTCTCTGGCCACTTCCAGCTTTCCTGTCAGGGCTTCCTGTTTGTCCCTGTTGGCTTCCAATGCCTGCTGAAGGAGCTCCAGCTTATCCTTCTGGTGCTCCGCAGCGTCTCCGGTATTTTTGAAGGTGGCATCTGCCAGCCTCATCTCTGACCGGAGCTGTGACAACTCCTGATTGGACTCATTTATGGCCTGAGTGAAATCAGCAGTATCAGCAGTAAATTTAATTTTAGCTTCATTATTACTTGCCATCTATCAAAAGTCCCTCCTTCCTTAACTTTTCAAGTCGCTCCATCAGTACAGCGTGACGGTGCTGAATTCTGACTTCCAGATCTGTCTTCTGCTTCAGGAGCCCTACATAACATGCCGGATGACTAAAGAAGCGTCCGGAGTTGTTCATCTCCCGGATCAGCCGGTCATATTGATCACCGTACATCTTCTGCAGCGTGTCCACGACCGTGACCATCTGCTGCTTATGGCAATGCTTACACGTGGCCGTTACCCCATAGAGCAGAGGTTTCTCACAGATCTTCTGATTATGGTTATCAGTCTTCCGGATATCAATTTTCTTTCCGCAATACTTACACGTGAACCTCATTCTTCTGGATCCTCGCTTTCTTCCTTTGGGAACAGCTTATCAAATAACGCTTTAGTACATAGTGCCAGCTGTATCCGGATGTAAGATGTTAATATAGGATCCGGACTTTTCAACGGATCACTGACACGATTCTTATTTTTCCGATCATTCACAGGTCTCTTCTCCTTCCTGGCCAGTGTGCTCATCTATGTAACGCCGAACCTTAGACACGCTGAACAGTACCCTGCTCCCTCCAATGTTCACCCTGGCACCGGCCCGCTCACCGATCTTCATAGCGGTACCACGCCCACAGTCTAGCATGGCAGCAAGCGTTTCCACGTTAACGGTGATCCGGTTTTCAATTGGTACCGGTCTCTTTTTTGTCGTTTCCATTTTACATTTTCCTTTCGTCCTTGTTCGTCATTGACATTGTTTTACGTCCATGATAACTTGATTATATCAATATCATCAAGTTATACAATCAAGATAGGGATTTTGCCAAATTGATTTAGTGAAAGGAGATACCCTTATGATTAAGATTATCAGTGAAGAAAAAGTATCCTTTTCTTCACGTCTCAATAAATTGATTGATGAGAAGAATAACTCTGATGACCGACAAGACCGGATTACTAACATCTCACTTGCTGAACAGCTTGAAACATCACCACAGACCATTTCCAGCTGGAGAAATGGAAAAGTTCCAAACAGGGCAAACAAAAGGTATTCTTGTGAAAACATTTATGTAAAACTTGCTGAAATATTTGACGTTGATCCTGAATATCTGAAATGCACACAGATTGAGAGAAAAGAAAAGAAGGTTGTCAGAAAGAAGAGAACTCAGCACCGGTCAGGATCAATAGCGGATAAATGGAATGCTAAGATCTCTCCTGAAGAGGTGGAGCGCATTGGAAGAGAATTGCAGGAGTCAAAAGAAAAAGGTAAATTAATTGATAGAGCTATCCAGTTTTGCAGCTCTTTTGATATAATCATCGAGCCGGAGATCATAGATACACACGAAATACAATACACATATCAGATCTTGAGGGACAACACCATTTATACCGTACAGGAGAATGTAGACGTTACCAAAAATTCAGGAGATTTTACTGTGATCCTTCCGGATGGATCCGAGCGGACTAAATCAGAGGACCAGATGATTGATTTCTACAACTCAATGAAAGAATACTGTATAACACAGCTGAAAATATAAAAAAAAATAGAGGCTCCGGAGCCTCTATTTTTAAACTCAGAATTGTGGGGTATGGTTTGGGGTATTGAGATATTTGAACCCCTCAGAAGTGTTGAAAATACAAGCATTTCACTATTTTGGGTTTTATACCTGCGGTATAATCATCTTCGCGAGGCGTTCTTAATTTGACCCTGAGAGAAGGCTTTATTCAGTAATTTCATACCCCGAAATATCGAACAGAGCCTCATCCACCTCATTGTCGATCGTCTTGATCGTGTAAGTAGATTTGCCTATATCCTGGAGACCTTCGATGACCGGCGCGCCCTTCTCGACATAGACCAGCTGACCGTTCTCATCGAAATAGAAAGCGCACTCGGCTGTATATTCGCCGGCCGGGAAGTACTCGACATCATAGGTGACTCCGTCTTTCTCCCTCGTCTCCTCTGTGCAGTCTGTCTCATGCGCGTAAGTCCAGATATCACTGTACAGGCTGTCCATCCTCTCGATATTATCTGAGAAGTAGGAGCTTGATACGGTGGTGGCAATGACACCGGTCTTTTTCTCAGGATCAAGATTGTAGGCGGTATTATCCCTGAAGACAACTATGCTGGCGTTTTCATAACCGGAGACCTTGGTGAGTTTGTAGGAGTAGTACATGCCGCCCTTACTGTAGGAGTCGATGCTCTGAGTGGCATCCATATACTCCGTATGCATATCATAGCTCAGGTGAATGGCATCGGCGGAGTCGAGCTGTGACCAGAATGTTCCGAGTTTTGATTCCAGAATGCGTCCTTCCATTGCTGCGCGGACCTCATCAGCTGTCATCGGTGAGAACATGGAGATATCCGCCTCTTCCTGCGCGTAGTAGAGGACCATGCTTTCGTCTCCGTAGAGGTCCAGAATCAGAACGCCGTCCTCCACTGTGGCATCGGCGGAGCTTTCATCCTCCAGCGTAATGGTGCATTTGCTTCCGTCGAGAGTCCAGGAGGCGATGGCCATGCTGTCCTCGCCCATAGTCAGCTTTCCTTTGGAGTCTGCTCCCAGCGTGAGTACTGACTCGAGCTCCATTTCCGCGGCATGGATCAGATACCCTTCATACTCAACGGCGAATATTTTGTACTCACCGTCCACCGGCAGTTCGACCTTCTGGGGCTCCATTTCGGCGCTGACTTCAATGGCGGATTCAGTCTGAGCAGCGGCGGATTCTGCCGCTTCGGTTTTTCCTGTGTCAGCTGCCACGGTGCTTTCAGACTTTGCAGCCGGCGCGGTGGGAGCCGATTCGCCGCCGCAGGCACACAGAGTGAAGGCCAGTGTCAGAGCGAAAAGCGCGGATAGTAGTTTTCGTGTTTTGTACATGATACTCTCCTCCTTCCTTGTTGAGCTCTTTTCGGTACATATTGCAAATTTACCGAAAAAGACAATTTAATAACTTTATTATGCCGACAATATGTATTATGTATATCTTATTGTATCATATAAAGGGAACAGTGTCATCACAATAGCGTGTTTTGCCGAGACCCATTGTACGTTTCCACCTATAGTTCGGACAGGCTATTTCTAACGATTCGCTTCCTGCAGCAGACATTCATCTTCGCTGGAATTCAAGAACGCCTTGACGGTCTTGCCGCAACGTGCGCGGCGCGAAAGCGCCTTCCACTGCGCAATGAAGAATATAAGCGGATCCAGCCGGTCACGATTCTTATAAATTGCACAGAAAAAGAATTCCCTGCAGGTAATTTATCAGAATAAAATATGATATAATTTATTGTAATTCAAATCACGCCCGCGAGACTTGGTGCGGGATTCGGGTCAGCGCCAGCTGACATGATACCAAACCGAAGCCGGCCGGTGCCCGCAGTATGCGTAAAAATCCGGCTAAGTGAAGATTAACCACAGACAAGGAACCCGAAAACCAACGAGCAAGTCACAAAGAATACAAGAAGGAGTTGCATCACATGGAGTGTCTGACACTGAAAAAATCGAACTGCAAGAACTGCTACAAATGTATCCGCCACTGTCCTGTAAAATCGATCCGTTTCACCGGCAATCAGGCATACATTATCGGCGACGAATGCATCATGTGCGGCCAGTGCTTTGTCGTATGTCCGCAGAACGCAAAACAGATTACCGATGAAACAGAGAAGGTAAAAGTATTTCTTCAGAGCGGCGTTCCGGTCGTGGTGAGCCTTGCGCCGTCATTTGTCGCCAATTTCGACGGCGTCGGCATAGAATCGATGCGGGAAGCCTTAAAGCAGCTCGGCTTCTACGATGTCGAGGAGACAGCAATCGGCGCGACAATAGTTAAGCGGGAGTATGACCGTATCTGCAACGAAGAGGGACGGGACATTATCCTCACATCGTGCTGTCACTCCGCGAACCTTCTGGTCCAGAAACATTTCCCGAAGCTGATCCCATATCTTGCGGACGTGCTGTCCCCGATGCAGGCCCACTGCAAGGAAATTAAAAAGAGGATCCCGAATGCCAAAACTGTTTTCATCGGCCCGTGCGTCGCGAAAAAGGACGAAGCGCAGCGATATGAGGGACTCGTCGACGCTGTGCTGACATTTGATGAACTCAGCGCGTGGCTGAAGTCAAAGAATATCGTGCCGGAGAAGAAGCTCGATCACGACGATAACAGCAAAGCGCGTTTCTTCCCCACCACCGGCGGAATTTTGAAGACGATGGCAATGGAGAACCCGGAATACACCTATATGGCGATCGACGGGACGAGAAACTGCATCATGACATTAAAAGAAATCGAAGCCGGAAACGTCCACCACGCCTTCATAGAAATGTCCGCCTGCGTCGGCAGCTGTATCGGCGGACCTGTCATGGAGAAGTTCCATGCGGCGCCGGTCAAAGATTACGCCGCTGTCGCGAGATATGCCGGCAAGAATGATTTTATCGTTGAGCAGCCTGACAGAACGGAGACCGTTAAAGATTTCAATATAATTGAGCATCAGAGCAGAATGCCGAGTGAATACGACATTAAGGAAACGCTGAAACAGATGGGCAAGCTGAAGCCTGAAGATGAGCTCAACTGCGGTACATGCGGCTATGACACCTGCCGGGAGAAAGCTATCGCCATTCTGCAGGGCAAGGCGGATATCTCCATGTGCCTGCCGTTCCTGAAGGAAAAAGCTGAGAATTTCTCGGATACTATCACAAGGAATTCGCCCAACGGTATTCTTGTTCTGAATGACAGTCTGGAAGTGCAGCAGGTGAACCGCGCGGCACTTAAGATCCTGAACCTTCGGTCTGCAAATGATATCCTCGGAGACCTTGTCGTCCGCGTCCTTGATCCGGGTGATTTCCTTAAGATCTTAGGCACCGGCGGAAGCATCCACGACAAGCGGGAGTATCTGGCGGAGTACAGAAAGTATGTGGAGAAGACAATCGTCTATGACAGAGAATACAACAGCATTTTCTGTCTGCTGCGAGACGTCACCGAGGAGGAGAGCGAGAAGGAAAAGAGAGAGGATATCAGCCGCCAGACGATGGAGATCGCGGACAGAGTAGTAGATAAACAGATGCGGATCGTTCAGGAGATCGCCTCACTTCTTGGAGAGACCGCCGCCGAGACTAAAATTGCGCTGACAAAATTGAAGGAGTCGATCAAAGATGAATGATTTGTGTATGGATATAGGTTGGAAGAGTATCAACCATGAAGGTGAACAGCTCTGCGGGGACCACGTCGACGTGGCATTGCAGGATGAGAACTCCACAGTCATCGTTCTCGCGGACGGCATGGGGAGCGGAGTCAAGGCGAGTATCCTTTCGACGCTCACATCAAAAATCATTTCCACAATGATGGCTGAGGGACTAAAGCTGGAAGACTGTGTTTCGACGATCGCGGCGACGCTCCCGATCTGCTCGGTCCGGAAAGTTGCCTATTCCACGTTCACGATACTCCATATCATCGATAATGAGCGGGTGGAAGTCATCGAGTACGGAAATCCGGATCTGATTTTCCTCCGCGATGATGAAATATATGAGTATCCGAAACAGGAACTCTATGTTGAGGGAAAGACAATATACAAATCCGTTATACGCCTTCGTGAAAATGACATTATGGTCGCCATGAGCGACGGATGTCCGCATGCGGGAGCCGGTCTGGAGTACAACTCCAACTGGGAATGGAAAGACATCGCCAATTACGTCAGGAACATTTCCGCGGCAGGCTATTCAGCCAAGAACCTTGCGACCATGCTCGTGGATGAGTGCGACAGGGAGTATGCTTATCAGCCGACCGACGACGCGACCGCATGCGTTGTCAAAGTGCGGAGGCGTGAGCCCGTGAATGTTCTTTTCGGACCTCCGAGGAACAGGGATGACAGCAATCGCATGATGGCATTGTATTTTTCAAAAGAGGGAAAGCATGTCATCTGCGGAGGCACAACGGCTTCCATCGCCGCAAAATTCCTGCGCAAGGAACTCAGGGTCAGTATGGACTACGATACGGACAGCGATATTCCGCCGATCTCGGAGATCGACGGCGTCGATCTGGTGACCGAGGGCGTCATTACTATGAACAGGGTGGTGGAATATGCGAAGGACTCGCTTGATAAGAACGAGCTGTACGAAAAGTGGGGCTTTATGCATGACGGCGCGTCCCTCATCTGCCGCATGCTGTTCGAGGAAGCGACGGACGTCAATTTCTATGTCGGAAGAGCAGTCAATCCTGCCCATCAGAATCCGGACCTGCCAATCAACTTCAATATTAAGATGAACCTCGTGAAGGACCTGGCAGAGTGCCTGGAGAAAATGGGAAAACGTGTCAGGGTGAGTTATTTCTGAGATTTTACGCATTTGCAACCCGCAATTGACAAATTGTAAAGCCCGCTTTATAGACTGCAGCGCTCCGCACAGGTATGATTTCACCATCAGCACAGAACACATTCCTGTGCGGAACGGAGGAGACATTATGATACTCGCAGAGAAAATCGTATTACTCAGAAAAATGAAGGGGATGTCCCAGGAAGAACTGGCGGAGCAGCTGGGAGTCAGCAGACAGTCGATTTCCAAGTGGGAGGGTGCCCAGACAGTTCCGGATCTCAAGAGGATCCTCAGTATGGCGGAGCTTTTCGGCGTCAGTACAGATACACTTTTAAGGGACGATATGGATCTGGAAGAACATCTTCCGGCCATACCGGTGACAGAGGAGACAGCAGCTGCGGCGACCGGCTATGCCGCGCAGGAGATGCCGGTCCTTCGGCAGATTTCTATGGAAGAGGCAAATGAATACCTGCGCATGAAGAACAAATCCGCCGGACGGATCGCAATAGGCGTCATGCTCTGCATTCTCTCGCCGATCGTTCTTATGCAGCTTGCGGCGGCCCAGGAAGCCGGACTCATTGCTCTCACAGAGAATCAGGCAGCCGGTATCGGCGTCGTCATTCTTATGATGATGATCGGATGTGCGGTAGGCGTGTTCGTGTATTACGGGATGAAGATGAAGCCTTACGAATATGTTCAGACAGAGCCGATCGAGACAGCTTACGGCGTGAGCGGAATGGTCACGGAGCGCATTGAAAAAAACAACAGTGCTCATATTCGTGACATGGTAATCGGTATTCTGCTCTGTGTAATGTCCTGCATTCCGATTTTCGGCGCAATGATTATAACGGAGGACGAATACGCTCTGGTGACGGCGGTCTGTGTGCTGCTCGTCCTGGTCGCGATCGGTGTCATGCTGATCGTCCGGACTAACATTATTATGGATGCCATGAAAGCTCTGCTTGAGGAGGGTGAATTCTCCCGCGTAAGAAAGGAGGAGAGCCGCCGCAACGAGGCAATTATGGGAATCTACTGGTCAGCCTGCACTGTCATTTATCTGGCGATAAGCTTTCTCACAAAGCGATGGGATATGACCTGGATCATCTGGCCGGTAGCCGGCGTGGGCTGCGGACTTCTGGCGGCTATTCTGAGGGTGGCGAGAGCGAAGGAGTGACGAAGCATTGGTCCGGCAGCGGACCAGAGAGGTTCACTGAGCCGGAGGCGAAGGAGAAGCCCGGCTGAGACGTGGACAAGACTTAAACTATAGATACACCGGGAGGCAGATTTATAAGGATGCCTCCCGGTTTTTTTCAGCTCAAACCCGGCAGAACGGGGCGTGCTAGCGACGCAGAGCTGGTTCTTTAGGGCACGCGTAAGCTCTTGGGGTGTCCGAACACGGAGCACGAAGTGCGTAGTGTTCGCAGCGCGACGCCGCGGCTTTCTTGATTGCGAAGACTATCTTACTGTTTCGCTGTAAACAGGCTTGACGGGCGAAGGAAAACTGCATATAATGCAGATGTGGAAGATATTCTTCACTTTAAAGAAAAGATTATCTTCATCTGCGTGCGAGGCGGGATTGTCTGCTTCTGCCCGAATCAAAAACGTTTCGCTGTTCTTGCCGCGCCGCGAAGTGCGAAGCACCTTCATCGCTGCGCGGCTGCGATTAAAGCATAAGATGAAATAAAGGAGGCACTCATGGACCGGGTAATTCTCCACGCTGACGCCAACTGCTTCTATGCCGCCGTCGAGATGCTGCACCGGCCGGAATACGACGGCCAGCCCCTCGCGGTTGGCGGGGATGCCGAGAAACGGCACGGCATTATACTGACTGCCAACTATATAGCAAAGCGGCGGGGAGTGAAGACCGGGTCCGCCCTCTGGGAAGCCAGACAGGCCTGCCCCGGCCTTGTGATCGTCCCGCCGAATTATGACCAGTATCTGCGATTCTCCCGCTATATGCGGGAGATTTATTCTCATTACTCGGACAAGGTCGAGTCCTTCGGCCTCGATGAGTGCTGGCTCGACGTGACGGACAGCGTCGGGATCCGGGGAGACGGAGTTTCGATTGCGCAGGAAATCAACCGCAAGGTAAAGAGCGAGCTCGGGATCACGATCAGTGTGGGCGTGAGCTGGAATAAGATATTTGCAAAATTCGGATCGGACTATAAGAAGCCGGACGCGGTGACGGACGTGAACCGGGACAACTACCGGCAGATCGTCTGGCCGAAGTCGGCGGAGGACCTTCTGTATGTGGGCCGGGCTACAAAGAGGAAGCTTGCAAATGTCGGAATTCACACGATCGGCCAGATTGCGGAGGCGGATCCGTCATATCTGCACTACATGCTTGGAAAGCAGGGGCTGATGCTGTCTGTATTTGCCCGCGGAGAGGACAAAACGCCGGTAGCACAGGAGAACACGGACGCACCGATCAAGAGCATAGGCAACGGCATGACCATGCCGCGGGACCTGGTGAATGACATGGAGGTGAAGATGGCGATCTATATGCTCTCCGAGTCCGTGGCGACGAGGCTGCGCGAGAATCATTTTGCCGGAGACGTCATCGAGATATTTGTCCGGGATAATGACCTCATGGGATTTACCCGCCAGCACAAGATTCCATTTCCCACGAACATCTCCGATGAGATCGCAAGGCAGGCCATGCAGATCTTTCTTGAGAATTACCGCTGGCAGAAACCAATCCGCGGCGTCGGCGTGCGCGTAGCCAGCCTGCACGGGGAGCGGTATCCCTATCAGCTCGACCTTTTTCAGAGCGAGGAGAGGCGGGAAAAGCAGCTCGCGGTGGACCGGGCGGTGGACGAGATCCGGAAACGGTTCGGTACGGACTCGATCCAGCGGGGGCTCATGTTCTTCGGACCGGAGATCACGCCGAGAAAAAGGCAGGAGCAGACGATCCACCCGCACTCTTATCTGGAGAGGGGGAACCAGGCTTTTGGGTGAAAGTGCGTCGGAGGGGATTCATCGAAATTCTTTTCATTATTGCCGCAATTATCAAAAGATACAATAAAATGCAGTCCAATTGTGAACTTTGCTGAAATATTGCATAGAAAAACGCTATAAATAAGATAGTTTTTTGAACATTTTTGCCGAAAAACTTGAGATTTATGTCAGAACAGAGTATGATAGAGTAAATCAAGTTCTCAAGTGAAGAACTGAATCGGCAGGGTGTAGACTGATTATGCAGACTGATTATGCAATAGTGGAAGGAGGAATAATTATGATGAGTTTTGCACCTGTATTTGTGCCGCTGTGCGCGGTGATTGCACTGATTTTTGCAGTATATCTTGCAGGGTCTGTGCGCAAGGAGGAGGAGGGGACCGACCGGATGAAAGAAATATCCGGTGCTATCCGTGAAGGCGCTAACGCGTTCCTCTTCTCAGAATATAAAGTCCTTGTCATATTTGCAGCAATATTGTTCGTTGTCATCGGAGTGGGCATCGGAAACTGGATCACAGCGGGATGCTTCCTTATCGGCGCGGTGTTCTCCACTCTGGCCGGATTTTTCGGCATGAGGATCGCGACGGAAGCTAACGTAAGAACTGCAAATGCAGCCCGTACCTCCGGCATGTCCAAAGCCCTGACTGTCGCCTATCACGGCGGCGCGGTCATGGGATTCTCGGTCGTCGGTCTCGGACTTCTCGGCGTAAGTGTTATCTATCTGATCACCGGCAATGCGGATGTCCTTTTCGGCTACAGCCTCGGAGCATCCTCTGTCGCGCTTTTTGCCCGTGTCGGCGGCGGTATTTATACCAAGGCTGCGGACGTCGGCGCTGACCTCGTCGGCAAGGTAGAGAACAATATCCCCGAGGATGACCCGAGAAACCCGGCTGTTATCGCAGACAATGTCGGCGACAATGTCGGTGACGTAGCCGGTATGGGCGCGGACCTTTTCGAATCTTACGTCGGCGCGGTCGTATCGGCAATCACGCTCGGTATTCTGGCATATGACAAGGCAGGAGCAATTTATCCGCTCCTTCTGGCAGGTATTGGCATCATAGCGTCTATGATCGGAACGTTCTTCGTAAAAGGCGATGAGAACGGAAATCCGCAGGCAGCCCTCAACCGCGGCAGCTATGTTGCGTATATTATTACGATTATATGTGCCGTGATCGGCAGCAATATGATACTCGGCTCGATGAAGCCGGCATTTGCAGTCATCTTCGGTCTCGCGGTCGGTTTCATCATCGGCCAGGCAACAGAAATGTTCACATCTGACAGATTCGGTTCTGTCAAGAAGATCGCGGAACAGTCCCAGACCGGTTCCGGAACAAATATTATCTCTGGTCTCGCAGTCGGCATGAAGTCAACAGTCATCCCGATCGTATGCATCTGCATCGGCATCATGGGTGCTTATCTCATTGCCGGACTGTACGGCATCGCACTGGCAGCAGTCGGCATGCTTGCTACAACAGGCAGCACGATTGCGGTCGACGCTTACGGTCCGATCGCCGACAATGCCGGCGGTATCGCCGAGATGTCCGGACTTGACGAGAGCGTCAGAAATATCACGGATAAACTTGACTCTGTAGGTAATACGACAGCAGCTATCGGCAAGGGCTTTGCCATCGGCTCCGCTGCGCTGACAGCGCTGGCGCTCTTCGTATCCTATGCGCAGGCAGTTTCTCTGGATGCCATCAACATCATGGCTCCGAAGGTCATCGTCGGTATCTTCATCGGCGGCATGCTGACATTCCTCTTCTCGGCCATTACAATGGAATCCGTTTCCAAGGCAGCCTACAGTATGATCGAGGAAGTTCGCCGCCAGTTCCGCGAGGATGCAGGCATTCTGAAAGGAACCAGCCGTCCGGACTATAAGACCTGCGTCGGCATTTCCACGATTGCGGCTCTTCGCGAGATGATCGTTCCCGGTATCATTGCGGCGGCAGCTCCGATCGTCATCGGTCTCCTGCTCGGAACAGAAGCGCTCGGCGGCCTTCTTGCCGGTGCGCTGGTCACAGGTGTTCTCCTTGCGATCTTCATGTCCAACTCCGGCGGAGCATGGGACAACGCAAAGAAGTACATCGAGGGCGGCAACTACGGCGGCAAGGGCTCTGAGGCCCATCACGCGGCGGTCGTCGGAGATACAGTCGGCGATCCGTTCAAGGATACATCGGGTCCGTCCATCAACATCCTGATCAAGCTTATGACAGTAGTATCGCTGGTATTTGCGCCGCTGTTCCTGTCGATTGGAAGTCTGTTCTAATACAGAGAGTCTTTTAAACAGATAAAGAAAGGGCTGTGAAGAAACTCTGATAGGTTTCTTCGCAGCCCTTTTTGAGTGTTGGATTTTCTGCTGCCGGGGCGGCGTTCATGCGTATCTTGTTTACGGCAAGATTGATGAGTCAGTAAGCATCGCAATAAGTGAGTCGGTCTGTTCGTCATCGATCATCATCATGGTAATCTTGCCGTCCTTCACGGTAACACGGCATACGTACTCGAGATCGTCGGGGTTTGTCTCCCAGCTGCGGGCGTATCTCGCAATGATGCGGGTCTCGCCGTCGCCGACGACCTTGAAGGCATAATGCTCGGTCTCGGCAGTGCCGACCAGCTCCTCGGACTCCGTGGAGTCGGCCTTCTTTGTGGAATGCTCTGTCTCCTCGAGGACACCTTCACTTTCGAGCTCGACGGTCCACTCGTAACCGGTGGAGGGGATGCCTGTGTAGTCCGCGGTGATGGTCTTGTCGGAACCGAGAAGCTCCGCATTCGGCCAGGCGACTTTGTATTGTGGACCGCCGCAGGCTGTGAGTCCGATGGCTGTAAGTACAATGAGTGATGTTAAAATAAGTGTGCAGATTTTTCTCATAAGAATCTCCTTTTAATAGTTCTCAGTGATGGAAGTCTCCGCTTCTGCGGGGCAGAGTTATCTCTCTCTAAGTATTATACGAAAATGCTGACAAGAAGGACATAGTATGTAGAAAAAATGAGGAAACCCTCATAAGCGATAAAATAGAGCTATTGATGTCTACAACAAGAAACACCGAAATCCACGCTTCACTTTCGAAAAATTATGTGCTAGAATTAGTCATCGGCAAAGGTGCCTTAAAGGATTCGTTTCTTTAAGGTGCCTTTTTTGCATTTATCGGAAAATTGCAAGAATTCCTTCATCCTGTCAGGTGGATAGCCTGCGTGTGAGAGGATGAATAATTCTGAATTTCACGGAGCGGCAGTAGACAAGACCTGCATGACTTCGTGTGAAAACAAGCCTACGGAGGAGACAAACATGTTCCAAATCAATGAAAACTATCTGAAATTACAGGGAAGCTATCTTTTTTCTACAATAGCAAGGAAGATCCGGGCTTACAGCGAACTCCACCCGGAGAAAGAAATCATCCGTCTGGGAATCGGAGACGTCACCCTGCCGCTGGCCCCGGCAGTGATCAGTGCCCTGCATGGCGCGGTCGACGAAATGGCAGTCCAGGAAACCTTCCGCGGGTATGCGCCGGATTTGGGGTATGAGTTCCTCCGGAGTTCTATTTGCACAAATGATTTCCAGAGCAGGGGAGCAGACATCGCCGTAGATGAGATATTCATCAGCGACGGAGCAAAGAGCGACTCCGGAAACATAGGTGATATCTTCTCTGTGAACAATCGGGTAGCTATCTGTGACCCGGTCTATCCGGTCTATCTCGACTCCAATGTTATGGATGGGCGGGCAGGTGATTACATCCCGGAGACGGAGCGCTACTCGAAAGTCATCTATATGCCCTGCACGGAATACAACGGCTTTGTGCCTGAGCTCCCGAAGGAGCAGCCGGACATGATCTATCTGTGCTTCCCGAATAACCCGACGGGAATGACGATCTCGAAGGCCGACCTTCAGAAGTGGGTCGATTATGCCCGCAAAGTCGGCGCGGTCATCATTTACGATGCCGCCTATGAGGCCTATATCACGGAGGAGGGCGTTGCCCACACGATTTATGAGTGTGACGGCGCGAAGGAGTGTGCGATCGAGCTGCGCAGCTTCTCCAAAAACGCCGGTTTCACAGGCACCCGCCTCGGCTATACGGTCGTCCCGAAGCAGCTTAAGTGCGGTGACGTCTCGCTCAATGCTCTGTGGGCGCGGCGGCACGGAACCAAATTCAATGGGACAGCCTACATCGTTCAGCGGGCAGGCGAGGCGGTCTACAGCGATGCCGGAAAGAAGGAGACTGCCGCGCAGGTCGCATATTATATGCGCAACGCGTCCTACATCCGCACATCTCTTCTTGATGCCGGCTACACGGTCTACGGCGGTGTGAACGCGCCGTATATCTGGCTGAAGACGCCGCACGGCATGACGTCGTGGGAGTTTTTCGACTATCTGCTGGAAGGTGCAAATGTCGTCGGCACCCCCGGCTCCGGCTTCGGTCCCAGCGGTGAAGGCTTCTTCAGACTGACCGCATTCGGTTCATATGAGAACACGAAAGAGGCGGTGAAGAGGATCTGCAGGATGTAATGTGTCCATCGTGTCAAGACAGAGAACGACGTTCCGGTTTGGATCACGGTGAGCTGTGTCCTGACCGGAAGGCGGCGTTCCGGATTAGTGTATGGGAGTGCTGTTCTGCAGGGGCACATTCCTACTTCGGGAATTTAATCTCCTCAGGATAGCCCCAGGCTCTCAGCTCCTCGGGTCCGAAGACCGGCGGCTCCGTGCCTTTTGTGACGGTCAGAACGTGGTAATAGATCTCAGCAAATTCTTCAATATAGTTGGCTTTTAAATAAGCGCTCTCGATATCTTTTTCATCGACAGCCAGAGCTCCGTGCCGGGCAAGGAGGATCGCGTCTGAAATCTTGACCGGTTCAATTACGGATTCGGCAAGCTCCATGCTGCCGGGTCTGCCGTACGGCGCAACGGGAATCACTCCGGTCTTAAGCCCGAGGACCATAGCCTCGTAGACCACTGCCGGAATCTCCTTGCCGAGGACCGCGAAGACTGAGGCGTACATCGAATGCGTATGTGCGACTGCCATCACCGATGGACGAGTCTTATAGATCATGAGATGCATCAGGACTTCGCTGGAGGGGCGGATGCCTTTTCTGTATTCGATTACATTTGCATCAAGATCTATGACGACCATATCTTCGGGCGTAAGGAGCTCACGGTCTACGCCGGACGGAGTGATCACCACATAATTTGTCTCCGGGTCGCGCATGGAAAAGTTGCCGGATTTGTGCTTGCACAGGCCGTCTCTCTGAGCGCTTCTGGCGACTTCTATGACTCTTTTCTTCAATTCTTCTAACATATGCTTTCCTTCCTGTGTGCCGGGATCGGGCGGCACTCTGTGACGAAATTTGGGGTCAACAAAAGTTTAGCATATATTGCGAGACGCAGTCTACAGGATGTCAATAACCTCCAATTGCAAGTGATGCAGTGGATTCAGAGACCATCCATCCAAAGATGATGCTGCGGATTCCGTGGGTATGACGACAGGCTGTGTTTTACATGGAACATAAAGAACCGCCGGACTGGTCGATCCGGCGGTTCTGAATTTTCTATTTGCAGCCTTTGGTTCAGGCTATTTTTCTATTTATGCTGCGTGGTTTACATTGTCCGTGATCTTGATTGCGTTCCAGCCATTGTCTGTCATTTCGCCTTTAATTACAACCGTGATCTCGTCATCTACTTCAATGGTATCTGCGATGTGCTTCTCAGCATTTCCAATCAGGACTGTGATGCTGCAGCCTTCAGCGCGGATCTGGAGTGTGTTGCCGTTTACTGCTGTGACTGTGCCGTTCAGTGTCTTCTCGGCATTTGCCTCAGCCTGTCTGCGAGCTTCTTCCTCTTCAGCCAGTCTCTGTCTCTCAAGCTCAGCCTGTCTCTCAAGCTCAGCCTGTCTCTCAAGCTCAGCCTGTCTCTCAAGCTCAGCCTGTCTCTCAA
>JBGUIK010000094.1:0-3135 GCA_045112915.1 Lachnospiraceae bacterium
CTTGCGACAGGAGAGGAAGCATATCTGCTGAGTCCCCTGCTTTATGACCTGACAGGATTTCCGGAAACAGATGTTTTTTATGGGACAAGAGAAGTCATGATCGCGTATCTGAAGGATTTTCAGGATGCATGCAAGAAGTATGGCGTTAAGCTTCACACACATATCGGAAAAGGGATGATGCACTGCTGGGGCGCGATGGAATTTGTACCGGAAGCGAAAGCAGTACGGCAGGAATATTTTTCTGCTCTGGGCAGAAAAACGCAGTCGGACCGGTTGAAAAGAAGAGTGTCCGAGCCGGGAAGACAGGCTGAAGCGGAAATTCCTGAGGATAGAAATGCTGGTCGTAAGGCCTGAGTACCAGAGACAGGGATATATGCGTAAGATGTTGGAGTATACATACCGGTTGGCAGAGAGCAGGGGCGTCCCGGTCATTCTGGATACGGATGACCGGGATAAGGCATCCCGGTATGAGCATCTCGGAATGAAACTTGACCGGATCCGGACATGTGATGATAAATTCCACATGTATGATCTGATCCGGGAGAACGCTCTGCCGGGACGGTGATGTCTGCAACTCTGACGGAGCCCAAAATATCGGAATGCCGCTTCTGAAAGCACTAAGCTTTGCAGGCAAGTTCCCTCAGCTTAACAACAAGGTCGAGGAGCTGGAGCGGCTGATGGATCATCCTCCGCTGAAGCAGACAGACCGGCTTTTCGAAGGTCAGGGTCATGATATTCGTTTTGAAAATGTGCATTTCTCATATAAGGATGCGGAAGTCATCCACGGGATCGATCTCACGATTAAAGAGGGTCAGATGGCCGCACTCGTCGGGGAAAGCGGTAGCGGCAAGTCCACGCTGGCAAAGCTTCTTGTCCATTTTTATGATTTGAACAGCGGCTGTATCACATTAGGCGGACAGGATATCTCCGATATGCGGATTGAGGCACAGGGAACGCATGACGAGCTTTTGAAAAAGCTTGGCGCACACCTGCGGCGCATGCCTATGGGCTTTTTTACCGAAGGAAATATCGGACGGATCAGTTCTGTCCTTTCAACCGACATGGTCTTTATCGAAGAAAATCTCATGACGGTGCTGGCGGATCTGATGAGTTATCTCTTTTCCGCGGCTCTCTTCGTGATCTTTATGTTTGCTTTTGACTGGAGAATGGGACTTGCCGCTCTCGTGATCACGGCGGTCTTCTTTTGTATCGGGGAAGCAATGAAGAAAAACACGCTGATGCACTCTGCTGAGCGTCAGGCAGCGTCCCAGCAGGTAACGGACGCTGTGATCGACTTTACGGAAGGCATCGGCATTATCAAGACCTACAACCTGCTCGGAGAAAAGTCGAAAGAACTGGCTGAAAGCTTTTCGGTCAACTGCGAAAAGAATCTGCATAACAAAAAGGAGTAACACACATGAAAAACTGCCGGGATACTCCTACATAAAACACAATCAAAAACCACTCTGAAAATGTATATATCAGGGTGGTTTTTTGTAGCACCAACCCGGCAGAGCGAGGCGTGCTTGCGACGCGAAGCTATTCCTTTAGGGCACGAGTATTCCGCGTTAAAGAATGAACCCACCGCACAGTTAAGACAATATATAATTGAAGGGTAATGCCGGCAGCCGACTATTAAGAGAGAAAGGATATGGATGGACAGCATTGAATCGTGAAGACTTTGAGCAATTTATCATGGACAGTGGCAGGGATATCCTGCGGTTCTGCAGGTTGACAGCAGGCGGCAGGGAAACAGGAGATGAGTTGTATCAGGATACGATGCTCACTCTGCTGGAGAAAGGCGCACGGCTCGATCCTGTGCAGAATACAAAAAGCTATGCTTTATCTGTGGCAATACTGCTGTGGAAGAATAAAAAGAAGAAGCATACCAACCGCAGAAGACTGATGCCTGTCGACAGCATGGACAAGATGGAGGAAGAAAGCGGGCTGAATCTGCCGGATGACTCTGCAGCTTCCCCTGATGAGCATTTGCTAAGGGAGGATGAGAGACGTACTGTGCAGAAGGTGGTCGCGGAACTGCCGGAAAAGTACAGGCTGCCGATTCAGCTGTTTTACGCAGCGGATATGTCAGTGCAGGAAATATCAGACATTATGAGGATTCCGGAGGGAACAGTTAAAAGCCGCATGAGCAAGGCGAGAAGTCTGCTGAAAAAAGAATTGGAGGCGTTAGGATATGACAGATGAGAGATTGAATCAGATTTTAAAGGAATCGCTTGCACCGGAAATTGATTGCGATGAGATCAAAGTCCCCATAACAGGAAGGAAGCGCAGCCACATGGTCAAGAGATTTGAGGTCTGTGGGCTTGCTGCCTGCGCGATCGTGTTTGGTATTTTTTCCGGGCTGCATTTTGAAATTGCTCCGCAATACGGGAATTCGGAAGATATTGCGGCAAATGCAGAAAGCATTGGCGCGTATGCAGAAAAACCAGATACAAATGCGGAAAGTGAAACAAAGCACAGGAATATGTTTGCGATTACAGCTTACGCATCGGAGCTGCCGGAGGACATCGTTTCCGGGGAGTTCACCGGTCTTAGTTTTACGGAAGCGGGCTGGGGCAGTCCTTATTACATGAGCGAAAGGTTTGCGATATCCGGTTACAATATTGAGAAGGTTCGTGTGAGTACGGACACTTGTGAGTTGTATACGGTCGTACCTGTTCATGTCGGTGACCCTGCATATGAGGAAGCAATGAGCGCTGAGCCGACGGAGAAGGAAGAGTATTATCCAATCGTCGCGTATACCACGGATGGTGCGTACACCCCGGAGGGTGAAAGGTGTGTAGAATATGAACATCTTAAGGTCGTGGGCCCGTCGTATGAGGGATCGTACAATGCGCAAATGCAGTTCGGTATGTCTGTCCCTGAAGAACTTTGGAGTACTAATGAGGATCCAAAAGAAGGTTTTCATGAGGATATTGACCGGTTAGACGGTGCAGTGCTCACTGTAGAGGTCACATTTGCCGACGGTAGCAAAGAAGAGCATCATTACGGATTGAAGACAGGTAAAATCTATGTGCCGATAGACACGGATGGCAGGTGCCTGTGGGATCAGCTCACAAGATTCCTCACTGAAGAGGAATCCCTTGGTCAGACCCCATATGCGTATGGCTATCT
>JBGUIK010000095.1:0-15408 GCA_045112915.1 Lachnospiraceae bacterium
TATCAAACTTCAAAGCCTTTGTCAACAACTTTTTTGTTTTATTATCAAAGTTTTTTTATTTCCGCACCGCTCTTTTGCGGTGCAGAAGATATATTAGCACTCACGCACTCTTTTGGCAAGCACTATTTTGTTATTTTTTATTTTTATTTTTCTCGTTTCTGTAAGAGTTAATGCCACTGCCCAAGAACCGTTATTCAGAGTGGAAATAAACTTTTCACTTCAGCTTCTATTTTTCATTTTCAGCTTATTATTCTTATCTCAGCGGGAGAAGGACCCGCTTCTTTTTCGGCGGCATCCAAAAAGCGGCGGGCAGGCCAACATCATGCCCAGGCAGTCGATCCTTGCAGAATAACACATGCGGCAGTGCTGTAAAAAGCTCGGTCCAGGCTCCATAGGCAGTCACGTAAGCTCGCATTTAGCTATACCAGCTGAAATCCCGGTATGAACCCCCAGCTTAAAAGCAGTCACATTTCTTAATCTTGATAAAATGTGATGGTAAAACGCTCTTATATGAGGTTTTGATCAGCAGTTAGCAAAAGGTGCTTTCACGAAAATCTACTGCTGTCTGTACCACCCGGGCAGTCATGGAACCCCACTTTGAACTTTTATGACCGAATGCCAACATTCCTGCCTTCAGTCGATAAACGTTGATTTCACTGAAATCTACTGACCGCCTCTCCACCCGGGCAGTCATGAATCGCCGCTTTGAGTCAAGATGACTGAACGCCATCAGGCTTGCCTTCAGTCGATAAAAGTTGATTTCACTGAAATCTACTGCCCACAAAACACGCGGGCAGTCACGAAACACCGTTTTGAACCATGATGACTGAAAGCTGACATTCCTGCTTTCAGCAGATTAGAGTTAATTTCAATGTTAGCGACTGCCATCCACACCGCTCATCGCGTCAGCCACTAACAACCCCGGCATGAATACAACGAAAAGGTCCGCCGCACCGGAGCGGAAGACCTGCGTTTTTCGATGAAGATGATGCTTGCGGCGGGTTTTGAATTTCGCCGCGGCCTGTCTGAACCGGGTCAATCAAGCATAACGGTTCAGGCAGACCGTTCCTGTCTCATAACAGCCCCAACATCCTGGGCAGGATCGTAAAGACAGGGTTGAAATTGTACATTAATGAAAGGACCTCACTCTCCCGCACCTGACCAAGAAGCGAGCTCTCAGTACCGCCGACTATATACGACAGGCGGAGCAGCGCAAAAAGGATCCATATGATGACCGCCCCCTTGACCACGCCAAGAATGAGCCCCGCAAAATGGTTCAGCCCGCTGATGACCGGAGCTTCGGACACGGCCGCCAATATAATCCTCACTATGCACATAATGAGATAGGCCACTATGAAAGTTATTACGATCGACATTATTCTGATGAGAAATCCGGACAGAAGCTCAGCAAGATACGTCTTAACCGTATCTGTCTGGAGGAGCAGCCCCAACACGGCAGGATCTCCTTCCCTGACAACGTCTCTGACCCCTTCGGGAAGCGGGAGATATTCGGCCCAGCCAAGATCCCCATCACCGTCCTCAAGGCTTCTGATCCTTGCATCCACGAACTTTTCCGACCTCTGCATGGTCATGCTGTTCACCGTCTTAGATGACGCGAGCATGTCACTCACCCTCGGCGAGAGGAACACGGATGCAGCTATTGATATAATAAGTATAGAAATTGAAATGACTGTGCGCATCGCCCCTCTGTAGAACCCCCACAGAGCAATGATCGTCCACACAGCCATCACAACAATCGTCAGTGTATTCGAAAACATATACATCCCCAATTGGCAGGACCAAACTTTGGTCCTTTAATCAAGTTCAATCACTTTCGTGTTCATATCCGTTACAACGAGATAGCGTTTTCTGCCAACCTTCTGTACCTCGGACAGATTTCCTTCCTCAACACCACCGTAGAAGCGGCAGATTCCCTTCTTAGTATATATGGCAAGCTCCGAACTGCTGCTGAAGAGTATTTCGCTGCCGCATACGCTGATCCGGTCGTACACGATTTCTATATCTGTCTGTGAAATCAGTTTTCCGTTTCCGCTGTAGATTTCCATACGGTAAGGTTTCGTCGAATTTCTGTTCCTGAATATGACCCCTACAAATCCATCTCCTGTAAACGCGCTGATGATCTCATCCTCAAAATCTACCGCAGCGTTCTCTACCGGTCTGCCGCTGCCGCCAAAGAAGGATATACCATTGTCCCTGAATACCGCGGCGACAGTGTCCTTAATATACTTGATATCCGGGATCACTATACCGGAATAATTCAGATCCGCAATGACCTTGTCAGCGCTGTCAGGGTTCCTGAAACTGTAAAAGACGAGATTCGTCGACACTGCTCCGTTTACAGCAGTGACATACGAAACTGCAAGCTGCTTTCCGTTTTCAGACAGAGCCATAGATACCGGAAATCCGGTCTCCTCCGCAGACTTCGATAACGTCGCGATCCGCGCTCCTTCTGCCGAGTAGTAAGCAATCTCCATTCCGTCCCCGCTCTCGAGAACGCAGGCCACATTGCCGGATTTAGAACAGCAGGCATACAGTATCGGCATTTCAGTTGCAAATGAACCCACTTTTCCATCCTCATCATACACCTGCACTTCAGAGCCGCGCCGGTCATAGATGATAACAGTCTTTCCAAATGTGGATACGCAGGGCTGAGTCATATTGTAGGAGACATACCACACAGATTCGAGGTCCGGTTTCAGCAAGGATGCCCCGTCAGCGCTGTAGCGAAGGATCCTGCCCTTTACATAGCGGTAATTTGATATATTATCCGCGGATGTCTCCTCAGAAATGACCTCATAGGAATCATATGAGCGCCTCTCGTACACGCGGTACGCAATCACTGCAGCGACCAAAAGGACAACGATAATAAGAGCCGCGCGTATATACACGGCTCTCCTGTGGTTGCGCAACCGCACTCTATATGCATCAATTTCATTTTTCGGCAGCCTTTCGCTCTCAGTGATCATATCCCTGAAAGACGCAAACGCGTTGCCGAGTATACTGAAAATATTCCGCATACTTTACTTGCCTTCTACAAACTCCTTAGTCTGCGCATAGATTCCCTGAGCGTCGAGACCATACTTTTTATAAAGCTCAAGAGCCGGACCGGATTCTCCGAAAACATCGTGAAGACCTATTCTTCTGACCGGGACCGGACACTTCTCTGTGATTGCCTCACAGACAGCACCGCCGAGACCACCGATCACAGAGTGCTCTTCGACAGTGACAATCTTTCCTGTCTCTTTGGCTGCCTTCACGAGGAGTTCCTCGTCGATCGGCTTTATTGTGTGGATGTTGATGAGTCTTGCGCTGATCCCGTCCGCTGCAAGCATGTCGCACGCTTCCATAGCGGCGGTGACCGGCAGACCTGATGCCACGATCGTGACATCCGAACCGTCGCGCAGCGTAATTCCCTTGCCGAACTCGAACTTGTAATCCGGGTTGGTGTTGAATACCGGAGAGGCGAGTCTCGCAAGTCTCAGGTAGACCGGACCATTATGCTCATAAGCCGCTTTGACAGCTTCTTTTGTCTCGATATCATCCGCCGGCTGAATGATGACCATATGCGGGATGACTCTCATGAGCGCGATATCCTCGATGCACTGGTGGGAAGCACCGTCCTCACCGACAGATACGCCTGCGTGAGAAGCGCACACCTTGACATTCAGTCTCGGATACGCGATTGAGTTGCGTATAACTTCATAGGCCCGTCCGGTAGCGAACATGGCAAATGAAGATGCGAACACCTTCTTGCCGGTTGTCGCAAGACCGGCTGCAATGCCCATCATATTTCCTTCCTGGATACCGACGTCAAAAAAGCGGTCCGGGAATTTCTTTCCGAATATAGCGGTCTGAGTCGATGCCGCGAGATCAGCATCCATGACAACAATATCTTCATGAATCTCGCCGAGCTCCGCAAGCGCTTTACCATAACTTACGCGTGTTGCGATTTTCTTTACTTCCGGCATAATTCTTCTCCTGCTCTTTTAAGTTCATCCATGGCTACTTTGTACTCTTCGGCATTGGTCGCCTTGCCATGCCAGCCCACATTGTTCTCCATGAAGGATATACCCTTACCCTTGACCGTCTTCATGACGATACAGGTCGGCTTTCCTTTTGTATCAGCAGCTTCCGCAAACGCGCTTCTCAGCTGATCAAAGTCATTGCCGTCCTTCACATTAATTACATGGAAGCCGAAAGCCTTGTATTTCTCATCGATCGGATACGGGGAGTTTACTTCCTCCAGTGTTCCATCAATCTGCAGATTATTATTGTCTACGATGAGACAGAGGTTGTCCAGTTTATGGTTGCCGGCGAACATGGCGGCCTCCCAGACCTGGCCTTCCTCGAGTTCTCCGTCACCGAGGACAGCATATGTGCGATATGACTTATTGTCCATCTTGGCAGAGAGTGCCATACCTGTTGCTGCCGAAACACCCTGTCCGAGTGAGCCGGAAGACATGTCCACGCCGGGAATTCCAATATGCGGATGGCCCTGAAGCATTGATCCTATATGACGAAGCTTTTCAATCTCCGAGACCGGGAAAAAGCCTCTTTCCGCCAACACAGAATACAGGCCGGGTGCGGCATGGCCTTTGGAAAGGACAAAGCGATCTCTGTCAGGGTTTTCCGGATCAGCGGGATCAATGTTCATTATTTCGTTATACAACAGTACCATGCACTCAGTCGCCGAGAGCGATCCTCCCGGATGTCCTGATTTCGCATTGAACGTGCCAACGATAATGTCCTGACGGACTTTGTTGGCAATAATCTCCAGTTGCGTATTGTTCATAACTGTGTTCTCCCTTCTAGCGCTCTGAGCAAAGTTACCTCATCAATATTTTCAAGGTCACCTCCGACCGGCACGCCGCTCGCGATACGGGTCACCTTGATTCCCGTAGGTTTAATGAGCTTGCTTATATACATAGCGGTAGTCTCACCTTCGAGCGAAGAATTGGTCGCGATAATGACTTCTGTCACATCGCCTCCTGCCAGTCTCTTCATCAGTTCCTTAAGCTTAATATCATCCGGTCCTATTCCGAGCATCGGGGAAATCGCGCCGTGGAGCACATGGTATACACCCTTGAATTTTCCTGTCTTCTCATAAGCCGCAAGATCCCTCGGAGTCTCAACGACCATAATCGTCGTCTTATCCCGCTTCGGATTACTGCAGACCGGACACAGGTCCGCATCTGTAAGAGTACAGCACTCCCGGCAGTACCGGACGTTGGCCCTCGCGGAAGTTATGCTCTCCGCCAGGCGCTTCACCCGGTCTTCCGGCTGACTTATAATATGAAAAGCCAGTCTCTGCGCAGTCTTCGGTCCAATACCCGGAAGACTCGACAGTTGTTCGATCAGAGTGCTGATGTGTCCACTAAAATAGTCCACTTCCGAGACCTCCCATGCCGCCGCCAAGATTTCCGTAGATTCCCGCCTGTTCGGCATCTACTTTCTTGAACGCCTCATTGAGAGCTGCGACAACGAGATCTTCGAGTGTCTCAACATCATCCGGATCTACCGCTTCCGGATCAATAGTAAGCTTCTGTACTTCCTTTTTTCCGTTCACGGAAACTTCGACCACTCCGCCGCCGACTGTTGCGGTGAAGATTTTTTCATTCAGCGCCGCCTGTCTCTCTTCCATCTGACGCTGCATCTTCTGCGCCTGCTTCATAAGGTTATTCATGTTTCCCGGCATTCCGCCGGAGAAGCCACCTCTTTTAGCCAACGTACTTCCTCCTTAATTACTCTGCTATGTCTCAGTTATCTGGTGCTTCTTTCGCCAAAATACATTGTTTCATCGGATTACCCGCACGTCATTCCCAGTTTTCGTCAGTGACTTCGACCGTCATGGCGATATTTTGAGCAAGGATATCATCAACATTTTTATTATTTGACACGGTTATTTTATACAACCCATCTTCTCTATCGTCAACACCCAAAAGCACAACATCAACATGTTTGCCGATTTTTTTCTCGATAACATTCTCGATATTATGCACTTTTTCATTTTTAAGTCCCATGGCTTTCGTTCCGAAATTTTTCAGCCGAAGATATAGTTTGACGTCTTCTCCATCGGCTTTGTATTCCGGCTTTACACCTTCCAGCATTGGCCGAAGAGGTCCTGAACCCAGACCCTCCAGAATCTCAGGCCAGATTGCGGCAATCCTCTCAAGATCTTCCGGAGCCGCGTTCGGCGGCGGGGCTGTCTCAGTCTTCTCCTCCTCCACTGCCGGCAGCGCATGGCCGTAACTATCCGGCGGGGCGGTCATAAGACCATTCATCTCAATCTCTTCAAGCTTATCTTCCAGCAAGCGGATCCTGTCCCGCACCGAGTCCTCAGTTCTCTCCATCTGGGGCCTGCACAGACGGATAAAAGCGATCTCCACCAGCACTCTGCGGTTGGTCGCGAACCTCATGTTGTTCTGAAGTTCGGACAGCACGCGTATGTATCGCATGATAATTTCCGGAGCGACACTTCCCGCCAGGTTCCGCATCTTCAGGAGCTGTTCTGCCGGCGCATCCACGAGGTCCATGGCTTCCTCCTGAGTCTGCACCATAAGCAGGTTCCTGAGATACCAGATGTAGTCTGAGACGAACTGACCTGCTTCGCGGCCGCGCTCCATCATCTGGGCAAATGTGAACACCGCTGCCCCCGCATCTCCCTGTATAATACTGGCTGTAAGGCTTGCAAATACATCCGTGTCCACCGCCCCCAGAGCCTTCAGCGCTTTCTCATAGGTAATCTTCTCACCCATGTAAAAAGCTATGCACTGGTCAAGAAGGGAGAGCGCGTCGCGCATGGAACCGTCAGCGGATCGGGCTACGAACTGCAGCGCGCGTTCCTCCGCCTCCACTCCCTCTTTCTGCACAAGCTCTCTCATGCGGGATACCAGAGTGGCGGCATCGATCCGGTGAAAATCATAGCGCTGGCATCTGGAGAGAATGGTCACCGGAATCTTGCCCACCTCGGTCGTCGCGAGAATGAATACGACATAAGAAGGAGGTTCCTCAAGTGTCTTGAGAAGCGCGTTGAACGCACCCTGGGACAGCATGTGAACCTCGTCAATGATGTACACCTTATACTTTCCCTGTGTGGGTCTGTAACGCACTTCCTCAACAATTTCGCGAATGTTATCGACGCCGTTGTTGGAAGCGGCATCGATTTCAATCACATTCATAGAGTTTCCTGCCGCTATCTGGCGGCAGGAAGCACACTCATTACAGGGATTCCCGTTTACCGGGTTTTCGCAGTTCACGACCTTCGCCATGATCTTGGCGATGGACGTCTTTCCGGTTCCTCTTGTACCGCAGAACAAATAGGCATGCTGGATCCTGCCCGCCATGACCTGATTTTTCAAAGTAGTTACTATATGGTCCTGTCCTCTGACATCATCAAACACACTCGGACGGGCCTTGCGGTATAGAGCAACATATGACATAAATTAATCTCCGAAGCTGATGCCCATGTACTTAGCGAGCTGGACTGTCTGGTCTTCCGGATCTACACCCTTCAGCTGGCCGGCGGACAGTTCAAGCGGCACCTTGCAGATTTCATTGTTAACAGTAGCGACCATGTAACCGTACTCGCCCTTCTCGATAAGCTGTGCGGCATATACACCGAGTTTTGTGGAGAGCACTCTGTCGAACGGATCCGGGGAACCGCCGCGCTGTACATGTCCCGGAACAGTGACTCGCACCTCGGAACCTGTTCTCTCGGTAATGTCGTGAGCAAGCTTGTAGGATACGGACGGATACTCACTCAGCAGTTTCTCCATCGCTTTCTTGCGGTCTTTCTTCTTCATTGCCGCCATCTCCTTGGAGATCGCGCCTTCAGCGACCGCGAGAATAGTGAACTTCTTGCCATGAGAATGACGCTTCTCTATTGCTTCGCATACCTTGTCAAGGTCATACGGAATTTCCGGAAGAAGGATAACATCGGCACCGGATGCAAGACCTGCGGAGAGCGTCAGCCAGCCGACCTTGTGGCCCATGACTTCTACGATGAATACACGGCCGTGGGAGGAAGCTGTTGTGTGGATCTGGTCGATTGCAGTCGTCGCGATATCGATAGCGGACTGATAACCGAATGTGAGGTCCGTTCCGTAGATATCATTGTCGATTGTCTTCGGCAGATGGATGACATTGAGGCCTTCCTCACGCAGAAGGTTCGCTGTCTTCTGAGTGCCGTTACCGCCGAGAATGACGACACAGTCAAGACGAAGCTTGTAATAGTTCTGCTTCATGGCTTCGACTTTGTCGAGGCCGTTTTCATCCGGAACGCGCATCAGCTTGAACGGCTGACGTGAAGATCCGATGATCGTGCCGCCGCGTGTAAGGATGCCGGAAAAATCATCGGATGTAAGCAGCTTGTAATTACCGTAGATCATACCCTTGTATCCCTCAAGGAATCCATATACTTCAAGATCCTTGATGTTGTTGCTGAGGCCTTTGACAACGCCGCGCATCGTAGCGTTCAGGGCCTGGCAATCACCGCCGCTTGTAAGAAGAGCAATTCTTTTCATAGTACATACCTTCTTTCTTATATAGTAATCACGATTTGCCAGCCGCGTCCGAATACCGAAAAAGACGATATATTCCCCATTTCACACGACTAAACAGTTAATATTATTATACGCTACCAATCTCTATTTGACAATTCAACAATTTCGAGATATACTTCACATATCCGTGCAGCCGGGGCATTAGCGGGGCCCTGTAACCTGCAGTCCGCTACAGCAGGGGTGATGCCAATCCGAGGGTATGTCTTGATGGAGCAGCCCTCCTTAAGTGGCGATGACGTTTGGGTCTCGTGCAACGGGAACCTGCGAACCGTGTCAGGGTGGGAACACAGCAGCACTAAGCAGGACCTTCCGTGTGACGCGAGGGTGCCTGGACCGAGTTAACTGGGGAGGTAACGTCTGTTGGGCCATATTCAGAGTGCGGCGCACGGATTTTTTATCTCAGAGCGGGAATATCACCGCTTCTACAAGCGGTGAGCAAATCAATATCCTGCTCGTCTCAGTGGGGGAAGCCCCCCGCTTCTGCAAGGGAACACAAAAAGTGTAACTGACAGGAGTAATTACTCCCGATCAGTTACACTTCTTTGGTATTAAAGGGCTGTCGCACTAAGGCGCGTCACTGCTCTTTCTTATTTCTTCTTCGTTTTCTTTTCCTGATCCGGCGCTTCTCTCTTCGAATCCTCAGATGAATTGCAAATATGATTATGAGAAGGACCAAAAGGATAGAAATGATAATGAGGAGACTCGAACCGGATCTCTTGGATTCCTCCGTCACATGGCTCTGGGAAGCCTCTCCCTGTGCATGTGCGTCCTTTCCTTCCACGGTTTCGGTCTTTCCATTGTCCTTCTTATCGTCCTCGCCGGAAAAGATCGACTCCTTTATCCTCTCTCCGTAGCCCACGACCTGCTCTTCATAATAATATGTGAGATTTCCGTTCCCGTCATCCTTCGACCAGGTGTTGTCAATCGTCGCGTTCACAGGCAGCGTAACTCTTCCTGTCTCCTTGTAGCCGTCGACGGTCCGGTTCACTTCCTGTACCGAAAAATTGTTGAAACCGTACTCAAAAAGCGCGACGGTGTCCGGGAAATCCTGCTTGGTCGCGCACTTCATGGTAACGCATACCAGTCTTCGGCCGTCCTTCTCAGCAGCGCTCACAAGCGTTCTCCATGCGGAGTCTGTGTAACCGGTCTTTCCTCCGATACAGTATTCATAGTAGCGCGAGTCATTCGGCACCACAAGCGCGCAGTGATTCTGATAAATGCGCTCTGTCTGGGTCTTATTGGTCGGGGGAATCGTCACGACTGCCGTCGATGTGATTCTTCTGAAATCTTCATTTTTAATGCATTCCTGCATGATCAGCGCAAAGTCATGAGCGGTGCTGTAATGATTTTCATCCGGAAGACCGTTGGAATTATTAAAATGTGTGCCTGTGCAGCCGAGCTGAACAGCCCGGTCATTCATCATCTGCGTAAAACCCTCCACACTGCCGCCGATCTGAACACCGATTTGAGTCGCCATGTCATTTGCGGATTTCAACATCATAATGTTGAGAGCCTGCTCCATGGTGAATTCTTCTCCCAATACCGGAACGCAGTTGGAACTGCCCGCATACGCTTCTTTAATGCCTTCTTCGGTAAAAGTGACAATATCATCCATCGATGAATTCTCAAGCGCGAGAAGACAGGTCATGATCTTGGTGATCGAAGCCGGGTAGCGTTTGTCATCAATAAGTTTTGAGTACAGGATCGCGCCGGTATCCGCATCCATCACAATTGCCGAGCGCGCTTCTATTTCGGACATCTGCGGCCAGCCCGGAAGCTGGTTGCTGGCTACCGGAATCGGCGTAGGGGCTGCCGTCGGAGCTGCGGCCGCTTCAGCGGCGGCTGCATTTGCCGGAAAAGATGCTGTGCCGATTATGACAACTGAAGCAGCTGCCAGCATTGCCAGACAGCCGCGCAACTTTTTTATCAACATAATTATTTCCTCCCGCTGAACATTCTATCACAAGTTGTTATAGTAAACCACATTCCCTCTATCTCAAATGCATATTTTTTCCGCGTTTCACTCTCGGATGTTTTTTCTCAGGCGAGCATTGCCCGCTCCGGCAGGCCTTTGCCGATAAAAAAGGACACCACAAAAGTGGTGTCCCAAGCGGAGAAGATGGGATTCGAACCCATGCACCGGTTACCCGATGACCGCATTTCGAGTGCGGCTCGTTATGACCACTTCGATACTTCTCCGTATACTGACCGAATTACTTGTCAGGATGACCCGTTATAATCTCCCTGTCTTTCATCGCGGCTTTTAACTTTTTGATCTCGGCATCCCGCTTTCTGAGTTCCTTAAAGAAGCTCTTCAACATGGTGCTGCATTCTTCCTCAAGCACACCGCGGCTGACAGCCACTTTGTGATTGAAGCCATCCATCTCGAGCAGGTTCGTGACTGAACCCGCACACCCGGCTTTCGGATTCATACATCCGATCACGCATCGCGGAATTCTTGCCTGCACGATAGCCCCGGCACACATCGGACACGGTTCAAGTGTCACATAAATCGTACACTCTTCGAGACGCCAGTCACCGATTTTCCTGGCAGCTTTCCTTATTGCCGTAATTTCAGCATGGGCAAGCGTGCTCTTGTCCGTGTTCCTCCGGTTATATCCCCGACCGATCACCTTCCCGTCATGGACAATAACGCATCCGATCGGTACTTCATTTAAAGCGTATGCCTTTTTCGCCTGGCCGACAGCCTGGCGCATGTACTTCACATCCGTATCCATACCCGGTTATTATAGCGTAAGTGTCCTGTAAAATCAACATCAGATTTCAGGCTTTATGCGGCACCGCTCAAAAACAACATCGGCTCAGTCGGACCGGCAATGATTTTCTCACGAAGACGGATACTCTGCCGCCGAAAGTGAAATTCCAGGACAGCCTGTTTGAACCTACCCGGTCTACGTCCGGGGAACGAGACTTGAATTCAGGCTTGACAAAGCAGAATAAGATGCGAAAATAGAATAGATTCTGAATTAGTAGATTTAACTGCCTGTACATCCACTGCGGGCACGACGAAAGGAGTATTATATATGAGCGCGAACAACACTGTGAAGATCGCCCTGATCACCGGTTATCTCGGTGCCGGAAAGACGACTCTTCTGAATCACATTCTCGCCAATGACGAAGGCATCCGTGCCGCCGTCATCGTCAACGATATCGGCGAAGTCAACGTAGACGCCGACCTCATTGAAAAGGGTGGCGTTGTCACACAGGAAAACAGCAACCTTGTGCCGCTGACAAACGGCTGTATCTGCTGTACACTGAGAGACGATCTCGCCAACCAGCTTCGCGAACTTGCAGAGACGAAGAAGTATGATTATATCATTATCGAGGCTTCAGGCATCTGCGAGCCGATCCCGATCGCCCAGACCATCGCCGACATCTGCGAGGAGAGCACCTATACAGGTCTCCCGATGGAGCTTGACAACATAATCGCTGTCGTCGACTGCGCGCGCATGCACGATGAATTCGAGGACGGCAGAAGCCTGGCCAAGGATTCCATCGAGGAAGAGGATATCGAGAATCTCCTCATCCAGCAGCTCGAGTTCTGCAACACCGTCCTCCTCAACAAAGTTGATATGGTCACACCAAAGCAGCTTGGTCTTCTGAAAGAGATCGTCCGTAGCTTGCAGACAAGCGCCGAGATCATCGAAGCCAACTATGCCAAGGTCAAAATCGCGGATGTTCTCAACACAGGTCGTTTCGATCTCGAAAAGTCCATGGAATCCGCGGGCTGGATAGAAGCCATCCAAAATCCGGACGATGAGGATGATGAGCACGAGCATCACCACCATGACGACGATGATGATGACGAGCACGAGCATCATCACCACCATGACGACGACGATGACGACGATGAGCATCATCACCACCATGACGACGACGATGACGATGATGACGAGCATCACGAGGGCAGACATCACGGACATCATCACCACCATCATCACCATCACCACAATGCTGACAGCTCCTACCAGGTCGAAGAGTACGGAATCGGCTCATTCGTATATTTCCGCCGCCGCCCGTTCGACCGTCAGAAGCTGATCTCCCTGGCTGAAAAGTGGCCGAGAGCTATCATCCGCTGCAAGGGCATGATCTGGTACGCCGAAGAGCCCGAAATGAGCTATATTTTCGAGCAGGCCGGCCATCTCATTCAGGAAATGCAAAGCGGTCGTTTCCTTGCGTCCGCTGATCAGGCAGCCATCGACCGTGTACTCGAGAAATATCCGCAGGTCCGCGAGATGTGGGATCCGAAATACGGCGACCGCATGCAGAAGCTGGTCTTCATCGGCCAGAATATGGACAGAAAGGGCATCGAGGCAGCGCTTGACGAATGCCTGACCGACCTTTAAAAACGCTGTACCCGATTTCCCGCACAGAAAAAAAGCGGGATAAGGTTCTTTATCAGAAGACATAGATGCTAAGAGGGGGCTGTCGCATTAAGGCGTGCCGCCACTATATATGGCAGACTTGCATATGTCTGCCATATATAGTGGTGACACCGTCTAATGCGACAGCCCCCTCTCAGTATTATCTGTTTATCGCAGCGAAGAAAGCCTAGCTTGCGACAGCACCCAGTCTGTCACTGATAAAACCGGCCACACTGCCTGGATCAATATTAAGTATATATCCGAACTCACCGAACAGGATTCTCTCGGCCTCGCGGAAAATCCTCTCGTCCGCGCTGTGAAATTTCTTACCTGTCCGAACTTTCTCCGCATGCTTGTTGCGAAGCGTGTGCAGCAGCGCCATCATCTCGCGGTTATCACAGCGGGAGATGATTTTGTTGAAAAACTCCATTCGTTCTTTGTCATTGTCGATCCACACTGATTCACAGGTCGGAATGTCGTCAATGATCTGCAGGACTTCATCCTTCTCCGGCAGGCTTTTCATCTTGTCACTGCCTGCGTCAGTCGGAATATAGATTTTAGTGCCTCTGTCATAAACCGGCACGAGCACATAGTACTGGCGTATTCCATATCTCGATAAGTCACGCTCGATAATCTCAGTCACTTTGCATACACCCTCCGGCACATGCATTACAGCATCGTTAATCTCTATATTTTTCATCTTTTTTTACCTGGTACTCCGGATATTTGTACCTTCTTCGGACCGTACTGTTATTTTCTTTCCAACTAAATTTTACCACGATTTTACTTTTCAAGAAAGTTGGCGATTTTTACGTAATTTTTCGCAAATAAATCCCCTTTCTGGGTAAAAAAGCGAATATATACGCAGTATGAGATGGGGCTGACGCCCAAATTGCGGCAGCCCCATCTCATAGGGAATGAAATATGTATGCTGTACACGGAATGGAAAAAACCGTTCAGACCATCTGCTCGGGATGGAACACTTTATCGAACTCCTCCTCATTGAGATATCCAAGGGCAGTGCAGGCCTCCCTCAGGGAAGTATTCTCATCAAAGGCTTTATGGGCGACCCTTGCGGCATTCTCGTAGCCGATGTAGGGATTCAGCGCCGTGACCAGCATGAGAGAATTGTGTAGATTATGCCTCATTTTCTCCTCGTTGACTTTTATGCCCACCGCACAGTTGTTGTTGAATGCCATAATCGACTCAGACAGCAGTCTCGCTGACTGCAGAAAGTTGTAAATGAGGACAGGCATAAATACGTTCAGTTCAAAATTGCCCTGGGAAGCCGCCAGACCGACCGCTGTATCGTTGCCCATGATCTGGACCGCTGTCATTGTTACTTGCTCACACTGAGTCGGGTTGACTTTGCCGGGCATGATGGACGAGCCGGGCTCATTTGCCGGAATTGTGATCTCGCCAAGACCCAGGCGGGGACCGGAGGCGAGCCAGCGGACGTCATTTGCAATCTTCATCATATCGCAGGCCGTCGCTTTAATTGCTCCGTGGGCAAATACGAGCTCATCCTTTGACGTCAGAGCGTGAAATTTGTTGGACGCTGTCACGAATTCTTTGCCGGTGATCCCTGCGACTTCCAGAGCGACCTGCCGGTCAAAGCCGGAAGGCGCGTTAAGACCGGTGCCGACTGCCGTGCCCCCGAGAGCCAGCTCATGAAGCGGCCCTGCCGCAAGGCGGATGAGGGCGGCGTCTTTTTCCAGAGAACTTCTCCACCCGGAGACTTCCTGGCAGAACTTTATCGGTGTCGCGTCCTGCAAATGCGTTCTCCCGGATTTAACAATCTCCGGATTCTCCTTCTCTATCCGTCTGAAAGTCTCAATGAGAGTCTCAACCGCCGGAAGCAGCCTGTCCTCAAGGGCACACACAGCCGCAATATGCATGGCTGTGGGAAATGTGTCATTGGATGACTGACTCATGTTGATATCATCGTTCGGGTGGCAAAGCTTCTTTCCCGCAATCTGGTTGGCGCGGTTAGCTATTACTTCATTGGCATTCATATTGGATTGAGTGCCGGATCCCGTCTGCCATACAACAAGAGGAAACTCTTCGATCAGAGTTCCGTCAATTACTTCATCGCAAGCGGCGGATATTGCATTCAGCTTCTCGTCGGTCATTCGGCTGCCGACAAGGACGTTATTGGCCCGCGCCGCAGCTTTCTTCAATATGCCAAACGCCCGCACTATCTCCTCGGGCATAGTCTCAATTCCGACACCGATCGGAAAGTTTTCGTGGCTGCGCTGTGTCTGCGCCCCCCAGAGCCTGTCCGCAGGGACTCTCACTTCTCCCATTGAGTCATGTTCGATCCGATACTCCATAAATTGTCCTCCAAATCACACAGATTCATCAAGAACGCCTCGGCGTTCTTGCCGCGCCGCGCAAAGTGCGAAGCACCTTCATCATTGCGCGGCTGCGATCCGCCGGAG
>JBGUIK010000096.1:0-73961 GCA_045112915.1 Lachnospiraceae bacterium
AAAGACCCGGAGGGACTTAAAGCCCGAAGGGCTTTGATACCACCTCCATAGGACGCGGCTCAGCACCGCATGGGGGTGGAGGTTCATGGCTTGGAATTATTGGATAAATCTTATTGAGGGGATAATACCCGCGTAACAAAGCCCGGAATGATCCGGGCTTTGTTACGGGTCGGAAATACTTAAATGCTTTTGTAGCAGAATATGATATTTAGAACAGTATCGCCCGCAGGTTCTCCGGCATGGATTGAAACATCATCCGGACCACTGTTTCCGCCGAGGTAATATTGTCCATCAGTACCCACTCCTGCGTCATGCCGACAGAACCCATACAATAAAAACGAATGCTATAGGCAAGCTGTGTATCGAGAATATCGGTGCCCAGCTTTTCTTTTACAAGTTTCGTATAGCGCCTGACAAAGTACTCTATCATGTAGTGCCGAAGTGCATTCTGAGAGGAATCTTCATATGCCCGTTTATAAAACAGAAGCTCCTGCTTCATTCTGTTCATTCCGGCGGCGGCAGAGGTGACAGAAGTGATGTCTGTTCCGTAAGCATCCGTGCAGAACATCCAGGCTACCAGGTCGTACTTATCTTTAAAATGGTAATAAAAGGTCGGTCGTTCAATGTCAGCCGCTTTGCAGATCTCAGTCACACGGATCTTATCGATGGGTTTGTGCTTCATGATTTCCCGCATCTTATCTGCAATCCATATCTTGGTGATTTCAGCCATAAACATACTCCTTCTTACAAAATGTAAAAAATGTAAGAATGTCTATCAAAATTATAGGTCTGTATGTAGAACCTTTCAAGGGATTTGTGTAAACTCGGACCATAAACAAGAACATTCAGGGGCAGAGCCCCGGGAACTGCACTTTTTGAAAGGATGGATTGATATGAATTTTCTTGAATTAGCCAAAAACAGATATTCGGAGCGCTTCTTTGATCCTCGCCCAGTCGAGCAGGAGAAGCTGGATAAGATTCTCGAGGCGGGACGTGTTGTACCGACTGCCTGCAACTACCAGCCGCAGCGATTCTATGTGCTGCGAAGCCCGGAGGCGCTGGCAAAAGCAAGAATGGTGACGCCTTTTCACTATAACGCTCCGCTGATGCTGCTGGTTTGCTATGACCTGAACACGGTGTGGAAGGCCCCGCATGACCGCATGTTTTATAACTACAACTCCGGGGAACAGGATGCCAGCATTGCCGCTGCGACAATGATGTATGAGGCGGAGGAACTTGGTATTCACAACGTATGGCTCCGTGGATTCGATGCACTGACGGTATCGGAGGTATTTGAGCTGCCGGAGAATATTGTTCCGGTCATGATGTTTGCCATGGGTTATCCTTCGGATAAGGCAAAGCCCAACGCCTGGCACTTTAGACGCATGCCGTTGGAAGACTTTGTGACGGAGCTGTGAGAGGAGGTTTTATCATGCATTTTACCGGAACCGTATACAGAAATCCCTACTGGCCGACATGGCCGCTTTTGGAAATCACTCAGGGATGCACCCACAACAGGTGCAAGTTCTGCACCATGTACAAGGAAGTGCCCTTCCGAATGTCTCCGATGGAATGGATCGAGGAAGACCTGAAAGAACTTGCAGAGTGCGCTCCGAATGCCCGGACGATCCAGCTGCTCTCGGCCAATCCGCTTGTCCTGACCTATGATAAGCTGGCTCCGATTATTGAGATGATTCATAAATATCTGCCGAAGATGGAGTACATCTATCTGGCAGGCAGGGTCACCGACCTGAAGAATAAGACGGTGGACGAGCTGAAGAAGCTGAAAGAACTTGGCATGCGTGAAATCTCCCTCGGCGTGGAGAGCGGCGATGACTGGACTCTTGACCGGATCCATAAGGGATACCATGCGGAAGATATCCTTGAACAGTGCCATAAGTTGGAAGAAGCAGGCATTGATTACTGGATGACGTTCCTAAATGGTGTTGCCGGCAAATCCCACAGCCGGGAACACGCCATCCATTCCGCAGAGATCTTCAGCAAGTGCAAGCCGATGCTGGTCGGGACCGGCGGTCTGACACTGTTTCCGGGAACACCGCTTCTGGAGGAGGCACAGCGCGGCGAATTCGATCCGCTTTCCGAAAAGGAAATGCTGGAGGAGCTGAAGCTCTTTGTTGAGAACCTGACCTGCGACTGCTCCTTCATTACTCATCACACGATTTCCGGCGACAATCTTTCCGGGCCCGATTTTCTCTCCCGGAAAGACAAAATCGTCGCCGCGCTGGAGCATCAGATCAGCCACGGCGACCTGGATTGGATGGCGGCATTCCGCCGGAACAAAAGAACGCTGTAAAAAGGAGGCTCACCTGTATGCATTTTTCAGGAGGAATCAATCGACCGCCTTATGAGACGGCGGACGGGTACCTGCAGACGACGGAAGGCTGCTCGCACAACACATGCCTGTTCTGCACCTATTTTAAGGATCAGAAATTCCGGAAATCGACTATCGAGGAGATTGAGGCGGACATCAAAGAGATCCCGGCCACCTTCGGCGCGCCGAAGCGGATCTTCCTGCAAGGCGCGGACGGGTACGCGGCGGACTACGATGTGCTGATGAAGACCGCGGAGCTGCTGCACAAATACGTTCCTTCCGTGCAGACCATCGGCGGCTATGCCAGGATCGATAACTTTTATGATAAGACGGAGGAACAGCTGCGTAACATGGCGGCAGTCGGTTTTGCCAACCCGTATATCGGCGTAGAATCCGGTGATGACGTGGTCTTAAAGCGAATCAACAAAGGCTATACTGCCGCCCAGGCCAGGGAGCAGCTGGAGAAGATTGATGCGGCAGGTCTTCCCTTTGTCGTCAATTTTCTGAATGGTGCCGGCGGACACGGTTACGGTCTGAGTAATGCCCGGCTGACAGCGAAGCTGTATGACGGCCTTCACCCCACGATGGTCAACACATCCATGCTGACGGTCGTGCCGGGAACACCCTTATACAGGGCGATGGAGAAGGGGCTCTATGAAGAATCCTCTGAGACAGAGAAGTTGGAGGAACTCTATGAGTTTGTGCGCTGTCTCACCAACGACACGGTCTTCATGAATGAACATGCCTCGAATCTCTTCCATGTCCAGTGCCGGATCCCGAAATCAAAGGAAGAACTGCTGTCTTACATTCGGAAGTTCATGGAGGAAAACGATGAAAAGAAGCTGCGACAGTACCGCGAGTATATTACGAGAGCGTTTTAGGAGGTGGCTGCAATGACATACAACGGAACAATCTACCGGCCTCCGGTGGAGGCAAATACTTTCCTTCTGCCCGTCACGGAAGGATGTACGCATAACAGTTGCACGTTCTGTAACATGTACCGGGATATTCCCTTCCGGATGCTGCCGCTCTCCGAAGTGGAGGAATATCTGCAGGAAGTGAAGCAACGCTATAGCAGATACTGCGGAAAGATTCAGAGAGTTTATCTGGTTGGTGCCGATCCCTTTGCACTTTCAGCAAGGAGACTGTTGGAACGGATCGAACTGATCAAACGGTACCTGCCGAATGTAAAAGCCATCACGATGTATGCCCGGACAGACAACATCGCTTCCAAGTCGGACGAGGAATTGAAAGAGTTGAAGGAGGCCGGGGCAGATGATCTGTATATCGGCGTTGAATGCGGGCTGAACGATGTGCTGGAGAACTTAAACAAGGGCTATTCCGCTGACGATACCAGGGAGCAATGCCTGCGACTGAATGCAGCCGGCATCAGGCATTGTGATCTGCTGATGCTGGGGACGGCGGGCAAAGGCAGAGGTCTGGAATGCGCCAGAGCATCCGCTGCGTTGGAAAATGAAATCAAACCGAGCAAGATCCTGATCAACACCATGTCTGCTTTTGTGGGGACACCGTTGGATGAGGATATCAAAACGGGTGATTTCATCCCGGCTTCTGAGAAAGAAAACCTGAAGGAGGAACGGGAGTTTCTTGCCGGTCTTGAGCTTCCGGATTGTTATTTCTGGGCGCTTCATCCGTTGGATTCTGTAAAGCTGGACGGAATCCTCCGGGAGGAAAAACAGCAGATGCTGGATGCGTTGACATCAAGCATTGAGACTGTAAACGAAAGCGCGATCAATCGCACTTCAAGAGTAGGGACGTTATGATAATAACAACAAAACGGTTGTAACAGTTACTTCTCACAGAGCAGGATTCGATTAATTTCGGACCTGCTCTGTTCTCTTTTGGAGGATCAGAATGCAGCCTTGGAATACCAATCGGAATGGGGTTAATGATCCGGAAACATTGAGGACAGCGGCGCTTGATGTTTTTGATAAGGAATAATTGTAGTGAATACGGTTATTTCATATAATAAAGAAGTGCGAAAGAGACCGGCTATGACTTTAAATCACTGATAGAACAACTAAAGGAAGAAATATCTGATAGTAGTACAGATGAAAACAGGGGCGGAAGTTACAGTAGATAAAACAGAAAAGAGGATAAAAATCATGAGAAAGATCGGACTCAAGGATTTCTACAATTATAAATACATTTCATCTCTGAAGCTCTCTCCGGAGGGCGATAAGCTTGCCTATATTGTTTCGTCCGTTAATGAAGATGACAATGACTACGATTCAAATCTGTTCATGATGCGAAGAGACGCAGCGGGAGAGAACTGGCAGGAGGTTCAGCTGGTCACGGACGGCAAGGCAGGAGAATTCTTTTTTGAAGACAATGACACGATTCTTTTCCAGGCAAAGCGGGGCAAGGATCAGAAAAAGGGCGAGGAAGCACCAATCACGGTTTTTCAGCGTCTGCCTCTTGGCGGGGGCGAAGCCCGAAAGGCCTATGAATTCCCTATTCCCGTGTCGGATCTCAGGAAACAGCCCGACGGAAATTATCTGCTGACCGGACAGACTTTCGTTAAATATCCTGATTACTATGCCATGTCGGAAGCTGGAAGAAAAAAGGTCCTCAAAGAAATCAAGGAAAATAAGGACTATGAGGAACTGGCGGAGTCTCCGTTCTGGCGTAACGGGGAAGGGATTACCCAGGGCACCCGAAATACGCTTTTCCATTACGACGTGGAAACAGGAAAGCTGAGAAGGTTGACAGATACGCTTTTTACAGTTGACTGCTTCGAAGTAATCGGCGGCTTTGCGTATGTAATCGGGCGCACGTTTGAGAGCAGGGAAGAGTATAAGAGCGGCCTGTATCGTATTGATGTTGCTGCCGGAAGCTGCACGGAGCTGGTGCGTCCATATCTCCAGATTATGGAGATGGGAAAGATTGACGACAAACTCATCGTTCTGGGAAGCGAATGCAGGAGATATGGGGAAAACGAAAATCCCTTCTTCTATGTTTATGATACCGCCGGGGAAGAGAAGGATTTCACGCTTCTTCGTGAGGCGGACGAGGGCGTTTTTGACGGCATAATCAGCGATATTGAGTATGGCAGTTGGCGTGGCCTCAAGTCGGATGGAAACTACGTGTATTATATGGCGGTCGACGGCACCCGCAACGTGCTCCGGCGGATCGGACTTGATGGGAACGCAGAGGCTCTCGTTAATAAGGAAGGCGCGCTCTATGATTTTGACGTCCATAGTGGCGACCTTTGGGTGATGGGGCTCTATGACATGAAGCTGCAGGAGATTTATCATGCGGATCAAAAGGGCAGCCTGCGTCGGATGACCGGGCTCAATGCCACGGCACTCCGCGGCAAATATGTCGCGAAGCCCGCATATATCTGCACGAAGTATCATAGTGACCGATATGGCGATGAGGAAATCGATGGCTGGGTGCTGGCTCCCAGGGACTACGAGGCCGGAAAAAAATACCCGGCAATCCTGGATATCCATGGCGGACCGAAATGTGCATACGGACCGGTCTTCTTCCACGAGATGCAGCACTGGGCTTCGGAGGGATATTTTGTCATGTTCTGTAATCCCCATGGCTCGGACGGCAAAGGAAATGAATTCGCCTACCTTGATATGCAGTGGGGCGGGGTCGATTACGAGCAGATCATGGCCTTCGTCGACCATGTGCTGGAGGCGTACCCGGATATCGACAGAGCAAAGATGTGCTGCACCGGCGGCAGTTACGGCGGCTTCATGAGCAACTGGATTAACGGTCATACGGACAGATTCTGCTGCATTGCTACCCAGAGGAGTATCATGAACTGGATCACGATGTACGGCGTCAGCGACATTCCGCCGCTTATGTGCGGCGAGACCTGCAATACTGATCCCTACTCTCAGGAAGGATTTGCTCAGATGTGGGATGTCTCCCCCCTAAAGTACATCGGCAATGCCACGACGCCGACCCTGATCATCCACAGCGACGAGGACTACCGCTGCCCAGTCGGGGAGGGATATCAGCTCTTTACGGCACTGAAATATAAAGGGGTTCCTGCCAAAATGGTCGTCTTTCACGGCGAGAATCACGAACTGTCCAGATCCGGCAAGCCGAAACACAGGGTCAAACGGCTGAAAGAGATCACGGAGTGGTTTAGAATCTATTCTATGAAGAAGCACAAAGACATTGAAAAACAGGAGAATTAGAGGTATATTATTAGTTAGTGAAACCTAACTATCTTCAATGTACTTTTCGCGGAGCAGGATTCGATTGATTTCGGACCTGCTCTGTTCTCTTTTGGCGGATCAGACAATATACGTACTTCTATGATGAAAAGAGGGTCATCGACATGAGAATCCATACTTATGGTGCGGAAGGCACTCCGGTCATTATCATGCTGCCAGGCTCCTTCTGTAATGCTGACACCATGGCAAATATTATCACAAGGCTGGAACCGGAATTTCACATTCTGGCTGTGGACTATAGCGGACAATATGCAGGAAGCAAAACGCCTTTTACATCCCGTGCCGGCGAGGCAAAGAAGATCATCCGCTATTTGCGGGAACACGCTATTAGTTCAGTCGCCTTGGTATACGGTCAGTCCATGGGCGGTGAAATGGGGTTGGAGCTGCTCTTCCAAATGAAGAAGAACAACATCGCGGTGGGTGCGGCTTTCTTTGACGGTGGACCGTTCCTCCGTTTCCCCAAGTTCGTCTCCAAGCTGCTGGGAAATAAATTTAAAACTATCGTCGGAAATCTGCGGGGCAAGACTCTGACCGAGGCGCTGCGAGAGCCGACAATCGTAAAATTCTCCGGTGGAAAGCCGGAGCGCTACAGCAGCATGCTGGGGCCGATCTGCCAAAACGCCGCGTGTATGAGCGACGAGACGCTGGAGCGTGAGGCGGATGCCTGCGTGAGCTTTGATTACCCTGCCATGGACAGAGAGTTACAAAAGCATATGACCTTTTTCTATTCCAAAGAGGAATCTGCCTGGCGGTTCTGCCGCAGAAAACTGCAGAAGGCCTATCCGTTTGCGCAATACAAGCTAGTCGGCGGATATGGCCACGTGGGGTATCCCGGAGAGCATTTGGAGGAATACTGTGACTGGCTTTCTGCAGCCGCACGGGGCGACAATATAAACGGAATATCCAAGGGCACTAGGGTTTCTTTTTGACGAGACAGCCCCTTACGACTGCGTTGATATGACAGGAGCATCATGATCGTACAGAAAATTGGAGGAAAAACAGGATGGATAAATATCTGAAAATGTTCAAGCCTGCCATGACGAAATGGCTGCGGGATCACTATCCGATCGAGGAAGCGAAAAAACGTTGGAAGAAGACGATATATCTGGATTTCCTTCCGAACCTTTGCTATATCGACCAGATCACATGCAGCGCAGCCCATGGGAAACTGATCAGACATAAAACCCTGGCAGATGGGGATGGGGAATGCAACTACTGGATTCTCGGCGATAAGGATCCGGATGCGCTGGCAGATGTCGGATCAAAGTAGAACGGGAGATAAAGAGTCTGACAAAACCCAAGTGATTGGAGAAGGGATGGCGACCTGATGATAGGAAAGATCATCATCGAAATACTGATCCTGTGGATTATATATGCGCTTTATATGGCGGTTCTTGTGCATAAACGAGGACCTCTCGGCGGTATCTTTTTCTATCCGAAAGTGATGCAGGAGAGAGTGATTGAAAAAGGACTGATGACAGAACAGGAGTTAAGGAAACGGAGAACCTTTGCCTATACCCTGCTCCTGGCGTTGATGATTCTTGTGCCGGGGTTTATGATTCTCCAAATTAATGGTGCTCAGACTTATTTCAGCTGCTGCTGGCAGTTCTATGTCCTGTTCCTTGGAGCGGAGTTTTTTGACTGGCTTGTGATTGACACAATCTGGGTGGCTTTATCTGACTGGTGGATCATACCCGGGACGGAAGATCTGAACGATACGTGGCACAGTGTTCGTGTAAAACAGTGGAAGATGCTGCAGCTGATTCCGTTATCCGCACCGTTGTCGGCGATCATAGGTGCTTTGTATTGGGGAATAAGGGCTTTGAGTTGATACAAGGAAATAATATTATGGTTGGCTGAAGGTCTTTGCTGAGCTGTTGCTCGCAGGATATAAGAAACAAGTATAAAGTGAATGATAAGATCATTACCACCGGTGGCAGTCGAAGGTATATCTGTTTTAATATACCTTCAACTGTTACACGAACGAGTTATTTGATTGGCAGATGACTATCTGCATCCTTATGCGGATCAGAACTGATAACACTCCGGATCATAAAAAGGTTGCTCCTGTACCTGCGGCAGTCTTGCCGCCAGGAAAGCACGGTCCTCCTCTGTGAGGGGATTGTCCAAGACTTCATCGATATGACAGACTGCGTATTTCAGGTGTTCGAAATTACCCGGCGGAATCAGGATATCCGCTCCTAGCGAGATTGAGTATTTAAGGGCTGCCGTGAGATACGATGACTCTGTTTCGATATCAAAGGGCCTGCACCAGGATTTGATATATTTGGAGCTATCCTGCTCCTCATGACTCCAGGCTCGGTCCACCATGGATTTGATACCCAGAAGACCCAGTCCCATGTCTTTCACTGCTCTGCGGATCCTTTCCCCCATGCCGTGCTCCATATGCATGTGCCAGTTCAGGGGGAACATGACTGTATCAAAATCATACAGTTCCAGCGCGCGCAAGGCCGCCGACTCGCTGTGCGCCGTAAAGCTGATCTTCCGCGCAATCCCCTTTTCCTTCATGTCCCGCAGAAGCTCCATGGCACCGCCGGGGGCAAAGCAGGTCTCCAGCTCTTCCAGCGAGGTGAGCCCGTGCAGCTGATAGACATCGAAATAATCTGTGTGCAGAAGCTTAAGGGATTCCAACATCTCCTTTTCGGCTTCCACTCTTTTTCGCTGAGCAGTCTTGCAGGCGAGATATACTTTATCACGATACGGTTTCAGGGAATTACCCATCAGCAGCTGGGCATCCCCGTATCCGGGAGCAACATCAAAATAGTTGATTCCGTGTTCCACAGCCCAGTTGACATATTCATCCGACATCTTCTGCCCGTCCCCCGGGATGACGGCTCTGTCAAAATGCTGAGAGGAAACAACGCCCCCATAACCAATTGCGGAAACATTCCATCCGGTCTTTCCTAATTGACGATATTTCATATAGGACCTCCTCTTCTTTTGTTTCCTGGTCTTCGCATCTGTGACTGATTACCGGGCTGGCAAATGTTTTATGCTTGCTGCCTGATCTCTACGCTGATGCCTGAATTGACCGGCTCAGGAGGATACCAAACCAGATAAGTGTATATTCAGTATATCACAGTATCTATTCTTCATTGCGCAATATTCGTGACTTTAGCTACGAAATACGCGCGCAGGGAGTCATTCATTTTCATCGTGAATACAATTTCATGATTAAGAATGTAAACCGCTTGTTTCTTTCGGAAATTAGTGTTATGCTTTCTTCACAAATCAATATCGGTCATCGGAGGACAGTACGCCGTAGCGTAGGGGATCGTAAAGCGAATGCTTTGCAGGCCGCCTGTTGGATAAGATGTCGGGTGAGCTCGGAATGAAAGGCAAAAAGGCCTTTTGTTGCCGAGCATTTTTTTATGAAGGAGGCCGGAAAAATGGCGATTATTACACTGACACAGCTTACAGAAGACGACAGGGAACAGTTCATCCTCGATAATCAGCGTGCTTTTAAATATGGCGCGACGGAAGAATTCGGCATGCGGGACAATCATTTCGAAGAGGATGGAGAAATCATTTCCCGGAAGACCATCGAGAACAGTATCGACCAGGGGATCGCATATCGTATCCGCGAGGATGGCAGGATCGTCGGGGGGCTTGTCCTGAAAATCAATGAAGAAACGCACCATAATGAACTGGAATTGCTGTTTGTGAATCCGGGAATTCACAGCAAAGGAATCGGTCATGCCGCCTGGAAGGAGGTCGAGCGGCTCTACCCGGAGACAGAAATCTGGGAGACCTGTACCCCGTATTTCGAGACCCGGAACATTCATTTTTATGTCAATAAGTGCGGGTTCCATATCGTTGAGTTTTTTAATAAATATCACTCTGATTCGCGCCATCCGGAAACCGGAAGCGAATATGAGAGCGGGGATTTTGACGGAATGTTCCGCTTTGCAAAACAAATTAAAAAATAGTGACTTTTTTAAAGGATTCGTCGTATAAAAAAATAAACACTTGGAAAACACACTATTTTTATAAAAAACGGAGGTAAACTAATATGTTTAAAAAGGCAGCAGCAGTTGCGACGGCTGCAATAATGGCACTGGCAATGTTCCAGACAGGCTGCGGAGCAGCTGAAGAGAGTTCGATTACGATGGATTTATCCAACGAAAAAGCGGCTACCATCGAATTAAGCAATGCTAAAGAGGATGACTTTGTACAGGGTGGCTTCATTAGTGTTGCAGAAGGTGAAGGAATCGAGATTGTCAGTGACCTGAATGACGAAGGAAAAGTTCTCATAGGGTTCATTGAAGTGGAGGAAGATCAGAGTATAGATGAACTTCCGGACAGGGACAATGTAAAGTGCGAGATGATGATTAGCGGGAAGGCGACGGAGGGCGCCACGATCGACTCAGGAGATTATGACCTGAAAGTTACTGTTCAGGGTAAAGCCACCGGCAATGTCACTCTCAGTGTAAGACCTGCAGGCAGCATAACAGGTCTGGATGTCGCGGAGGATTCAGAAAATTCGGATACAGCGGCACCGGAAGAGACTGCTCTTGGCGGACACACTAATTGGACGCAGGCAGCGACAGCTGAGGAAGCATGTGAGGGCGCGGGTATTGATTCTCTGGCCGACCTGAACGGAACAAAGATAACACTGGGTGTTCTCGGAGAGATGGGCCAGATCACATATCGCTATATGGACGGAGTGGTACAGACTTTCTGCCCGGCAGCGGCAGTTGAAATGAGCGTGATCAAAGGCAGGATTCCATCCGGTACTGACGGAGATGTTTCTATGGACTCCACGCCATATAAGTATGAGTGGACGCAGGATGTGGACGGACAGGAAGTGAAGTGCTTTGGAAACCGCGAGGGAGAAGCGACCAAGACGATCTGGACGGCAGGCGATTACAATTATGCAGTCCTTGCCTACGGAGCAGGCGGTGATGATGACTTTGGTCTGAGAGCCGAAGATGTTGCGACCATGGTGAATGCGGCTAAGTGACAAAAAAGTATTGACCCCTGCGCAGCGTCATAGTTCATAGTAAAAGTACCGGGGCAAGGGAGGCTATAAACTATGATGACTGCGACCGAATGGCAGCCGGGCAAGATGCCCGGCTGCAGGTGTTTTCATTTGAGACGTTAGACAGAAAAAGTTCTTCACAGATTCCATTGCGGAAGTTCCACCCGCGGGTAACGGGTTTCCACTACATTAAGGACATCATAGTCAATATCATTTTGACGGAGCTGATCCAGGAACGTTGAGAAATAGTCATATTCATCGAAATATTGAACAATAACAAAATGCGATCAGATGCCCCGATGACTGCTCACCGCCCAGGCAAATCCTCTTTTTCGTATGTATGACAGGAACTTCTGCCGGGTTTTCCTCAAAGCCTATGGCATCCTCTTTTATATACAGGCATACCCGAAAATAGGGATACCGCTCCATTGTCATGTCGACGGCTTCCCGCAGCAGCTTTCCGTCAATAATGTCTTTCATCTTTATTGTGATACGGTATGTATGCGGATCCAATAAAGTGGTTTCGTAAATCGTTCGTAATTCAGAAAATAAATCCATATTTATCATTTGCATCCTTTATTTCTCTTTGTACTGAGACGAATGAAACTCCGGAAATATGTTCCGACTTAAAATGATGTCCGGCAAATTCGCCATAGTAATTCACCGCTTATTGACGCTATAAGTAAACACCTCCGAAATCTCACGATCATACCCATCGTAAAACCCCTTCGGCATACCAAGGATGATGCGGGCGCCCCTGTTGTAGAGAATCAGAAGACTGCCATTTTCCTCACAGAAGTAATGTCTTCCGGTCTTGTGCTGCCACTTGGGTCGGCCTCTGCTTTATTTGGCTGACATGCTGCAAATGCAATAGTCGCAAGCTGCACTAATGAAAAAAGTCTCAGTTTCATCATGCAGAGAGCTCCTTTCCTCCTTGTTGATTATTAGTATATATGCAAAGAGGTCACCACACAAGTGATAGCCGCGAGGAACCAAGTGCGTCCTCACGGAGCGCAAGCGCCTAATGCCGCAGAGAGAAAATGTTAAAAGGTATTTACATTTGTAGGGTTCCGGTGTATCATGAAAATGTAAAAAAGTTTTTACATTGTGGAGGTGGGCTTATGAAAAAGATTTTTACAAAAGCCGATGAGATGGAATTGGCAATTAACTATAAAGCTGCCCGGAACGCATTTGTTTTTTTGGAATTTGCGCTTGCCATATACTGTCTGGTATGTGTTTTAAAAACAGGTGAATTGCCCTGGGCATGGCTGATCTTTATTGTTTCAGGTGTGGTATTCTGGGGGACGAAACTGATAGAAGCAAAACGACTAACCGATCCGGGGGATTCCGATGAAGAATAATATCAAGGAGCTCCGAAAGAGTAAAAAACTGAGGCAGGAAGATTTGGCGGAGATTCTCGGCGTCACCAGACAGACTATTATCGCGATAGAAAACAACAAGTACGATCCAACCTTGGAACTAGCCATGAAGATCTCTGAATTTTTCGAGGTAACTGTAAATGAGATTTTCAAATTAAAATGAAAATCTCCTGTGACAAAAATGCGACTCCAGGAAGGGATTATAATATGAGTTCAGGATTTGTAAAAATAGACCTTCATGGCCTGCGTCAGGAGGAGGCCATGAAGGTCATAGATAAGGCAATTGCATCCGCGGGACCGGCGACCTATCAGCTGCAGCTGATTCACGGATATAACCGCGGCACTAATCTCCGGTCGATGATATATGACTGGTATAGGTATGAACCTAAAGTAAAGCGGATCATGCCGGGCGATAATCCCGGAATCACCGTGCTGGTACTAAAGGAGCTTTATTGACGATTGGTTATCTTTATTATCGGACAAATAAAGAAAGCATCGCATCATTTCTTGACGTGAAATGCGCTCATTCCCGGATATACGGTGGAGTCCCCGAGCTTTTCCTCAATGCGGAGCAGCTGATTGTATTTCGCGACGCGTTCGGAACGGCTTGGCGCTCCGGTCTTGATCTGGCAGGTATTAAGGGCGACAGCAAGGTCCGCAATCGTCGTATCGGCCGTCTCGCCTGAACGATGTGAAGTAACTGCGGTGTAGCCTGCATTCTGTGCCATCTTAATTGCTTCCAGTGTTTCCGAAACGGAGCCTATCTGATTCAGCTTGATCAGGATCGAATTTGCCGCGCCGAGAGCAATTCCCTTGCTGAGGCGCTCTGTATTGGTAACAAATAAATCATCGCCGACGAGCTGTACCTTGCCGCCGATTTTTTCCGTCATCCGTTGCCAGCCTTCCCAGTCCTCTTCGTCAAGGCCGTCCTCGATGGAAATAATCGGATACTTGTCGACCAGCTTTTCCCAGTGGGCAATCAGTTCGTCGGATGTGAACTCTTTGCCGGACTTTGGCTGCTTGTAGAATCCTTTTCCTTTCTCGCTCTTCCACTCGGAAGCTGCCGCGTCCATCGCAATCATGAAATCCTTGCCCGGCTCAAAGCCTGCCGCTTTGATAGCCTCCAGGATTTTTTCAATGGCTTCTTCGTCGCTCATCAGCTGATTCGGTGCAAATCCGCCTTCATCACCGACTGCCGTCACATCTCCCATATCCTTGATCAGTTTCTTTAATGTGTGGAAGACTTCCGCGCACCAGCGCAAAGCTTCTTTGAAGGATGGTGCGCCGACGGGCATGATCATAAATTCCTGCGTGTCAACAGCGCTGTCTGCATGCGCGCCGCCGTTTAAGATATTCATCATGGGAACAGGGAGACGATTTCCGGATACACCGCCGAGGAATCTGTAAAGCGGAATGCCCAGAGATTTTGCTGCTGCCCTTGCGGCAGCGATGGAAACGGCGAGAATTGCATTTGCACCAAGATTTGACTTATCTTTCGTTCCGTCGGCTTTGATCATGGCGGCATCAACAGCATACGTGTCAGATGCATCGAGTCCGCAGACCGCGTCGTTTATTGCTGTGTTTATATTATTTACTGCCTTCGTAACACCCTTGCCTAAATATCTTGATTTATCACCATCGCGAAGTTCCAAAGCCTCGAATTCGCCCGTTGAAGCGCCGCTCGGTGCCGTTCCGGTCGCAATAGTTCCGTCAGCGAGCAGAACCTCTGCCTCAACGGTAGGATTTCCTCTTGAATCTAGTATTTCTCTTCCGATTACTTTCTGAATTGACATGTTGCTCATTATGCATCTCCTTTCTTTTTACATGTGGAAGTCCTCTTTTCAGACAGGAGGGCCAATCAGAAAAGAGGAGATCACATGATTTGCCTGATAGTTAGACATTACTAACCTAGTAGCATAATAAAACATGGCCGAATGGATGTCAATATCCCTTTTAAGACAATAAGCGTGAATCCTTGGAAATTCAATTGCCTGGCATGTCACTTTATCTGTACGTGTTCAGACTTGACAAAACGGCTCATGGTTAGTATATACTATCTAAAGACATATCAATAAATGAAGAGTAGGAGGCAATCATTTATGGATTTAAAATTTGGTGATATTCAGGAGACCGCCCTTATTACTCTGGCGATTCGTGCCAGTGAAACAGCGCGTCCCAATGCAAGGATCCGGGATCCGAAGGCAAAGGAGATCATAGATGCCCTCGGTGTGGATGTGAGCAAATTCGACCCGTTCCTGTCCCATGAAGGTGTTGTGGCAAGGACGATTATGTTCCGCAATGAACTGAAGCGGCTTTTGAGGAAGTATCCCGAAGCGGTCTGCATCAACCTCGGATGCGGGTTCGATGACAAGTTCTCCCAGGTGGATAACGGAAAACTCACCTGGTTTGACGTAGATCTGCCGGACCAGATCGCCGTCCGCAGGAAAGTATATGAGGATCGTGAACGCTGCACGATGATGGATGGTGATGCTCTGGACGGGGCGTGGACAAAGAATATTCCCAGGTCAGACATGTACCTGATTGTCATGGAGGGCGTGATGGAATATTTCTCAAAGGAACAGGTGAAGACCTGCCTCAATATGCTTTGCGACAGCTTTCCGCACGGATACCTGCTGGTCGAGCAGCATTCACCGTTCCTTGAGAAGCACGGCTCGCATCATGACGCGGTCAAACACACCAATGCCTCCTTCGGATGGGGAACAAAATCAGGAAGGGAATACCTGGCTCTTGAGCCGAGGCTGAAGTATATTTCCGAAAAAAGCTATAACGAGGAGATGAAAAAATACACAATACGGGGAAAGCTCTTCGCGCATATAGGCAAAAACATAAATAACCGATTGGCTGTATTCAGATGGTAAATTCTTGAAAATGTCACCACGTATTTATAAAGAGAGGGACGGATGATTGCCCCTCTCTATTTATTTAGCGGGTGACAGCAGCGTGAATCTGACAGTATCCGTGTTATAATGCCCATAGGCTTATATGACCTGAGATAAGCCGTATCAGACCTATAAAGCATGGAGGTTTACACGGGTATGGGAAAAACGCGGAAAAGTATAATAAGAAGTCTTAGCGTATTGATTTTACTCGCAGTTCTTTTTGTGAGCGCAGTGCCTGTATCCGCTACTGAGACAGAAGATGCTTCATCTGTGAGTACAGCAGCTGATGCCGCTATTGATGCAGAAGATACCACGCCTGTCAATGCCGGGACGGTTGCAACCGCAGCTCTGGATATTGTGGAAGCGTATACGGAGATCAATGCTGAGGACGTCTCATCGCTGGAGAATCTGCAGAGAGATATCCTGAAGTGGATAGAGAATTATGAAACTTTATCTCAGGAAGATCAGGCGCTGCTGTCCGAGAGCGTGAGTTATGTGCAGGCCATAGCTGCCGAGATAGAAGATTTGCAAGGTGTTGCAAATGCAGCAGGCAGGGGCGAAAGCATCGATCTGGGAGAAGATGAGGCTGAGAACAGCTGGAGATATCTGAACGGTGAACTGATTACTGATGTGCTTGAGGTAATCTCTGACGAAGCCCAGTCGGTGCCCGGTTTTGAAACAGATGCAGATGACCCATACGGCAGCCCGGAAGAGCGTGAGTATCCGAATGACAACGTAATCCAGGGTATAGATGTTATTGACGATGACAGTGTAATCCCGGGGATGGGTGCTTTTGATGATCTGGTCGGGAGCGGCGTCACGTATCAGGGAATCGATGTCTCGAGGCATCAGGGATACATCGACTGGCAGCAGGTAAAAAATGCCGGCATCGATTTTGCCATCATCCGGTGCGGCTATGGGGCAAATACTGCCAGCCAGGACGATGTGCGCTGGGAGTATAACGCGTCAAGCTGTGAATCTCTGGGAATACCTTACGGAGTATATCTCTACTCGTATGCTGACAATACATCAGAAATCGATGGAGAAGTGCAGCATGTGCTGAGACTACTGAAAGGTCATAAGCCGACTTTGCCGGTGTATATCGATATTGAGGAAAATAAGCAATTTGCGCTTGGCGGAGCTGTGCTCAGCGAATTTGCAAAGAGATTCTGCAGCCAGATGAAAAGTGCCGGGTATAAGAGCGGACTGTACACAAGTACGTCTCACTGGAACGCGTATTTCGGAACATTTGCAGCGCTGCCGGCATACTATCACTGGGTCGCGCAATATAACACCAGCTGTACTTATTCCGGGAGATACGAGACCTGGCAGTATTCCAATACAGGAAGAGTCAGCGGCATATCGGGCAATGTTGACCGAGATATCTGGTATGGCAGATTAGACGGATCAGATCCTTTAAAGACTGCATTAGTTTTTTCGGACGTCAGGGATCCGAAGCATCCGTTCTACAAGGCAGTTTACTGGGCAGCTGATGCCGGCATCACGAAAGGCTACAGCGACGGAACTTTCGGGATTGATAAGTCCTGCACCCGCGGCGAGGCAGTAATGTTCCTGTGGCGGCTGGCAGGAAAACCGGCGCCTTTGAACGCGACTTCCAGCCCATTCAAAGACGTGCCGAAGAGCCACGCCTTCTGCAAGGCGATTCTCTGGGCTGCCCAGAGAGGCATCACAAAGGGGTATGGCGATGGAACATTTGGCATTAACAAGACCTGTACGCGCGGCGAGATCATGACTTTCATCTGGCGTTTCAAGGGAACGCCGGCGCCGAAGGCAGCATCGAAATCTCCGTTCAGCGATGTGCCGAAGAACCACGCCTTTTATAAGGCAATTCTGTGGGGATCACAGAACAAGGTCACGAACGGGTTCAGTGACGGTACATTCGGTATCAATAAGAGCTGTACGCGCGGCCAGATCGTGACATTCTTATACAGAATTAAATGATTTTAAATAAATAGGTTGCCGTGTGTGTTCCGGAAATAGTGATTATTCTCAGGTGACTTCGAATTCACTGAATCGAATTCATGCAGAGGAGGCTGAGGTCATGAATTTGCCTCTATTTTTCACTTTATTCATCAAAACCTCCCAGTCCCTTAAAAACAAGGTCAAATTTCAGAGTTATTTTGGTCTTTCAGTGAGAAGAATTAAAAACCCTGCGTTGTTAGGATGTACATGTAAACGAAAGCAAGCCCTGCTGAGAGCTTAGAAAAAGCAGCAGCATCTTCTGATCTCTCGGCAGGGCTTTCAATGCTTTTATCATTCATACATCAATTCGGAAGTCCTTATCGTTGGATCGAAATTAGAAACATTTCCGGAGTTGGAGCGCAGGTTCAAAACATAGCCGTCCGGCAGCTCTCTGGGAGAATACCCGGTGATTTGCCTGAAGACTCTGTTGAAATTCCGGATGGTCTCAAATCCGCAGTTCATAGCTATTTCCGTCATACTCAAATCTGTGTTTTGGATCAGGTCGATCGCTTTGTTCACTCGAATATGATTCAGGTACATAGAAAAAGTCATCCCCGATATTCTCTTAAAAAAGCGGGAGAAATAGGCTTCCGACATATTCATATATTCGACGGCCTTTGGAAAGCTATAGGTATCCGCATGTTCATCGATATCATACAGCAGCTTTTTATACCGCTCGGTTGCTGCGGATGTCAAAACGGCTGATGCCTGAATCTCCAGAACAGAGAAAATCTCGGCAATCAGCTGCTGCATCAGGGCATTGCTGATCTCGTCGTAAAATCGTTCTTTCTTAAAACCGGCTGCCCGAATACGCTCAAGCGCTTCAAGCATACCGAAGTTATCCGTAAAGACCGGATTTATAAGACAATAATTGTCGGTGACACGGCGAAGGAGATTGTCAGAAAAGAGAGACACATAGAGGGTTGTGCCGGGGGCTGAAAGAATGGAATGAACGGACTGTCCCCTGAGATAAATGCACTGTCCTTTCCGCAGTGTGAATGTTTCCTGATTCAGGGAAATCAGGGCTTCTCCGCCCTCACATACGGCAATTTCATGGTCAAAGTGCCAATGTGATATGTTCTTCAGGTCGCGGTATTTTCCTACCCAGACAAGGGAGTGGTCCGGATATTGCCGGTGCTCATGATTCGCTAACATAATACAAGTCTACTATATAAGTCAATAAATGTCCATAATGGAGAATTAGATTTCTTGTAAGCGCACAATTGCTCTTCTATAATTTTGGTTAGAAAACAGCACAGATCGTGCTATGGTTCAAAAGCGATTTAAGCGCAAAGCGCGTAGTTATGAAATGGAGGTAAATTATGAAGCAGTTTTGGTTTGTAGTAGGGTCTCAGGATCTTTACGGAGAAGAAGTACTTAAGACAGTGGCAGAAAGAGCAGAGGAGATGGCCGCATGGCTGAGCGAAAAGCTTCCTTATCCGCTGGTCTATAAAGTAACAGCTATGTCCTCCGGCCAGATCACAAAGGTGATCAAGGAGGCCAATTATGATGACGAGTGCCTTGGCGTGGTGACATGGTGCCATACCTTCTCACCGTCCAAGATGTGGCTTACGGGACTTGCCATGCTGCAGAAGCCCTGGTGCCATCTGGCAACTCAGTACAATAAGGAAATTCCGAATGAAGAGATCGATATGGACTTCATGAACCTCAATCAGGCAGCTCATGGTGACAGAGAGCACGGCTTTATCGGCGCAAGGCTTAGAAAGTCCAGAAAAGTGATCGCCGGCTACTGGAAAGAAGAGAATGTGATCGCAAGACTGGCTGAGTTCCAGAAAGTCTGCGTTGGTATTGATTTCTCCAAAAACCTCAAGGTCATGCGCTTTGGCGACAATATGAGAGATGTAGCTGTCACCGAAGGCGACAAAGTTGAGGCACAGAACAAGCTCGGCTGGGAAGTCAATTTCTGGGCGGTAGGCGATCTGGTCAAAGAAATGAATGCTGTAACGGAAGAAGAGGTCGATGAGCTCTGCAAGGTATATTTTGATCAGTATGATGTGGCAACGGACAATACTGATGCCATCAGATATCAGGCAAGAGAAGAGATCGCAATGAAGAAGATGATGGACAGGAACGGCTGCAAGGCATTCAGCAATACTTTCCAGGATCTCTACGGCATGGAGCAGCTCCCGGGTCTGGCATCACAGCACCTGATGGCGCAGGGCTATGGCTACGGCGGAGAAGGCGACTGGAAAGTCAGCGCAATGACGGCCATCCTCAAGAAGATGGGCGAGGGAGAAAACGGTGCTTCCGCTTTCATGGAGGATTACACATATCATCTGGCCGAAGGTGCAAAGTATTCCCTCGGTGCTCATATGCTGGAAGTCTGCCCGTCTCTTGCTGCCGGCAAGCCCCGTATCGAGACACATCATCTGGGCATCGGTATGAATGAGAAGGATCCTGCCCGTCTGGTCTTTGACGGAAGAGAGGGCAAAGGAATTGTTGTTTCTCTGATCGACATGGGCGGAAGAATGAGACTGATAGTTCAGGATATCGAGTGCGTGAAGCCCATTATGGAGATGCCCAATCTTCCGGTTGCCAAGGTCATGTGGAAAGCAATGCCTTCCCTTGAGACAGGCGTAGAGTGCTGGATCACCGCAGGCGGTGCCCACCATACCGTACTCAGCTTAGATGTCACTGCCGAGATGATGCGTGATTTCGCTAAGTTCATGGACCTTGAATTTGTACATATCACGAAAGACACGACCGTGGAAGCACTTGAAGAGAAGCTTCTTGTAAATGACCTGATCTGGAAGCTTCGCTGATTTGGTGTATTTCTCAAAACAGTTCAGACGATGGTTTCGAACTTCGCTTCCGGAGCAAAGCATCCATCTTCGTGAGAAAAGCATTGTAAGTCCGACTGAGAAATCAAAGATGCGCAAGCATCTTTTAGTTCGGAGGGAAGGACTTACGCTTTTCGATGAAGATGATGTTTGCTCCGGATTCCGAGACCCTGATACCATCGTCAGAACTGTTACTCTTTGCAATTACAAAGCGCTTCTTTATTGGAGGATATAAGAAATGAATTTAAAAAACACAGCGATCGGAATAGAACTCGGCTCCACAAGAATTAAGGCCGTCATGATCGGTAGAAATTACGAAGTACTGGCTCAGGGCGACTATGTGTGGGAAAACAGCTTCAGAGACGGCGTGTGGACATATTCCCTTGAAGACGTGAAAACCGGCCTTCAGAACTGTTTTGCAGAACTCAAAAAAGATGTAATGAATAAGTACGATACAGAGCTGACAACGACCGGGGCAATCGGCGTTTCCGCTATGATGCACGGTTACCTGCCCTTTGACAAAGACAACTGGCAGCTCTGTGAGTTCCGCACCTGGAGAAACACAATTACAGAGGAGGCAGCGGAAAAACTGAGCGAACTGTTCGACTTCAATATTCCCCAGAGATGGTCCATTGCTCACCTTTATCAGGCAATCCTGAATAAGGAAGAGCATGTGAGTGACATCGCTTATATCACAACTTTAGCCGGGTATGTCCACTTTATTCTGACCGGTGAGAGAGTGATGGGAATCGGAGAGGCGAGCGGTATGTTCCCGATCGATTCCGAAAAACTCTGCTACGATGAGCAGATGGTGAAGAAGTTCAACGAATGCACAGGCCTCGATCTTCTCTCCATGCTGCCGCAGATCAAGCTTGCGGGTGAACATGCAGGCGTTCTGACAGAGGAAGGCGCTCTGTATCTCGATCCGTCCGGGAAACTGGAAGCGGGGATCCCTGTTGCTCCGTGCGAGGGAGACGCCGGGACCGGTATGACCGCGACCAATTCCGTCCGCGTTAAGACCGGCAATGTGAGCGCAGGCACCAGCGATTTCGCCATGGTCGTTACTGATAAAAAGCTCAAAAGGCACAAGGAGATCGACATGGTGACGACACCGGCCGGCAAGCCGGTAGCCATGGTCCACTGCAACAACTGCACCTCCGATATCAATGCCTGGGTGAAGTTGATCAGGGAATCCCTGAGTGAATTCGGCTTTACGGTTGACACCAATACTCTGTATACGAAACTGTTTGAAGCGGCCATGAGAGGCGACGCTGACTGCGGCGACCTTCTCAGCTACAACTACTTCTCCGGTGAGGGCGTAACAGACCTCAATGAAGGCCGACTCCTCTTCATGAGAAAAGCGGATTCCAAATTTTCGCTGGCCAATTTCATGAGGACCCACCTCTACTCTGCGATGGCAACATTGAAGATCGGAATGGATATCCTGCATGAGGAAAATGTTGAGATCGACAAAATCTATGGCCACGGCGGCTTCTTCAAGACTCCGGAAGTTGGTCAGAGAGTTCTCTCCGCGGCGATCGACACACCGGTATCCGTCATGGAGACGGCCGGTGAGGGAGGCCCTTACGGCATGGCACTTCTGTGCGCATACATGCTGTGGAAAGAAGACGAATCACTGGAAGACTATCTGGACGACAAAGTTTTCCACGGCTGCAAGTCGGTTTCTGTCACTGCGGATCAGAAAGAAGTCGACGGTTTCAATAAGTTTATTTCAGACTACAAGAGCTGTCTGAATGTTGAGAGGGAGGCTATCAAATGCTGGAAGATCTGAAGAGAGAAGTCTATGAAGCCAACATGCTTCTTCCGAAGTATGGACTGGTCACATTTACGTGGGGCAACGTAAGCGGCGTTGACAGGGAAAAAAAGCTCTTTGTCATCAAACCGAGCGGCGTTCCTTATGAAGAGCTCAGACCGGAGGACATGGTGGTCGTTGACTTCGACGGCAATAAGGTGGAGGGTGCGATGAACCCTTCCTCCGATACACCCACTCACGCATGGCTCTATAAGAGCTTTGATAAGATCGGTGGGATCGTGCATACCCATTCCTCATACGCGACCAGCTGGGCACAGTCCGGCAGAAGCATTCCGTGTTACGGGACGACCCACGCGGATTACTACTATGGTGAAGTTCCGTGCCTGCGCTGCCTGACAGAAGAGGAGATCGAGGACGCGTACGAACTTAACACCGGAAAGCTGATCGTGGACGAGTTCGCGCGCCTTGGTAAGGATCCCGAGGCTGTTTCGGCAGTCATTTGCAAGAACCACGGACCATTTGCATGGGGAAAGAACCCTGAAGATGCGGTGCACTGCGCGGTCGTCCTGGAAGAGGTCGCCAAGATGGCCTTCAGGACAGAGCTCATTAATCCCAGGGTAGCTCCCGCACCGCAGGAGCTCCAGGACAAGCACTACTACAGGAAGCATGGCGCAAATGCGTATTATGGTCAGGGAGGCACCAAGTGACGATTCAGGAACTAAAGAGGACAGCGAACCAGGTACGCCGAAATATTATCACTGAAGTTTATTACGCTAAGGCGGGACATCCCGGCGGATCACTTTCATCGGCAGAGATATATACGTATCTCTATATGGAAGAGATGAACGTGGATCCCAAAAATCCCACAGACCCGGAAAGAGACAGATTTGTCCTCTCCAAGGGACACACTTGTCCCGGTCTTTACGGCGTGATGGCAGAAAAGGGGTATTTTGACAGAGAAGAATTAAAGACATTCCGTCATCTGGGATCGCGTCTTCAGGGACATCCGTCCATGCGCTATCTGCCCGGTATAGATATGAGCTCAGGATCCCTGGGACAGGGTATTTCCTGCGCGGTCGGCATGGCGCTGGCAGCAAAACTTCAAAACAAGAATTACCGCGTATATACACTGATCGGCGACGGCGAGATAGAGGAGGGCCAGGTATGGGAGGCATCCCTGTTCGCAGGCGCAAAGAAACTCGATAACCTGTGCGTGATCGTAGATAACAATAACCTTCAGATCGACGGAACGCTCGAGGAAGTCAACAATCCTTATCCGATTGACAAGAAGTTCGAGGCTTTTAATTTCCACGTGATTAATGTGGAGGACGGTCATGACTTTACGCAGCTGGCATCGGCATTTGCGGAAGCCAGAGCCACGAAGGGAATGCCCACCGTGATCATCTGCCAGACCTTAAAGGGTAAGGGAATCTCTTTTATGGAGAACAAGGCTGCCTGGCACGGAAAGGCTCCCAACGCGGAAGAGTATAAGGCCGCCATGGAAGAGTTGGAAAGGATTGATGAGACCTTATGAGTGATGTAAAGAAGATCGCAACACGTGAAGCATATGGCAAAACACTCGCAGAGCTTGGCGCTGAGATGCAGGGTCTCGTTGTTCTGGACTGCGACCTTGCGGGCGCTACAAAGACCAGCGAATTCAGGAAAGTATATCCTGACAGGCATATAGACTGCGGTATTGCCGAGAGCAACATGATGAGCATCGCGGCAGGTCTGGCAGCGGCCGGAATGGTTCCTTTCGCAAGCACATTTGCTATGTTTGCCGCAGGACGTGCATTTGAGCAGATTCGCAATTCCATCGGCTATCCGCACCTCAATGTGAAGATCGGCGCGACACACGCCGGCATCAGTGTCGGTGAGGACGGCGCGTCCCATCAGTGTCTGGAAGACCTTGCGCTTATGCGCACGATCCCCGGAATGGTGGTCATGTGCCCCGCGGATGACACAGAGGCCAGAAAAGCCGTCAGGGCGGCTGCTAAGTATGAAGGTCCGGTGTATATCCGTTTAGGACGAGCTCCGGTGCCGGTTGTTTTTGACGAGGATTACGATTTCCGGATCGGCAAGGGCAGCATCATCCGCGAAGGCAAAGATGTGAGCATTGTCGCCAACGGTCTGTGTGTGGCATCTGCTCTTGAAGCGGCTGACATGCTGGCGGCAGACGGCATTGACGCGGAAGTCGTCAACATCTGCACCATCAAGCCTCTCGATGAGGACCTGATCGTGAAGACAGCCGCTAAGACCGGCAAAGTCGTAACAGCGGAAGAGCACAATATCATCGGCGGTCTCGGCAGTGCAGTCGCTGAGTGTCTTGTAGAGAAGTGCCCGACGAAGATGTACAGGATCGGCATGCGGGATAAATTCGGCGAGTCCGGATCCGCAGGAGAGCTGATCCACAAGTATATGCTGGACGGTGAAGGCATCTATAAACAGGTCAAAGCGTTTGTAGAAGACAATTAATCATCGGATAACCGTATGAATCTTTTTAGAGATATCTCCACGGAGAGGAGGTATCTCTTTTTTTGTGCAAGAAATGCAGGTGTTTTTTGTCTGTTTGCTGCACAATCGCATGCCGACGTGCTTTATTTGCAATGAAAGTATCTATCTTTGTATTGATCGTAATTTTTATCTCAGTGGGGGAAGCCCCCCGCTTCTACAAGCGGTGGGTAAATCAATATCCTGCTCGTTTCAGTGGCGGGTCACAATCCCCCACTGAGATAAACGCTCCGCGAGGGCGCAGAACGTCCAGTGGACGTTCGCCTTGCGCCGACCGTAGCGAAGCGGAGACCGCAGGGATTCGGTTTGGTATTATGTCAGCTCTCGCTGACCCGAATCCCGCGCCAAGTCTCGCGAGCGAGACTTGAATTACATTACCTGGAGAAGGATCTGCAGTCCGTAGCATACAAATGAAAGGATGAGGGTCAGTAGAACATAGCGAAGGCCCATGACGAATTTGTCACAGCGTATATGAAGTTTCTCAAGATCCTCATTGATGATGTTGCGGTACAGGGCGATTAAACGTCGCTCTGCTTCCTGGACGCTGCATTTATCGAGCTCTGCTCCCGCAATCTTGTCCGGGTCCAGCCGAATGATGCCTTCTGGGGCAAGTAGCTGCATGAACCAGATGAGGTTCCAGACGTAGGAGACGGCAACCGCTACGCAGACGATAATATACAGGACCATAATAAGACTGCCGGATCCGCTTTTTGACAGTTGAATCTGAGAGATGCTGCCGAACAGGCTGGTGATGAAGACGAACATGAAGCCGCAGAATGTAATGGTGATATAGGTCTTGTTGTCGAGTTTATTGCTGCGGTCAAAGAGATTCTGGTACTCGATCCTAAGGGACTCAAGTTCTTCGCTTGTGCCGCGGCGCTTTTGGAGGGAGGACCTGCGCAGATCATTCGGGTTTTTGCTCTGAGAGGTTTTTTCGGTGCTGATAGAGGGCTGTGCTGACATTATATATTCTCCATTTTCTGGAATATGCTCTTACTACGTATATTAGTATACTTCTTTTCGACAGAATGTCCAATCAGGTAACATAAAATTGTTACGGTTGCTCAACGCTTAGTCAAAAGTCCGGAATTTCGGACAGGTATCCTTTGGATCCCAGACCATGACTTTGATCCGAAACACAAAGCCCTCATAATCGAGTTCCTGCACCGTGAACGGATGCTCCTCAAAGACAATCGCGGACATCCCGCCTTTGGCATAAGCAGGGTATTCCCCGGTAAAGCCTTCTGCCCGCAGTCCGGCATCTGCCGCTTTGCGGGCTTTTTCCATTTCAAGTACTGTCTCGGGACTGTATGTCCTTTTCGGATAAAGCGAAGAGGCTTCGCATACTTTGTGATAAATATATTCATACAGGTGTTTGCGCCCGGGGCTGTTCAATGCATTTGCCAGATTCTTTATGAGGGTGTCGGTACGGATAAAGGGTAGCTTTTTAAGAGCATTTGCACGATCAATCATTTTAACATAGTCTGTGTCACCTGCCTCGAGAGCAAGGTTCCGCATGCAGGTCCAGCCATCCTCGTTTTCAGGGTAGCGGTCGTCCAGCGGCTCATCGATCGGAGAATAGAAGCGGAACGGCCCGAAGTGGACGAGAGGCAACAGCGCAAACTCTGCATCGTTTACAGAGTCCGGCCCGAGAAAGGCGTATTTATCGTGGATCGTGCCGACCATGTAGACGAGCATGCGCCAGTGCTCCTCGCCGCGTCTCCAAATGTGACAGATGCGGTGATATTGATAGAAGCTTTTTTCGAACGCGCAACTGTCGAACCAGAGGGTCAGCTTATCTCCCGACGGTATCTCGAAGATGAGGCCGGGACGGTCCGGTGAGTCGATCATTTTGACCAGCGTCTCTGCTTCGAATTCTTCAGGGATTTCTCCCATTACCTGGCAGTTACTGAGAATCAGGTAATACTCGACCGCGTCATTCATCATGTATGGGATGTACATGGTAGCGGGCTCGGTGTTTTTCTGGATGACTTCCAGGACCTCCAGTTCGAGGAGGTCGTCGACTAGGAGGAGCAGGTTTTCGTGTGAGAGCGGTTGTGCGGCCATAGATACTTCCTGTTATAATGAGGTTGATGTTCCGATGTTTTTGTTCTGTTTATGGTGATATAATTATAGTATAAATCAAATGGAGATACAAAGACGTGGCAGAAGTATCAATATGGAATAAGTTGAGTTGATCCGTCCAGAGCGAGACTTGAATATCAGGGCACTAGCCGAAGAGAAAGGGATAATATCAATGACACATGAAGAGCAGCGTGTATGGTTGATAAAAGAACTACAGAAAGAGGATAATCAGTTAAGTAATTATCCTATACCGAGTGACGAACAAGGACAGAAAGACCTGCTTCGGGGACTTATGAATATCTGGATGCCCAAGCCGCTTCACAAAGAGTTTTTGGCAATACAGGATGAGTATCTGACAGAAGAGAGTCGCAGAAAAGGAATCACAGACCTTTCAGACCTGTATCCCCTCGCTATCGATAATAGACTCTACCTTTGGCAGGGTGATATGACGACGCTGAAAGTGGATGGGGTGGTCAATCCAGCCAATTCACAACTTTTAGGCTGTTGGCGAATTTTACATAATTGTCTGGATAATCTTCTTCATTCCGGAGCCGGATTAGCCTTGAGATATCGCTGCTTTGAGATCATGCAGAAACAGGGATATGAAGAACCGACCGGCCGGGCAAAAATTACACCGGGGTATAATCTTCCTGCAAAATACATTCTTCATACTGTAGGTCCCATTGTGCAGGGGCAACTCACGAAAGAGCACGAGCGGCTGCTGGCTTCCTGTTACACCTCCTGCCTTAACCTGGCAGCGGAGAATGATCTTGAGAGTCTGGCATTTTGCTGTATATCTACCGGCGTTTTCATGTTTCCGAATCAGAGGGCAGCTGAGATTGCAGTGGAAACTGTTCGGAACTGGCTGGATGAGACCGGAAGCCAGATGAAAGTGGTTTTCAATGTATATAAGGATCTGGATCTGAAAATATATGAGGAACTGTGTAAATAGTAGAGACGGCTATAATAGCCGGCCATAAGGTGCTTGTTCATGATGCCGTCATTATACTTTAAGATTTCGCGAAAAGCATAATTATCTTAAAATAGAAATTAAAGATATGACAAAGAGGTGGGATTTCTTAAAGTTGATTGGTATAGCACCTGTATTTGGCGTTTAAGGAGGACAGGGAATATTATGAGGCAGAACTTCGATGAATTACCGAACGGTTATCTTGAAAGTATAAATAATGGGATAAAAACGGTGCGCACCTTTAAAGGAAATGCGCAGGCCGGAAAGGGCACAAAGGAAGAACAGCTTATAAGGCTGAAGGAAGAAATCCGCACCGCCGATGCCATCGTGATCGGCGGAGGCGCAGGGCTGTCAACATCTGCCGGATTGACATACAGCGGGGAAAGATTTGAAAGATATTTCGGAGATTTTGCCGCAAAGTATGGCATTCGGGATATGTATTCCGGGGGCTTTTATCCGTTCCCGGATGAAGAGACCCGCTGGGCGTGGTGGTCCAGACACATTTATGTGAACCGCTACGTGTATCCGCCAAAGCCTGTTTATCAGATGCTTCTTGATTTGGTGAAAGACAAAGATTACTTTGTGATTACTACAAATGTTGATCACCAGTTCCTGAAGGCCGGCTTCGATAAAGAGAGGCTGTTCTATACACAGGGAGATTACGGCCTATGGCAGTGCAGTAAGCCCTGCCATAAAAGGACTTATGATAACAAAGGGAAGGTGGTAAAAATGCTCCTCGCCCAGGGGTTTGCAATCGGTGAAAACAGTGAACTGATCGCCCCGGTCCTGGATAACGGTGACACGGATTATTCTATGTTATCTATGAAGATTCCATCGGGGCTCATTCCTTACTGCCCGGTCTGCGGAGAACCGATGAGTATGAATCTGCGCGCGGATAATTCATTTGTAGAAGATGAAGGCTGGCATAAAGCTTCTGCGGCCTATGCAGAGTTCCTGCAAAGTCACAGGAATAAACATGTTCTGTATCTGGAGCTCGGAGTGGGAGCCAACACCCCGGTCATTATTAAGTATCCGTTCTGGCACGAAACGTATCAGAATGATAAAGCCGTTTATGCATGCCTGAATTACGGGGAGGCATTCTGCCCGGCTGAAATTGAGGATAGAAGTATCTGTATCGATGGAGATATTGCTGATATATTCAGCTGAAAGGAGAAAATATGTTAGAAATCGGAACCAAAGCTCCGGCGTTTACCCTGCCGGATCAGAATGGAGAAATGAGGAGTCTTGCGGATTATAAGGGTAAAAAGGTGATCCTGTACTTTTACCCGAAAGACATGACAGCCGGCTGTACGAAACAGGCCTGCGCATTTGGAGAGCTGTACCCGCAGTTCCGTGAGAAGGGCGCAGTTGTTCTGGGTGTGAGCAAGGACAGCGTGGCATCCCACAAGAAGTTCGAGGAGAAGTACGGCCTGCCGTTTACGCTTCTGTCTGACACGGAGAAGGAAGTAATACAGGCCTACGATGTCTGGAAAGAGAAGAAGAATTACGGGAAGGTCAGCATGGGCGTTGTCCGGACGACCTATCTGATTGATGAGGAAGGCATTATCATAAAGGCATTTGGCAAGGTGAAGGCAGCTGATAATCCGGCCCAGATGCTGGGAGAACTATGAGCAGACCGAAAGCAATTATTCAATATGACAACACTGTCCCGGCTATATTCGTGCGAAGAGTGAACCGCTTTGTTGCCGAGGTCATGATTGACGGAGATATTGAAAAGGTTCACGTAAAGAACACCGGTCGATTAAAGGAGCTGCTGGTGCCAAAGGCAAAGATCACGCTTCAGAAGTCAGCGAATCTAAGCAGAAAGACCGCATATGACCTGATTTCCGTCTATAAACCGGGGCTCAAATGGGTCAATATCGACAGCCTTGCGCCGAATGAACTGATGAAGCAGTATCTCATGAGTCTTGATTATGATGTCGTGAAACCGGAGTATACTTACGGTGATTCCAGATTTGACTTTTACATGGAACGTCGGGGAGAGAAATATCTGACGGAGGTAAAGGGCTGCACATTGGCAGCTGACACAGCGCGGGGAATCGGACTCTTTCCGGATGCCCCGACGGAACGAGGTGTGAAACATCTGGATGAGCTGGCTGCCGCTGCAAAGGAAGGATATCACTGCCAGATCGCATTTGTGATCCAGATGAACGGCATTCATATGGTATTTCCCAATAATGATACGCAGCCGGAATTTGGACAGGCACTGACTCGCGCCGCAAAGGCCGGTGTGCAGGTCGCCTGTTACGGATGCCATGTGGAAGCGGACAGCATAAAGATTACGGGCGTGGTCGGAGATACCGGCAGGAATGCCGGCGCGGGTCTCATGAAGGCGTGAGAAGTCCTCTCAATTAAATAGTGGTATTACACAGAACGGTCCTGAAGGCAGTAACTTCGGGGCCGTTTCATATTAGGTAATAAATCCCTTTTTACAGTTCAGAAAGACTATGCTTGCAGTTCGTCTGAATTTTTACTGTCGCTTTGTAATATCTGTGTAAAATATATTGTGCGGCAATTGTGCGGGTGAGGTATATTTTGTATAGTAAATACATAAGTTTCTTTAACAGAAGGAGTGCCGATCAATTGTAAATCAGGAGGATTATCCTATGAAAAAATTCAGTCCTTGGCAGAAGTTCCGTTATTGGTTCGATAATCTTATGTCTAAAGGGACCGCGTCCCTTCTCCTGCTGCTCGCTGTAATTACCTCGCTGGTGGTCGTCACCGGAGGCCTGCTCACCGTAGCTCTGGGCGGAGCGGACGGAAGCGGCGGTGCTTCTGCCGGGTCCTCAATCTGGTTTACGCTGATGCATACTATAAGCACCGGTGTCCTCACTAAAGAAGAGGGTACTTTCGCTTATCTGGCGGTCATGACTATAGTGACTTTGACCGGTATGTTCATTACCAGCTTTCTTATTGGTACTATTTCGAACGGCATCAAAGACAAGGTGACTTCCCTGCAGCGCGGCAAATCCCGCGTGATTGAAACCGGCCACACGATTGTAATCGGTTTCGACGAAAACATTATCAGTATCCTCGAAGAGCTGGTGATGGCAAATGAAAATGCGCAGGATGCAGTCGTTGTTGTCATTGCGGATAAAGATAAAGTCGAGATGGAGGAAATTATCAACGACCGTCTGCCGGATACGGGTAATCTCCGTATCGTGTGCCGAAGCGGTCAGCCAGACAGTCTGACGGATCTCAAAATCTGCTCTCTGGATACCTGCAGGTCGATCATCGTTAACCTGAATGATGATGTCATGACGCTAAAGACCATTCTGGTCTGTGAAAGCCTGCTTGATGAATACGGCAACACTAGGGCTTATATCACAGCTACGATACGTGACAGGGAAGTGCTGCAGCCCGCTAAAATAGCCGGCGGTGAACGTTCGGAGATCCTGAATTTCCAGAAGACGATCGCGCGTCTGATGATCCAGTCCGGCCGTCATCCGGGCATGTCAGAAATTTTCTCCGAGCTTCTCAGTTTTCGCGGTAATGAGATATATGTGGGTACTTATGACGAAGCCGCCGGCCTCTCGATCGGAGAAATCAATCTGCGGCTTGCAAATGCCACGGCGATCGGAGTACTCGGAGTAGGCCAGTCACTGTTCGCGCATAATCCGGACTATGTGCTTCAGCCGGGCGACCAGCTGATCTGGATCGCGGAGGATGACGATCCGCTGAAATTACAGGGGCGAGCAGAGACTGACCTGGATTCGTTCTCGCATGAACCGGACGCTCCGGAAGAGGCTCATACAATACTCGTGCTTGGCGGCAGCGATATACTGCGTCAGTTCCTGATCGAGGACGACATGTTCGCTCCGGCAGGATCCAAGGTCATTATTGCCGCTGAACCCGGCAGGATTGACGCTTCCACACTCCCTGAGCCGGCTGCACTTAAGAATGTTAAGGTGGATTTGCGGGAGTGCAGTATTTTAAAACGGAATGTACTGGAAAAACTTGTCGAGGAAGATCCGTCGTGCATCGTACTGATGGCTGATACCGAGCTTGATGCGGAAGAAGCCGATGCCCGTACTCTGATGCTGCAGCTGCTGCTGACGGATATCGCAAAGGAGATCGGCGCCGAACTGCCGCTCATTATTGAGATGAATACCCGACGCAACCAGCTTCTTTCACAGCGCATGCGCGCGACCGATTTCGTGATCGGCAGCAGCATCACAGCCAAAATGATGGCGCAGATCTCAGAACACCGCAGTAAAAAGGATATTTTGAATGATCTGATATCCTATGACGGATCTGCCATCTACATGAAGCCGGTCACCCGGTACATAAAGACCAACACTCCGGTGGACTATTATACTCTGGGAGTCTCGGCTGCCCGATATAAAGAAATTGCCATAGGCTACAAGAAATCTGATGAAAACGGAAGCTTTTCAATCGTGCTCAATCCGCATGGCCGTGAAAAAATGACTTTCAGCGACCGCGACGATCTGATCCTTATTGCTGACGGATCTGTAAACTGAGCAGCGGGAGAATTATAAGCAGCATAGTGATAATGACCCTGGTGTAAGGGCTGTCGCATTAAGAGGCGCCAGCATTATATATGGCAGACGGTATTTGCAAATGTCTGCCATATACAATGCTGATGCCGTCCAGTGCGGCAGCCCGTTTCTGTTTCTATAGGAACCTGTTGAAATCCTACGGAGTTAGTTGTATATTACTGTTAGCTGGAACAAACTTCTACATTGCAATTTTCACCCGGCAGGACTCAATAGATTTATGCCTGCTTCGTATGTTTTAAGGAGGATTTTAAAATGAAAGCAGATTACAAGAACTGGATGCCTATAGGAATGGTAGCTTCATTTTTCGGAGGCGCAGCGGGTTCGTGGATCGCCGCGCTGCTTGTACGCATCCTGATGCCCAAGGGGACGGGAAAGCAGGTGGTGACCGTTTTGACCGCAGGATCCGGAGTCCTGTTCACAGGCATGTCTGTCTGGTCGTATCTCATGTACCGCGCATTCGATTATAACGGAAAGAGACAGATGTCCAGGCAGATCATTGAAGGCATCGCAGATTATGTGAAGATCCCGAAGGGAGGCAAGTGCCTGGATGTAGGCTGCGGCAGCGGTGCGCTGACCATAGCGATCGCAAAAAGAAATCCCGACGCAGAGGTGACCGGAATCGATCGCTGGGGAAAAGAATACGCATCCTTCAATAAGCCGCTCTGCGAAAGCAATGCCCAGGCGGAAGGCGTTTCCAATGTCAGCTTCTGGCAGGGAGATGCCACGCACCTCGATTTTCCGGATGAGACATTTGATGCTGTGGCCAGCAACTATGTGTACCACAATATACCTTCAAAGGATCGGCAGGCGATTCTGCTGGAGACGCTCAGGACACTTAAGAAGGGCGGAACATTTGCAATCCATGACATTTTCTCTGCCGGGAAGTACGGCGATATGCAGTCTTTCACGAAAAAGCTGAAAGAGATGGGGTACGAAGAAGTCCGGCTGATCGATACGACAGACGGAAAATGGATCCGGAAGGGCGAAGCAGGATGGATGGGGCTTTCGGGCTCGGCACTGTTAACCGGCATTAAATAGTATTCCGGTTGAGAAGTGCGGAGATCTGGTGTATTTCCCTGGTCTCGGAGACAAGAAACTGTTGGGCAGACTTGATTTCCTGCTTTGCTGACTTTAAAAATTAAATCGAGTATACAAGGTTGGTATTAGAGCTTACAATGGTTCTGTGAATATATCAGGAAAAGAGGACTTTTCAGATGGCTCTTTATGCAATCGGTGATCTTCACCTTCATTATCAATCTGTACTCAGGGCGCCGGGGCAGCTTCATGGCCGGGTGTGGAAGAATCATGAGGAGAAATTCCGGAAAAACTGCGGAAAGCTCGTGTCGGAGGAGGACACTCTGGTGCTGGTCGGGGATCACAGTTGGGGGAAGAACCTTGCGGCATGTGAGCTGGATCTGCAGTATATCAGAGATCTGCCCGGACGGAAAATCCTCACAAGAGGAAACCACGATATGTTCTGGGACGCAAAGAAGACAGGGCATCTGAATGAATTGTTTCAGCCGGAGCTTACGTTCCTGCAGGACAGTTATGAGGTATACCGGGACTATGCGCTTGTCGGGACCAAGGGATTTACTTTTGAAGGACCGTTTTATATTGACCGCTTAGGCCGCGTCATAGGCTGGGATGAGGAAGCGGAGGTACATGCAAAAAAGCTGGTAATGCGTGAACTGCAGCGCCTTAGAAAATCATTTGAGCTTGCGAAGGCGGATGGATATCAGAAGTTTATCATGTTTCTGCACTATCCGCCGACGAACGTACTGGACAAGAGAAGCGGCTTTACCGATATGGCGGAGGAGTATGGCGCGGAGCAGGTGATTTACGCGCATTGCCATGGGTCCGGCCGATTTAATGACAGCATTCACGGAGAATATCGCGGCAGGGTGTATCATCTGGTTTCGGGAGATTATCTTTTGTGGAAGCCGCTTAAAGTTTTGGATTGATTCGAGCGAGACTTCACTGATAGTATGCCTGCGGTGGAATTATACAAGGGTTTTTGGAGGACTGCAGTTTATATTACAGGTCGAATGACAGACACAGAAAAACATAGTATGATCTACTCAGAAAACTTCGGAACATGGAAATGCAATGCAATTCTACTGATTTCGATCTGGCGGTGGTAGCTCAATTGGCAGAGCACAAAAAAATAAATCCTGTCAGGGATTTAAACAGCAAAATATCATGATGGAGTAGTTGGTTCGAATCCAATCCACCGCCCTTTGGGATGCTAACAGCAAATTATTATATACGTCCCTGTATAAAACAATGCATCCTGAAAAAATGTGACCCTTACAGCATAGTATATTGGAAGAATAGACTCTTAATCTATGAAGCGGTTCCCGAAAGGACCGGGCACTTTGTGCCGCACCGAAAAAGGGGGTCATGATTAAAACAGCGGAAATCCTCGAGAGGATAGCAAGTGCGCCAAATTAAGGAAAGGAGGAATGACAATGAATTTCGCCGAAGCAGCCGGGATGAATGCTGCATTTACAAGAACTGAAAACGGAGCCGTGGCACTTAACACCACAGGCGACGCGAGACTGGACTTCTTCGGAACAGCCGGCTCGCTCCGCGGCGCTGACAAGGCGAGAATCACCCGTCTTTTCTCCGAGGCATATAAGATGGATCCGCTGTTCGCAACTAAGATCGCGTTCTACGCTCGTGATGTACGAGGCGGACTGGGTGAGAGACAGACTTTCCGGACTCTTCTGGAGTACATGGCAAAGTATCATCCGGAAGCCCTGCGCCCAAATCTGGATCTGATCGGTGTGTATGGCCGTTACGATGACATGTACAGCCTGATCGGAACTCCGATGGAGGATGAGATGTGGGCTGCAATGAAGAAGCAGTTCGAGGAAGACCGGCTGAATCTGCAGGCGGGAAACGCAATTTCTCTGCTTGCTAAGTGGATCAAGACGGCGGATGCGTCTTCTGCAAATACCAGAAAGCTCGGCATTATGACCGCACAAAAGCTTGGCTACTCTGTATATGAGTTCAAGCGTCTGGTCCGCGCGATGCGCAGAAGAATCGGTATCGTGGAAGCTCTCATGTCTGCCGGACGCTGGGATGAGATCAGTTACAGCACAGTACCTTCCAGAGCCATGACGATTTACAGAAAAGCTTTCATGAAGCATGATGAGGATCGCTACAAAGAGTTCATACAGAGGGCTGTCAGCGGTGAGGAGACGATCCACTCCGCCACCCTGTTTCCGTATGATATTGTGGAAAAGGTCATGGAGATGACCTGGAGAGGAGTCAAGGTAAAGGGCGATGACGTGCTGGAAGCTCAGTGGCGTCAGCTGCCGGATTACGTGGAACCCGGGACCAATGCGTTGGTCATTGCGGACACATCCGGCTCCATGTACGGAAGACCGATGGCAACATCCGTCGGTCTGGCGGTCTACTTCGCAGAGCGGAACACCGGTCCGTATCATAACATGTTCATGTCCTTCTCCGGAACGTCCCGGATCCAGATGCTGAAGGGTGAGACTCTTGCCCAGAAGATCAGCAGCATGGATATGAATGACTGGGCAGCCAACACAAATCTAAAGGCGGCATTTCAGCATGTGCTGAAGATCGCTGTGCAGAACCACGTGGCTGAGAAGGACATGCCGAAATCGCTGATCGTTATCTCCGACATGGAGATCGACTACTGCGGTGATAAGAACTGGACCTTCTATGAGAAGATGTCACAGAAGTTCAGAGAGCACGGCTACCAGATTCCGAATGTCATTTTCTGGAATGTGGCAAGCCGCCATGATGTTTTCCACGCTGACAAAAGCCGCACCGGCGTGCAGCTGGTGAGCGGCCAGTCCGCAGCTGTGTTCCGGCAGGTCATGCAGTGCGTCGGATTGAATCCGGTGGAGGCGATGGAGAAAATCATCAATTCTGAAAGATATGAAGCTATTACGATTGACTGAGTGAAAAATCGAGACAGTCACCATGACTCGAATATGTGATAGGGCTATAGATTAGCTGCTAAAAGAAGGTGTTTTTTGTGGAAAGTATCTCCGCAAGGGACGCCTTCTTTTGTCTTTTGTGTCCTGTGAGCATGGCTTTTCACAGGATGAAAATTGAGCTATAGTATATCTTGTCGGGTTCGCGCAGCGGTCCCGATAGTATTAGTATCATATTTAGGACTTTATCCGCTTTATGACTAAGAAATCAAGTTACGTATTATTGGAGGATGGATTATGTCAAAATATCAGCGTTTTCAATGGCAGACAATGACGGCAGGCGTCTGCTACTACCCGGAGCATTGGCCAAAGGAACTGTGGAGATCTGATTTGGAAAGGATCAAGGCTGCCGGACTTTCCGTCATACGTGTCGGAGAGTTTTGCTGGAGTATTTTTGAACCTTCAGAAGGGGTTTTCTGTTTTGAGCTGTTTGATGAATTTCTGCAGCTTTGTGTCGAGACAGGGATGAATGTCATTCTGGGAACACCCACCGCGACGCCCCCTGCATGGCTCACCGAGAAATACCCGGAAACGCTGAACTGCAACCGAGAGGGTACGCATTACCGACACGGATGCAGACGGCATTACAACTATAATTCCCCGGTCTATCAGAAATTCTGCGCGAGAATTGTGGAACAGATGGCAAGGCGGTACGGACAGCACCCCTGCGTGGTGGGCTGGCAGATCGACAACGAGATCAACTGCGAGACGGATGAGTTCCACTCTCAGGCGGACCAGGTCGCTTTCCGGCGCTTTCTGCAGGAGAAGTATGTCACATTGGATGCTCTGAATCAGGCGTGGGGAACGGTAGTATGGAGCCAGACGTATACAGACTGGAATCAGATTTTCACGCCCCGCCCGGTGCTGAATGACGGATATAACCCCTCCTATCTGCTGGACTATTACCGGTTCGTGTCTGACAGTGCCTGCCGCTTTGCCAGGATGCAGGCAGATATTCTGCGGCGATACAAGAAACCGGGAGATTTTATAACTACCAACGGGTTGTTCAATCATCTTGATAATCACAGAATGGCAGAGGAGAGCCTTGACGTATATTGTTACGATTCTTACCCCAGCTTTGCTTTCGGTCTTGACCGCAGTCCCAGGACGGAAACCGATCTGAACGATCGTAAGTGGACTCGGAACCTGACCGAAACGCGCTCGGTCTGTCCTCATTTTGGCATAATGGAACAGCAGTCCGGCGCTAACGGATGGACGAACCGAATGGAGGGTCCCGCACCGAGACCGGGACAGCTGACCCTTTGGGCTATGCAGAGCGTTGCTCAAGGCGCTGACTTCGTTTCTTTTTTCCGGTGGCGGACTGCATGTTTCGGTACTGAGATTTATTGGCACGGTATTCTGGACTATGACAATCGGGACAATCGGAAGCTGGCAGAGATAAAGGATTTCTGCAAAAAGCTTCACACCCTTGACCCGGTCTGCGGGGCGGACAATGTTGCGGCATTTGCCCTGATCAAGGACTATGACAACCAGTGGGATATGGACGTGGACGCATGGCATCGCCGGGTGCAGTCTGTTAGTGAAAAAGAGATATTTGCCGCGTCAGAGCTGAACCACTCACCCTATAACATTGTCTATCTAAAAGATGAGACGGACCTTGCGGAACTGTCCGCTTATCCGGTTGTCATTTACCCGCATCCGGTCATGCTCAGCGAAAAGCGCGCGGCGCTTCTTGCGCAGTATGTGGCCGAGGGTGGGACGCTCATCGTGGGCTGCCGCAGCGGTTATAAGGATTTGAGCGGTAAATGTGTGATGCTGCCCCAACCTGGACTTCTGCAAGAGCTGACCGGCACCGACGTCCGTGATTTCACGTTCACAAGCCCAAATGAGGAGGAGAGCTTTGCGCTCTGGGATGAGAATCGTTTGGAAACACCGGTATTCAACGACATTCTCACACCTCTCGAGGGGACAGAGGTGCTGGCAGTTTATCAGACCAGCTACTATAGCGGTCAGGCGGCTCTGACCCGAAGAACATATGGGAAAGGGCAGGTGCTCCATCTGGGCAGCACATTTACCAGAGACAGCGTGAAGCGGCTGCTGGCATTTGCAGGCGTGCTGGAACCCTTCCGGGAGTGGATCGATGCCCCGGAGGGTGTGGAAGTGGTGATGCGGGAGCGTGACGGAAGAAGATTCCTGTTCGTTCTCAATTTTCAGAAGGAACCGCAGCAGATTACTCTGCACTCTGATGCGGTGCTGCTCTATACAGGTGAGACAAGGCGGGGCACTATTGTGATGTCGCCTTTTGAGACGGCGGTGTATGAGCTGATTTGAGCAGGGGCTGCGGGGATACCTCTTTATTCCTTTTTTCTACTGCCGCGTTTGTAGAAAAATGCAGGCTGAGCCACTTTTGTATTGTTTGGTTTAGTTTTGCACGGCTGGTTAGAGGATGGAGGCAGCAAAATCTTAATGAAATCCAAAATTTGTTGCCTTTCAAGATTCATGGGAGAAGAGCCCAATGACGAAAGGCAGCAAAAAACCCGAGAAATCCAAAAACCGATGCCTTTTAAGATTTGTCGGACAAGTGCTTTCGCACCAAAGGCAGCAAAAAACCCAAGATTGCTGAGGAGGTAAAGGGAACCGGAGTGACAGTTACTGCCATCTGTCCGGGACCAACAGCTACAGGGTTTGAAAAGGCAGCGGCCATGAAGAAAGGCTCTGCCATGTTCCGCAAAGCAGCCAGTGCCGCAAGTGTGGCGGAGGCAGGCATTCGGGCCATGGAGAAAGGGAAAGTTCTCCTCTATCAGGGGCCTTTTACAAAACTTATGGGGTTCGGCGTGAGAATCGTACCTCGGTCGGTTGCCAGAAAGTTTGCCTTAAAAATGAATCACTGAATTCAAGTCTCGCTCGCGAGACTTGGCGCAGGATTCGGGTCAGCGTCAGCTGACATAATTCCAAACCGAATCCCTGTGGTCTCCGCTTCGCTTTGCGCCCTCGCGGAGCGTTTGTCTGATTTCAGAAAACATCTTTTGTCGCAATTATATCTACGCCAAGTCCCAGCACATCTTTGATGATTATATCGCCTGTCGAGACCGGGGCTTCTACGGTGATTCTTCGCACTTCTTTCATCACGTCAAAGATCCGCTCCTTTGGGATAGGAGCGTTTGTCCGGACGCTTGCGAGCGGCAGCTCGCCGCCTGTCACAAGCACGGAGCTTGCAATCGTCCGCATCGGAGCCTCCATCTCCTGGATCGCGTAGTCCCTGCCCCTCGGGCAGAGATTTCCCCTGACGGAAGTCACAGATGTTTTCCCGTCGCCATTTTTCTCAAAATCAATATTCAATGTGCATCCGTTCGGACACACGATACAAGTTATTTCACGATTCATACGGACACCTCATTTCTATCCGGGGCAAGTCAATGTCTGCGTCTTTCGTTCTCGAGTTGAGAGCGTGGGATTCGGGTCAGCATCTTTGCGACCTTCCGGTTCACTCTGCAGAAACTATAAGTTCTGAGACATCTGTCAGATATTTCGCTTTCACCGTGAACTGTATCATCTCGGCGGGAAGTGCTTTTTTCACTTTCCTGCGGGCGATTTCCCGATCACCGTCCATTACGCGAATGACAGCATTCTCTATGGGTTTTCTAACTCGCAGTGAAAGCTGGAAATCGCGGGCTCCGGTGATTTTCTGCGGGATCGTGTGGCCGACATTTGCACCGCAGCTGATAGGAATATTGCATGCAGGGAGAGAGCCTTCCTGCACATAGGCAGCCGCTCCGTCCGCCAGAGATTCTGCCTCCAGGGACACGAAATCGACCAGGTCATGCACGTGCAGCACGTTCCCCGCGGCAAAGAGACCGGGTACACTTGTCTGACAGAACTCGTCGACGATGGGCCCTTTCGTATGGTCATCCATAACGGCTCCCGCGCCGATGGTGAGCTCATTTTCCGGGATGAGTCCGACGGACAGGATCAGGGTATCGCACGGATATTCTTTCTCGGTGCCGGGAATGGGCTGCAAATGTTCATCCACCTCTGAAATTGTCACGCTCGTAAGGCGGTCTGTTCCTTTTATGTCGCTGACCGTATGGCTGAGGGACAGCGGGATGTCATAATCGCGGAGACACTGCTCAATATTCCGCGGCAGCCCGCTCGGGATCGGCATGACTTCGAATACGCCGATGACGTGAGCTCCTTCCAGAGTAAGGCGGCGGGCCATGATCATACCTATGTCACCGGAGCCGAGGATGATGATCTCCCTGCCCGGCATGCGGTTGTGCAGGTTAATGTAGGACTGGGCAACGCCGGCTGTGAGTATGCCCGCCGGCCGTGTGCCGGGGATTGCCAGAGCGCCGCGGGTGCGCTCGCGGCAGCCCATCGCAAGTATCACAGCTTTGGCCTGCACTTCAATGAGACCGTCTGCGTGGGCAGCAATCACCAGTTTTTCCGGAGTCACATTGATAACGGTTGTATCCGTAATATAGGGAATATTTCGTTTCAGTGTCTCATCAATGAATCGCTTTGCGTATTCGGGACCGCTGAGTGTCTCGCCGAAGCGGGTCAGACCAAATCCGTCGTGGATGCACTGCCTCAGGATGCCGCCGAGCTTTGATTCACGTTCCAGAATGAGAATATCTTTTACTCCCTTATCGTAGAGACGTACTGCGGCTGCGAGACCTGCGGGACCTCCGCCGACAATGACGACATCTGCATGGCGGAGGTTGGCCGGTATTGTGCCGGAACTTTGTGTTTTACGATCGACAGGGGCTGCAATTTTCTGTGTGTTTTTGTCAGTCATGTCATAGATCCTCCCTCACCCGGCCCGCAAAGAACCAGCCGTTTTCTCTCTGATATCGTATGTCCTCGGGCTTTAATCCGAGCTCCTGCTCGAGAAGCTCCGTGATCCGCATCTGGCAGTATCCGCCCTGGCAGCGACCCATCATGGAGCGGGTGCGGTTCTTGATGCCGGTCATTGTGGATACTCCGAGCGGATTGTGGATAGCGGCGAGAATTTCCGCCTTAGTTACGTTCTCACAGCGGCAGACGACCTGACCGTAGTTCGGATCCTTTCTGATGGCTTCGCGCTTCTCATCAATTGTCATTTCTGAGAAACGTGGGATTGCCTTTCGTATCGGATTGAAGTCGGGATTGACTGCCACCGGCTGCCCGAGCGCATACTGCCCGTCAATGATCTTTCTGACGGTCCGTCTTGCAAGCGGCAGCGCCGAGGTAACGCCCGGGGATTCGATGCCGACGAGATTGACTGTGCAGGGATGCGCGCTGTCGGATTCCAGAATAAAGTCCAGCACTTCGCCGGTCTCCGGGTCGCAGTTCTTCCAGCGGATACCGGCAAAGTTGCGGATGAAGTATTCGCGTTTCATCTGCGTGAACATCCGTGATCCGTCACGGAAGAGGCCGTCGAGGCGCTCTTTTATATTGGCATAATCCTCGAGGTCTTTTGTCAGATAGGAGTCCGGACCGACCAGAATATTTCCGTCAACCGTCGGGGTCGCATGGGTCGAGAAACCTCCCTTATCGTTCGGTGCCGGATAGACCGGTGTTTTAAGGAACGCGCCGGCCTTTTTGTCGAGCACGAAGTACTCGCCCTTGAAGCCCCGCTGATAATATTTCGGGTAGCCGAGCATCTCGGAGATAACGGCTGCGTAGGCGCCGGCGCAGTTCACGACCCATTTTGTGAGAAATGTTCCTCCGGAGGTCTCAATTCTATAGAGAACATCTGCGGGAAATGTTCCTCCGGAAGTCCCGGCTTTATAGAGGGGGGCATTATTACCCGGGAGAGAGTCTCCCTGATCGGCAGCTTTCATCAGCGCAGCTGCCTCATCCTTCGATACACGTGTGATTGCGGTTGCCCTGCACCCAAAACGGAAGACTGCGCCGTTCATAGCTGCATTTTCAGCCAGCGCGATGGTGTAGGCCATTGGATCGAGAATGCCTGACGCAGGCACGTGCATTGCAAATTCCCCGCCGGCGTTCGGCTCGATCCTCTGTATTTCGTCCTTGCTGATCATGCGGATGTCTTTGACACCGTTGATTTCACCGATCCTTTTGAACTTGAGTATATTTGCAAGATCATTGTCCGTGAAGCCTATGACCAGCTTTCCTGTCCTCTTGAACGGAACGCCAAGCTCGCGGGCGACCGTGTCGAATTCCTGATTGCCCTCGACCGCGCACTCAGCCCGCAGGCTGCCCGGCCTGTATGTGAAGCCGGCGTGCAGCATGCCGGTATTGCGGCTGGAATTCCCGGTCGCCACATCAAGTTCTTTTTCAAGGACGAGAGTCTTTAATTTGTATCTGGTAAGTTCTCTTGCCACGGCGCTTCCGACGACGCCGGCGCCGATAACGGCCACATCATATATCTGCATAGTCACCTCCACGGAACAGCCTTCCTGATCCTATTAAACCGTACACGTACAGGTGCCGCAATATGATGTATTTAAATGGACTCAATGGATAATGGTTTTGAGTAGTTTTAGACAAATTAGTGCTTTCTTTGGTATAATTTTGATATATAAAAGAATGAATTGGGGTGTTGATCGGCGGGTCGCAGAGCTGCGCAAAGGAAGACGCACAGAGTGCGCCGAGCAGCGCGCGATCAGAGATCACGATTTACAACACGCAAATAGGGAGTATCGAAAGGGAATCAGATATGAAATCCATCAAATATAAATCTCTGCCTGAAAAAACGGCAAATGTATTATCTGAGTATCTGTACCGCGAGAATTATCAGGTGGGAGCTAAGCTCCCCAATGAGCTCATTCTGGCAGAGCAGTTCGAGGTGAGCCGCAATACAATTCGAAAAGCTATTCAAATGTTGGCGGACAAGCACATACTCGAAGTCCGCAGAGGCTCAGGTACTTTTATCGCTGAGCGGGCAAGCGCGGTGGAGGACCCGCTCGGCCTTCTTATGTACGCGGATGAGAAGCAGCTCTCCAGGGATCTTCTGGATGTACGTCTCATGATAGAGCCGAAGATAGCGGCGCTGGCGGCAGAAAATATTACAGCGAAGCAGATTCATGAACTGGAGGACATCTGTGTCCGTCTGGAAAAAGCTGTCTCATCCGGAGAAAATTATTATGAGATCGATATAGAGTTCCACACGTTCCTGGCAGGATGCAGCAGGAATCTCGTGATACATAATCTGTACCCCGCAATCACACAGGGAATCATGCTGCAGGAGCGCTTATATGTGACCCGGAACAGCGAGTCGACAGCGGCAGCTCACCGCAGCATACTGGCGGCAATTAAAGCGCGCCGCCCTACGGAGGCGGAGTACGCGATGCAGCTTCATCTTATAAGGAGCAGGGAGCGTTTGTGATAAGGAAAATCAGGTTGCACCCTCAATGACGCCCAGACGCACCAGGGCTTTATAGATGCCTTCATCGTTGTTAGAAGCGGTGACATTTGCAAATCTATCCTTCAACTCTTCCGGCGCATTCCCCATAAGGAAAGGAAGCGCGACAGTCTCAAGCATTTCGAGGTCGTTATAGTGATCCCCGAAAGCGAGAGTTTCTTCCATAGGGATATTCCACACACGGCAAAGCTCCGTCACGCCGGTCCTTTTCGTGATGCCGCCCTGCATGATTTCAATCAGGATGTCTGAAGAGCGGGCGATGGACATGGAGGGAAAAGCATCCTTCATGGACTGCTCGATGTCGAGTATCTTATCGGGGTTGCACATAAGCAGGATCTTCCCTACTTTGGCGGAAGGTGCAAGGGATGATGCGCTGCCTTCTACGGAACAGGCTTTAACGATATTTTCCTCACGCCTCACGCGGGGGTCACTGCGATCTTTGACGATCCAGGTGTCCATGGAATAAATGTTCCAGGTGCAGTCGAGCTGATTGCTCTCGATAAATCGGACCATCTCGGCGGCTTCTTCGCGACTGAATCCTTCTGAATACAGAACATTCTCGTCTTCGTCCAGAATCAGGGCACCGCTGTAGGAAATCATCGGGCAGGTGAAATTATTCTCCTCCAGAATCGGTCGGATTCCCGAGGGGCTTCTGGCGGAAATAATGACAAAGGGGATTCCTTTTTTCTTGAGTTCCCGGATTGCGTAAACAGTGCCCGGGAGGACCTTATGGTCGCTGTTCAGCAGCGTACCATCGACATCGCTGAATATAATTTTAGGTATCATGCAGCCTCCTTAATAAATACAGTTTTCATCGTAGTCAAAGAGCATTCGTGAAGCCGTGAGTATGTCAGTGTGTCTGTTTTTATCAGTATAACATATGACACAGGAAGATACTTAAAATTGTCACATAAAGCTCGTCATGCGCAGAAAAAAGTGACAAAAATCATTAAAGAATGACCGGGATTTTCGCTGATTATCCCAAAGCTGATATTGATTCTTTGACAGGAGGTGTGTATGCTTTTCTTAGAAGAATGACTTCACAGAATTTACGCATCGCAGGCTTCTCCCCATTTTCGGAGGAGATTTTTAGGATCATAAGCGGGAATCCCCGGTAATTTAATTGCCGGGTAGTTCACCGGAAGATGAAGGCGGATGACCTTATGAACAATTTCAGGGAAAATTGCGTCCGCGATCTAAAGCGGCTCTTTCATTTGTTATATACACTGACCTACTTTGTCTCGCTGGTCCCTCTGAAGCTTTACGATATTTTACACGGAACAGAGTTCTCGGGAATCGATAATTCGAAGGACAAAGAAGGACGGTATACCTACTATCCTTCTCCGGTGTTCTCGTTTCCGCGCCTTCGGAGATATATTCGAAGAAATATGCAAAACGGCAGGGGTCACTCAGTACTGGATATTGGATGCGGGAAAGGTTTCGTCTTGCAATTCTTCAGCGGGCTTGGCTTCGACAAAACAGCAGGAATTGAGTATGACGAGAAGCTGTGCCGCATTGCGAGGAGGAATCTGAGAAAAACTTCCGGTAAGATAAAGGTATACAGGGCGGATGCGGCAGATTTTCCGCTGTATGAGAATTACGATTCATTCTACCTGTACAATCCGTTTGACGAAAAGATACTTGAAAAATGCATCGATCAGATTCTGGCGTCTCTTAAGAAATGTCCGAGAAAACTGACAGTGTTTTACTGTAACCCTGTCTATGGGGACGTTCTTAAGAAAAAGGGCTTTGAGGAAGAGGCTCATTTTTATTACAAGACCACTATTTTTATACTGCATGGAGAGCAATAAGGAATGAGTAAGGCGGGTTCCCGAAAAAGGCGTTTTAATAAAACACTTTTTTGCCTGTATCAGTCGACATCGGATGATCTGATGTTCTGGTGCTGGTTCGACGTGCTCATATTAAGCATGAACTACGGCTTTGACATGGCGCAGATCTCACTGCTTTTCTCCGTGTCTTTCTGGGTGGCTTTAGCCATGAAGATGCCCGCGAACGCTCTGGCCAGGAAGCTTGGGGCAGCCCGCTGTGTTCTTCTCTCCGCCGCGCTGTTTCTTGCGGCTGCTCTCTTTCTGACTTTTGGCAGTACACTTACCGTAGCAATTATCGGACAGAGCATTTATCTGGTTGCCGGAAGCTTTCAGGAAATGGCAACGGTGATTGCCAAAAAAGCAGCGGAGAGAGATCCTGCAAATGTAGACTATATGCAGCTCATGTCAACAACGGGGGTCATATTTTCTGTCATCAGTCTGATTGCGGCGATGAGCATGAGCAGATTGTATGAGATGAATAAAAATCTGCCGATGTATATCTGTATCGGCTTTTGTCTGAACTCATGCGTTCTTGCGTATTTTATCAGCGGATATGATGAGGAGGACACAAAGGAAAGCCTAAGTACCAGACGCGAGGTGCTGCCGGGAATGAAAATGCGTTCTTTTGACAAAACGACGCTGAGCTGCCTGTTCCTGTCAATTCTTTTTATGGTGATCTTCTACGTGTCAGGTGATTATTTAAAGATAATGATTGAAAATGATCTCTCCACGGTGACAGACAGCGGCAGAACGGTTTTTCTTTTTTCCATGATCCTTCTGGTGAGCAGGATAATTAAAATAGTAAGTAATCTCCTGTTATATGCCGGCAGAAACATAAAAATAGGTCAGGAGAGTGTGCTTTCCTTTATCGTAATCAGTGTAGTCCTGATCGCGGTTCTAGGAGTTCTGAGCAGATGGGGAAGCGGATATTATGGCATTTTAATTTCTGTTTCCGCTTTTCTGATACGGGTGATGGTTTTCGACCCGTTTCGTTTCAGTATATATGATTTCATGCTGAAGCGGCTTAAAGAAGATAAGATGATTGACGTTCTTTTTGTTCAGTCCACCGGAAGCGAAATATCAAGAGCAGTGTTTTCAACTATTTCGACAGTATTGCTGAAGTATTATGGTATGCACAGTGTCATGCTGATGTTGCTCATCATCAGCCTTATATTTGCAGCCGGGTATGTCATTATTCGCAGACATCTGGTGCGGGCAAACGGCAATCGTAAGTTCCTCAGATGGAAGAAGACAGAGATTGACGCGGCTGACAGTCTTACAGTGGCTGTGGCAGCGCTTCTTATGCATTACAGTGTTGTGGAGGACACCGCCTATACGCCGAAGAAGCTGGCAGAGAAGCTCACCTCTGTGGAAGAAATAGATGCAGTGGACCATGAAGTTCAGTTCGGCGGCTTTTATGAATATCAGGAGGAGACTCTGAAAAAACTATTTTATGCAGGTCATCCATGCGCGATAAGGACCGTCATAAAAGAAGGTGAGCAGGACCGCTGGCTGCCGGTCATGTATCTTGATGATGACGGGGGCGTCATATGGAATCCATATTCAGGCGAGAGTTTTCTTGCCGAGCTATATCAGATCAGAGAGATATGTTGTTTTACAATCCTCTGATACCGAAGGTGTGCAATCGGGCGGGCGGAGCAGGAGCGTTCCGGGCAGCATAATTACGATGAGGCTGCTCCATGAACCGTGATGTGGGAAGTTTCAGGCAGTTAATTTATGAAGGAACGTTCGAGGTAAGTACAAATGGTTGATAAGGTTGTAGAGGAGACTCGTCAGAACCGGATCTGGGATCCGGACAGGTGGGAGCGTATCAGGGCGCAGGCGGAAAGCCTGTCGGAGCATTACAGAGAAGTGATTGAGCGGAAAAGGAGATCCGGAGATCCGGTCATTCATTTTGCGGCCTATGTGTCAAATGCCGCAATGTACGGAATGGATGACGTGTTCCGTCTTATGAGGAAGGATCCTATGCACTGGGATCCTAAGATCGTAATTGTTCCCGACGTATCAAGAGGATATGCACACCAGAAACCAACCTATATTAAGGCCGGGCAGCACTTTGAGAAGCTTTACGGGGCCGACGCGGTGCTGGATGGTTGGGATATTGATAACGACCGGTACATAGATTATACCGGCCGGTTCGACATAATTTATTTTGCAAATCCTTATGACGCGATGGCGCAGGATGTGCATTCTATTCAGTATGCTGCCACAAGAAATGTTCTGCCGGTCTATGTCAATTACGGATATGACGTCGGATATTACACGATGTATTCCAGAATGAAAGGACCGGAACTGAACCTGGTGTGGAAATATTTCACGGAGACGGTCTATTCGCAGGAGGACTGCAGAAAACTGCAGATTATTCAGGGGAAAAATGTGGTACTCACCGGGTATGCCAAAATGGATGCGCTGGCAAGATTTTCATCAGGGAGAGCTGGTGAGCGAAAAAAGATCCTTATCACGTCGCACCATACCGTGAACATAGAGGAACTGCCGCTGTCGAATTTCATGACATATTATAAACTGCTCCCGGAACTTCCGAAGATGTTTCCGGAGGTCGATTTTGTATTCCGGCCGCATCCTCTGCTGTTTTACAGACTGATTGACGGGAATTTCTGGACGAAGGAGCAGGTGAACTGCTATCTGGAGGAGCTTGGGAGAGCAGGGATAGAGTATTCCGACGGCGGAGAATATTTGCACCTCTTTGCGGAGTGCGACGCGATGATCAATGACTGCGGTTCCTTCACCTTGGAGTGGCTGTTCACCGGGAAGCCGGGATGCTTTGTCTTTAACGAGGATCTCCGGGAGGAGCACCTGACGACCCAGATGAATGAGGCGATCACCCGATACAGAATTGCCCGGAGCGCGGAGGACATTATCAGTTTCGTTTCGGATGTTGCCGGCGGCCGATATCCCGCGGAATGCGAAATGGACGACTGGGTCCGGGAGAATATTGCCGTCAATTATCCTCATGTGGCTGAAAAGATTCTCGAGGAAATGGATATCTTAGCATAGGAGAAGCTATGGATAGCAAATCGTGTACAATCGGTGTGTTAGGCGGTATGGGCACATATGCGACCATACATCTCTTCAGACAGTATGCGGCAGTTTTTCCTGCGGAGAAGGAATGGGAGCGCCCAAGAATCATTATTGACAACAGGTGTACCATGCCGAGCCGTGTCCGGGCTGCACTGTATGGAGAAAACAGGCAGCAGCTGATCCGGGAGATGTCAGATTCCGTCAGGAATCTCGAAAAAAACGGCTGCAACAGAATTCTGCTGGCATGTAACACTGCCCACCTTTTTCTTCCGGATATTATAAAGCAGGTTCCGGAGGCGGAGGGAAAAATCGTTAATATAATCGAAGTCTGCGCGGACGGACTGCGTGAAAATGATGAGACAGAAGTATTCCTTCTGGCTTCCGAGGGAACTATAGAATCCGGGATCTATCAGGAAGTCTGCAGCGCGCGCGGAATACGATGCGGGGCACCGGAAAAAGAGGAGTATACATATCTTCGGGATTGCATAGAGGCTGTCAAGAGGGATCGGTACAGTGATGCGGTCCGCGCTGAATTTGCCAAGCTCATGCATAGGGGCAGCGCGTGCGTGCTCGGGTGTACAGAACTTCCGATCCTGTATGAGAAATATCGGGATCTGTGCAGCGATGTACGCGTCTATGATCCGATTTATATGGCACTTTCCCGGATCAGTGATGAATTCAGTGCGGGGTGATGAGTGATGACAAAGGTCCTGACGTTTGGTGTATTTGATTATTTTCATATCGGACATCTGAATCTGCTTCGGCAGTGCCGGGAACACGGAGATTACCTGATCGTGGGCGTGCAGAACGGGGAGTATGTCGCCCGGTTCAAACCTGCGCAGGACATGCTTTATACGACAGATGAGCGCGTCACGATGATAGAAGCTCTGCGCATTGTGGATGAAGTGTTCGTATACGACACTCTCTGCGACGCCGCGATGGAGAAGACAGAGTTTGACGTTCTTGCCCTCGGGGAGGATCATATCGGCGAGCGGTTCGATGCCATCACGGAGTGGTGCCGTGCGCACGGAAAGTCCGTCGTCCGCCTGAAACGGACTCCGGGGATAAGTTCATCAGATATTAAGAAGGTGCTGAAAATGAGGAGGCCGGAAGAAACAGATGAGTAAGAAAATCATGGTCATATCTTCTTCGCTGGATCCGCGTCTCGTCGGGGCGGTGGAGGCTGCAAGGGCGCTCGGTATGGAAACCGTCGCGTGTACCAGGGAAGTGGATGACGGCTCCCTTGCGCATGCGGACCGGTTCTATTCAGTTGACGGTCATAAGACAGAGGAGCTGCTCGAAATCGCCAAAAAAGAAAAGATAGACGCTGTGCTGGGAACGTGGGACAAATCTGTCCTTTCGGCAGCGATTATTGCCCATGAGCTCGGACTGCCCGGAAACAGCCCGGACTGTGTGAGAACGCTTATGGATAAAGGGCGCTTTCGCTCTCTGCAGAGGAAGGCCGGCGTGTTCTGCCCGGGGTATTTTGAAACGGACACAAGTGAAGGCCTGGAGGATCGGTGTGCCGAACTTCGCTTCCCGATCATCGTGAAGCCGGCAGTTTGCTCATCCTCTTTCGGCATGACGAAGCTTTATGACAGGAAAGATATCATTCCTGCATTTGAAAAAGCTGCGGCCTATTCCCGAAACGGGGCTGTCTGTGTGGAGGAGTTTATTGAGCAGGACTCTCTGAGGGTTCTGGAAGCGGATATATTTCTTGTGGGGGATGATATTCTCTGGGACGGGACCAGCTGGTGCTATCGGCTGCCGGAAGAGCCGCTCCGCCCTGCAATCGATGTGTTTCCCGCTTCTCTGGACAGCCGTGAGGAGGCAGAATTTAAATCTGCTGTGAGCTGTGTGCTGGCGGCATCCGGAGCCCGGCTCGGCGAATTTAACGTCGAAGGTTTTTTTACGGATGAGGGCAGGTTCTTTGTGATAGAGATCAATCCGCGGCCGGCAGGATACTACTTTCAGAAGGAACTGAAACTCTTTAGCGGAGTGGATTTTTCAAAACTGCTTGTGACAACTGCTGTCGGGGACCTCTCCTACTGGGAGGAGCTTAGAGGCACACAAAGACAGAGACGCTGTTTACTGACTTATGCCGTATTCAGTTTCGTGCCGGGAATCTTTGATCATGTGTATATAGATGATTCCATCAGGGATTCTCTTATCTCATTTGATGCTTTACCCGGCGGGGAACCGGGTGCATATATTGAGAGCATTCACGCGGATAACCGGCCGGTCGGCATTGCGATGTTCGCTTTTTCATCAGAGGAAGAGCTCTACAGGGTGCTGCGGCATTTACGTGAGCTTGTGTATGTAGTGCTGAGGGATGCGTGAGCTGCCGGAGCTGTTGGATTCACTGATTAAAAGGGGCTGCCGCATTAAGGCGTGCCACCACTATATATGGCAGACGTTATTTGCAAATGTCTGCCATATATAGTGGTGACACCGTCTAATGCGTCAGCCCCTTGGTTGTATGGTGAATACGGTTTATTTCAGTTTGTTGTAATCCTCATCGCTTACAGCTTCCAGCCACTCATTGCCGGTCTCTTCTCCCTCAACTTCAAACGCCAGATGAGAGAACCAGGAATCATGCGCAGCGCCGTGCCAGTGTTTGACCTCGGCGGGAATGTTGATCACAGTGCCGGGTGTCATCTCCACGGCTTCCTTGCCCCATTCCTGATAGTAGCCTCTTCCTCCGACGCAGATCAGCATCTGACCGCCGCCGGACTTGGCGTGATGGATGTGCCAGTTGTTGCGGCAGCCGGGCTCAAAGGTCACATTGAACACAGGAACCTGCTCTGAGGACAACGGCGCAAGGTAGCTCTGGCCGACAAAGAACTCGCCGTACGGGTTCGGCTCCCCAATCGGGAAGAATATCGTGTTCTGGAATTTATCTTTCTCGGTCAGTGCCGGTTCTTCCTCATTCCAGACCTCTTTTGCCAGGCGGAATACTGCCCAGCCCTTCGGCCAGCCGACGTACATGGTCGCATGAGTAATGATTGCCGCAATCTCTTCCCTGCTCACACCGTGGGCCTTGGCGTTCTGCAGATGATATGTCAGGGAGGAGTCCGTGATGCCGGATGCCATCAGGGATACCACCGTGATGATGCACTTTGTCTTTACGTCTATCGCCTCCTCGTTCCATACTTCTCCGAAGAGCACATCGTCATTCAGATGCGCAAACATCGGCGCGAATTCTCCTAACTGGTTTCTTCCTGCTGTCTGTACGATTTTCTCTGCCATTTCGATTTCCTCTCCTGTTACTTTTCGGTGCGCCCCTTCTCGTTGGGTCTAATTAATCATGTCTGTTTGCTGGACGCTGACACTGTGTCAGCATTTGTATTATACATCTGTGCTGACAGTGAGTCAATATGTGTTTGAGACATTGTTTTGACCTTTATGGCTGCAGGCGCTCAATCATCTCTAAAAGGAAGGAGGCAATCTTGCGCCGCCGCCTGGAAGAATATCCATGCAACGAGTTCATACTTGTCTTTGAAGAGTTCGTGACGGAACTGTAAAAGATAAGATGTGTCGAAACAGATTTATCATTGTATTTGCAGACAATCTGGTGTAGCCTCCATATAAGGGGGTGTTGATACTATGAAGCTGAAAAATGTACTGATCGTTGTAAAGGATATTGAGCGTTCCCGCCGGTTTTACCATGATTTATTCGGACTGGAGCGGATTTTGGATAATGATGGAAATATGATTCTGACTGAAGGACTGGTCCTTCAGGACGAAAAGATCTGGAAGAACTTTCTGGGGAGAGATATCAAGAAGGAGAGCAATTCCTGCGAATTGTACTTTGAGGAAAAAGACATAGAAGGCTTTGTCGAGCGGCTTGAGCTTTATTATCCCGAAGTAAAATATGTAAATCATCTGATGACGCACAGCTGGGGACAGAAAGTAATCCGGTTCTACGATCCGGATGGCAACCTGATCGAAGTCGGGACTCCGATGTGAGGTAAAGATCGATGAAAGAGTACAAGCATACGGTCCAGTACTATGAGACTGACAGAATGGGAATTGTGCATCATTCTAATTATATTAGATGGATGGAAGAAGCACGCATTGATTTCCTGAATCAGATTGGCTGGGGTTATGATAAGCTGGAGGCCGCCGGTGTGATTTCCCCCGTCACATCCGTAGAGTGTAAATACAAGCAGAGTACGACCTTCCCGGACGAGGTTTTTATTAAAGTGCATGTGGAGGCTGTCAACGGAGTCCGGCTGCAGCTCCGGTACGTGATGGAAAAAGAGGATGGGAAAATTGTCTGCCAGGCAAAATCTGAACATTGTTTTATGGATACGGATGGAAAGCTGATCAGACTGAACAACAGATTCCCGGAATTTTATCAGGTCCTGCGCGAGTTGGCAAATGAAGAAAAGAGCGGAGCGGCATGGCACACAACACCCGGTTACAGGGACGTATGAGGCTTCACGTGGATTCATGCTTGACAGGGTGAGCTTGAAACAGTATAGTGTTAGATATAACAAACCAAATGACTGCGGCTGTTATGCCGCAGTTTCTGATTGAGCCTCTGGGGATCGCAGAGCTGTGCGAAGGAAGACGCACAGAGTGCGTAGTGCAGCTCGCGCGCGATTAGAGATCGCGATTTACTATTCCCAGAATAAGATCAATTTGCCTCACGGAAGTGGGGCAGTTTTTAAGGGCGTGAGTTATAAATAACTAACCCGATTTCATGTACTATTTGTGCTTTACACCCTTGTGTGATTTGGTATGCGTGATAATGCCCCAATGGAGCGTTGTGCAGCTCGCGCGATCAGAGATCGCGATTTATGTCTCGCTGCGAGACTTGGCGCGGGATTTAGGTAAGCGTTGGCTGACATAGATAGAAGGAGAAAAACATGATTTCCTGGATCGGAGAAAACTTTGCCTCGATAGTACTGTTTCTGGTCGTGGCACTGATTGTATTTTTGCTGATTAAAAGCAAGATCAAAGAGCGGAAAAACGGGACGTGCGGCTGTGGCTGCGGGTGCGCAGGCTGCAGCGGCTGCGGTGTCCATAGAAAGAAGGAGGAAACCCATGAAACTTACAGAGACCAGGCCTGATCAGCATGGTGTGATCCTGAAGATCGGCGGAGACGCCCATTTTATTAAACGGATTACAGCGATAGGCATCACAGAAGGAACGGAATATCAGACTGTCCGCAACGATAAAAAGATGCCCGTATTGCTGTATCTGAGGGAGACACTGATCGCTGTCAACCGCGATGATGCTGAAAGAATCGAGGTGAAAGTAAAATGAAAAACGCGATTGCCCTTCTCGGTCAGCCGAACTCCGGAAAATCAACAGTATTTAACGCACTGACCGGTTCCCGGCAGCATGTTGGCAACTGGCCGGGTAAAACAGTGGAAAAAAAGGATGGCTTCTATACATATAATGGGACACGGTATGCGGTGACGGACCTTCCCGGCAGCTACGGACTCTCCGGCAATTCGGATGAGGAAGTCATTACTGCGGATTTCATTAGAGAAGGACTGGCCGATCTTGTCTGCATCCTGGTGGATGCCTCGCAGCTGGAGCGAAGCATGTATATGGTCGCGGAGTTTGCTGCCCTGGATAAACCGGCGGTGCTGCTGCTCAACATGATGGACGTAGCCAGGGCGCAGAAGAAAGAAATAGATCATAAGCTGCTTGAGAAGCGGCTCGGCATTCCTGTACTGCCGTTCACGGCAGCGGAGAGCAGCGGATATGAAGAACTGAAGGCACTCCTTGCGGCGGAACTCAATCATCCGCACAGGCTTGCTTCCACGCCGGACCTGCCAAAAAGTAGTGGGAACTTCGCGGAGCCAAAGAAAAGCGGGAAAGCTCCGGAGTCCGTGCAGGCGGAGAGCGAAGCAAAGTATCAGTGGATCGGGGACGTGCTCGAGGGTGTGACTCATTCCGAACAGAAGCAATATGAGCTGAGCAAACGGGATCGGAGGCTGCTCAGCCCGATCCTCGGAAAGTTTCTCTGCTTCGGAACGATTGTACTTGGCTTTCTCGTGGCCATGCTCATCTGCTTCCCGCTTATGGGATTCGGATCCATGATTCCACAGCTGCTGAACAAGCCTATCGCGGACCTTCTGAATGGGTGGAATGTCCACCCATGGCTGGTGTCGATCTTCAGCATTATTCTGCCCAACACGCTCTATTTCTGCGTGGCCATGTCTGGTTTTGTCTTCGGCGTCAATCTCGTCTTCGGATATCTGGAGGAGATCGGGTTCCTTGCCCGGGCAGCTTATCAATTCGACAGTCTGCTTTCGGGTCTGGGGCTGCAGGGGAAGGCTATTTGCCCAATATTAATGGGCTTTGGCTGTACGATCGGAGGTACGTGCGGGACCCGCGTCATGGATAACTGGGGCCAGCGCATGTTGACGATGGCCGTTGTCTGGGCGGTTCCGTGTGCATCGATCTGGACGATTATTCCCGTGATCAGCTCCATGTTTTTTACACCCTGGCAGACGATGCTGGTCGTGTGCGGCATTCTGCTCTATGCCGTGGTCCTGATGACGATCGTATCAAAAGTGTTCGGAGGTAAGTTGGTTCCGGAAAATGCCAGGAGCGGCATGATTATGGAGCTTCCTCCGTATCACAAGCCCCACTGGAAGCATATTTTCAAAGAGGCTCTGATGAAGGCGTGGGATATTTTCAAAAGGGCACTTCGGACGGTCACACTGATTTCCCTGCTTTTCTGGGTCTTCTCCTACAGCGGAAGCGGAAATGTGGCGGACAGCCTTCTCTACAAGGTCGGGACGACGATTGAGCCGGTGACAAGAGTGTTCGGCCTCGGGTGGAGGACATTTATGGGCTTTATCAGTTCGACATTTGCCAAAGAAGCGGTCCTCGGAGTGCTGAACGCGGCCTTTGTCGGGAACGGTACAGTGCTTGACGCGACCTTCCGCTCGGCCTTTACTGTGACAACGGATAAGGCCGTGCTCAGCCAGGCAATGACGGATGTCGTCAGCAAGGCGGAGGCGCTTGCTTTCATGTGCGCGTGCACGTTTAATATTCCGTGCGTCATGGCACTCAGTACGACTTACAGGGAGTCTCACTCGCTGAAGTGGACAGCAAGGATCGCGGCGTTTTACGTCTGCGGCGCACTGATACTCTCTTTTATTGTGTACCATATTGCGGCATTGTTTGTGTGAGACACTATTCCTGCTGCAGATAGTAATGCCGGCCCGGGCCTCAAAGAATTCTTTGAGGCATCGGGCCGGTTTTTTAATCTCCTGCTGCCTTTGAGCAGAGCGACTTCTTCCGTGTTAAGAGCAAAGGTAACCAGAAGGGCTTGATTTGGGACAATCTGCTGCCTTTGAACAGAGTGACTTCTACTGTGTTAAGAGCAAAAGCAACCAGAAGGGCTTGATTTGGGTCAATCTGCTGCCTTTGAGCAAAATGTCTTATCAGGAATAAAGTCCATGTAAGTCGCATTTTTGTATGGCTGTCGCGCAGCAAGTTTCACGAACTGAATACTCATACTTTTAATTTTGCCAGAAGTTTTTCTCTCTTTTCATCTGGAAAGGAAAGTAGATCCATTGCTTCTTCCGCAGTTTTATGTTGGACTTTCATGATATTTCTGATAATATCCAACGCTTCGGACTCAGCACCTTCTTTTCGGCCTTCTTCTCGCATCTTTTCATCTCGCTCCAGCAGTGTCATGTACTCGACCCTCCATTTCTTGTGCTGTCTGGCCTCATTCACCTGCCGCTGAAGCCGTCTTGTAAACTCAGAGCCGGTCTTTCTCTCTGTCAGGTATAAGAGGAACTGTTTCATCTCTTCGGAGACATCGTTTTCCTCCCCCTTCGCCGAGAGGACGACCTTACATGCGTCATCAGAGTATAAAAACGTCGGCTCCTCGACACACATTGTTCGCAAGTTGTAGATATGACGGTGTCCTTTCGGGAATGGTCGTTCACAGCAGATAAAAATGATATAGCTCTTCTTTAGCTCTGCATATTTTGCACCGCGTTCCATCAAATCCAGATCAATCATTCCCTGATAATAACGCATCCGCTTCGGGAGATTGTCTGCATTGGTCTGTTGCATCTCGATGTCATAGATGGTAGATGTATCGTCTTCCATGTAAACATCAAATCGCACGCCCTTGCCGTCCGAGGTGATTTCGATAGCCTTTTGAGGCCCTTTTGGTATGATTTTTCCTATCTTGCGGTTCAAGATAAGCTCCGTCAGTTCCTTGCACAGGTCAACATTGTTTTCCATTATCTTACAAAACAAGAAATCATCCGTAAATTCAAGTTCCTCATAGCTTTTGACAAGTTTTTTCTCGCTACTGTTATATGTACTCATAAGACCTCCTGCCATTAGTTGCGGGAGCTCGCCGACTGAATCAATAAGAATCTGCCGCTACCTTGCTCCCGAATATGTCTGGCAAGAGGCTTTTCACGATGCAATACATAACTTCATTATAGCATGGGCTGGGAATAGCACAAGCTGGAAACACCTTGTAACAGGACCTGGAAATTGCCTCTTGCCTGGTGGAGGAAAGATATCACACACCCGGAGTATTGTATATGGATTTTATAAAAGTCCGTAATATCCTGTCATTTTCGAGGTAGTTTCTTAAGATGTTCCCTTCGACTTGTTTGACATGATCTGAAATTTCCCGTCCATTAATCAAATAAAGTATATCTCAGTGTGAGATGTCCCCCGCTTCTTTAGACTTTTATGTCCCCTTGATCAAATTATATATATTTTATAAATCAAATTGTGATATGATTCCTTTATAACTCATAAACGGCAAAGATAAAAACGCAACGCGCGCCGCAAGGCGTGCCAGAGCCAGATGGTAGCCTGGCCGTCCCGCCAGAAATGACGGGGTAAGTAACCCTCCCCTCCTGGGTCGTCCGTTCTTTGTCCTTATCTACGCTTAAGGAGGGAAAATGATGGACAGGTCGTACGGACAACTGACAGTATATTTTGAGGACCCATTCTGGGTAGGGGTTTTTGAGCGGATTACAGGTGGAAAGCTCTCTGTCTGTAAAGTGACATTTGGAGCGGAACCAAAAGAGTATGAAGTTCTGGACTTTGTTCTCAAACATTACTACGACTTGCACTTCAGCCCGGCTGTGGAAGCCGGAGAAAAACAAACTGCGGATAACCCGAAACGAAGGCAGAGAAATGCCAGAAAGCAGCAGCTAAGTACCGGGATAGGGACAAAGTCTCAGCAGGCACTTTCGCTGCAGCGAGAGGCAATGAAGATCGAGCGGAAACAGGTTCGCAGGGAACAACGGGAAGCACAGGAACAGCTTAGATTTGAGCAGCGCCGGAAGAAACGAAAAGAGAAACACAAAGGGCACTGAGCAGGAAGCTTAAAATGTACGAATCGTTGTAAATGACATTGCAAGGCCAGACAGTTCTACCCGTCCTGCCTGGCCTTGCTATATTTTGGGTAATAAGCGGGAATCCTCGGTTATTCAATTGCCGAGTAGTTCATGACAATGATTGATAGTTTTTAGTGGGAGAAGACACCCGCCTCTAAGGCTGTGGATTATATCAAGCGCAACTATTAACAGGAGGGAGCTATGAGAGTAACGAAAAAGGTCATTGCAGCTGTTTTGATTCTTTGTATGATGCTGCAGATCAGCGGCGCAGCAGTAATTGCTGATGACGCCGCCAACAGCAGGGGGATTGAAATCAGCGGTCCGACAGTTGAGAAAGGCGGGGAGCCCGTGCATGCTGCGGACATTGTTTCTGTATCTGTAGAAGGCGGTAAGTCTGTATCCCCGGCGAGCGGCGCTTCTGCATCAGCAGGAGGAGAGTCTGTATCTTCGGTTGGCGGCGCTTCTACGTCAGCAGGAGGAGAGTCTGTATCTTCGGCTGGCGGCGCTTCTGCATCAGCAGGAGGAGAGTCTGTATCTTCGGCTGGCGGTGCTTCCGCGTCCGCGGCAAGCGCGGCTTCCGCAGCAGGCGGAGACACATTTTCCGCAGGCAGCGAAGAATCGCATGCACAATCCCAGGGAGAGCAAAAATCGTCAGCAGATGAGGGTCTTACTGCTGAGCCATCTCAGACTGAACCGGAAGCAATCAAGGATCGCACAGAACTGTCGAATCAGGCAAATGAAGGCGCTGTCAGCGATAGTCGAAAGACCGATGACGGGACGGAAGCACTGACCGGAAACGGGAAAGCTGCCGGAGACGAGGAAGCTGCCGGGTCCGAGAAGGCGGCCAAGATTGAGAAGGCTGCCGGAAACAAGAAAGCAGCCAAGAACGAGAAGGCTGGCGGAGACGAGGACGCAGACGAAGACGAGAAAGAGTCCGGGGACGAGAAAGAGTCTGAAGACGAGAAAGCTTCCGAGGACGAGAAAGAATCAGGGGATGAGGAAGCGTCCCGGGGAAATATAACCGCGAAAGACGCAGGCATTGTCCTTGAAGGTGCAGGCGAGTTTGATATCCTTGTAACCGGGACACTGAAGAGTGAAGGAACGCCCATCCTGATTGATAAGAGCGTTGAGCCTGATAACGTGTCCATTACTGTATGGAAAATTGAGGACCCGGTCCAGGCAGGCGGAAAAAACGAAAAGCATGTCGTGCTGGAGGGGAAACTCGGAGAAGCGCAGGCTGTCACGGACGATTCAAAAAAGGTCGAAGCCGGGATCAGGTATATCATCAAAATAGAACCTTCGCAGGAAAAACTGATCAATCTTGAAGGCACAGAAAAAAGCCATGGCTATAACACTGCCAAGGAGGGAGAAACGGTCACATTGAAAATCTCAGTGCCTGACGGATATAAGCTCGTTGGCGCCTATAATGGCGACGGCGACAAGGTTCCACTGAAAAAGGACGATCATGGCAATTATTATGTGGTGGTTCCCAAAGCCGGAGGAGTATACCTCAGCGCTGAATTCGAAGAAAGCTCAGACAAAGATGACGACGATGATGAGGAGGATGAGTGTTCCGGCAGAAGGACAGAGTCCGTCTGCAGCTATGCCGACAGATCCCGGGACCGTGAGGAATGCGATCTTGCCGGCAAATGCAACCGAATTATTTATGATTTGAACGGTGGAACGCTTAATGGCGACAAAGGCCCGATCATCGTGCAGGCTGAGCGCGATAAAGAGTATAAGCTTCTTGACGCACCGGAAAAGCCGGGTGCCCGCTTCCTTCGATGGGCTTCATCCTGCAAGGACGTTCGTGTCAGTAAGCCGGGAGAAGCTTTTGTGTTTGAACACTGTGTCAAGTTCACCGCTGTCTGGGATGATGACAGTGTAGGGCGCTGCGGCAGGCATAAAGTGCGCAAAGACTGTGATGATGACGAAGACGATGAGGACGACGGTGACGAGGACGACGAAGATACCGATGAAAATGATGACGGTCCCGATGTCACGGAGACGGTCCGCATCACAGAAGCGAACGACGAGGAACTGAACATCAACAGCATTAAAGTAGACGATAACCCTGCTGTCGGTATTGAAATCATAGCAGCCTGCGACGTCGACGTGGATGAGGATATCACTGTGACCGGCGGCGATCAGGGCGCGACAGGTGTAAAAGCGTCAGCGGAAGGGAAATCGGTGACGTCGGAAGTTGAGACCGGCAGCGGCATGAAGGTGAAATCCGAGGGCAGCAGTGTCGGTATAGAAGCATCTGCTTCGGATGGCGGATCGTTGTCTGTGGATTTCGATGGAAGCATAGATGTATCATCGGGCTCGGGAAGTAGCGTCGGAATAAGCGCACACGCAGATTCCGGAAGCTCTGTGTCGATTGAGGTCGGATAAGATATGAAATAAAGTACGAGATAAAGATGCCCCGGCTGCTGTCAAAATGGATGGCGGTCGGGGCTTATGTCAGCTGGCGCTGGCCCGAATCCCGCGCCAGGTCTCGCGAGCGAGATTTAAATTTTGACATGAAAAAAGAGGAACCGTCGCTAAGAATCAGCCCCCCTTCTTTACTCAGGTGATTTTTCAATTGGTATGTGTCGGGTCAGCAGGTTTCCTGAAACCTTGAAAAATTGCATTCGGTTCATTTCCTCCTTATGGTTTTCTTTTTTCAGGTTTTGTTTTCCCTTTCATCTATTGATACGAAACAATTGTCGGCAGGGTTAATCATTCTGATACATTGAGGAATCAATTGAGGTCAATGAAAAACCCCCTTTTTTCTCTCATCCCAGACTCTGACCAACATTGTTGCGATAAGGCCGGACAAAGCGCCGAAAAGAGCGCCGACGATCACGTCTGACGGGTTGTGGACCGCCACATATAACCTCGAAAAGCCCATGAGGACCGCTATGATAAAGACCGACACACGCACTTTAGTGTATGGCATGGTCCGAAGCCAGGCCGAGGCCAGTCCGAACGCCGCGCATGTGTGTCCGGACGGAAAGGAATAGGGATCTCTTGACATGTCGACCAGCGCGTTAAGCCCCTCAGTGATTACGTACGGTCTTGGTCTTGCGGCAAGCGGCTTTATTAGGATACTGGTCAGAATATATCCGATGAGAAGCGCGATTGCAGAAGCTGCCCCCGCTTTTCGCGTTCGGGCAAAAAGAAGCGCTGCGAGCGTCAGGGCTATGAACAAAATGCCATGATTCCCGAGCGAAGTGAACGGTATCATGATCTTATTAAGGATGTCGCTTCGCAAAGAATTCTGGATCCATAAAAGAATATCGCTGTCAATTGGCTGAAGGATATTAAACATAAGTGTGCCTCCTGATTTTTATGCAGCATTTATGATACTGCGAAACAGGCCGCTTGTGAAGCCGCCTATTCGCTTTAGCCCGCCCCCAAATTACGTCGTATATACATAAGGGCCAGGGGAACTTGATGAAAAAGAGACCTTAACAAAAATAATTGATACATGTAGGAGAATTAACAATGACAGGGCTGAACAAAATCAACGTTGAGACACTCGAGGAAGTTACAGGCGGAAAGATCGTCACGGTTGAAAGCAGTGTGGTCAATTATGCAAATCTCAGACTTAAACCGGGCTTCAGCGGCAAGATTGCAGGTAAGGTCTATAACGGAACGAAGCTTAGGACCAGCGGACGTAAGATATTGAAGGACGGCTGCATGTGGTATGAAATTACTCTTTTTGACGGCGAAGATAATGTGTGGATCGCAGGAAGCCGGATTGGCCTGTGAATCAATGACGGACAGGTCCAAAACAGGATCTGTCTTTTTTATCCGGGACAATATTGCGGCAGCAGAATATGTGCAGTATATATGCTATAATTAAGAACAGATACTGAAACAAGTCGTTCTCGTTACAGTGAAACAAGGAGGTATTACCGTGGAAAAAAAGATAAAGACAATATGGGCGTTTCTTTTGGCTTTTGTCCTGATTTTTTCAATGACCGCCTGCAGCGTGACCCAAACGACACAGCCTGCCGGACCGGCGGTAGACGCTGAGGATTCCGGGGCGGCGGTCTCGGAGGATGCGGCGGTTTCGGAGGATTCCGGGGCGGCAGTTTCGGAAGACGCTTCTGCGGAAACTTCGGAGAATACCGAAGAACCGGCGGAAAAGAACGGAGATATCTATATTCTCTACACCAGTGACGTCCACTGCGGCGTGGATCAGGGCTTTGGCTACGCGGGCTTAAAACAGGTGAGAGATACTCTGGAGGCAGAAGGCTACGAGACTCTTCTGGTAGACGATGGAGATTCGATCCAGGGAGAGGTGCTCGGAACACTTACTAAAGGGGAAGCCATCATAGATCTTATGAATGACGTCGGATATGACGTGGCCATTCCCGGAAACCATGAGTTTGATTACGGTATGGAACGCTTCTTAGAACTCACTGAGAAGGCGGAATTTCCGTATATCAGCTGCAACTTCAACCATCAGGGCGAGCTGGTATTTGAGCCCTACGTCATAAAGGAAGCAGCAGGGAAGAAAATCGCTTTCGTAGGTGTGACGACACCGCTGACGATCACCAGCTCGACACCGGCTTATTTCAAGGATGAGAGCGGGGAATTTGTCTACGGCTTCATGCAGGATGAGACCGGCGAGAGCGTCTATACGGCTGTACAGGAAGCCGTAGACGCGGCACGCGCGGATGGAGCGGATTTTGTCTATGGGATGGGGCATCTTGGAAATATTGACGAGTTCAGCCCATGGACGTATGCGGATGTGCTTTCACATACGAACGGGATTGATGTATTTCTGGACGGGCATAGCCACGATGTAGACCAGGTCGTTATGAAGAATAAAGACGGGGAGGATGTGACCAGGTCTGCTGTCGGGACAAAGATGGCATGTATCGGTTACAGCCATATTTCCGCGGAAGGCGAGATCGTCGAGACGGGAATCTGGAGCTGGCCTAACAAGGCCGCAGCGCCGCAGCTGCTGAACATCCGGAATGAGATGTGGGATAAAGTTGAACAGGCAAAGCAGGAAGCCGCTGAAGTGATGAACGAGGTGGTGGCGACCACGCCGGTCAGGCTGACTATAGAGGACCCGGAAGTTAAAGATGCAAGCGGCAAGCCCATCCGCATGGTAAGACGCGCGGAAACGAACCTTGGAGACCTGTGCGCGGATGCGTGCCGCGCTGAGACCGGGGCGGATATTGCATTTGCAAATGGCGGAGGAGTCCGCGCTAACATTGAAAAGGGCGATATCACCTATGGAGACATTATCGCTGTGAATCCTTTCGGAAATATGCTCTGCGTCGCTGAAGTGACGGGGCAGCAGGTGCTGGATGCTCTGGAGTGGGGCAGCCGCGCTGTTCCGCAGGAGACCGGAGGCTTCCTGCATGTGTCAGGGCTGACTTATGAGATCAATACTCTCATCGACAGTCCCTGCAAGGAGGACGAGAACGGCCTGAACACCGGCATCGAAGGGGAGCGACGGGTGCAGAACGTCATGGTCGGAGAAGAGCCGCTGGATCCGGCAAAGACGTACACAGTCGCCGCTATGGACTACACACTTCTGAATAACGGAGATGGCTACACCGCGTTCAACGGGGCAACGGTTCTTCAGGACAGAGTGAAGATCGACAACCAGGTGCTGATCGATTACATCGTTGATACGATGGGCGGGGTTGTCAGCGAAGAGTACGCGGATCCTTACGGACAGGGAAGGATCAAGATTCTCGAATGATGATTTGAGGATGGTTCTTTTTATGCGGATAAGTTCCGAAAGGCTCTGCTCACACTTCGTTTACGGCGCAAAGCATCCATCTTCGTGAGAAAAACATTGCTGGTTCGACCGAGATATCACGTAGGGGGCGAGCCGCCTACATCTCGCGTTTCACGCTCGATGTCGGGCGGGCGCCAAAGTGCCTTCCTTTCGTGCGAGCACGAATCAGGCACCTTGGCTTGTCGCCTACGCAGATCGCAGGGTAGAACCAGCGTTTTTCGATGAAGATGATGTTTGTGCCGAACTTCGGAACTGCGATGTAGCCTTTCGGGACGGTTCTTTCACGAGAAGAACCGTCCCTTTTTCTGAGATTTATGCTGTATAGAGACCAATCGAGAAGGCGACCGCAAGCAGCACACGTACCCAGCTTGTGATGAAGCGGGAGTACATTACGGACATAACACCTACCTCAACTGTCTCTGTCTCAGCTTCTGCAAGACCGAGACCGACCGGAATGAAGTCGCAGGCTGCATGGCAGTTAAGCGCGAACAGACCGACCAGAGCGAGATGCGGAGAAATTCTGCCTGCTGCTATCTCGGCACCCATGATACCGCCGAGGATCTGGGAGATAACAGCACCGGGGCCTAAGATCGCGGACAGACCCGGGATGGAGCAGATGATACCGAGGACCAGAAGACCCGGGATTGAACCGAGGAGCGGCTGCAGTACGCCTGAGAAGAATGTTCCGAAGCCTGTACCGTTGATAATACCGATGAGCATGGACACGAAAGCCATGAACGGAAGCAGTGTGGTGATTGCGGTCTGAACCGCGTCACGGGCTGCCTGATTGAATGTAGCGACGACCTTGCCTGCGCCGAGACCGATCTTGGCAAGAACATTGCCTTTGCCGGATTCAGCCATCTGCTCGGACAGCTTCTTAGAAGTATCGATTCCGCCCTTTTTCGGCTCTTCAGCCGGAGCAGCTTCGACAGCTGCCGCGGGAGCTGCCTCTGCAGCCGGAGCCTGGCCGTCAGCTGGTGTGATCTGTGCATTTGTTACGCCGGAGACATAAATATCTTCAGTGATGAACTGGGCAAGCGGCCCGGACTTCCCGACGGGGTTGATGTTGATCGTCGGAATGCGCTTCTTTGGATAAAGTCCGCAGCGAAGAGTGCCGCCGCAGTCGATGATGACAAGCGCGAGTTCATCTTCGGGGGCACTTGTCTTGAAGCCGTTGACCGGCTCAAGGCCTGTGAGTTCGATGATCTTCGGAAGGATCTCCGGAGCCATTCCGCCGCCCGTGATATACATTACTTTATTTCTTTTCTCATTTCCCTGAATTGTCAGAGGACCACCAAAACCGCCGGACCCCTTTTCAACACGAATCGCTCTATATTCAGCCATTTTAAATTCCTCCATATAGGTATGCATTCATTTGCTTACGGCGCACAGCGCCTCATTGTTCCGGGATGCTCGTGGCATCCGCTGCTTCGAAAACCCTTTATCAGGCCTTAGCATGGATCTTCTTGCTCAGGCTGATACCCTGCTGCTTCTGTACGAAGGCAGTTGTGAAGTCAGTTGCCCAACCGGAGATGAAGTTCGCGATGAAACCGACCAGCATGTAGCGAAGGGCTAACTGTGTTGCGTCGAGTCCGAGTGATGTGATGCCCTGGGCGATGCCGAGGTAGATCAGGATTTCGGACGGGTTGATGTGCGGGAAAATACCGCTGTTCGTGTGGCAGTGATAGGAAGCTGCCGCGTAATAACTGGGTTTGTAGAACTCCGGCATGAACTTGCCCATGGACAGAGCCATCGGGTTGCCGAGCATGAAGGCGCTTACCCAGGGAAGCACTGCGTAGCGCAGGATCGGGTTGCTTGTGCAGACTTTTGCGATGACCTCGATTCTCTCATCACCGATCAGGGCGATGATGGCGTTCATCATAACGAGGAGCATTAAGATTGTGGGGATGATACCGGTGACCCAGCCTACGAACTGTTCACCACCGAGCTGGAACACGCCCATGAATGCGGATGCAAATTTAACTAAGAAATCCATACTTTCTCCTTTCTCATTTCCGCAGATCACTATTATCTGCGAGTCTCTATTCAAGTCTCACTATTGAGATTTGATGCAGGATCAGCAGTGCTGTCAGCTGCCCGGAAGAAAGATTGTGCATTGTCTTTTAGGCACTTACTTTTTTTCGTACCAGGCTTCGCACAGCGAACTGCGCTTTCTGGAACGAGGTAGGCTCTTCAATGACTTCGCCGTTCGTATACTTGCGGTATGTAAGCGCGGCGTCTTCTATTGCCTTGCAGAGGTTTTTATGATTTTTCGGTCCGTCTTCCGCGGTAAGGCTTCCGATGTAGCGGCCTTCAAATCCTGTGAGAGGTTTTACTCTTGCAAATGAAGTCAGCCCCTCAAGCTTTCTCCCCTCACAGATGATGCCGTCATCATCCAGCCGGAACATTACAACGGCACCGGCGTGAAAGCCTCCCGATTTTCGGCCAAAGGCGACCCTGCCCCTCTTCCGCATCTCTATGAAAGCATTGGAGAGATGCCGCATCTGCATGAAACTGAGAAAGCCCTGCAGCAAAAACGCGATTCCGATGATAATGATTAATGACAGCATTTCCTACCTCCGTTCCTTATATATGATTACTTTCAGCGATTGGCTTTAGGCGAATCAGCCTCTTGACTTGCCGCCGGAGATGTTGATTGTTGTGCCGGCGATGTAGCTTCCGCGGTCAGAGATCAGGTAAGCTACGAGAGCGCCGACTTCATCGAGCTTGCCGTCACGGCCGAGCGGGATGACCTTGGAATAATCTGTTGAGAGATCTTCGGGCTTTACGCCGCGGGTGTAAGCGAGTGCTTCATTGTAAGCGGGTGTGCGGAGGCCTGTCGCTTCCATGATACCCGGTGCAACTGCCAGGACGCGGATATTGTATTTGCCAAGTTCCTTTGCCCAGCTGCGGGTGAAGCTGTCGCATGCGCCCTTAGTTGCGGAATATGCGCTCTGTCCCTGAGATCCTTCTTTACCGGACTCAGATGACATGTTGAGGATGACGCCGCCGCCCTGCTTCAGCATCTGCTTTGCGGCAGCCTGTGCGCAGTACATGAGGCCCTTTACATTGATGTTGAACATAATATTGAAGGACTTTTCATCCAGCTCATACTCGGGCTTCTCACCCTTGACGTCGACCAGAAGTCTCGGAAGGTTCACGCCTGCGTTGTTGACGATTGCGTCGAGCTTGCCATACTTCTCGACAACTGCCGCGACCATGGCTTCAACACTTTCCTTGCTGGTGACATCACATTTCACGCAGAAGATGCCGTCTTTCTCATCTCCGGTGTTGACGGTTACATCAGCGATGACCGGTGTTGCTCCTGCTTCCTTCAGTGTTGTCGCGACATGATATCCGATTCCGGATGCACCGCCTGTAACGATTGCTACTTTTCCATCAAGATTCAACCAATTTGCCATTTTTTCCTCCTTTTCTCGGATCCCAGGATCAGAAGATACTCTGGAATCCCGGACCTCATATGGTGTTTTCTTTGATGGCTAAATAATAATAAAAAAATCCCCCCGCCTTAATTCCGCAATTTACGCCTGCGCGGAAATCAATTTATACATTGTATTTCCGTGCGAGTGAAAACGCGGTCACAAAGCTGGGGGTCAGGACTTTGCGGCTCCGATCAGGCAGAGCAGCGGCCGCCGGAGGCCGGAAGGATTGGATGGGACGGCTGAAGTCCCCTATTCTGCGCGCTGCGCATAAAGAAAGGGGCTGTCGCAGTAGACGGTGTCACCACTATATATGGCAGACATTTGCAAATAACGTCTGCCATATATAGTGGTGACGCGCCTTAGTGCGACAGCCCCTTGCCCCGGAAGAGAATCTATGAATATTCATGACCACGCCTTGCACGGGGGGTTATGTCATCGACGTGTGTCAATCTTCCACAATTTCAGATTATTTCTCGATGATCTTGATCTTGGTGCCAATCTTGATTTCAGGCATGGGCTTTGCCTCTACAGAAAGAGTACCCGGAAGTTCTTCTACAGTCGAACCGCTGAAGCTGATTGTGCAGTGACCGAGACCTCTCAGAGTTACCGGTGCCTCGTAGCCGACATAAGTGATTTTGTACTCCTCATCGTCGAACATGAGGACCTGACCCGGTTTCAGCTCACCGTTTATCGGGTTGACGCTGACACTGTAGCAATAATCCTTGATTTCTTCCGGCGCATTGTCACCGAAAATAATGAGCATACCTGATCCCTTGAACTCATCGACCGCGACACCGCTTGCTTTTACCTGATTTTCATAGATGACCTTCATTTGAGAACCTCCATATTTTCTTTTTTCTTTATGCTTAGTGGTTGTTTTCGATACAGGTTTTTGATAATCGCATTATATCAACAGCCGTCGTTCCCATTAATTCAGTAATTTTCATCCGCATGGAAATGCGATGCATCTTTGTCGGGCAGCTTGCATTCTACGCATAGAGCCCGATACTGAAAATAAGGGCGATCAATATACGCAGCCAGCCTGTGAGGAACCGTGACAGGGTAACTGTAGTTGTTCCAAGCTGTACAGTCTCTGATTTAGCCTCCATCATACCGAGCCCCACAGGGATGAAATCGCAGGCACACTGGCAGTTGATGGCAAAGAGTGCAGGAAGGGCAAGCATCGGTGCAATACTGCCGGACATGATCAGATCACCGATCACGGCTGCAAACATCTGGGCTGCAACAGCGCCGGCACCAAAAATGGCGCTGAGACCCGGCACAGAGCATATAATACCGATCAGAAAGAATCCCGGAAGACTGCTGCCCATCGGCTCGATCAACCCTGCAAGGAACTGTGTCAGACCGGAACCTCGGCACATACCTATAAAGAGGGCGGCAAACCCCATAAAAGGAAGCAGCATGTTGAGACACGTGCTTACGGCATCCCTTGAAGATTGGTAGAAAACATTAATGATCCGGCTGACAGACGCGGCAGGACCGAGCAGTCGATTAAGTCGCTCCGGAAGCGGAGTATCTGAAACAAGAGCTGCTTTTGAAAAATGTTCGGCGATATCTATCTGCTCAGAAAGCTTGCCGGCGGAGATGGCAGATGCAGCGTGTCCGGCTGTCTGCGTATCTACGACCGGGTTTTCCGGAACTGCAGATGAAATTTCCGCGGATGTGACGGCCGATACATAGAGATCTTCCGTCATATATTTGGCCAGCGGTCCGCTTCGACCTGTCGCCAGTATGTTGACAGTCGGAATCCCCTTCCCCGGATAAATCCCGCATCGTAAAGTTCCGCCGCAGTCGATGATAGCCAGAGCTACCTTTTCATCAGGGCAAACTTCGAGAGTTCCGTTTACTGCCGTCATACCGGAAAGCTCCAGTATTGTATCGAGTGGTTCGGGACGGATTCCTCCGCTCGTCATATAGAGGACGATATGTCGATCTTCCGTGGGAGTGACAGTCACGGGACCACCGTAACCGCCGTCTCCCCGGGTGATCGTGATACTTCTGAATCTGTTTCTGTGTTCTCCATCCGTTTCCTGTAAGTTCGGATTATTCACTGAATGAGCGCCATTGCCGTTTATTCCGAGTTCATTTCGGATATCTGATGCATCCCGGGCAAAAGTCTCTTCAGCCAGGCCGCTATGAATCTGCAGGTCAACATCGGAAGATAATTGGATATTTTTCTTTTTCGCCGCTCTGAGCGTGATGAGTTCCGTGACATATCCGGACACAAAATTGGCAATAAGCCCTGCACACATATATCGCAGGGCAAGTGGAAAGATCTTGAGGTGCAGAGACAGAACGCCGTTGGCTATACCGAGCCATAGAAAGAGCTCCGCCGGATTAATATGCTGGAAAATTCCGCTGTTCGTGTGACAGTGATAGCTGACAGACGCAAAATAAGCAGGCTTATATTTTTCCGGAAGGTATCTGCCCATCGAGATGGCCATCGGATTGCCGAGAACGACGGCTGACAAGAAAGGCAGGACCATGTAGCGCAGCAGGGGGTTTGACCCGCAGCGGACGGCCAGCCGCTCGACCCGTGCGCGGCCGATCAGCCGCGTGACCGCATTCATGAAAATAAGGAACAGAAATATCTGCGGCAGCATGTGAGCGGCCCATGAGATGAGCTGATCAGATGACGCCGTGATAATATTCTGGATCATATCAGTAATAAACATAGATTGTCTCCGTAAATATGGCGGATTCAAGCCTTCTTATATAAGACCCGCATCAGCTCCGGATATGTCCGGGTCGCTGCGACTGCATTCAGCATGTCCGCATCTCTGGATATCTCGAGCAGCTCGTCATAGACGCGTATCATGAGCATGTCATCGATGTCGGATACTTCCGGCAGACCCATAAAAAAGATGATTCGGACAGACTGACCCCGGTAGTTGGCGGCACTTTCGAAGATGCCTACAGCAAGGAGCATTCGGTCGTTTGCTTTCTGGATTCCATGCGGAATTGCCACACCGTTATCGAAGACCATCGATCCTTTTTCTTCGCGAGCCAGAAGGCGATCTCTGAATCCCGCGTCGATTTTTCCTTCATCGAGAAGAATCTCGATCATCTCATCCAGCGCATCCGGGTAGGAGCGGCCTTTTTCGAAGAAAAAGACATTTGCCTCATCCAGAAGACTGCTCAAAATATACTGGTTGTCGTCAAGGACCGGGATTTCAATCTGGTCCCAGTACCGGGCTTTTTCAAGTTTGTGCCGAAGTTCCTGCTCGTCAAAAATTTCGCGTATGCGGATCACCGGTTTAGAACATGCAAATGGCAGATCGACCGTAGTCAAAATCACGTCAAAATCAGCAAGTTTCTCCGGTCTTGCGGATGCGTCGGACATTGTGCTGATCTGTGCCTGACTGTCGAGAAATCTTTTCAGCTGCACACTGATGAGACGGGCTGTCACACGGCCTGTGCCGCATATAACGACGATCCGGAAGGGCTTCTTTTTAATGAGATTATTCTCCTCGATGAATACACCGAAATAAGTAGTCAGATGGCCGCGCTCATCCTCTGTGACCGTGAGGTGCTCCTCGCGCTCAATGACTTTCGCAGCGATACCGGACATCTCATAGGCCAGAGGAAATTTCGTGCGAAGCTCGGCAAGCATTACATTAGGCTGATGGATCTTGAATCGAAGCCGGTTCAGCATGAACATGAGATGATATGCAAATTCCTGAGTAAAATCACGGGGATCGATAGAAATATCGAGTTCGTCCCTGATCTGCGTCATGATTTTTTCGGATAGCGGGTAGATCTGTTCGCTCAGCTCTATTTCCTGCACAGAGCCGAGGTCTACAGGGGTGCGCATGCCCGCGATGGGGAGGAAGGCAAAGAGCTTTTCTTCGACAGGAAAATCGACATGCAGCATTCTGCCTATATTATCGATCAGGCTGTTGACCTTCATGAATTCGCCGACTGCGGCCAGGTTATAATACGCATCCGCGAGCTTGCCGATAAAGTGACCTGTCAGGAAGCGGTCAATCATGAGAAGCAGATATTTCTTGAACTGTATGCTTACCTGCTTCTCGAAAGCCCTTTTTTCTATAGTTGTATCTATCAATGTCCGAACATCCTCATCCAGCGGATAGTCCGAATATAGTGCATCAAAGCATTTTTCCAGGACATATGCCCGGATATCCAGCTCCCTGCCGTGCAGGATCATGCCCTTGCTGGTCTTGCCGACAATCTCCAGATTCCATGGAGTGAGTTCTTCCCGCAGTTTTTTCAAATCATTGACAAGCGTCGTCCGGCCGACGTTCATCTCATACGCGAGCTCATCAGTCAGAAGAGGAGCGTCAGCGCGCATAAGTTCTCCGAACACATAATTCTGTCTCCCGCGCAGTGTTCCGAACATGCCGTCAATCTTACATATCTTTTCATATTCTTTTTTATAGGAGAGAGGGTCAAAAATACGAAGGTGGTATCGTCCCTGTACACCTTCGAGCCTTGCAGTATCCTTGAGGTCCACATTAAGCTGTTTAATATCATTGCGAACAGTGCGCTCGCTGACAGAAAGCTGTCCGGCCAGTTCGGCAACAGTCATGCCGGATCTGGTTCCCAGGAGGCGAAGAATGCTCGCGGCCCTATTGTCTGTTGATATCGTACTCACTTGTATCCCCCTTAAATTTGGTGGGTATTAGTCATCCATTTATATTATAAATGGATGCCGTTGCAACTTAATACACTTTTTTTCCGTGCGGTGGAAATGCGTGCGGAACGATTCCGGTTTAAACAGTCAATTTCCGTCTGCCGGAAAAATACTGAACAAATGGTTTTCAATGCCATCGGAAATATCTGTCTTAAAAGAAATTCATCCTTTTTGTACTATTCTGCTAACAAAAAATCTCACAGAAAGGAGAAGTATCTTATGATTTCATGGAAAAATCTTGATACACTTGCTGTTTATGACAGCTTCATGGCACTGAAAGGTAAGGTCGACCTTGCAGCTGTCATGGCAGGTAAAAGCGGGGCAGAGCGTGTCGCCGCGTACAATGTCCCGATGCCGGAAGGATTCACGTACAATTTTGCGGCCAAGGCAGTCGATGATGAGGTCCTCTCGGTCCTCAGGGAACTTGCGGATGAACACCAGCTGATTGAAAAATATGAAGCCATGTATAACGGCGATATTATTAATACCGGTGAGAAGCGTCTCGTTCTGCATCAGCTCTGCCGCGGACAGCTCGGAAAGGATGTATTTGCAGACGGCGTAAATAAGCGTGAGTTTTATATGGCTCAACAGGCGAAAGCAGATGCGTTTGCAAGAAAAGTCCACGCTGGCGAGATTGTCAATGGTAACGGAGAAAAGTTCACGACCGTCGTCCAGATCGGTATCGGCGGAAGCGACCTCGGTCCCCGCGCCCTGTATCTTGCGCTCGAGAACTGGGCAAAGCAGAATAAGACGCTCAAAATGCAGGCCCGTTTTATCAGTAACGTCGATCCTGATGATGCAGCGGCAGTCCTTATGAGCGTTGATATCCCGCATACTCTTTTCATCGTTGTTACCAAATCCGGAACGACACTTGAGACACTGACCAACGAGACATTTGTACGCAACGCGCTCAAAGAAGCAGGCGTGGATCCGTCGAAGCATATGCTCGCTGTCACAAGCGCGACTTCGCCCATGGCATCCAGCCCGGATTACCTTGAAGCGTTCTTCATGGATAATTACATCGGCGGCCGCTATTCTTCCTCTTCCTGTGTGGGCGGCGTTATCCTTTCCCTCGCTTTCGGACCGGAAATCTTTGCCCGCCTTATGCAGGGCGCCCACGAAGGCGACAAGACTGCGGCCAACCCTGACATTATGCAGAATTCCGCGCTGCTCGACGCCCTGATCGGAGTCTATGAGCGCAATGTTCTCGGATATGAGTCCACCGCTGTCCTTCCGTATTCACAGGCCTTGAACCGTTTCCCGGCACATCTGCAGCAGCTTGATATGGAATCCAACGGAAAATCCGTCAACCGTTATGGCGAGCCGGTGAATTATGTGACCGGGCCTATCATTTTCGGCGAACCCGGAACGAACGGCCAGCACTCCTTCTACCAGCTTCTGCATCAGGGCAAAACGATCGTTCCGATGCAGTTCATCGGCTATAAGGAGAACCAGTGCGGTATGGATCAGGAGATTAAGGGAAGCACCAGTCAAGCAAAACTTTGTGCAAATGCAGTCGCCCAGATCATGGCATTTGCCTGCGGCAAAGAGGATGAGGATCCCAATAAGGCATTTGCGGGCGGACGTCCTTCCAGCCTCATTTTCGGCAGGCAGCTCACACCGGAATCTCTGGGCGTTCTTCTGGCCCACTATGAGAACAAGATCATGTTTCAGGGCTTTATCTGGAATATCAACAGCTTTGACCAGGAAGGTGTCCAGCTCGGAAAAGTTCTTGCCACACGTGTACTCGCCCATGAGACGGAGGATGCACTGAAGGCTTACGCAGATTTCTTTGAGATCTGATGAATTTGGAGGTATCTAAATGGAAGAAAAAACAAAGGTAACCGGTATTGTTGATTCCGTCGAAGCGCTCGAGGCGCGTATGGCGGAAATGCGCAAGGCACAGGCTGTCTTCGCGACCTACACACAGGAGCAGGTCGACAAGATCTTCAAGGCTGCCGCTACAGCAGCTGACAAGGCAAGGATCCCGCTTGCCAAGATGGCCGCGGAGGAGACCGGCATGGGTCTCGTCGAGGACAAGGTCATCAAG
>JBGUIK010000097.1:0-18488 GCA_045112915.1 Lachnospiraceae bacterium
TAGCAAATCCTTGAAATCCGCGTCGTCAATCAGGACCAGGACCATTTCAGCCACATGCAGCTTTTCATATTCCGGGGTGAGGAAGGCAGGGTTTGCGATGTCGGCATTTGCAGTCGTATACTTCTGATTCGCCTTCTTCTCGAAGCGGAACTCGATCATCCCTCCGGAAAACACTCGCTCCACTCCGTCCATCCGAGTCAGGGTCTCTCTCAGCTTCTCACTCTCTTTTAGCGAGCAGGAAGCCTCGACCTGGAAGGGAAGATCAAAGTCGAACTGGTTCACCCTCTTTATGGAATCACAGAAAAAGCTGACGGTGAGGAACATGATGACGCTCACGGCGATCGTGGCCGTAATCACAGCGCCTTTAGCCCCGTTCCTCTTGATATTCTTGTAGGCCAGCTCTCCCTCGTATCCGAAAATTCGGCGCACAAGCGGGTTTATTCTGAGATTTTTAGCTTTGTATTTTACTGCAAATGTCTGGCGGAGCGCATCGATCGGCATAATCTTAGCCGCCTTCCTTGCCGGGACCCATGTTGAAATCAGGATAGTCGCTATGGAAAAAACCACAATGGCAAGGATGACCCACGGCGCGCAGGTAAGCGGTATGCTTCCCCGCATTCCCTCTGCACCCTGTATAATATCCGCCTCAAGGATCCGGCTGCCGAGAATGGTCAGCGTTATCTTGGTGCCGATCAGCCCCAGGAGAAGTCCCAGCGGAATGCCGATACTGCCGAGAATGAGACCCTCAGAATAGATGGAAAAACGCTTTTGTCTGCCTGTCGCGCCAACACTTGCCAGCATGCCAAGATAACGCATTTTCTCTGTGAGGGACATACCGAGCGCATTCACGATCAAAATGACAGATGTCGCAATGACAACTGCGAGCGCGATCGCCATCAGCACGAACAGCGCGCGGTATGAGCCGCCGCTGCCCTCGAAGGCGAAAACGCTGAGCAGATACTCGGTATTGAGTTCTCCTTTGGAAATTCCGTATTCCGCAGCGATCTCCTTGATCTGCTTTATGGCTGTGTGGTCACATTTTTTCAGACAAATCCTGACTTCCGTGTCCTTCCCGGCAGGAAAATATCCTTCGTCGATGCCCCGAAGAATGTCATATCCCGTTGTCGGTCGATTATCGTGCAGGATAGCCGTGATCGTACAGGTTTCTATACTTTGAACGGCAAATTTCTCTTCGGACCGATAATTCCCCGCCCAGTAAGTTATCTCTCCGTCCTCGTCAAATGAATACCGGCTGCCCTGCTCAAATCTCAGCTCATCACCGATCTGAAGCGTCAGGCCATTATCGCTGAGAAACTGCTCTTCCACCGCGATCTCAGAAGCATTTGCAGGAAGCGTCCCATCATATTTCGACACGACCACCTGAGTGAGATAATCCAGATTGCCGTGCACAATATTTCCGACGCGCAGTCTGTCTTCCTTCCCGCTGTCAAGCCTCACTCCGCTGATCTCCGGATTCTTGTCCGTGACACCCGCTGTCTCGATCCTGCTGTCGGCTTTAAGAGCAATATACTGTTCTTCCGTGATCTCTTTGAAGGAAGCATGGCCGTTGCCGTCCGTCTGTACCGATACAGTGCCGAAGAATTTGAAAAACGAAAAGACGCCAAGAAGAATCGCGCTGATCAGGGCTGTGGAAGCAGCGATGCCAAGGATCGTGACGATCGTTCTCTTCCGGTTTTCCATGAGGTGCCGTATCGTCAGCTTTGTCACAATACTCATCGCGCATTCACCTCCGCTCCTTTTGTATCGCGGGTGATCCTGCCGTCCTCGATTGTGATTACTCTGTCCGCCGATAGGGCGATCCGCTCATCGTGCGTAATGATAATGACCGTCTGGTTATTCTCTCTGTTGAATTTTCTAAGGAGCGCTATGATCTCCTTGCTGTTTTCCGTATCAAGATTGCCGGTGGGCTCATCCGCCAGGAGCAGCGCGGGATGGTTCATGAGAGCCCTTCCGATTGAGACCCTCTGCTGCTGACCGCCCGACAGCTGGTTTGGCAAATGACTGCGTCTCTCGCTAAGCCCCAATTTTTCGACCAGATCCTCAAGAAGTTTCTGATCCGGCTTTTTCCCGTCCAGCAGAATCGGAAGCGTGAGGTTCTCCTCCACATTAAGAATCGGGATCAGATTATAAAACTGATAGATGAGACCAATCTGCCTTCTTCTGAAGATGGCCAGTTTGTTCTCATCCAACTTTCCTATATCTGTTCCGGCGATCCTGACGACCCCGGAAGTGGGGACGTCCACGCCGCCGAGAATGTGGAGAAGTGTGGATTTGCCGGATCCGGAGGGCCCTACGACAGCTACAAATTCTCCCTGGTCCACATCAAACGAAATATTCTTTAAGGCGTCGACCCGGGTCTCTCCCTCGCCGTACACTTTGCACAAGTTTTTTATCTCAAGTATTTTCATAAACAAGATTCCTTTCTCATAGATATCACCTGTCTGTGAAAATGCGCCGATGTATGTCAACATGTGCTGTGTTTTCACATCCAGAGTTATTGCGAAACATATCTCAATCGAGAATACCCGGCGTTTCGCATTTGCTGAAGTATCATCATGAGTAAAGAATACCGTTGCCTCCTTACAATCAAGTGACTAATAAGTGACAGTTTTGTCATAATTGGTAAATCGCAGTGATCCGGATTGTAATTATGTCAACTATCGCTGACCTTAAATCCCGCCCTTTCGTCTAGCGCGACTTGATTTCCTTTCTAAATAATGGTCTTGTAGAACCGGACATCAAACTGCGTTCCGACACCTTCCCGGCTCTCCACCAGAATATCGCCGCGCTGGCTCTCCATAACAGCCTTCGACAGGGCCAGCCCGATCCCCACGCTGTCCTTGCCGGCTTTTTTGCCTTTATAAAACCGCTCAAATATATGGGGCAGATCGTCTTCCGGAATTCCGCAACCGCTGTCGGTAATTTTGATCCGGGAGAAGAGATTCGTGTCTTCGGTCTCGATCTTCAAAGAGCCGCCTGCAGTCATGTGCTCATAACAGTTCTTGATGATATTTTGCAAGGCTTCGATTGTCCAATTAATGTCGCACCTAAGAGACAGATCATCACAGGCTGTGACGATCTTCATTTCCTTGAGCTCCATCTGGATCTCGAACGGCTTTATCGCAGCCGCGATCAGGTCCCTGGCGGATATTTCTTCCTGCTTCATTGTCACAACGCCCGCATCGATTTTTGACAGCTTGAGCAGCGTCTGGATCAGCCAGTTCATTCTGTCAAGCTGGTCAGACTGGGTCTTCAAAAAATCCTTCCGCCTGTCCGGATCCTCCTCGCCGAGAAGAAGATCGTTCATCACCATCATGGATGTCAGCGGTGTCTTTAGCTGGTGGCTGATGTCCGCGATCGCCGCAGCAAGCCTCTTTTTATCCCCTGCAAGAAGGTCTTTCTGGTGAGTGAGGGTGCCTGCAGCCTTATAGATATTTGACCTCAGAATGGACAGTTCTCCCTCTTCCTGGTCGTCCGGGTGCGGACTCTCTCGGCCTGCAAGGACACCCGTCAGATAATCATTCAGCTCTTCAATCGCCGCGTACCTCTCTTTTGTGTAATGAGAAAAAAGAGCGATAAGAATCGCCCCTGTCACTAAGATCAGCGCTCCCGCTGCCGCTTTGGCAAATATAAATCCGCACACAGATAAAATCACAGTGACAGCTGACCCGAACACTAACACTCTTCGAAAATCTTTGTTTTTCAGCATATCCGAAAACCTCTCAGCGGCTCTGTTTTTCCATGATGTAACCGAGACCACGAACGGTCTTTATCAGCTTCGGTTCAGACGGATCTTCCTCGATCTTATCGCGGAGTCTTTTGATATACACCGTAAGCGTATTGTCATTCACAAAATCTCCGCTCACATCCCACATGTCCTGCAGCAGGTTCCCCCTCGACAGGACGATGCCCCGGTTCGTGCAGAAAGTGAGAAGAAGCCTGTACTCAAGCGCCGTGAGTTCAATCGTTTCCTCCTCGCCCGTATCCGCATGCAGTCTCGCAACTTTGGCTTCCTTCGTATAAACACGGATATTCTGCACCTCTATAACACCGTCAGACGATGGCCCGGCCGCATCGTTCCCTCGCCTGCTCCGCCTTAGGACTGTCTTAATCCTTGCCATCAATTCATTGATTCTGAAGGGTTTGCATATATAATCATCCGCGCCTATTTCTAGCCCCATCACGACGTTCACTTCGGCATCGGCAGCGGTGAGGAAAATGACCGGCATATCTTCATTTGCCTTTATGAACCGGCAGACGTCATATCCGTTCCCGTCAGGCAGGTTGATATCAAGGATCCCGATATTGTACTTGCCCACTGCCCACGTCCGTTTCGCCTCCTCGTATGTCCGGACGAGGTTTACCTCATATCCTTCTTTTTCCAGGGAATATTTAAGTCCCATGCCTATGGCATCATCGTCTTCCAGCAGAAAAATATTCATGTTATTGTTGCACCCCCTCTTAATACAAATGTCCCTGTAGAGTATTTAGCATGTCTACTATTCTAATAGTTATCTCTGTAACTTCTGAACTTCCTTCTCCAAGAATTCTTCCAACTGTCTTTTGTTAGGCAGCTGCAGCATATATGTCGATACAAAAAGTTGATTATCCATTCCTGAAAGAACATATTCTACCATCTGCGGGCCCTTTTTTGTACACAATAGGATTCCGCACGGTGGATTGTCGCCATCTACCATCTCGTTCATTTTATAATATCCGACATAAGCGTTCAACTGGCCAAAATCCTCATACCGGAATTCGTGAACCTTCAGATCTACAATAACATTGCATCGCAGATAACGATTATAAAAAACCAGGTCCGGATAATAATATTCATCGTCTATCAGTAACCTCTTCTGACGCGCTTCCAGACAAAACCCTTTTCCGAGCTCCAGAAAGAAATCCTGCAGATGATTCAGCAGGGCATCTTCCAGATCAGATTCCGTTACCGCAAGCTTATCATTCAGTCCAAGGAACTCAAAAGTATAAGGGTCTTTGATGGAAAGGGCCGTAAACGGATTATCATTCTGAATATGCTCAAGGAGCAGCTCCGGTTTTTTGCTGATTCCGGTACGAAAATATAGTTTGGATGCAATCTGCCTCCTCAACTCGCGAACACTCCACACGCCTCTTATACACTCAACCTCGTAAAAATAGCGTTCAAACGGATCGTCAATTTGCAGAATTTCTCTAATATGAGAAAAAGATAATCTGTTGATCAGTAATTCGGGATCTGTTTCAAATTTGTGCGACACTGTCGCACAAATCTCTTCTTCAGCTCGCACTGAAGCTTCCCACCTGTTCTCATCTTCGCTCATATACACCTGTGTCCCCTGCAAGTATCCCAACCTTTTTGATACGATGGCATGAATCTGTGGGTATTTTAAATAAAAGGATCTGCATAAAACCAACATTGGACGATTTAATCCTTTTATATTGAGCTTCTTCGCAAGATTAACAAGCAGACTTGCACCATACGTTGCCCTATCTTTACCACTTTGCTCGTATTCGACAATGTAATAACCAATTGCCCAGTTTCGAACAGTCAGCATTTGGTTTACTGCATTTTTAGCCTTTCCACTTGTCAGTTCATGAATCTGAGACACGTTATCCGCGAGATTTTCGAATGATAATTCTTTACCCATAAGACATCTTCCTTTCGTTCGAGATATCACTACTTTATAATTATTTCGACGTTGTCGAAAATTTTCACTTACTCCCTTCTCTGCTCCATAATACTGACTTTATCGAGGAGATCTAATGATAAAGATTTTTCCCCGCATCATTAATCAGTTCCTACTTGAAGTAATCCCATATCATGATATAATATAACCGTCGGTTACTTGATTATATTATATCCGTTGGTTACTGTCAAGTATTGTGAGGTCTCTTTATGAATACAGTTTTGATACCCGAAAGACTAATTAAATCACGCAAACTTCTGGGGCTGAATAAGGCAGAGGCTGCCCGTCTCCTGAATCTGTCAAAAATGGGATATGGCCGTTATGAAAGCGGTGAACGGTCCCCGTCATTTCAAACAATTGTTTTTATTGCTCAAAAGTTTGGAACCACCGCAGAATACCTGACGGGAAAGACAGATGTCCCTGATGCACAAGTCATAACCATAGAAAGAGAAGAGGAGCCGGATCTGTTTGCGCTTGCAAATGCTTTTCGCCGGGGAGATTCCTCTTTTCAGAAACGCATCATTAAATACTATCAGGAATTGCAGGATCTCACGCAAAAGGACACGAGCTCCATATGCTAATACGAAAGCGTCCGGCTTCATTGCCGGACGCCTTATAAATTAGTTGCAAATTTATTTCAAGTTTAACTTGCCAAAAATCATTTCCCCACTTGCAGCCTGCTATACACACCCCTCCCGATCAGCATCGCCGCTACGGCGATTATTATATAAATGGCCGGTGCAGCCTGATAATTCAGAAATAATCTGCCCGCCACACGGATCAGCCGGTAATTCACGAATCCCGTATTCATCAAAATCGCATTCGGTCTGAGCGACCAGATCGCCTGAAGGAGTCTCAGCCGGTCAGGAACCGCCGCAAAAAGATCGACGATCAGATACCCAAGTAGTCCGCATGTCACGGCGAGGGCGTTCTGTGTGATCACAGACAGCAGCATGGTGAGCGATGCAAATAGCACTGCCGCCAGCAAAAAGATCACCACGGAGACACCCAGCATCTTTCCGATGGAGTAAGGCATCATGGACAGCGGTTTCACGAGCTGCAGCATCTCTCCTGCTCCTTCCATGCCGTAAATAAGGCTGTACGGAATCAGAAGGGCAAGAATCACAAGCACCGCTGCTGTCAGGATCCATGTGATTCCGGCGGCATATTTAATCAGGTACAGCTCTTTCTTCCCGTAACGGCTGCAGAGCAGCAGCTGGTTCATGTTGTCTGCCGTCTCTCTTGCATACACGCCGGAGAGGCCGACAGCGGACATAAGTAGAATGAAGAAGCCGAGTGCCTGAAAGGATTTGAGCAGCTCCCTTGGCCCGCTGTGATAGTGATAAATAAACGGTTTAGCTACTTTTGCATCCAGCTCCTCCCAATATGCAATTTCTGCGTCTGTAAGACCCTGCTTTTCAAAACGCTGCTGTATTCTCTGCCTGCGCAGATCATAAAGACCCATTCCGTAAAACCGGGAGAAGTCGAATTCATCGCCTGTGATCGGCATGATCATATTCAGGATCGGTACATACTGCTCATATCCTTCGGTGATTTTTAGTACTGTCATTCCGTTCTCATATTGCAGTACCGGTTCTATCTCCTCAAAGAGCTGCCCGTCAATCGCCCTGCCGTCGAGCACCCTTTCAGCTTCTCTGGATGCCGGAATGTTCTCGGACAGGGAGGAAATGACAAGGAACACAAGCATGATGACAGAACCTGCCATCGCTATCATGTTCACTCTGGCAAAGAACAGTTTTTTCAGCTCGAATTGATAAATAGTTTTCAGCATATCCCCTTTCCGTTTCCTTTCTTTATACGACAGACCGCAGACTCAACCCCGCATTAATGCACTGTACCAATTTAGCCCGGTTTTAGCGCTGCTGCACTAACGAAGCCCGCTTTGATAATGCTATCCAACATTAACACTGCTGCCCCTCGTTAACGCTGCTGCCCGCCATGAACGGATCTTTTTTCTCCGCTGATTATCGAAATATAAAATGCTTCCAGATCCTCTTCGCCTGTCCATCTGCCCTGCCACAGCAGCTGCCCGTTCTTCATGATCATCAGCCGATCAGCAATGTGTTCCAGATCCGATACAATGTGCGTGGAGAGCAGCACGATCCTTCTCTTCCCGATGTCCGCAATGAGATCCCGGAACCGGATCCGCTCCTGCGGATCGAGGCCCGCAGTCGGCTCATCCATAATGAGGATCTCAGGATCATTCAAAAGAGCCTGCGCTATCCCCAGCCTCTGTCTCATTCCGCCGGAGTAGGTGCGGACCTTTTTTCCGGCGGCATCTCCCAGCCCGACCAGTTCTATCAGTTCCTCCGTCTTTTTGAGCGCATCCCTTTTCGGGATTCCCTTCACCGCGGACATATAGAGCAGGAAGTCTTTTCCGGAAAATTCCGGATAACAGCCGAACTCCTGCGGAAGATACCCCAGAATATCACGGTACTCCTCCGATTCCACACTCATTCCGTCACAGGAAACGGTCCCACTGGTAGGGACAAGGATTCCGCTGAGGAGACGCATGAGTGTGGTCTTGCCGGCGCCATTTGCACCCAGAAGTCCCGTCACTCCTTTTGTCAGTGTGAACGACATCCGGTCAACTGCGATCTTATTCTTATACTGTTTGGTGATTCTGTCTGCGGTCAGTTCCATATCGGTTCCTCCATTTCGCGCATTTGCTCCCTCACACTGACAGCGAGGCTGCAGATAAGCAGGATAAACGCGGCGGCCCATATAATTGTCAGGCTCTCTTCATACAATCGACTGAAGAAAATAGGTGCTGCCGCAAAGACTCCCGAGGATAAGATACATATTACCAGGCTTCCAAGTCCCGCATCTCTCCTCTTTTTTCTCTCATATAAAGATCCGAGAAATGCAGCCAAAAGGTAGGGCACCATCATGTATAAAAACACCCTGATGAGGGAGTATGTCAGGTAAGACCGGACTGAAGCTGTAACGATCATAAGACCTACCGTATCAATAAGGCCCACAAGGAACATTCTCGCGAGCACTATACTCCTAAGTGAAAATCTGGCGGCATATTCCAGTTCAGCCATTTTCCACCGGTAGGATCTTCCGGTTTCCGCGAGAATTCCGACGGCAAGTAGCGGTGTCAGTGCAAATGGATAATTCCCCATATTCCTCGAACAGGCCAATATAATAAAAAGCATAAGCATACCCGACAGCAACCATACCCATTTTTCTATATAGCAAAGCTGCCTTGCCAGGAATTCTCCGTGGTTCATGACCACCGGCCGGCGGTGCAGCAGCCCCCGCGCCCTAAGTCCGCTAAAGAATTCCCTTTTGCCTTCCGGTCCTTCGGATCTGCAGAGTTCTTTCATCTGCGCGATTATCATCTCATTATTCATTCGAATTCTCCTCTGCTGAGGTCCTGTGCTCAGTATTCATTTGGATTCTCCTCCACTAAAGTCCTGAGCTTTTTAAGGATGTTATTCAGCTTTCTGTACACTGCAAATCTTGAGATGTTGTACAGCCCGCTCATCACCGACACCGGAACCTCATTGATGTACCTGAGGAACAGCATCTCCCGCTCTTCGGGCGAAAGCTGACCCAGCGCATCCCGAAGACTCATCCGCCAAAGCAGAAACTGTTCAAAGCTTTCCGACTCCGGAAGATTCTCTGTCTCTTCCAGGCTGTAGGTGATCTCCCGGTCCCTGTAATGCTGGTTGCAGAGGTTGCGGGCGATTGTATAGAGATACTGCAGCTGCCGGTTCTCATCCATGTATGTCCTGCTTGCCAGAAAGCGAAGGAAGGCCTCCTGTGTCAGATCTTCCGCTATGTGTCTGTCGTGAAGTCGAAAATACAGATACTTGAAAATTCGGTCATATTGATCTTCCAGGTTCAACGGGTGCCCTCCTTTCTCATGTCATTTCCATATGTATAACGGAATCAGGCGCTGTTTGTGCGCCTTGTTTCAAAAAAAGGGGCTGTGAAAAAACGTTAATTCGTTTCTTCACAGCCTCACTCTTTTCTGCACTTTTCTAAAACCTTCGCGATATACGGACATTCGCATTCCCGGCCTCCGGCCTCCATGCTTAGATTTTAAACCGATACCCCACTCCCCAAATCGTCTCTATATACTGGGGCTTCGAAGAATCATACTCAATCTTCTCGCGGATCTTCTTAATATGGACCGTCACCGTCGCGATATCCCCGATCGATTCCATATTCCAGATCTCACGGAACAGCTCCTCCTTCGAGAACACGCGGTTCGGATTCTCGACAAAGAACGTCAGAAGGTCGAACTCCTTCGATGTGAACTGGACCTCCTCACCGTTGACCCACGCGCGGCGGGCCGTCTTGTCGATCTTGATGCCACGGATCTCGACGACGTCATTCTTTCTGAAATCCGTCTTAATCAGCCGCTCGTATCTGGACAAGTGAGCCTTCACGCGCGCGACCAGCTCGCTCGGTGAGAACGGCTTTGTGATATAGTCATCCGCACCCAGACCAAGACCACGGATCTTGTCGATGTCATCCTTCTTGGCGGATACCAGCAGGATCGGCGTATCCTTTCTATCGCGGATCTCTCTGCAAATGTCAAATCCATCCATCCCCGGCAGCATCAGGTCCAGAATGTAAAGGTTATATTCCTTTGTCAGCGCGGCCGCAAGTCCGGCCCTTCCGTCAGTCTCAATATCTACTTCAAATCCTGAAATCTCCAGATAGTCTTTCTCGAGATTGGCAATGGACTCTTCATCCTCAATGATTAAAATCTTGCTCATTTATATATCTCCTCGTTTATTAATAGTGAGTTCCATTTCTTCAAGAACGTCTCGGCGTTCCTGCCGCGACGTGCGCAGCGCGTAAGCGCTTTCTATTGAGCATGTTTAGCCAATACCGTTTGGCAGAACACTCATCAATTATTGCGTCCCTATTGCTGCGAAACAGTATTCCGTATCACGCCGCATGCTTCCGCAGCGAGAAATACATCGTCGTCCCTTCTCCCTCGATGCTGGAGGCCCACACGCGCCCGCCGTGATCCTCCATGATCTTCTTCACGATAGAAAGGCCGATGCCTGACCCTCCCTGGGTCGAATTTCGAGACGAATCCGCTCTGTAAAACCTGTTAAAAATATTCCCAAGATCCTTGGAAGAGATTCCTTTTCCGTTGTCGGTGATCTGCGCTTCGATCTCCTCGCCGGCATCTCTCACCCTGAGAGAGATCTTCTTTTCCGGCTTATCCATGTATTTGACCGAATTTCCGATAATGTTGTTGATAACTCTCCGCATCTGCTCAACGTCAGCGATGACCTGCACGTTCCGGCCGACGGTATTCTGATAATCGAACGATATGTTCTTGCTTGTGAGATCATAGCGGATCTCCTCGGCTGCATCCTCGAAGAAGCTCTGAACATTGACCTTGCTGAACGTGTAAGGGATCCTGTTGGTGTTGATCTTTGTGTAGAACGTCAGCTCATTGATCAGATGGTCCATCTCGATCGACTTGTTGTAAATCGTCCGAATATAGCGGTCCATCTTTTCGGGCGTGTCCGCGATGCCGTCCATGATTCCTTCCACATAGCCCTTCACCGCAGTGATCGGGGTCTTCAGGTCATGCGAAATATTGGAAATGAGTTCGCGGTTCTGGCGGTCTGCTTCGAGCTTTTCTTCATTTGCAGCCTTAAGTCTTATCCGCATCTCCTCAAAGCCCTCGCAGAGCTCCTTCACTTCTTTCGCGCCCTCCGCCTTCACTTCATAATCCAGATTGCCGTCCCGGATCTCACGGGTCGCCTTTGTCAGATGCGAGAGCGGCGTGCTGATGCCGCTGTACAGCCAGATTGACAGAATGATGGCCGTAATGACCAGTATCACGATCATGCTGAAAATGACGTCCGCTATGATCGCATGCAATTCCGGCGACAGATTATTTACATCGATGCCGTACTGAACGCGGAGCTGCTGTCCGCGGAAAATGGCAACGCCGATCAGCAGCATGATCATAAGGAAAATCGGAATCAGAACGATCAGAAAAAACGACATAAAGATTCGCGTTTTCAGCTTCATAAAATAAAGACACCTCCCGGTCCGTGCTCATTTAAGTATAACACAACCGGAAAGTGTCTGTTCTAAACTTTTTGTTAATTAGGGCTATTGGCGGCTGAGACGGAAATGCCCGTATTAGGCGCAAATACTCGACTCAGGCGCAAATGCCCGCTTTACGCGAGATACTTAGCCAGAGCTTCCGCCTTATCTGTGCGCTCCCACGGCAGATCGATATCTGTGCGTCCGAAGTGACCGTAAGCCGCTGTCTTCTTGTAGATTGGACGGCGAAGGTCGAGCATTCTGATGATGCCGGCCGGACGGATATCGAAATTCTCGCGGATGATCTCTGCGATCTTAGCGTTGGACAGCTTACCTGTGCCGCGCGTATCTACCGTGATGGACATCGGCTGCGCTACACCGATCGCGTAAGAGAGCTCGATCTGGATCTCATCGGCGATGCCTGCTGCCACGATATTCTTCGCGATATAGCGGGCAGCGTATGCTGCGGAGCGGTCGACCTTTGTCGGATCCTTGCCGGAAAAAGCACCGCCGCCATGGCTTGCATATCCGCCGTACGTATCAACGATGATCTTGCGGCCTGTGAGACCGGAATCGCCGTTCGGTCCGCCGATAACAAAGCGGCCTGTCGGGTTGATGAATATTTTGGTATTCTCGTCGATCATGCCTTCCGGAACGATCGGGTCAATGACATACTGTCTGATATCCTTGTGGATCTGCTTCTGGCTCACATCCGGGTCATGCTGTGTGGATACGACAATAGCCTCAAGTCTTGCCGGCTTGCCGTCCTCGTCATACTCGACGGAGACCTGTGTCTTTCCGTCCGGACGAAGATATTTGAGCGTGCCGTTCTTTCTGACTGTAGAGAGCTGCAGCGCAAGCTTCTGCGCGAGAGCGATCGGGTACGGCATAAGCTCCGGTGTCTGGTTGGAGGCATAGCCGAACATCATACCCTGGTCACCGGCGCCGATCGCGTCGATCTGTTCCTCAGACATCTCATTCTCTCTTGCTTCCAGAGCCTTGTCGACGCCCATTGCGATATCAGCGGACTGCTTGTCCATGGCGACGATGACTGCGCATGTATTTGCGTCAAATCCCATAGCCGCGTCCGTGTAGCCGATCTCGCGGATCGCGTCGCGGGCGATCGTCTGGAAATCGATATTTGCATTTGTAGTAATCTCACCCATGATAAGGACAAGACCTGTTGTCACTGCTGTCTCGCAGGCAACGCGGCTCATCGGATCCTGCGCAAGGCAGGCATCGAGTACCGCGTCGGAAATTGCGTCGCAGATCTTATCCGGATGTCCCTCTGTAACTGATTCAGATGTAAAAAATCTTCTTTCTCCCATTGTAATCCTTTCCTGTGATTTTCGCCCTGCGGCGTTGTGTTGCTTACCTGAATCAATCGGTCTCACGCAGCCGGCAGTCGCTTCGACTTGCCGATCGCTGTCAGGCCTTTTATAGCATGAAAAAGGTCCGCAGGAAGCGGACCTATAAACGTCACCGTTCCCTTATTGTTCGATTGCTCGCTTGAGGATGGCACCTTCCCGATAGGGGGGTTGTCACGGCTTCACAGATCCTCTATTCTCCGCCGTTCTTAATAAAGGTAAGCAAATATATGTAATTGGCTGACACATAGACTAACACGTTGCCCCATAACATGCAAGCACTAAATTATAAAAATTCAATAAATTATCGAGAATCAATCTCAATGTGTGCACTTCGTAAGGATTTCCTTCATCTCGTCTACCGTGAAAACATAATCCGTATTGCAGAAAGCACAGTTCAGAGTCTCCGGTTTTCCGTCCGCGATGATATTGGAAAGCTCCTTGCGGCCGAGCGCGATCAGGGCAGCGGTGACCCGCTCACGGCTGCAGTTGCATCGGAACGCAACGGGCATGCTCTCAAAGATATGAAGGTCCATGTCTCCCAGGATCCTCTTAAGAATCGACTCAGGGGTCTCACCATTTCTGAGAAGATCCGTCACGGACGGGATGTCTTTCAGTTTCTCCTCGAGCTTTGAGATCGTCTCCTCCGGGCAGTCCGGCATCAGCTGAATAATGTAGCCGCCGGACTCGCGGACTGTATTATCCTTGTTCATGAGGACTCCGAGCGCGCAGACCGTCGGGACCTGCTCGCTGAGCGCATAGTAGTAAGCAATGTCCTGAGCGATTTCACCGGTCTGAATATCGACCTGACCGGCATAGGGCTCCTTTAAGCCTATATCTCTTAAAATATGCAGATAGCCTTTGCCGACAGCTCCTCCGACGTCAAAGTGGCCGAACTGATTCGGGGGAAGCACAACGCCGGGGTTTCCGACGTAGCCCTTGACCGTCCCGTCAGAGCCTGCGGTCACAGTGATCCCGCCGATCGGACCGTCTCCCTTGAACTGGATCGTGAGAACATCCTTCTCACCCTTCATCATCGATCCCATCATAAGACCTGCCGCCATCGTGCGGCCAAGTGCCGCCGAGCAGACCGGGCTCAGGTTGTGGGCTGCTCTCGCCGCCTCCGTCACGCCCTTCGATGTCACTGCAAATGCCCTAATAAAATTCCCCGCTGCCGATGCGCGGACCATATAATCCTTCATCTCATACTCCTCTCAAATATCCAACGAAACTTCCCACACGCAGATTAAATAGCAGTCTCATCGTAAAATATACTTTCTCAGGGACGCTCCCGCTCGGTCTCGCTGGCAGCGGTACTAATAAATCTTCTGCGTTTCACTTGAAGATTTAAAGTACCGGCCGCTCGACGACGCCCTTTGAAAGTATTATTTTCGATTTCGACTGTCCAAACATCGATAAGTGGGAAGTTTTTATCATATGATCAATCCAGTCCCGTCGAAATCCGGGATAAAACTCTCCGCGGCGGTCGGGCCTTCCTGAATGAACACGTTCTCCATGCCAAGCTCGATGGCATAATCTACAACGCGCCCGTACTCCCGCTTCGTGACACGGCGCGCAAGCTCCGGGAACTCCTCCCCGATTCCCGGCATCGGCGTGTACTGATTCATGATGCTGACGTAAATCTTCTCGCCGTAGGTCTCGTGCAGGTAGCTTATGATCCGCTTCGAGTCCTTCGTGTGACCCGGTAGGACCATGTGCCTCACGATCACGCCCCTTTTCATCATGCCTCTGTCATCAAATGCCGGCTGACCCGCAATTTCCACCATCCCGCGAATCGCTCTCTCCGCCGTCTCAAAGTAATCCGGAGCCTTCGCGTAACGGCTCGAGATGTCCGGATCCATGAATTTGAGATCCGGAAGAAATATATCCATCGTGCCCTTAAGGCTGCTCACGGTCTCCTCGGTCTCGTAAGAACCCGTATTATACACGATCGGGACAGTAAGACCCCGCTCTCTGGCTATCCGCACCGCGCGGATAATTTGAGGTACGAAGTGGGTGGGGGTGACCAGGTTGATATTATTTGCATGCTGCCTCTCAAGATCGAGAAAGGTCTCCGCCAGCTGCTCCTCCGTTAGCGGTACACCGATAGCCTCATCACGAGATCCAATCATCTCCGGAGCCGTAGTCCGCTGCGATACCCGTCGTCTCCCAAGCGCGATCTCCCGATTCTGGCAGAACACACAGCCGAGCGGACAGCCTGTAAAAAACACGGTTCCGGATCCCTCTTTCCCGGAGATACACGGCTCCTCCCACATATGAAGAGCAGCCCGGGCAGCATGGACTCTTTCTGTCATGCCGCAGCGGCCTGCTCTTATTGTTCTGTTTATACCGCAGCGCCTGCCGCACAGGCGGCACTGCTCCATTTCAATACAGCTCACTTTTCATCAATAAACCGATTTATCTCAGCGGGTAAATCCAGCACTGAGTCGAATTTTACTTGCAGAACATCTCTGCCCTGATTATATTATTGCAAACGTGAATTTCTCTATCTCACGCTCACTTTCCGCTTTTTTTATTTCTGCACCGAGACTTCTGAGTTTTCCGTCGAAATTCTCATAGCCTCTAAGGATGTAGGCGATATCTTCTATGACAGTGACTCCCTCTGCCTGAAGACCTGCGATGACCAGGGCAGCGCCGGCACGGAGATCCGGGGAAGAAATCCTTGCGCCGGTGAAACCTTCAATACCGTCGATAATCGCGGTATTGCCTTCCACCTTGATCGAAGCGCCCATGCGGGCAAGCTCATCCACATACTTGAATCGGTTCTCGAAAATGCTCTCGGTGACAATACTTGTGCCGTTCGAAAGCGCGAGAAGCGTAGTCATCTGCGGCTGCATATCCGTCGGAAAGCCCGGGTACGGCTGAGTCTTCACATGCGTACGGCTGAGTCTTCTTGCAGCGACAACGCGGATCGAGTCATCGAACTCATCGACCTCACAGCCAATCTCGGTCAGCTTTGCGGAGACAGCTTCCATATGCTTCGGAATGACATTCTTGACCACGATATCGCCCTTTGTGGCCGCTGCCGCAATCATGAATGTGCCGGCTTCGATCATATCGGGTACGATCGCATAGCTGCAGCCGTGGAAGCTCCTGACGCCGTTGATACGGATCACATCCGTTCCGGCTCCCTTGATATCAGCGCCCATGCTGTTCAGGAAGTTGGCCACGTCAACGACGTGCGGTTCCTTGGCAGCATTCTCGATGATCGTCTTTCCGACTGCGCGGGAAGCCGCCATCATAATGTTGATCGTCGCGCCGACAGAAACTACGTCCATGAAAATATGAGCACCTCTCATATGATCGCACTTGGCGAAAATTGTTCCGTGCTCTATTGATACGTTCACACCGATTGCCTTGAAGCCCTTTAAGTGCTGGTCGATCGGTCTGCTGCCGATATTGCATCCGCCCGGAAGCGGAACTGCCGCATTATTATATTTTCCAAGTAATGCACCCAGAAGATAATAGGATGCGCGTATTTTTTTGATCAGATCATATTCGACACAGCAATCCTGAATTGTAGAACCGTTAATCTTTACGGTATGACGGTCGATCCGTTCTACATGTGCGCCGATACCGGCAACTGCGTCGAGAAGTACATTTATATCATTAACGTCCGGAAGATTTTCCAGCGTAACACTTTCATCAGACATGATCGCAGCGGATATAATCGGAAGCGCAGCGTTTTTCGCTCCTGCGATCTCAACCTCACCAGCCAAAGGGTTTCCGCCTTTGATCACATAACATTCCATTCCCATATTATATTAACCTGCCCCTTTATATTTGCACGATCCCTTCCCCAAAGAATCATGCAATTAAATCTTAACGTAAAATCAACCTTTTGTAAACATTTGAGTGGATTTCTGGGCCGACCTTATAAAAATTTTAGAAATGTCCGTCTGTTTATTTTCGAATCTCTAAAAGAGTTTTCTGCAAAGTCTCCTCAAGCGTAAGATTTGACTCATCAATTACAATATCGGCGTATTTATCATACAGGATGCAGCGATCCTCATACATCTCCCTCGGAGACTGTCCCCCACGCAGTGCAACGCCGCGGGTACGGTAGTCGGAAAAGACCCTCTTTACCATTTCATCGTAGGAAATCTTGAGGTAGATCACAGTCCCGTTCTCTTTTAGATGAGCCATTGCCTCCTCGCCGTACACAGCGCTCCCGCCGGTAGCAATAATACACCTGTCCACACAGAGACAGCTAAGGACATCATTTTCTATCTCTATGAACCTCTCCACCCCCTCAGATTCAATGATCTCAGAGAGAAGCCTTTTCTCCCGGCTCTGAATCATAAGATCACAGTCCACAAAACCGTAGCCGATATACTTGGCAAGCAGGACTCCCATAGTACTCTTGCCCGACCCGGGCATACCGATCAACACATAATTCATACGCTACCTCTTCCTTCCCGCCAAACGCTTTTCCGACCCGCCTTTCCCTGCAGGTCTGCCTTTTTTCTTTCTCACACTGAAGCCGAAATTTCCGAGGTATTTTCCTATACCTCTGTACTCGCCATGGTTGTAGACGATCGGGTCCGCCTTTGAGAGATCAAATTTGTTCTTCTCATCCATAAAGGCTTCATCCGCATGGACAGCCAAGACATCTGCCAGGAACATCGTGTGCGAGCCGAGGGCCATGGTCTCTCTGACCCTGCATTCAATATTGACGGGCGATTCCGCGACCATCGGGCAATTGATCTCATCCGCCTCCTCGCGCGTAAGATGTGCGGTCTCGAACTTGTCCTCATCTCTGCCGCTTATGACACCGCAGTAGTCAGTTGCGCGGGCCATGGCTTCCGTCGTCAGGTTCACGGTAAAGACGCCTGTCTCCATTATATATTCATAGGATAATCTGGAAGGCCTGAGCGATATGCTCAGCATCGGCGGGTTCGTGCATACGGTCCCTGTCCATGCCACGGTGCATAAATTATCCTTCCCTGCTGCGTTCCTCGAAGCGATGAGGACTGCCGGCAGCGGGTAGAGCATGTTTCCGCCTTTCCATTTCGCTTTGCCCATAAATTCCTCCGTATAATGCGTTCATACATTTTATTATAAATGAGTGCGACCGGAAATACCAGAGTATGAGGGGCATATCAGGTGCCTGCGATAGCGGCAGTTGGGGCTGTTTTGCGGCCGGGCTTTAGACCTTGGCTGCAGCCTTCCTGGTCTGACATGGGAGTCGGCTGCAGCTTGTCTGGTCTGACATGGGAGTTGGCGGCAGTTCAGGGAGGCTGCTTTTGAGCTTCGTGTCCGGCTGCAAAGCATACATCTTCGTGAGAAAAACATTGCAGGTCCGACTGAGAGATCGAAACATGCTTTGCATGTTTCA
>JBGUIK010000098.1:0-8256 GCA_045112915.1 Lachnospiraceae bacterium
TGAAGACGACGAGGTTGATAGGGCAGGGGTGGAAGTGCAGTAATGTATGGAGCTGACTGCTACTAATCGGACGAAGGCTTGACCAAGAGAGGAGAAGGCGGGAGAACATCTGGTAATCAGATGACACGGGATTGTCGCGAAGCGACAACGAGTGACCCGCTGACTTGTAGACTAATTTAGATTTGTATGTGCGGTTTTGAGGGTGCGTAGAGAATACGGCTCTGTGGTACAGTTGGTTAGTACGCCGCCCTGTCACGGCGGAGGTCGAGGGTTCGAGTCCCTTCAGAGTCGCTTTGGGATCATAGCTCAGCTGGGAGAGCATCTGCCTTACAAGCAGGGGGTCAGAGGTTCGAGCCCTCTTGGTCCCAGTATCATGCCGATGTGGCTCAATTGGCAGAGCAGCTGATTTGTAATCAGCAGGTTAACGGTTCGAGTCCGTTCATCGGCTTTTAATTTTATAAGGATGGGTTCCCGAGTGGCCAAAGGGGGCAGACTGTAAATCTGTTAGCGATGCTTTCGAAGGTTCGAATCCTTCCCCATCCATTTAATTTAATATCGCGGGGTGGAGCAGTCTGGAAGCTCGTCGGGCTCATAACCCGAAGGTCATAGGTTCAAATCCTATCCCCGCTACTCTTTGTTTTATGCCCAGTTAGCTCAGTTGGTAGAGCAGTAGACTGAAAATCTACGTGTCTCTGGTTCGATTCCGGAACTGGGCACGAGCGGAAGTCATATATGGCTTCCGCTTTTTTTGCAGCTGAAACCTGCAGAGAGGGAGGTGCTTGCGGTTATAACTAATTTGTACAATTCTTGAAAAGAACATTGATTAAAACCGGTATATCGAACTGTAAAAGTATAATACATCGTTTTATACTGCGTTGTCCGAAATTGCACGATTTTTCAATAAATATTCCTAATTTTCTGGATGGCTGTAAAGTTGGATGTGCCCTTGAAAAAAAGTATAAAATGAGTTATCTTATATTTACTTATGTTCAACATAGTAACTGGCGTTAAGCTATGGGGAGACTTCATCTTCTATACACCGGGATGTTGATGAAGTGAAGCCAGAAAAAAGAAAAGAGGAGTAGCCTATGAAGAAAAAATTTTTAGCTATGATCTTATCTGCTGCAATGATGGTCACGGCTGCGCCGGAGACCGCAGTCTTTGCGTCAGATATGGATTTTGCTGCTTCAGCGGTGACACAGGAAATCCTCGAAGAGGAAGAACTTGTGGGTGAAGCTGTTGAAGAGGCAGAAGTAACTGATGATTCTTCGGTGTCTGCAACAGAGGAAACCGCAGAACTTGAGGCATCCGTTCCTGAGGTGACACCTGATGAAGCCGAAGTAACAGAGGAGGCATCACTGGTCGATACGGTCAGCGATGATGTCTTTGATTACACAGTAAATGAGAAGCAGGAAGCTGTCGTGACAGGACTTAAGGCAGCCGACGCAGAAGAGATTGTTATCCCGGAATTTGTCTATTCTGCAGATACTGTCTACACAGTGACAGGAGTTGCGGATAATGCCCTGAACGGGAACGCAAAATCACTGAAGGTCTCTGCCAACGTCAAAGAGTTCGGCGTCCAGAATCTCCCGGCACTGGAGTCGATCAAGGTTGATGAGGCCAGCGGAAGCTTCTTCGCACAGGATAATGTTCTCTATGAAATCAAGGAGAAAACAAGCCGACTCGTCCTTTACCCGGCAGCTGCGAAAGACGAAGTCTTTGTAATCAGCGAGAATGTCGGTGAGATTGCTGCGGGCGCATTTGCAAATGCAGCCAATCTTAAGACAGTCATCATCGGCAAGGATGTTAAGAAGATCGAGGAGAAAGCATTTGCGTCTTTCGCAAATCCGCTGACAGTTGTTTTCAATATGACAGCTGCTCCGGAAGTTGCGTCTAAAGCCTTCTACTTCGACAAGGTCATCGGCAATGTGTTCTATTTCACGGATCCCGCTGTTCTTGAGACAATCAAGTCAAAGACAGCAGATTTTGTTGAAAGCCCGTTCTTCTACGATCCTGAAGGCGGTGAGAAGCTCAGTGATACGACAGGTGTCGCTGCATTTGTTACAGATGAGCTGCCGAAAGAAATCGCCGCAATTTTTGAGGCTAAAAACATCAAGATCGAAAAACCGCAGGCAGAGGCAAAGGAAGAACTTGTCGGCGCAGGCGATGTTTCCGATGAGGACGCCAAAATTGCGAACGGTTACTATGTCATCAGATCTATGGCCAATACTGATTGCGCGATCCACATCAAGAAAGATGGAATGGCGAACCAGGATAAGGTCGAGGTCAATAAGCATAATTCAAGTGCTTTAAAGGATGCGGTCATTTTCAAGGTTACCGCGGACGGCGACGGAAAATATCGTATTCTCTGCTTCTGGTCCAATAAGAGACTTGGCGTCAATGTTGCTGTTCCGGAAGCGGGCGAAGGTGTCACTCAGCGTGATATCAAGGTTTACAACAACCAGCAGTGGTACATCAGAAAGTCATTAAGCGACCCGAATGGTCTCTACATCGTGAACTGCGCGAACCCGAAGGTCGTGATCACAGCTCCGACTAATCTTATGGGTGGAGATCTTACGGTCCAGGAACCGAACGACACTAAGAACCAGCTCTGGAAGTTTAATCCTGCGAACGATCCGACAATTACATTTGATACTGAAAGCCTTTATAATATCATAAGCGCGGCAAAAACAGACATGGCTGCAACAGTCGCGGATACGAGTGATAATACAAGCTTTAAGATTCAGTCCGTTGGAAAATCCGGACAGAGATTTGTAATTAAGCGAATCGGTTACGGCAATATCTATGCATTTATCAATTTTGATTCCGATAGGGCACTCAGCGTCAGCGGCGCGAAGAAGTCAGCGGGAGCTGATGTTGTACAGACCGGAAAAGGAAATGCGGAAAACCAGAGATGGCATATGGTCAAGACCAGTGCTCCCGACAAATCAGTAGCTTACTATCTGAAGGGAGTAGGAAGCAACCTTTACCTGACCCTTACCGGCGGAAAGACGACTGCAGGAACGAATATCGAGATCAATAACGCGAAAGCGGCTGCAACACAAAAATGGCAGCTTGTTGAATCCAATATTACTTTGAAGGTCCCGGTAGGCAAGGCAGTAAGAATTATAAGCAAGGGCAACAAAGGCGTTTACCTCACAGTAAAGGGTGGCAGCGAGGCTGATAACACGAACATCGATGTGGAGAGCCAGAGTAAGAATACAGATCAGGTCTGGGTTGTTACATCTCTCGGCGGTGGTTATTATAAGATAGCCAATGTCGCATCGAGTAATGCAATCAGTGTCAAGTCCGGCAGCACAGCTGACGGTGCAAATATCTGCGCACGTCCGTTCCACTCGACTTGGAATTCACAGATCTGGAAGATCGTTCAGGCCGGAAAGGATGGCAGCTGCTATTTCATCAATAAGCACACAGGCAAGTATCTGACCGTCAAGGGAGGAAAGTACTCTTCCGGTACTAACATTGAGCAGGATTCACTGAAAGGTGATAATTCTCAGAAGTTCTATTTCACAACAGCTCAGTTGACACCGGGCTGGCAGAAATGCGGTAAAAATAAGCGCTACTTTAATGCAGACGCAACATTTAAGAAGAATACGTTAGTAGAAAACGGTGAGTATTACGTTGACGGAAAAGGATTTGCATATACAGGCTGGCAGAAGTACGGTTCATATTACTACTACTTCAAGGGAATGAATGGCAGAGAGAAAACTGACAACCGTCCGTATCTTGCAGCACTGTTTGGAACCAAGAAGACCTGGAACGGATACACAGCGCCGAATTGCGCATACTATGTGACAATTGATAACGCGTATCCGTGTGTTGTAACGGTTTATACGAAGTTTAAGGGAACGAACAGCTGGAACCTTCCGGTATTCTCATACCTCACTTCGCCCGGAACTCCGTCTACGCCGACTGACTTCGGTAACCGCCTGACAAGAAAGAAGTATCGCTGGAAAGATCTTATGGGACCGTCCTACGGACAGTACGCGACAGAGCTTCTTGCTTACACAGTCGTTGCGGGATCCAACTATGTTGACTGGACAAACAACGGTGAGTATTTCCATTCAATTGCCTGCGGATCTGCGAACGACCATAACCTGAATCCTGCAGTTTATAACCTGCTCGGTACACGTCAGTCGCACGGCTGCGTACGTATGTGTGTCCGTTATGCATGGTGGACGTACACGTACCTTGAGTCAGGCACGGCTGTATATGTAGGCGCAAATCTGGCAAGGCCGATTAATCGTATGCCTCAGCCGAGAGCTTATAGCAGCATTGACCCGACAGACCCGGCATATACCGGCAACTACGGTTACACTGATACAACAAACTGGGTAAACTGGAACGGATATCTATAATAAAAGATTCTAAACAGACTCATTCAAAAAGGGGCGCGCGAGCGCTCCTTTTTTGTGACATAGACCCGGCAGAGTGGATAATGCCAACAATAAAGATACGAACAATCAAGAACGCTGCGGCGTTCGGGCTTGCAGCACGAAAAGAGGAGGCTGCCGCAATCAATGTGCGGCAGCCTCCTCTGCGCTTGGATACAATATAAGGACACAAAGTCCGGAGAGTCGATACGACCCGTCTCAGTGACGAGTCTCTTTTTGCGCATTCATCGTAGACTCACGTCACGATAAATCCGCGTCAGAGATTAAAGCTCTACCTTGAAGTCTGCGGAGCCTTCGCCGTTGATGACATAGTATGCAACGCCTTCTTCCGGCTTGACATATACATCAACAGTCTTGACGGCAGCCTTCTCGTTCATTGCCTTGTAAGCTGCAACAGCCTTGTCAGCGATCGCTGTGATATCGAACTGTCTGCCGGCGGCTTCTACATTGACAGTAGCCTTCGGGGCTGTCTTTCTTGTTGTTGCCTTCTTGGCGACTTTCTCAGCAGCGGCCTTTGTCTCGGCAGCGACCTTTTCTACTTCCTTCTCGACTTCAGCGACAGCCTTCTCAGCAGCAGCCTTTGTTGCGGCAGCTTTCTTAGCGGCAGCGGTCTTTGTCTCAGTTACTTTCTTTGTAGCTGTCTCAGCAGCCTTGTTTGTTGTTGCAGCAGCAGCTTTTCTTGCCATAATTATCTTTTCCTCCTCGAGATTGATGCACATCCGATGTGCGTAATTGTCGTATTTTTTTCTATTGTTGTACATGGCGCTTTTAATTGTACCTGCGCTTTTGTCAACGGTGGCAATTATAAATCCAAATATCCGATTTGTCAAATTATGAAATGTGTTTTTGTGGATTTTGTGCTATTGACACTTATTTTTACCTGTTTTTAGCACAAATTAGAAAGAGAATGCTTCTCGTATTTAATCAGAAACAAGGATGAAAATCACTAAAAATTGATTATAAAGCTATAATCTTATGTAGTAATGAGACGTGGTTTGGATTATAATGTACAAAGGACAGGTATTTTTCTTTGTATTTATGGGAATTTTCGACAAACTTTTGACAGGAGCACGGTATGAAATTAAGAGTCCGCAGGGCACAGCACAGGGATGAACCCAGGATACTCGACCTTCTGCTGCAGGTCAATAATGTACATGCGGACGGAAGACCGGATATTTTTATTGCCGATCAGAGAAAGTATACTGACGGACAGCTTTCTCTTCTCATAGATGACGACACCAGACCGATTTTTGTGGCAGTCGACGATGATGAGTATGTATACGGCTATGGCTTTTGTGTCGTGACAGAGGTGAAGGAAGGCTCGAATCTCCAGCCGATCAAGACGCTGTATATTGATGATCTCTGTGTCGACCAGAATATAAGAAGAATGGGGACCGGTCAGATCATTTATAATTTCATAAAAGATTATGCTAAGGATATCGGCTGCTATCATCTTACTCTGAACGTCTGGGCATGTAATCCGTCCGCAATGAGATTTTATGAAAAGCAGGGGATGCAGATGCTGAAGAAGGAGATGGAGATTATTCTCTGACTTACGGCTTTTGCCGGTTAACGGAGGCGCGGTATTCCGGTAGGATGCGAACGGTAAAGCCGGAGCGGAAGTCATAAGGGCAGCAGTTTACGGTAGTAATGGAACAGTTTAAAGAAATAACACATAGCCCGGATAGCGGTGTGTGCTGTGTTTATATCCTGCAGTGCAGGGATGGGAGTCTCTATACGGGATGGACGAACCATTTGCAGGAGAGACTGAAAGCGCATAATTCCGGCAGAGGGGCAAAGTACACGAAGGGCCGGGGACCGGTGAGATGTGTGTATGTTGAGACATTTGCATCCAAAGAGGAGGCAATGTCCAGAGAATTCGCGGTGAAACACCTGACAAGGGCGGAGAAGGAAACTCTGATTCTCGGCGCTTTAGGGGATTCACATATAAAGGGTTAAGAATGGGAAAGAAGGCTTTCCGAAATAAATCATAAGGAGGAGTTATGTCAGGCGAAGATAATATTTTTATTGTTGGTCACAAAAACCCCGATACAGACTCAATATGTTCGGCTTTGTCCCTCGCATATCTGAGAAATCAGTCGGAGAAGACGACCCGCTACGAGGCAAGACGTGCGGGCCAGCTCAACGAAGAGACTGAGTTCGTACTGAAGTATTTCGGAGTTGATGCACCGAAGTACATGCCGAACGTCGGACAGCAGGTCAGAGACCTGATCATTGATGAGACAGAGGGTGCTCCGGATGATATTACGATCCGTATTGCGTGGGAGTACATGCAGGAGAGCGGTGTCTCTTCACTGCCGATCATGAACTCGGACAATGAGCTTGAAGGTATGCTCGCTGTCAGCGATATCACGAATTTCTTCATGGATGCTTACACGAAGACCCTGATGTCTGAGGCAAAGAGCAAGTATTTCGATATTGCCGAGACTGTAAACGGACATGTAGTTGTCGGCGACGAGCAGAGCTTCTTTACAGAAGGCCGCGTTATCGTAGGTGCCGCTCAGCCCGAGAATTTCGCAAAATATATGGAACCGAAGGATCTGGTTATCCTGAGTGACCGCGAGGACACTCAGCTCTGCGCGATTGAGAACGGAGCAAGCTGTATTGTTCTGTGCCTCTGCGACAGTGTTTCGGATGAAGTCAAAAAAGTTGCCGAGGAGAAGGGCTGCGTGGTCATCGTCACAAGATTTGATACCTACACTGTCTCCCGACTGATCAATCAGGCAGTTCCGGCCAAGTTCCTAATGCGCAAGGACAGCCTTGTTACATTCCACATTGATGATTTCCTGGATGATATCAGAGAGACAATGGGCAAGCTTCGCCATCGCTCTTATCCTGTCCTCAACAGGAAAGGTCAGTATCTCGGCATGATCGGTTCCGCAAATCTTCTCGATGCCAAGAAAAAGAAGATCATTCTTGTAGACCACACTGAGAAGTCCCAGGCTGTGGATAACCTTGATGAGGCTGAGATCCTTGAGATCGTTGATCACCACAGAGTCGGTACGGTCGAGACGATCAACCCGATCTATTTCCGCGGAGAGCCGGTCGGCTGTACATGCACGATCCTGTACTCGATGTTCCATGAACTCGGTATTGAGATCCCGCCGCATATCGCAGGCCTCATGATGTCCGCAATCGTCTCCGACACACTGCTCTTCAGATCGCCGACATGCACACCGAGAGATCAGGTTGCAGGTCTTGCTCTGGCCAAGATCGCCGGCGTGAATATCAATGACTACGCGAAGGCAATGTTCCGCGCGGGCAGCGCCCTCGGAAACAAGACTCCGGACGAGATCCTTCATCAGGATTTCAAGAAGTTCGTCTTTGGCGATACAACATTCGGTGTCGGTCAGATCAGCTCCATGGATACAGACGAGCTTATGGAGATCGCCGACAAGCTTCGTCCGCAGCTTGAGATCGAGGCTTCGAAGAGCGGCATGAGCATGGTATTCTTCATGCTGACCAATATCCTCGACGAGGATACACGCCTTCTGTGCTACGGCAAGGAAGCTCCGGAACTGGTCATGGAAGGCTTCGGCGCAAAGGTTGACGCAAGCGACATCGCTTATCTACCCAAGGTCGTATCCCGCAAGAAGCAGCTGATTCCGTCTTTCATGGGCGCTCTTCAGAACGGCTGATAACGGTTGTAGTATAATTCCAGTTCAGGAAGGCTGCAGCCAAGGTCTATAGCCCGGCCGCAAACATCATCTTCATCGAAAAACGCAGGTCCTGCCTTGCGAGCTTGAAACATGCAAAGCATGTTTCGATCTCTCAGTCGGACCTGCAATGTTTTTCTCACGAAGATGTATGCTTTGCAGCC
>JBGUIK010000099.1:0-6291 GCA_045112915.1 Lachnospiraceae bacterium
GATCATTCCCTGATAATAGCGCATCCTTTTCGGTAGATCTTCTGCCACTGTAGTCTGCATCTCGATGTCGTATACCGTAGATTCATCGTCCTCCATATACACATCGAACCGGACGCCCTTGCCGTCTGCAGTTATCTCAATGGCCTTCTGGCGGTCGATGGACACGATCCTCCCGATCTTCCGCGAAAGAATGAGTTCAGTCAGCTCCCTGCACAGATCCGGATCGTTCTGCAGGATCTTGCAGAACATGAAATCATCCGTAAAGCTCAGCTCCTCATAACGTTTTGTTTTTCCGTTTTCGCTCATGGCGCCTCCTTTTCTTGTTCTGCAGGGAGGCGGTCAGACGATCGTACTGGAAAAATCCACAGCTTTTCTACCTGCATCCCTGCATACTAATCCGGCAGGGATGCTGTCTTTCGTTTTCAGGAACATTACTTGTTCCGGTATAGAGCTACATGCACGACTTCCACCGTACATAATGACTGACTGATCTGTATTACATATTAACAGGAAATTACGTTAGGCTCAACATCTCATCCAGGGCAATCGTACCTGTCGTATCAGCTAACATCCCCGCCACTTCGGTTCTGGCAAGATAGCATATTTCCTGTCATATGTCCATGGATTTTTGCAAATTCCGTAATATTCTGCCATTTATCAGACAAATTCCATAAGATCTTACCATTTGCCATTTCAATATTATCGGTTCTTGGAAAGAACCCGGATTTCTTTCCAACTTCGGATTTCCTTTGGCAAATGCAGTGTGAATTCAGGTCTAATTACCTCGAATTAACTCGAATTAACTTTGGCAAAAATATTAGCCCTCTCCCAAAGTCTCTCGTATATATAGATGTACGGGGCAAGGAAGCCCGAAAGAAATAAAGAAAGACAAATAAAAAATCTAAATAATAATTCGTATATAAAAGGAGAAAAAAGAAATGACATTTACAAGTGCTATCACAACATGTTTCAGAAAGTATGCAGATTTCAGTGGCCGCGCAAGAAGAAGTGAGTATTGGAAGTTCATTCTCTTCACTATGATAATTGAAGCTCTCTCAACAGTAATCTTCAGCACGATCATTCCGCTTACAGTAGAGATTCACGGTGCAGAGATCAGCCTTGCATTTATTGCAGTAAACCTGATTTTTATTCTCCCGAAGCTTGCAGTCTCTGTGAGAAGACTTCATGACATCGGTAAAAGCGGATGGTTCTACCTCATCTCTCTCATCCCGGTTGTCGGCCAGATCATTTTCTTCATCTGGTGTGTAAAGGACAGTGAGGCGCGTACGAACAAGTATGGCCAGGACCCGAAGGAACCGGAGGAGCTCTGCTCGAGAATGCAATTACAGCACGTATAACAGGGGATAAGAACCCTGATAGAAAAATCCAGCCGTCGGCTGGATTTTTTTATCTCAGTGGGGGAAGTCCCCACTGAGATAAACGCTCCGCGAGAATGCGCAGGGATTCGGTCGGGAATTATGTCAGCTAGCGCTGACCCGAATCCCGCGCCAAGTCTCGCGAGCGAGACTTGAATGTGGTCGAAGTTTCTCGGTGTCTTCTGGGCGGTGCATGCGAGATTGTAGACACGACAGGACTCTTTTATGGTAGAATATTTTCGTAGCGCCTCTGAATCGCCGCCGGCATAATATACGAGTAGCGCTCTTGGGAGCGCTGCGAACAAATGCCTCGCAGGCTGCGGGCGGGATTCATTTGCAGAAAAAGGATGATGACTATGAATGAGAATGAAAATGTGAGGATCGACCCGGAATCGGCCTATGTAAAATCTATGGATTACCTCGACAAGGTGATAGCGGAGGCGGAGCTCACGAGCCAAAAAATCGGCAAGTACCGCATCGCGTGTGCGGTCATTTCTGTCCTGCTCGGAGGGCTTCTTATGTGGAGCTTCGGCAATGTATTCGGGTTTCTGGCCCCGGTCGCCGGGCTTAACGCAACTTTCTATCTGTATTCCCGGGGTGTTATAAGAAGACTGCAGAGCACGATAGCGACCGCAAAATTCGACAAGGACCGGCTGAAGGGCGGTAAGATTGACCCACGGTATTTTTATGAGCGGTGCGCCGAGGCGCTGCGGGAAGCGAAGAGCTTTGAGTATCTGGAAAATCTGAACGGAGACACATCGAATCTTACTGTAAAGGAAAAGAGCATGCTTAAAAGGTTCCGGGATGAATGAGGAATACGGAGAACCAGAGTATATGGAAAAGAGTGCAAACAAATTACATTTGCAGAGCGCCGCGGTCACAGGCATCTGTTTTCTGCTGACATCAACGGCTTATCTGGCATGGACATACCGCGTCGTGGAGCTTGCGGAGGCGCCGATTGCCGACGCGGTGACGCTGATCGCGGCATATCTTATGCAGGCGGTCGGAATCGGTCTCTTTGCGCTGCTCCTGCATCGCCGTCCGGATCTGGTACAAATATCTGTCTATGCCGCGCTCGGTCTTCACATGATTTTTCTTGTTCCATCTGTTTTGTGCGAATCGTTTGCTTTGATACTTGCTTTTGGCTGCATTTTGAACCTGCTGTGCGGTTGGATCGCGGGTTACTACCTGTACCGGCTGGCGGGCACGCCGGATGCGTCCGTTTCTGCCCTGACGCTCGGCGCGGGATACAGCGCGGCGATTTTCGCTTCGTGGCTCCTGTCTCTTCCGGGGCGGGAATTGGTGTATAGCGCGAAATTTGTGATGGTCATCTGCGTGATGCTTACTGCTGTGGCGGTAGTTGTGATTCGGATGAGGATGATTCCGAAAGGTGCTTATTTTTCGGATGGGAGTCTTTCGGAGGGCGGTTCTGCGGAGAATGTTCCCAAGAAGATGCGGCTGTCAGAGGGAGCTCGTTCGGGTGGTGATTCTGCGGAAGCTGTTCCTGTGTCGACCTGGCAGTCAAATCGGGAATCTTCATCGGATTCGAAACCTTCGCCAAAGTATGAGCTGCCCCAGGATATCACGCAGCGGCAGTTCCTTCTTCTTGCCGGTGCCCTTGTTTTGCTGCTCAGTGTGGTGAACAGCTGCGGTTTCAGCTTTCCCTCGGCCGATATCAGGAACGGTATCAGCGTGGAGTTTTCCCGCCTGTTCTATGCGGCAGGCCTTCTGATTGCCGGGTATGCCAATGACAAGAACCGCCGCTACGGCGCCGTCTGCGCCGTGATCGCTCTTGTAATCCCGTTTTTTATTCTGGCCGCGCATGACGAGCCGGTCTCCAGTAATTTCTTCTGGGCGCTCAGCTATTTTGCGTCCGGCTTTTATACGGTTTACCGCATTATTCTATTTTCTGATATCTCGCGGGATTTCTCACTTATACCTCTGTGCGGATTCGGACTTTTGACCGGCCGCATCGGCGATGCTGCCGGAGAAGTTCTGTCCCTTGCACTGTCCGGGCATTTTCTGATTCTGGTCGGGACAGCGGCCTTGCTCTTTGTGGCGTCGATGCTTTTGTTTCTCCACGTTTACCGGGTCTTGTATTTTCCGGTGCCCCAAAAGCAGAAGAGCGAGCAGGAGATTTTCATCCAGTTCTCTGAGAGTTATAACCTCTCCGCGAGGGAACGGGAGGTGCTCCGCTTTCTGCTGGAGGAGAAAACGAACCAGGAGATCGCGGATGAGCTGTGCATCTCTGACGGTACAGTGAAATATCATATCCATAACCTGCTTCAGAAGACGGGATGTCCTAATCGGCTGAAGCTCATTTCTACCTATGCAGCCAGTCGGTGAAATATGTGCTGCCGCTGGTAACGGGGTGACGAAAAGGGCTGTCGCAATAGATGCGGCAGCCCGCGCTTATTAGTGAAAATCCGGCTTTGGCGGCCGGATTTTTCTATTTCTGCCCTGATTTGCGCCGACCGTAGCGGAGCGAAGACCGCAGGGATTCGGTTTGGAAGATGTCAGCTAACGCTGACCCGAATCCCGCGTCAAGTTTCGCGAGCGAGACTTGAATAATGAAATCGGCTGACCCCAATTTGCCCCCTCCCCGTGTCAAGGACACAGGGAGGGGTTTAAATTTAAGCTGGCAGTCGATTTTTCAAAATAACATATATATGCAGTGCCATATGAGGGTAAAATCATCTGCCGCAGGCAGTCACTCCAGCTCACTTTTAGCTAGTTCTACTGTTGACGCTACTAAATGTTGCAGCCTATAAGCAGTCGCATTTGCAGATTTTGGTACTAGGCGACGGTATGACTCTCTTATTTCAGGTTTTTGCCGGCAGTAGATAAAAGGTGGTTTTAATAGAAGCTACTGCTTTCTATACCACCCGTGCAGTCGATGAGCGCCGAACAGACCAAAGAAGACTGCCGGCCCTCAATTCCCGCTTTCAGTAGAATAAAGATGATTTCAATAAAAGCCACTGCCTTCTATACCACCCGGTCAGTCGATGAACGTCGAAGTGACCAAAGATGACTGCCGGCCGTCATTCCTGCTTTCAGTAGAATAAAGATGATTTCAGGGAAAGCTACTGCCCACCATACCACCCGGTCAGTCGAAGAGCGCCGAAGTGACCAAAAATGACTGCCTCCACCCTCAGCAATAGGGTCACGAATCGGGATCGGTTCGTCATACCCCACCCCTACCCAAACCTTACCCTGAAATCACCCCCGCCCTCCCGGAACCTTACTTGAAACAGCACCGATCTTTGGACTAGTGTTAAATTGTATTATTATGCAATGCCGCAGGACCGGCATAAAAAACGAGAGGAAGGTGAGTTGAATGAAACGTAAGATGTGGGCAATGCTTCTGATCCTGGGACTGATCCTCGGCCTCGTGCCGCAGGCTGCAATCCCCGTGGAAGCCGCAGAGGACACGTTCTTCGGTGTGCTGATCTCGGACACCGAGGGAAATAGGAACCTCGGCGGCAGCTACTGGATGTTTTATGAGGGCAATGAGAGGGATGGCCAGAGGACGAGCTCATCCAACAACTTTGTCAGCAAAGGCGAAGAAGTATCTCTCCGGGGAGAACCCAAAGACGGCTATCGCTTCGCGGGCTGGTATCAGGGAGAGCCGGATTCTGCGCCGGGTGAGAAGATCTACAAGGGGGAACCTCTGGAGACGGCTTATCATTACCGGTTTACAGCCCCGATTCCTCTTGCAAGACCCTATCTCTGCGCCGTATTTGAGAAGGATCCCAGTGCCCATTACGGTGATCAGGTGCAAATGTGGGTCGGCAACACCGACGGCCGCGCCGGCAATTCTACCGTTATGGGCGGCAAGGTAGCCGTCAAATACAAGCCGAGCTGGGATGTCTGGCCTGAAGAGATAGTTGAAAAAGACGGCACGGATTTCGTCTACGGCGAGATCCTCCAGTTCTACAAGGGCGATGAGTGCACGGTCTACGCACAGCCGGATGATGGCTATAAATTTGTGGGCTGGTATCATGTGAATATCGAATGGGGACCGGGTGAGGGAAAACCCTACGAGGGAGAAGTCATCTCTACCGAGACGAGCTTCACCTACAAGCCAGGCGAGACGGTCATAGACGGAGACTATGAGCCGCTTCGCTACGTGTGCGCTGTATTTGAAGCAATAGAAGAAGGAACCTGCACGGTCAGTTTCAATCCGGGCACCGGAAAGGGCAGCATGGCACCGGTGACGGTGGCTGCGGGAGAGAAGTATGAGCTTCCGGAGTGTACATTTGCACATGACAACTCTGAGCGGACATTCTATAAATGGTCAGTGGGTGACAAGCTTATGAATCCGGGCGATGTCATTACGGTCAACTCGGATACGACGGTCACTGCGAAGTGGCGCAGCACCACCGCGACTACGATAAATAACAGTGTTGACAATAGTACAACAAAAATTGTTGCCATGCTCTGTATTGCCGATAAACGTACAGGCTCTCAGCTATTCGTACCTGTACTCGACGAGACAATGGCATCTTCTTTCGAAAATCCATATAACGAGGAAGTGAACGCGAAGATCGAAAAAGCGAAAGAGGATATGCTAAAAGAAGCTCAGAAACGGGTAGAGGGATATGGATATACTATTGAGGACGTAAGTGAAAGTGTTAGGGGTCCTGAGACCACAGAGGTGTCAGACGGTCGGACATATACTTACTTTGACGATGTCTTCGATGATGCAGGCGATTATTACGACCACTATTTAATCATTGATGGCGAATATTATCATAACTGGAAAATTACAATAACTCTTGACGCGGAGTACACGAGCATAGCGCCGACCCCGACCCCGACGCCGGCACCGGTTTCCGGATTCTCCGATGTTCAGGATCCCTCACACCCCTTCTACAAGCCTATCTACTGGGCGGTGAAAGAAGGCATTACCAAG
>JBGUIK010000100.1:0-10426 GCA_045112915.1 Lachnospiraceae bacterium
ATGTGTGCGGCTACCGCAATATCATTGATTGAGGCTTTTTCATAACCAAACTTGCCGAAGCACTGGAGCGCCGCATTGAGAATGGTCAATCTCTTTTCTTCGGTCAGGGCCAAAAATTTGTCCAATTCATTTCCTCCTTTTTACATATTAACCGTTTCGGTTATTTAGAGTATAGCACCAATAACCGAATCGGTCAAGCAATAAAAATTATCATTTAAAAACAGATACTTACCTAAAAAGCCGCCTGTACGAGCATTTCTCATGCCCGCACAGGCGGCTTGCGTTATCTCTGGCAATCAATCCAAAGTTTTATATTCCGTAACGGTTTTCAAGTATGTTTCCGGGTCACCGTTGAGGATTAAGTCTGCATAGGCTGCCGGATCGTTGTAAATCAGCCAGTCCAGCTCTGACCGCTGATACATATTGTCTGCAACCTCGTTTTCAACTGCAGTGCAGTCTATTGAAATCATGCTGCTATCAGCGAAGCAAAGCTCCACGCAGGCAGTATCGATATTAAATTCACAAGTCAATAAATCTCTCATTTTGATTGTCTCCTCATTCTGGTATCCTATTTTCGCAAGTCTGACTCTCCAGAAATATTGGTAAATCTTTGGTAAAAATGAGAGTGAAACACAAAAAACGCTTATTTTCGGGACTTATAAGACGATTTGAGACTTTTCATCATGCCCGGTAAATCCTGCCGTGGCAGATAAAAAGGATGCGAATCATCTCAAAAATCCTTTCTTTCAAGGCGCATAAGGACGCGATTTGCCGCAATATGCGCACTATTTCTCTTTATACTTACTATCCATGAAAAATGTTCAAAACTGCAAAACGGGGCAAATCACGGCAGGCAACAGTAGTAAAATCGTAGTAAAAACGGGGTCGTCTTACTACTGTTGACATAAAACAATCAGTCGGTTTTGGTGTTATTATGCATTTCACGAGCAGATTGTGCTTTTATTTTATCATAAAAAAAAGCAACCCACCACTTGAAGTGATGAGCTCGGATCTACGGTTTGAATGCTGTGGTGGATCTTTTTTTATACTACACGGCATTTTCTTCCCTCAGTATTGCACACTATCCTGTTATCTGTATTTTACCACATACCATATATAGGAAACAACGTCATCTGCATTAACGTGTTTTTCCAAATCCTCTATTTTCTTAAGCCACAAAAAAGCCCACAGGAAAAATCCTGCAGGCCGAATAATTACTGTTGATACTATTAGTTATTTGCTCTGTAAAGGAAAGTGACAATCTGTCCTCTTGTGCAGTTGTCGTTGATACCGAAGTTTCCCTTATTAGGACCAGAGGTGTATCCTTTCGTAATGCCTTTCTGTGAACCCCAGAGAATGACTTTGTAGAAGGCATGGTTCGTCGGCACGTCCTTGAACGGAGACTTGGAAACTGCCGTCGGTGCCGGCTTGCCCTTAAGCTTCCAAAGGAACATCATGGCCTCGCCTCGACTCACGTTGCGGTTGATGCCGAATGTGCCGTCAGAATAGCCCTTGGTAATGCCGTTCTGATAGCCCCAGAGGATTGCCTTATAGAAGGCATGTGTTTTCGAAACATCCGTGAACGGAGATTTTGATGCCGCTTTGGGTTCCGGCTTTCCTGCATATTTCCAGAGGAACATCATCATCTCTCCACGTGTGCAGGAGCGGTTGATGCCGAATGTGCCGTCAGAATAGCCCTTGGTAATGCCGGCATTCGCAGCCCAGTAAATAGCTTTATAATAGGGATGCGATGGGTCTTGGACATCTAAGAAGCCACTCTTTGTCAAAATCGGTATCTGCTGGATCTCTATATGAGAAGAATTACGGCGGCACACATGCTGCTTTTCGCCCGCACTCTCATAAGTCGCCTCTTTCGTTACTACCCACTCTTTCCAGTCATGTCCCAACGCCTCCACCGTCTGCTGTTCTGTAATCACTTTGCCACAGACCGAGCAGTGGCTGCCCTCCGTAAGACCTGTCTTCGTACATGTCGCTGGTACTGCGGGATCCTTTACAACGGTATGGGCTTTCTTGGCAACCTTCTGCTGCTTTTTAATCACCGTGCCACAGACCGAGCAGTGGCTGCCCTCCGTAAGACCCGTCTTCGTACACGTTGCCGCCACAGCCTTATCTGTCACAGGAACATGGTTCACGGTGATAGGGACTTCCAGCTGCCTTCCATATATCATCGTAGCCAGATAGGTGCTTCCAGCTGATATGCCGGTGAGGCTGCTGTCGGAAACAGAAGCAATCGATGTATTATTTACAGCCCACGTATAGTCGACAATCGGCTCAGGATCACCTTTCCATTTGTATCCCCAATGTTCTTTCACAGACAGAGAAAAATCCACATCAGGTAGTGCGGCGGATTCATTTTCATTCACAGTGATAGCTGCCGGTTCAGCGCTCAGCGTTATTCCCTCGATTCTGTCATCTGAAATGCTGATATTAACCGGAGTTTCAGTGTCATTTGCAAGAGATGGTGAGATATCCCCACTGCCAATAGTAAATTCCTGCACCCAATAATGAGCGTCCTTATATATAACGTGACCTATGCCAATCCGGTTCCAGCTGCGCCCCAGCATGTTCCGCCTATGTCCTTGGTCGTTGTAATCCTTGGCTTCTTCAAGCCAGACGTCAAATATACTCTGCGCATCATTATATCCGGCGGCGATGTTCTCCCCCGCCCATGTAACAGAGTATCCCTGTTCTTTATAAGTAGTTATAGAGCTTTCCCCATTCGGTCTCGTATGACTGTAGGAAATCGCTATTTCTGCTGCACGCTGCATGGCTACTTTTTCAAGTTCATAGTCATAAACCAGTTCCTCAAGTCCAGAGCATACCACTTTCTCTGTATTATCCGAATTCCAATACCAGGCGTCGGATCCTGTACGGAAATCATTTATCATGGCAAGCATGCTTCTGGCCTCCGTCTGCCCATACCTGACATTGAACTGATAATTCTGTACTGAAGTCCCGACCAAAGGCTCGCGAGAAGACTCCTCAAATAATATCTGTTCCCCCAGTTCTGTCACATTCTCATCCGAAGAATCAGCGGAGTCTACCTCCACTTCCGGAGCTTCCGCCTCTGCGATGATAAGTTCTTCCTCTACTATCTCATTCGCCAACACACACATGCCATGCATTGTCATGAGCATTGCTACAGCACACCCAGCCGCCAATGTCTTTTTCCATGTATTCCTCATCCTGTACACCCCTCTCTCGTAGGAAATGATGGCTAGTATATAGTCAGTATAGCATATCCGCATCCATCAAATCTACGTCTCTCGATGGACCGAATACTGCAAATCCTACAACTTTCTCTTTATCCTTGGCTATAAAAGTATTTTCCGGGAACTGTCTGGCACGTGCAGTTGTAGCCTCTACTGTCATCGAATCAAGATATCTGTCACATACAATACCTCTATAAACATCCTGCCATGAAGTACAGTACACATATCCCCTCCCGCACAACTCTTCATCAGTTTCTGCTGATTTTATAATTATCGGATCATTTGTTTCTTCCATATTGTACTTAATCTTCCTTCTATGATGTTTGATTCGAACCTGATGTCAGCGTATCTTCTGACCTAAGAGAGAGTCAAGACCTTTTTCCAAAATTTCTTCCCAGAGCTCATTGCCCTGCATATAAGAATATGACTCATCTCTCATTCCCTCAATCAGACTTTTTCGTAACCGGTCTGCAAAACCGGGATCTATTTCCTTGAAGTTCATATGCTAATACAGGCGCGATTGAGAGAAATCTCCGATATGATTCAAAGTCTCAAGAATCTCCCGCATGATCTCTGCCGTTTTAGGAACATCCTTCTCCCAGGAAGCGACATCCAGTCCTGTACTGACTTCATAGTATTTGCCCATCTCAAAAACCCGGGCTGCCTGATTCTGGACATCCACCAGTTTCCATGCCATATCATGTTCTTCATCTTTCATATACAGAGTCCGGAGGTCATTCAGCACCAAACTGATGAACTGATAGTTGGTAAAGAGCAGCTCTTCGTATGCACGATAAGCCTCCTCCTTCTTTCCTGTCTTGCTGAAAATGAGTGCCTCCTTGCGTTTTCGTTCCGGGCTGTCCACAGCAAGGTAGGAAAGGTAAGACTGTGCTTTCTCATATTCTTCCTTCTGCAAATACGCATAGAATAGGGATCCAGCAGCTTCCTTCCGGATATTTCCGTCCTCCGACCGCAGGCAACGTTCAAGCCATCCGTAGATTATGTCATCATACTTTTCTTTGTCCGGTACCTGATTGATATTCCTTCTGGCCTCAAGGATCACAGCGGCTTGCCAGAGTAGCTGATCGCAGTTCGGATACTCTTCCAGAGTCTTCTTTACCTCGGCAAATACTTCCGCATACTCTCTCGTCTCCAGATCCTCGTCAAGCTTTTTAACATAAGCCGTGATTTCCTCGGGTGACAAAGCGTCTCGGAAAGAAAGAAGGTGTCTGTCGTGATCCCAAGGAGTCTCGCAATCGGAGCAAGCAATGCAATATCCGGCTGCGTGTTGTTGTTTTCCCACTTGTTCACAGCCGGTGTAGTTACGCCCAGCCGCCTGGCCATCTCTTCCTGCGTTATTCCGACCTGTTTCCTGTATTTTCTGATCACATCTCCAATAAGCATCTATATTCACCTCCGTCTCATTCGTGGGTGATGGGTATTCTTTGTCCAATAAGGATATATCCTACTTATAAGATACTTCAATGAAGGCAGAATTTCTATTGAGCAGTTATTAAATATATAGAAAATTTATTAACCAATGCTCAATTTCAACTCCTCGTCCATGCGTTTACGTACAGTACAAGTAGATCGCAACTGCATCAAATATACTTGAAGCTCAGTTTCTTAAGATCCTTACTGATTTTGTCGGCCCGGAATTTTAATTCTTAGAAATACATATTCCGTATCTGTGGATCTTTCCTTATCGAAGCGATATCCGCTCCAGTTGAAGTCCTTCATCTGGAGCGGAGTCTCTGCATGGATTCCTGCCATAAAGCGTACCATTTCACCCCTGGCCATCTTGGCATAGACACCCTTCTGAACAACCTTACCACCTTCCAATTCACCAAAGACGCAAGTGATATATCGGTCATCCGGCTGCAGATATTTCTCAATGCATTTTGAGTACTCTTTCGAGGCCAGATTGATGATGATCCTGCTGCGGTGCGCAGTTAGTATTTTAGAATCGCCGATCACTTCCCGATACAGGCTGTCTCCCCAGAACTCATACAGGTTCTTATGACCGTCTACGGCAGCCTTCGCCTGCATTTCCAGCCGGTATGGCACAACGCCATCCATCGGTCTCACCACACCATAGAAACCGGATAGGATCCGCAGATGCTCCTGCACATACTCATACTGGCCATCCTCAAAGACAGCCGGAGCCATGTACGTGTATTGGATGCCATCATAAGCCAGTAAAGCCGGCGTCAGATTATGATGAAGATCCATATGCGCAAATCGCTCTGCGTTCTGCCGGGCAATCTTGTCGTTACAGCCCCAAAGCTTCTTCTGTTCTTCATAAGACAACCTCTGGATCCATTTCATCAGGACTTCTGTCCTGTCCATAAATGCCGGAAGCTCTTTGCAGGTAAAAGAATCCGTATCCACCTGCATCTGCTTCGCCGGAGAGATAATAATCCTCATTCAATCTTCCTCCTCATTATTCATGATCTTACGATAAACTGATCTGCTTGTCTCAATAAATATCCTGCTTCCTTTGGACAGGTATTCATCTGTTTTATAAGCCACGGAAATCCATCGTTTCGGCATCTCGTGATCAAATGTATAAAAAAGAAGTCTGTCCGAGGGCTGCGCCTTAATAAGCGTATCCCCGACAAAAGCCGCCCCGAAGCCCTGCTCGGCATATCGATAAGAAGTCAACTGCTGGTTGAAGTGCATGGCCGTTTCCGGTCTCAGTCCATAATAGCTAAACAGCGTCTCGACCCTGCTGTACAATTCATTTTGCGGCTGTAAGGATAAATAGGGGATATTCACTACTTCTTCCATTGATATAGCAGGGGCGTTTTCCACCATATGCCTTCCCTTACATATGTCTTCTGCCGTCATCCCTTTTTTTAAAAGGGATAGGTCTAATAAAAGTGCTTTCGGCACGGCATAAAGAAGCGTATTGGGAAACAGCCTTACATGCGAGATATCTGCATGGTATGACTCGGAATCCAGGACAAGGTCGAGTTTCTTCTCAAGCAGCATTTCCCTCAATGTATAGAAAGATTCTTCCGCCACTTCTATTTTTAATCTCGGATACTTTCTCTTGAGCTCGTTCAGTATTTTGGGAATAACATAGTTTACACAGATCCCGGCGCCGCCTACCCGAATCACTCCCGTGTAGCTCCTGTCCGGTGCCGTAAGGCTATCCTTAAACCGCTTTTCAATTTCGGCGACCTCATCGGCCGCATCAAGATAACGCTGTCCATCTTCTGTCAAAATGACTTTCTTTTTGGTTCTGATGAACAGTTCTTTTCCAAGCTCATTTTCCAGCTTTCTCACCACCATGCTGAGCGCCGGCTGAGTGACATACAGCTTTTCCGCTGCTTTGGTAAAGCTCCCGCACTCGTGGATTGTCCTGATATATCTCTCATATTCGAACATAATTCCCCTCTCCGTTACATTAGTTAATACTTATGCAAGATATAATTATCTATAAATTTTACATTATCATATAGTGGTCATATAATCAAGACATAGCAACCGGACAATATCACAAGAGTTGCATCAAAGGGATTAACATTCACTCGGAGAAACATTTAAGGAGGAAATCATGAACTTCAGATGTGCAAAGTGTGGAAAGATAGTGCCCGTTTCGACAAGAGCCCCCAAGTGCGAATGCGGCGGACTTTGGAAACTGGATTTCCAGCCGCCCAGATTTACGCTGGAAGATATTGACAGGGATGAGTGGAGTCTGTTCAGATATCGCAAGTTTATGGCATTGGAAGATGATTCCTGGAAGGACATCTCCCTCGGAGAGGGAATGACCCCGATCGTCCGCTTTAATGAGGACGTCCTCCTGAAAATGGACTACTTCATGCCCACCTTATCTTTTAAAGACAGAGGGGCTGCTGTGCTTGTATCCCATTGCAAGTCAATCGGTGTGAACAGCGTAGTCCAGGACTCCAGCGGCAACGCCGGAAACGCTGTGGCAGCATACTGCGGAAAAGCCGGTATCGAATGTGAGATCTTCGTACCCGAGGGAACTTCCCCGAAAAAGATCGACATGATCAAAGCCCACGGCTCCAAAGTAAATGTCGTTCCCGGAAGCCGTGATCACTGTGCGGATGTCTGCAGGTCCAAAGTAGAGACTGAAGGTGTGTATTACGCAAATCATGTCTACAATCCCTTCTTCTACGAAGGCACCAAGACCTATATCTATGAGACCTACGAACAGCTTCACCGGATCCCTGAGAACATTATCGTCCCGGTAGGAAACGGTACTCTGTTTCTTGGCGTGATGCATGCACTGGAGCATCTTCTGGAAAGCGGCTGCATCGATCATATGCCGCAGGTCATTGCCCTTCAGAGTGAAAAATGCGATCCCCTGATGAAAGGATACGAGGAAGGTCTTGACAGGGCAGCCGAGGTTTCTCCGGAGCCCACCCTTGCAGAAGGCATCGCGATCGGCAAGCCGATGAGGGATCAGGAAATTCTGGAGTATGTTAATAAGTATGGAATCCGTTTCATCCATGCGCCCGAAGATAAAATCTTAGAAGCCCGCGCGGAACTGGCTTCCAAGGGTATCTACTGTGAGCATACAACTGCAGGCAATTATGCAGCCTATAAGGAATACTGCCGCGTATATGGAAAAACTCCTGACTGCCTGATCACCATGTGTGGAGCGGGACTAAAGTCGGATCACTGATTCAACGCCTTCCAGCTCTCGTTCATTCACAATTTTCGACACTTTTGCCAATAATGTCGATTTTCAGACAAAAGCGCTTAATACTGTTTATTGTAATAACAACCTCTCCATTATATAGTGTATACAGAAGTTCAGCCACTATCGAAGCGGTTCGAGCCAGGCATACTTACTAATATATAGAATTCAGAGAGGATGATGACAAGATGAAGAAGATACTTACCAACGAAGAGCGCATAGCGAATAACAAAGCAATAGCGGACTCTTATTATCAGGCATATAATAAGAAAGCTGTAAAAGATGGTGCTGTTTATGATGTTTGGGTGTTTGCTCCGCACGCAGAATACTGGTCCCCCTATTTCGGAAACAGCATGATTGATCTTCAGGAAAATCCGATTTCTGTAGAGGATTCGGCGACGATGGAAGCACTGTCATATTCCGTTGAATTCGAAGGCTGGGGTCCGATTGATTTCGAATCTTTTCCATCGGTGGAAGGCGTCGCATGGAAGACACATTTTGGCGCAAAGCGGAAAAAAGACGGAGTATTCATGGACTTTTTCGCATACAGTTTCGTGAGGACAAACGAGTATGGTGAGATTACACACTGGGAGACCCATGTAAATTCCGGCTACAATGATTTTCTGGATATAGCAATCGGTGAACACGGTCCCTATCAGGATGCAGATCTTTATATGGCAGCGGTCATGAAAAAGTTGAAATCTGCCGGTATTGATCTTGCTGCTTTGATGCACGACTCCAGAAAGATTTAAGCATCCGATTTAGGCTCTTAATTCTCATATTAAGCGGCGGCTTCTGCAGTTTTCTGCAAAAGGCCGCCGCATCTTTGACTTCATGTTTCACAAATTCCTTCCCAGCTGATATGCCTCCTGCGGATATCTGCTGCGTTTCATCATGACGGGAGTACCGCATCCAAGTTAAACACCGCAATGCTGTAGCCGGGCAGCGTCAGCACGTCCTGCTCATACGTGATGTCTTCCTCACCGGTGTTCAGCACCGCTGCCAGCGTAAGAGACCTTTCAGCACCGGTACTGTCCGAACTGTCAGCAGCGGAGACGACACCCATCGTCTCCTTCACCGCCGTATCCGCGCGAAGGTTCATCACGATAAGCAGATCTTCGTTTTCCGGATCTCTCCTTATGAACGCCGCCACATTGTCGTCGCTGAGAGAATCCACTCCCTCTGTCGTGCCCCTCGCGATTGCCGGAAATGCGTTCCTCACGCGAATGACCTCCCGGAACCACGTCAGAAGTGACAGATTGTCCTTCATCTGCTCCGCGGCTGAAGGGAACTTCATAGGAAATTCATCCATATCCGGCGGTCCAGCGCACATGTCCGGGTCATCCGGATCATCGCTCCAGTACATCGGCGCACGCTTGTTTTCATCTTTGCCGGCCCCCTTCATGCCGATCTCCTCGCCGTAATAGACAAATGAATTGCCGGTCATGAACAGGCTCATCGCATAGGCCATTTTCGTGACAGGACCGTCATCGGCGGCATAATACCCCGCACTCCTGCCCATATCATGATTCGTGTAGAACGGCGCGTCCACATAGTCCGGGTTTGCGCTGCTGTATGCTTCCTGTGCCAGCAGCATTCCTTTCACATAGTCCGACGCCTTGTAAGTGCCGTTAATGATGTTGGCGATGAATCCTTCGTTGCCGCTGAACGGGAAATCGAACAGAGAATCTATTCCGCTGGCATAAAGCTGCGCGATCGTATTCCGGTCCGTCCATGCCTCTCCTACGAAATAACAGTCGGGACGAATGCTGCGGCCGGCTTCCGTGAGAAATCGCAGGAATTCGACATTTGCTTCCGGATCTGCGTAAATATAATAAGTCACCGCATCAAGCCGGAAACCGTCAACACCTTTCCCCAGCCAGAAAGCCAAAATATCACGGATTTCTCCTCTCACAGCCTCGCTCGAAAGGTTCAGGTCCGGCATTTCAGACCAGAACCTCGCCTCGTAGTACCAGTCAGTGCCATCAAGCGGCGCATAGCCACCGGAAGACTCTCTGCTGAAGTTATAGTAATCAAAGTATTTGCACTCTGAAATATCCGGCTCTGCTCCGGAGGGCAGTTCGTGCAAATAATCCGACGCTGCCTTAAACCATGCATTGTCTTCCGACGTATGATTGAGAACAAGATCCATATACACGCGGATGCCCCGCTCATGGCACTCGTTAAGCAAGGCCTCATAGTCCTCCATCGTGCCGAAAGCCGGATCGATTGCGTAATAGTCATCGACATCATACTTGTGATACGTTGAGGACGGATGAACAGGCGTCAGCCATATTGCGTCGAATCCCAGATCCTCTATGTAATCCAGTTTGGAACGAATCCCATTAAGGTCCCCGATCCCGTCCCCGTTGGAATCACAGAATGAATATACAAATATCTCATATGTCGTACGGTAGTTGTCATCCGCTTGTGACCGCGTGAGGTCTTTGTTGTAGTCCAGCATCTGGACATGAGAAGCAGCGGGCACTTCGCTGCCCGCTGCATTACTCGCATCGGAAGA
>JBGUIK010000101.1:0-8935 GCA_045112915.1 Lachnospiraceae bacterium
GCTTTACATCGGGACCGCTCAAAGGGAAATTCGGCATCAATGAGAACTGCTCGAGAGGGCAGATCGTGACATTCCTGTACAGGGCGAAATAACACGTGATGGGGACGGTTTCGCGTGAGCCGGTTCAGGCAAGCTGTAGCGAAGTTCCATAATCCGTCGTAAACATCATCTTCATCGAAAAACGCAGGTCCTTTCTGTGAGCTAAAAAAGCTAAAGCTTTTTTGATCTCACAGGGAAGGACCTGCAATGCTTTTCTCACGAAGATGGATGCTTTACGACGAAAACGGACAGTTAAAACAGCTTGTCTGAACCTGTACTTCACGCGAAAAGAACCGTCCCCGACTCGTCTTCTCATGCGATAAGAACCGTCTCAGGTTCGTCATCCGACTATTGAAAGCGCCTCCTCAATTCTCGCGCGATACTGGTCAATGTTCCGCCCCACGACAGGCAGCGTCAGGACCTTGCCCTCGCTGTCCACGAAATAGGTGGTCGGAAAAGCGCTGAGCTGAAGCGTCTGCCGGAGATCTTCGGTCTGCACGATATTGGTATACGTGACGTTGTTTTCCTCAAGGATCCTTTTCGCTTCGGTGAGGATTGCTTCGTCCCCGCCCAGCGCGTCGTCGCAGAGTCCGACGAGCTGGCAGCCTTTTTCCTCAAGCTCATGGCTCAGTTCCTCAAGATCCGGAAGCTCAATAATGCAGTGAGTGCACCATGTTCCCCAGACGTTGATCATGGTTACTTTATGACCGGCGAACAGCTCTTCGCTCTTTACAGGACTTCCGTCCAGATCCGTTGTTTCAAATGTGAGCACCTCCCCAATCTCGACCGGAACTTCAGGGGATTCAGGTTCTTTTACGGTGATTGCGGCGGCAATCTCATCCGCTCTTTCTGTCAGAGACCGATACTCCGCGAGCATTTCTTCCGAATTCGCATCCTTGTAGGATGCTGCCACAGCATCCGGATTCATTGCGATGTAGTAAAAACTGAAGGAACCGGCCTTGCCGAGCTCGCCGGTCGCGGCAACTTCATCTTCACTGAAATAAGGTGCCATGGCGGCATCTAATTCTATGCCATCCTTCAGGCCTGCAACAAAGAGGAATGGAATCACGCCGACTGAATAGTACTCATTAGAGATATCAGCCTGTTTCTGCGCCGCTCCATCCGGGTCACCTTCGAAATCTAGACTCTCTATTTCTTCCTCCGCGCTTTTTAGCTCTTCGTCCGTCCGGCCTACATAGCCCAGAGAGGCCCAGACTACGCCGGATCCGAGATCTATTTCACCATAATCTGTGGCCATGAGCTGCCCCTTGCAATCCTTGAAGTCAGCGGGAAGAGTAAGTGTGAACCCGGTCTTTGGAAAATCCCAGGAAGCAGATGCTTTCGTGTAGGATGCCCCTTCATTGGTCGCTTCATCCCCATCCGCTGCCGTATCATCTGCCTTTTTCAGTTTGATTTCAACTGAGTGCACCTCGGGAGTCAGGTCGAATTCCTCCGAGCCTGCATCATATCCATCCGGAGCTTTTAGAACATGTGCCGTGTAGTTGCCCGAATCTGACTCAAAGACGGCTTTGCCTGCCGCATCGCTTTTTCCCGTCTGGCATAACGTATCCGAACAGAACTGTACGACAGCATCCTCGATTGGATCGCCGCTTTCCTCATCCAGGACATAGATGACGTATGAGCCTTCCGGCACTTCCGGAGCTGCGGGATTATCAGCCGCGGGATCAGCTGCCGAAACAGAGCTGGCTGTGGCCGCACCGCCTGCAGTTCCTGTGCCTTGCGAGCTGCCTCCGCAGCCTGCGAGGAGAGCTGCGCCCATAGTCAGGATAAGGATCATTGAAAGTATCTTTCTCATGTGTTTTCCTCCTTGACATTTGTTCTTAGTTTCATCATGCGGGCAAGCTGCAGGACCGGAGTGCCGCAGCTTGCAGTAATGTTCAGCGGGGATTTGACATCAACCGCAAAGCTGCAATCCACCGGTTATAGCGGTGGATTTTTCACACTTGAAGCATATATTTATTGTACATCAAAACGAGTTGATGTAATACAGATATTTATCTCAGTGCGGGAGATGTTTGAGCAGGCTCCTGAAAACCATGAGCAGCCTGTCTGAACTGTTACGCTTATAAATCTGTGATACGGACGACTGAGGTAACCGCTCGTTGACGAAAGATTTCCGGTGAAATAGAATAGAATTATGAACTTTTGCAGACAAAAGGATTTGGACAATTTCGCTGGCGTCCCGGAGCGAAAACATTTGCATGGAGAATGCGGACACAGTCGAACCAGCTTAAATAGAAAGGGTATATTTATGAAAAATACAGATTATGAACTACTGATCGGGCAGGCTGAAGCGCTCATTCAGGGCGTTCCGCACCTTGTGGCAAATCTTGCAAATGTCTCCGCCCTCATTTTCACCACCCTCGAAGACATCAACTGGGCAGGATTCTATCTCCTCGAGGGGGACAAACTTGTCCTCGGTCCGTTCCAGGGAAATCCTGCATGTGTGGAGATTGCCATTGGCAAGGGCGTCTGCGGGACCGCGGCAGCGAAGGATGCCGTTCAGCTTGTGCCCGACGTGCATCTTTTTGAGGGTCATATCGCCTGCGACAGCGCTTCGCGCTCGGAGATCGTAGTTCCGCTGCACCGGGATGGCAAGGTCGTCGGCGTTCTCGATATAGACAGCCCGTCTCTTTCCCGGTTCACGGAGGAAGACAGGGCGGGGCTTTCGGAGCTTTGCGCTATGCTGGAAACATATCTTTGGTAATTTGAGATTTGCGTTATACTGGAGCCGACGCTTTTGCGGACGAAGGCCGAAAGCTTGTCTTGCAGACAAGGATGTGCAGGTTGTTTTGGATTATGTCAGCCGACGCTGACTCTAATCCAGCGCTAAATCTAGCAAGTAAGATTTGAATATTTTTCGGAGGAAACACCATGCGTTATAACGGCGTCATTTTTGATTTTAACGGCACCCTGCTCTTTGACGACCCATACCACGACATAGCCTGGGGGAAAGTTGCCCGAGAGGTATGCGGTCAGGATGTGGACGGACATGAGCTTGTGTCCAAATATTCGGGCTATCCCAATATAGAAATCCTTCGCGACATCTCCGGAGACACTCTCACGGACGAGCAGCTGGAATACTATTCCCTCCGCAAGGAAGCCCTCTACCGCGAGATCGTGAGGAGTGTTCCCGGCGGCGCGTCTCTTGTCCCCGGCGCCGAGGAGCTTTTCGACTATCTTAAGGAGCACGGCATACCCTGCGTGATCGCCTCGGCGTCCATTATTCAGAATATCGAGTTCTTCGTGGAAACATTTCACCTGGACCGGTGGTTGGACATGGACCATATCGTCTACGACGACAACAGCTATAAGAATAAAGAAATGATGTTCCGTGAAGCCCTGCGGCGGATAGGTGCAGATGAAAACATCCTCATATTTGAAGACTCCCTCTCCGGAATCAGCGGAGCTGCAAATGTCGGCGCCTCTGTCGTCGCTATCCGCAAAGAGTCGCTCGAATCTTTCTATGAGAAGATTCCGCAGATCATCGATGTTGTGGAAGATTTTCGCGGAGCTGAGAAGTATTTTGAGGAAGATGTCTGCGGACCCGAGAAGTGTGCTGAAGAAGGTTCTATCGGAGCGGCGAAGCAATTTGAGGAGGACAGACCGACAGTGCGTGTTGTCGCCGCGGTCATCCGCGACGGCGACAGGATCTACGCCACCCAGCGCGGCTACGGGGAGTACAAGGATGGCTGGGAGTTTCCGGGCGGGAAGATCGAGCCCGGCGAGACGCCGGAGGAAGCTCTTGTCCGAGAAATCAGGGAGGAACTTGCTGTCACCATCGAGGTCGGTGAGAAGATAAGCACGATCGAATATGACTACCCGAAATTCCACCTGTCCATGGACTGTTTCTGGTGTCGCATTGTGGATGGCGAGATTCATTTGCAGGAGCATGAGGCCGCAAGGTGGCTGACAAAGGAGGACCTGGCTGCAGTGGATTGGCTGCCAGCGGACCGCAGGCTGATTGCAGAAATGCACTGCCTTGCGACCGTGGACTAACTGTAGGCGGATTGAGGGCATGTACAGAAAATTTGACTCATACACGTCAGCTGACAAGAATCATGTGTAAGATCAATGGACAGAAGAGCGTAGTAAAAGGCTGCCGCAACAGGTGCTATGAGCGCATCTGATTGCGTCAGCCTTCTGTAGTTGGTGAAAGCTGGTCGGATATTTTCTATTTAGGCCCTGCCTTCGTTAAATTATCCGATGTAAACCCCTTATAATCAAAAGCCGGCAGTCGATCTTGTAAAATAACAGATATATGCAGTGCCATACAAGGGTTGAATCATGTACCATAGGCAGTCACCTCAGCTCACTTTTAGCAAAATCTGCTGTTTACGCAACCTCAGTTTAAATGCTCAGGGGCAGTCACCTTTCTTGATTTTGATAATTGGTGAGGGTAAAACTTATTTATCCCAGATTTGAACCAGCAGTAGCTTAAAGCTGCTTTCATTGATATCTACTGCCCTTCATGCTATCCGGGCAGTCTTGAAACGTCGTTTTGGACCAAGACGACTGAATGCCGGCTTTTTTGCTTTCAGTAGATTTATGCTAATTTCAATGAAAGCTACTGCCCTTCATTTTAACCGGGCAGTCTTGAACCGCCGTTTTGGACCAAGACGACTGAATGCCGGCTTTCTTGCTTTCAGTAGATTTATGCTAATTTCAATGAAAGCTACTGCCCTCCATGTCACCGGGCAGTCTTGAAACACCGCATTTAACCAAAATGACTGCCCGCCATCACTTCTTGCTGTATTCTGTGTAGTCAGTAATCTGGTCGATGAATTTCTGTGCCATTTCAGGTCTTATCATGGTATGTCCTCCGACGGTCACACTTTTTTGTCGAGATAGGTCTGCCGCATATACATGCCGACGGGGAAGACCTCGAGCGTTGGATCGGCCTTTTCGACTTCATCGACAAGTTCCGCGCCGCAGGTCGAGCAGAGAACAGGGAGTCCGCTCATCTCGCTGATGTGATTTGCAAATGCAGCCCCCTCCAGCACATCCTCAGCCGTCGTCTCTCGAATGAAGTGGCTGTTCGAGATGATGCCCGACATGACGAGGCCGGTCGAGTATTGGATTGCCTCGATCTCCGCAAGGACTTTTTCGGGGGTGTCGGTGCCGGGACGGTTTTTATTTGCAATATACAGCATGCGATAGTCAGCCCCGAAGTGCTTTCTGAATTGGTTCAGGATCATGGCGCCGGTATTATTGCCGCCGGTGTCCATGATGACGTGGCAGTCGGGATCCTGCACCGGGGCAAGGATGGCCGGGTCGAGGGTCTGGAGCTCGGAGCCGTTCTGCCCGTGGTAGGGGTCGGAATAGACGCGGATGCCCGCCTCGCCCATGGTCTCTGTGAGCTCGCGGCTGCGGAAATACGGGTTTTCGACATCCAGGTCGCACAGCGCGACGTTCTTAATATTCGGATTCCCTTTGTCACGCATCGCGGCGAGAGCGTAGGCCAGGGAAACGGAGACCTCGGTCTTTCCGCTTCCGAAGTGGCCGGTGATGATGATGATTCGGGGGCCGTGGGCCATATCTTCTAAGAATTGTTTCATAATAACTCCATTCTGCCGCCCTGACTGGCGGCACTGATTGCATTGAGTCTTCCGGAGATACTCAGGGAGACGTTTTGGAATTATGTCAGCTGACACGAAGCCAGTGTCAAGTCTTGCGAGCGTGTATTGAATTGCGGCTGTTTACCATGCTTTCTTCTTGTTGAGCAGATAGCCGATGACGCCGCCGACCAGACCGCCCACAATGTGGGCCGTGTTGGAAATGTTGTCAGACAGCACGATGCCTTCATAGATCTGCTGCCCAATGAAGATAACGGCGACAAGGATGAATGTCAGCGGGATCTCGCCCTCCCTGAATCCGGTGAAGGAGGCGAGGACGATGAATGCAAATACGACTCCGCTCGCGCCGCACAGCCCGGAACTCCAGAAGAAGACGTAATTCACAAGACCGGTCACGAAGGCCGTGATGCAGATGATCTCCATCAGTGTTTTTGACCCGTATTTCTCCTCGAGCATCGGGCCGAGCAGAAGGATATAGGACGCGTTGCCGATGAAGTGGGACCATCCGGCGTGTCCGAGCACGTGGGTGAAGAGTCTCAGGTATGTCAGCGGATTCAGGAGCGATGAGTGATAGGTCATGAAAAGGAGCTGCGTGCTCCTGCCGCCGGTCAGGTAACCGATGATCATCGTGGCGAAGCAGATGAGAATGAAGGTCAGGGCGACCGGGGCGTTGTAAGATATTTTAAGTTTTTTCATTATGTGTGTCTCCTCGGCTGGCATTCGGTTTGGAATTATGTCAGTTAGCGCTGACCCGAATCCCGTGCCAAGTCTCGCGAGCGAGACTTGAATATGTATTAATCGATATTGTACTCCTTGGAGGCTGATGTTGCAAATGGGGAGTCAGGAGGCAGTCGCAATCAATGAAATTAACTCGAATCTACTGAAAGCAGGAAAACAGGTGGGCAGTCATCTTCACTGGAACGGGGTTGCATGACTGCCCGGGTGGCATAGAGGGCACTAGCGATCAATGAAATCAACTCGAAACTACTGCTGGTTCAAACCTGAGATGAGCAAGTATTACCATCATCAATTATCAAAATCAATAAAGGTGACTGCTTCTTCACCCTCATGTTCAAGTAGCCTGTCAGCGGATTAATTTAAGAGTGAGTTAGAGTGACTGCCTTTGGCATAGGATTTCACCCGCGCATGGCACTGCATATGTATGTTATTTTGTAAGGTCGACTGCCGCAATATTTCAAGTCTCGCTCGAGAGACCTGGCGCGGGATTCGGGTCAACGCCAGCTGACATCTTCCAAACCGAATCTCGCGGTAAAGCCCGAAGAGCTGCAATACCTTCTCCATAGAATGCGGCTCAGCACCGCATGGGGGAGGCTTTCTTGGTTGCGTAGACCAGTCTAGCCATTGCAGAATTAAATAATTAGCTATAATATATGTATGAAGAGACTTTTGTCATGCCGATATGCTGAGCAGGAGCGGCAGGACCAATATTTGGGGAGAAAAAAAGATGAGTAAGAAGTTCAAGAAGGCACTTCATTTTCTCGGAACAGGCGATGCGTTTTCGAGACACCCGAACAACGCGTATTTCAGACCGGATGAGGAGACGCTGGTCTTCATCGATCTCGATGCCAGAAATTTTATGCGCGCGAAGCGGGAGATAGAGCGAAAGGTTCCGAAGCGCATATATGTCCTGATCACACACATGCACAATGACCATGTGAGCGGAATCCCGACTCTGGCGGAGTGGCTTAGGTACAAGTGCCCGGATTATAACGACAGCCTGCATATCTGCGCGCCGGAAAAGATTCTCGTGTACATGGCAAAGGAGCTTTTTGAGTATCGAAATCTGACGGATGATATGGTCACATTTGTCACCGCTGACGCAATGTGCAGAGAGGAAAAGTCATGGCTGATTTCCACTATCCCGACAGAGCATGTGGGAGAACATTTTGAAGGGCTGTGCTACGGGTACCTGCTGTCAATCGGGTATCTGCGTGTGCTTTACAGCGGGGACACCAGAACTCTGGATCCGTTTATTCCGGTCTCGTGCGACGAGTTCTACTGTGATATGTCCAATTTCAGCGGACCTGACAGACCCCATGTCTGCTGGGAGCTCGATGGCGAGGCCCTCATAAAGAAGGCCGATGACTGCGACGTGTATGTGATGCATATGAGCAGGGAAACGCGTGAGGCGCTGAAGGAAGAGATTGAGGCAGCGGGGCTGTTTATAGCAAGGGCGTGATCGATTACCTGAGACAGTTCAGACTGGCTGTTCTCGTGTTACGTTTCCGGCAACAAAGCATCCATCTTCGTGAGAAAAACATTGCAGGTCTGAACAGTTACCGCCAATCATGCGGGTATCTGAAATTTATACCTGCGGTTTATTGACCTGACCTGAGTTTTGTGGTTTAATAGCAGATGAGTTCAGACTCTTATTAACCAGGGCTTGTACTGGTTTCGACGGGGGTTTTGAAGTCGAGGAAGCCATCCGTGGCCCGGACCACGATAAAACCGGATTTTTAAAATTAAACGCAGACAACGAGTTTGCAGTAGCTGCGTAATCGCAGCCGTCGGCCTGGGCGCACCCGTACGTTCGGTAACCGGCGTCATTATTACGGGAAACGATGCAGGCAAAGCTTTGAGTCTGTAGGCGTATTATGAAGCTACTGAATCCGGAAGGACGCTGCTCGCCGGCCGGATGAGGGAATGTAAAAGGAGTGGCTGTGATGGGAGATGCTTCGAGGGAGAGGCTTTCGGACGCGGGTTCGATTCCCGCCAGGTCCATAAAAGGGTTGCCGCTGTGCGGCAGCCCTTTTTTGGTCTAGCGGGAATCGAACAAGGAGGGAGCGAGCAGAGCGAGCGGAAGGGGCTGTCGCAATAGAGGTTGTGGCAGCCTTCGCTAATCGATGAAAATCCGGCTTTAACGACCAGGTTTTTCTTATTATTAGCTTTGCCTTCGGTAAATTATCGGGTTCAAACCTTGTGATCAAGAAGTCGGCAGTCAATCTTGTAAAATAACACATATGTGCAGTGCTACATAAGGGTCAAATCAAAGCGCGTAGGCAGTCTTACTGACTCGTTTTTCTTAAATCAGCTTAACACGTTACTGAATTTACAGTGTAGAAGCAGTCACCTTTATTGAGTTTGATGTTTGGTGACCGTATGGTTTACTTATATCAGATTCCAGCATTCAGTCGATAAAAGGTCATTTCACAGCTAGCAAGTGCCCTCAAAATCACCTAGGCAGTCATGAAGCGACGTTTTGACCATAGATGACTGAGAGCCAGCTTTCTTGCATTCAGTGGATTAGAGTTGATTTCACAGCTAGCAACTGCCCTCAA
>JBGUIK010000102.1:0-2696 GCA_045112915.1 Lachnospiraceae bacterium
TATGTACGATAAAAAGAAGGGCCAGTCCTACTACACGAACCGCCACAGCTGTTTCCTCCTGCAGTACCACATGGTGCTGGTGACGAAGTACCGGCACCCGGTCCTGACCGGAGGGGTAAAGGACAACGTCTACGGCACGATCCGCGATATATTCGCGGAGAAAGGGCTCGTGATCCTTGAGATGAATGGAGAGCCCGACCATGTCCACATCCTGTACGAGGCGGATCCCTTTACTGCGCCGGGGAGCCTCGCGAACATCGTGAAAACGAAGACATCCCGGTTCGCCAGGAAGGAATACGGGGAAACGGTGCTAAGGAAATACTACTGGAAACCGTATTTCTGGTCAGACAGCTATTTCGTCACGACGGTCAGTGAGAATTCCCTCACGATGGTCAGGGACTACATCAGGGACCAATAAGTTTGTCCTGGCATTCACCCACGCCCATGCGGTGCGGAGGCTCCTATGGACGTGGTACTCTGCTGCTACGCTTCATAGATTACATTTGCATGAAGCAGCATTTAGGTGAGATATGAAGTACAGCGAAATCGAGAACAATTCCACACTGATGCCGGATGAACTGAAAGGCGTGAATATACCGGATCTGGCAGGGAAAGCCGGCGATTTTTCCAAATATACGTTTTGGCAGTATACGAACGTTGAGGCCATTTGCAAAATCCTTGGCGGCAGCTGCTTCTGGGTCAACAATATCAGCGGGATGAATGATCTGCGCGAGGCGGACCTGCACGGTGCCGAGAAAGAGGATATCTTTGTTCAATGCTTCTGTAACAGCGATACGGAAAAGATACCGATGTGGTATCTTTACGGCGGTATTGTCGGCAGGGGAGCCAGCATCGGTTTCACGTCAGGTGTTATGTTGAACTATATCAGGTCCATCAAATATGTGACGGAACTCGTCGAAGACCCTGACAAGGGCTTCGTTCCCGGAGAGAGACTTAAGATCGGGAAAGATTTTGACCTGTAGTTCGGATGGGTCTTCTACGCGGATGATAAGTCTATAGTTAAGGATGATGCTGATAAGAAGCTTACGATCAGGGTCAAATATTGGAGCAAATTCATTAATGTTCCCAGTGCGGAGGAGTTCTATAAGGGCAATTATTTTGTTAAGGATTACCCATGGGAATATGAGAAGGAATTCAGGCTAGTATTCATTAATAAGACCGGACGCATAATTAAGAAGATACGGGTCGATATTCCGGAGGAATTCTGCACGAGAAAGGATCGGAAGCTGAAGGTGAGGTTGGCGCCGGAGGTGAAGTCGGATAAGGATTTCGAGGAATACAAGAAAAGGATCCTTGCTGCGGGAAAAGAGTATCAGGTCACGGTTCTTAAGAGCGAACTGAAGATTAATATGGATTTGCTCGGAAGAAATAAAAATGACATAAATGAGCATGTGAGGCTGCATCCGGAGTTTTTGACAGAGAGTGTGAGGAGAGCTGTGTGCAGCAGGTTCATCGAAAGGCCCGAATCAGACATTTGCGAAAAGCGATGGATGTAGGTATCCGGAAATTTTGAGAAAATCGCAGTGCTTTGCTTTATAAGCACGATTGTGTAGACTGGGCGGATAAAACGGTAATTGAACCTGTGCCCGGGGTCTTCCGGCGGTAATTCGGCTAAATAGTTTTTCGCATGGACATACTGTCGGATTGTGAGGTCAGACGCACCTTAAGATTATATAGCAAAAATGGTAGGATATTATGGAATTTACTTACATTGTAAAAATCCATAGACGAGTCTTTTCCCTTATGCTATATTTTCTGAAAATACATTGGCAGGGAGATTCTCTATGTACAGCACCTGACCAAATGAAGCAATTGGCCAGCAGTGCCTTGTGAATTTTCCTTTAAATGATATAATAATATAGTAGGTAAGTTCGAAAAAGTAATCGTTGTAATTGTGTGAAGACATCCCTGCCGAAACTCAAAGTACGCAGGGGTGTGGGAAAGAACACATTGGATTTTTAGCTTCGGTATTACTGCTTCCTCTGCGATATACAGAAGGAGGTATTATGAGCGAGGCAAAAAAACGAAAGCAGTACGATGAACTGGATTTCACGGATGATTTTATGTTTTGCAAGATCCTTCAGAGTGATAAAAATCTGTGTAAGGAACTTACCGAACTCATTTTGTCGAGGAAGATCGGGGAAATACTGCAAGTTGATTCACAAAAACCGATTGAGATTACAGCAGACGGGAAGGGTGTCCGTTTCGATGTCTATATGGAAGATGATGAGTCCACAGTTTATGACATAGAGATGCAGACGACTACTTATGAAGATCTTCCAAAGAGGATGCGCTACTACCAGTCGATGATTGATCTGAATCTGATAGAACGCGGTGCCAAGTATAAGGAACTGAAGAAAAGCTATATTATATTTATTTGCTTAGAAAACCCTTATTGCAGGTCTGGACTACATAAATACAGTTTTAAGACTGTCTGTGTGGAGGATCCTTGTGTAGAATTTCAAGATGATATCTTCAAGATTATCTTGTCTGCAGAAGGAGATAAAGCGGATGTCTCAGATGAAATGGGTGCTTTTTTATCATATTTATCAGATAAGAAAGCATACTCTGATTTTACAAAGAGACTGCATCAGAAAGTCCTGGCAGCGCGGGAACATGTAGAATGGAGGAGGGAATATATGACTCTACTCGAACGAGATGAACGGATGCGCGAG
>JBGUIK010000103.1:0-21258 GCA_045112915.1 Lachnospiraceae bacterium
ACCGTCAGTGCGCCCTCAGGCGCAAGCAGGTACCAGCCCCTTATAGGGGCAGAACAAGCCACCAGCTTAGCTGGTGGTCTTGACTTACTATCTGTATATATCTTCCAGTAACGCAGGTAACAGTTCAGTCAGGCTGTTCCTGCAGTTCGTTACCGGCAGCAAAGCATCCATCTTCGTGAGAAAAATATTGTCGGTCCGACTGAGAGATCGCAAAGTGCAAAGCATTTAGCAAGCTCGCAAGGTAGGACCGACGATTTACGATGAAGATGATGTTTGCGCCGGGTCTGGGAACTTAGCTGCAGCCTGACTGAACTGGTACTGCCGTATTGCCGTACTGCCGCGAGATGCATTTGCTGAAATTAGTGGTTGTATTTCATTTTTTAATGTGTTATCATGTCATTTAGTTTATGTTAAAGAGGTGTGGTATGGACATTTTAAGAATTGTTCTTACAATTATTTATGTGATTGACTGTATCGGTCTTACAGTAGTTGTACTCATGCAGGAAGGCAAAGATGCCGGACTTGGCGCGATCGCCGGTGCGGCGGACACATACTGGGGACAGAATAAAGGCCGCTCTATGGAAGGCGGACTCGAGAAAGCTACTAAAATCATGGTAGCTCTGTTCTTTATCCTCTCTATTGTTCTTGTCATGAAATTCATCAACTGACAGATGTATTGGCATTTGTGAACTATGGCCCCTGCAGACATGCAGGGGTTTTTTCGTCTCAGCGGCAAATCTGTCTGTTGGATGAAATTATTTAGAACGGATAAAAAGAATGAAAAGAAAACACAGGAAAGAATTTAAGAAATATCTGGCAGAGAGAGCGGTTTCAGCATCGAAGGCAGGACATAAGAAAAGCGGCATAAAGGCAGCGAAAATAGGAAGCAGGAGAAGCGGTGCCGAACAATCGAAATCCGCGCGGAAAACAAATACGGATAAGCAGCTGCCGAGAGTCATCGGAGTCTTCAGACAGAATTCCAGAGGCTTCGGATTTGTGACTCCGAACGAGGAGACGGATGCAGCCGGCACAGGTTCAAACGACATTTTCATCGCGTCGGACCGCACCCTCGATGCAGTGAATAAGGATACTGTGGAGGTGGTCATACTGAACAGCGGTCTCGGCAGAAAGAACCGAGAGGGCAAAATCGTCCGCGTTGTTGAAAGAGGTGTGACAGAGGTCGTCGGTACTTTCCGGAGAAAGCGCTTTGAGGGCTGGGTCATATCCGACGATACAGGATTCACAAGGATCGTTATAGTTGACCTGAAGAAGATAAAGGACGCCAGAAACGGAGATAAAGTCGTATGCAAAATCACCGACTACGGCTCAAGGTGGGAGAGCCCGAGGGGTGTTATAACCGAGATCCTTGGACATGAGGACGAGGCAGGTGTTGATATTCTCTCAATAGCCAGGGCCATGGATCTGCCCATAGCTTTTCCAGAGCGCGTGCTTGGCCAGGCAGAAAAGGTACCGTACCATGTGATAGAGGGCGATTATGCCGGCAGAGAAGATCTTCGCGAATGGCCCATGGTCACCATCGACGGACCGGATGCCAAGGATCTGGACGATGCAGTTTCACTTACAAAAGAAGGAGAGAATTATATTCTCGGCGTCCACATCGCGGACGTTTCCAACTATGTGCAGGAAAACTCCGCTCTGGATCGTGAAGCTCTCCGCCGGGGAACATCGGTATACCTTGCAGACCGGGTGATTCCTATGCTGCCGGAGCGCTTGTCGAACGGTATATGTTCGCTGAATGCAGGTTGTGACCGCCTTGCGCTGTCCTGCATCATGACGCTGGACAGGGATGGAAAGGTAAAGGACCATCGCATCGTGGAGAGCGTGATCAGGGTCGACGAGCGCATGACTTATCCGGATGTCCGGGCTATTCTTGAAGATCATGATCAGGCGCTCATGGACAAGTACAGCAGGTTCGTTCCCATGTTCCGGGAGATGCTTGAGCTCTCACTTCTTATCCGGGCGCGGCGCACGCGGCGCGGTGCTATCGACTTTGACTTTCCGGAAGCCAAGGTGAAACTGGATGAGGAGGGGATTCCGACCGAAATTGTCGCAGAGGAAGCTAACTGCGCAACCAGGATCATTGAGGACTTTATGCTTACTGCAAATGAGACTGTAGCCGAGCACTTCCACTCCGCCGAGATCCCATTTGTCTACCGCGTTCACGGTGACCCCGATCCGGAGAAGATCGAGAACGTTCTGGCATTTGTAAGAAAGCAGGGAGTCGGCATACAGAAAACGAGGCAGAAAATCACGCCGAAGGAGATACAGAATACTCTGAACGCGATAAAAGGCCAGCCGTCGGAGCCTATGATCAGCAGGATCATCCTTCGCTCCATGCAGCAGGCAAGGTATTCTACGTCATGTGACGGTCACTTCGGACTTGCGGCCCGGTATTATTGCCACTTTACGTCGCCGATCAGAAGGTATCCTGATCTTCAGATCCATCGAATTATTCATGACTGTATCAGGGGAAGGATGACTGAAGATCGAAAACGTCATTACAAGGATATTCTCGATGAGGCTGCCGACCAGAGCTCCATGACAGAGAGGAGAGCTGCCGAAGTGGAGAGGGAGACAGTCAAACTCAAGAAGGCTCAGTATATGCTCATGCATATAGGCGAATCCTTTGAGGGAATTATTTCGTCTGTGACAAGCTGGGGTATCTACGTGGAACTTCCCAACACTGTCGAAGGTCTCGTCAGGGCATCTGATATGGACGACGATTATTATATTTTCGATGACAACAAGCAGGCAATGGTTGGCAGGCTTTCCGGAAAAGAGTATCGTCTTGGTGATACAGTTCGTGTTATAATGAAGGTCGCGGACCTGACTTTGCGGACCATCAGCTTTGATATGGATCAGGGACCGGATAATTATCTATCTTATGAGGAAAGATCATGGCAGAGAAAAACAGTATTAAAATGATAGCCAACAATAAAAAGGCATATCACGATTATTTTATACTTGAAAAATATGAGGCCGGCATTGAGCTTGCGGGCACCGAGGTAAAGTCGATACGTATGGGCCATTGCTCAATCAAGGAAGCTTATGTCGAAATCAAACAGGGACAGATCTCGATCGTTGGAATGCATATTTCACCGTATGAGAAGGGAAATATTTTCAACAGGGATCCGCTTCGCACACGCAAACTACTCATGCATAAGAGCGAGATCAGGAAACTCGGCGAGAAGATCCGTGAGAAGGGCTTTACGCTGATGCCTCTCTCTGTCTATCTGAAAGGGAGTCTGGTGAAGGTCGAAATCGGTCTTGCCAAGGGCAAGAAGCTCTACGACAAACGCGCGGATATACAGAAGAAGGATATGCTGAGAGAAGCGGAGAGAGACTTTAAGAGCAGATTCTGAAATAACTGCCCACCGGTGGACGGACTGCAGGAGCGGGGCTCTATGCATTTGCATACCGGCAGGTGAATCGCAGTACACATTTTCTTCGGAGGTGACAGACTATGAAAAAGATGATCAAGGCTGTTTTTGTATCGTTAGTTGTCCTTATGATGGCCGCATGCGGGAGCAATAATCAGGTGGGCGAAGCGAGCCCTCCGGCCCAGACACCGGAAGCTGCCGCCGCAGCTTTGAATTCATCCGGTGCGGCGGATTCGAACGAGAGTAACGCGGGCTCTGATGATGAGTTCCAGAACCCCGCTATGAATTTTATCGGCCCCTATGTCGCCGACGGCGCAGAGATGGAAGTATCCGCGTCGGGCAAGAGTGACGCGAAATTTAAAGTCACCTGGAGTAAAGAGGATTCCGAAGTCAGTGTCTGGACTATGAGCGGAGAACTGAATGCTGACACATTTACTGTCGAATACGTAAACTGCGTGAAGAAGGATTACGTTTATAATGAAGATGGAAGCGTTGGGTCCGAAACTGCTGTATATGACAACGGTACGGGCAGAATCATTTTCAATCCTCAGGACGGTACTCTTGTCTGGGAGGATGAGAAGGAACATGCGGCGGACGCGCTCATTTTCGAGTATAGTTATTCTGCCGGGTAAGCTGTGGAAACCGGTGAGATAGCTTAGAGAATCTGTTGAAGAAGCGGGTGACAGCTAAGGTCACCGGCAATTTTGAGGGGCTTATCTGAAAAGGATTAATCTATGAAGATCAAAAAATTCTTATTGTTATTAACTTCCATGTTTTTCATTCTGCTCCTCGGACAGAATGTCCATGCGGACACGAGAAAGCTCATTATCGTCGGTGATTCCAGGACCGAAGATATGCACCTCACAGTCGGTGACTCCGGATGCATATGGTCCTACGAAGTAGGAGAAGGCATCATCTGGATGAAGAAGACCGGCATACCCGCTATTGAGAAGAAAATCGGAAAAAACACTGCAGTTGTAATTCTGATGGGAGTCAACGACTGCGCCGATCTCTGGGTGACGGATGAATATTGTGATTATCTGAACAGCAAAGCAGCTGAGTGGGCGAAGAAAGGTGCCGCCACGTATTATTTCTCTATAACTCCGATCGTCGAATCGGCTTACAAGCCGAAAGATATATCAAACGCGGATATAATAGCGTGGAATAAGGCTATGAAGGCAGGCCTGTCTTCCAGAGTGAAGTACGTCAATATTTACCCCCATATGCTTACCGGGATAGAGACTTATGACGGTCTTCATTATAAGGAGTCTTCAACTATCAAGTATTTTAATCTCATCAAGAGATTCGTCAACGGATTTGACGATATGACGGATAAGACGCATCCGTTTTATAATCCGATTTATTGGGCGGTGCAGAGGAACATCACTAACGGATACCCGGGGACTAACCTTTTCGGCGTCGACGACGCCTGCACCAGAAGTCAGGCGGTCACGTTCCTGTGGTGCCTGGCGGGCAAGCCTGCCCCGAAATCGGTAAGCAGGTCACCGTTTAATGATATTGCGATGTCGCACTCCCATTTTAAGGCGGTGCTTTGGGCGTATCAGAAAGGAATCACAAAAGGTTATGCCGACGGCTCTTTCGGAGTAGAAAGACCATGTACCCGCGGGCAGATATGCACATTTATCTGGCGATATTTAGGAAAGCCCAGCCCCCGGCTTTCGCGGAGTCCATTTGCCGACCGGATCACACCGGCTTTCAGCAAGGCGGTTCTGTGGGCTGCAGGCTGCGGAGTCACAAAAGGCTTTTCGGACGGAACCTTCCGCGACACAGCCCCCTGTACGAGAGGGCAGTGCATGACCTTTATCTACAGGATCAGAGCAATGTAAGAGGCGGACCACCAAGTAAAAAGGAGCGGTTTTGAGAAAATACAGGTTACTATTAATTCTTGCGGCAATAACTCTGCTGCTTTGCGGCAGGACAGTATATGCGGATGAGCGGCAGATGGTCATAATCGGCGATTCCAGGACTGAAGACCTGCACGCCGCTGTGGGAGATGAGGGCTGTATCTGGGCTCACAAAGTCGGTGAGGGATTGTACTGGATGCGCGATGTCGCGGTCCCGGAGGTCGATGATTATATCGGCAGCAATTCCGCTGTGGTCATCCTGATGGGCGTCAACGACGCAGGCTACACGGGGACAGCGTATGATTATGTGTCCTACATAAATGCAAAAGCCGCGGACTGGGCTGCAAGAGGTGCTGTGACCTATTATTTTTCCGTGTGTCCGATCAACGAGGATATCTATCGGGGGAATGATGTGTCAAATGCTGATATTATTGCCTGGAACGATATCATGAGAAACGGGCTGTCCGCCGATGTGATCTATGTGGATGTCTATGATGATATTATGGAAGTCATGGACACTCCGGACGGAATGCATTATCAGCGGAGTACATCCTCGAGATGGTTCGAGCTTATTAAGGAGGCAGTAGCCGGCAATCCTTCTGATCCGGGTGTTTTGGAAATGCCTGAGCTCACCTATGACCGTGTCAATGTATGGGTCGATACGAGGAACGGAAAGCTTCACTATGACGAAAACGGTGAACTCGATATAGGGCTTACCGAGATCGACGGAGACTGGTACTATTTCAATAACTTCGGGTATATGGTGACAGGACTTGTCGATATGAACGGGAAGGTATCCATGTTCGATGATGAAGGCAAGCGCCTAAGCGGTCTCGTGGAGGAAGGCGGCCGTCTTCGCTATTTCGATCAGGATGGGATAATGCAGACCGGCCTTGTTGAGGATCAGGGCACCCGGTATTATTTTGACAAGAACGGAATAGGAGCAAGTCAGACAGTCCAAATCGACGGGAAGAGCTATGCGTTCAAGGACGGAAAGATACAGACAGGGCTGATCCTTGTTGATGGCAGGCTCTACTACTGCAGGGATGACGGAGAAATTGTCACCGGCTGGATGGATATCGATGGAGATACCTATTACTTTGAGAAGGACGGCGCAGTGCGGGAAGGATGGAAATCGCTGCGGTCCGGAGATGATAAAGGTCTATACTATTTTGACGAGAACGGGAAAATGGCGACCGGCTGGAAGACCATCGACGGCGAGACATATCACTTTGATGAGGACGGCAGACAAAGTGCCGGCTGGGTATCAGAAGATGATAAAAAGTATTACTTTTCAGGCGATCCGATCGCAGTGAAGACGAGGGGGATTGCCAATATCGACGGAGTGAATTACTATTTTGCTGAGGATGGTGACCATGAGCTTTTGACCGGCTGGATCGATGGCCGGGGAGGTCGGTATTACGCGCAGGAAGACGGAAGTCTGGTGTCAGGTATCCACTTTGACATTGACAGTGACATCTATCTTTTTAGTCCGGACGGAATTCTCCTTTGGTCGTGTACGAGGGAGATAGCTATATTCATAGGACTTATGGTCGCCGGCGCAATTTTGGTCACGGCTGTCATTATAGGTCTGGTCATAAAGGGAAAACATAAGAACTGAATAACGAAAAAGAGGCTGCCGCGCCTTATGTAGTGCTGTCATGAAATATAGCAGGCATATGCAAATACCGTCCGCTATCTTTCATGGCAGCTCTGCGTTATAGCGCAGCAGCCTTTTAGTGCTTTCTTATGAGCTTACTCGATGATTTCGCCGTTGGACTCGCAGACCTTCTTGTACCAGTAGAAGGAATCCTTGCGGCTGCGGCTAAAGTCTCCGCTGCCGTCATCATGTTTGTCAACATAGATAAATCCGTATCTCTTAGCGTACTGGCCTGTACCTGCGGATACAAGGTCGATCGGGCCCCATGTCGTGTAGCCGATCAGATTGACGCCGTCCCTTACAGCTTCCTTCATAGCCTTGATATGCTCCCTGAAGTAAGAGATTCTGTACTCGTCGTGGATGGAACCGTCCTCCTCGACCTTATCGAAAGCGCCGAAGCCGTTCTCAACGACCATGAGCGGAGTTTTCGGATAACGATTCTGAAGGAGATTCAGCGTGTAGCGGAGGCCGTCCGGATCGATCTGCCAGCCCCAGTCGGACGCTTTGAGGAACGGGTTCTTCGCGCCGCCCATCATATTGCCCTTGACCTGATCGACACCTTCCTGAATAGTGACGCAGTTGGACATATAGTAGGAGAAGGTGTAGAAGTCAACAGTGCCTTCCTTGATGATCGCGAGATCTTCCTCATTGTCCATGAAGGATGTGTCAACGCCAAATTCTTCAAAATACTTTCTCGCGAAGTACGGATACTCACCGCGGACCTGTACATCGCCGCAGAGGTCGTTGCAGATCTCATCGCGTCTCTGGAACTCGAGCATATCCTTCGGATTCGGTGTGAGCGGATACCAGGTGATATGGCAGATCATGTTGCCGATCATGAAGTCAGGGTTGATCTTGTGGCCTTCGATGACCGCTTTGGCTGATGCGACGAACTCATTGTGCAGGGCGAAGAATCTTCTCTGGTTGTCCACTTTGAGCTCCGGAAGCATGCAGCGCTCTGTTCTTGCAAGGTCGGATTCGTCACAGATGCCGAGACCGTAAAGACCGCCCATAGTGGGCTCCATAAGTCCGATATTGATCTCGTTGAATGTCAGCCAGTATTTTACTTTGTCTTTATATCTCTTGAAGCATGTAGTTGCGTACTTGACGAACAGATCAATGACGCGCCTGTTCGAGAAGCCGCCGTACTTGGTAACGATCGCCCACGGAATCTCATAGTGGCAGAGGGTTACGAGCGGCTCAATGCCGTGCTTTTTACACTCATCGAATACGGAGTCGTAGAATGCCAGACCTTCCTCGTTCGGCTCCTCGTCGTCTCCGTTCGGGAAAATACGACCCCAGTTGATGGACATGCGGTAGCACTTGAAGCCCATCTCACCGAAGAGGGCAATGTCTTCTTTATAGTGATGATACAAGTCGACAGCTACATGAGACGGGTAGAAGACACCTTCCTCAATCTTCGGGCAGAATGTTCTCGGCGTATTTACGTCGCCGCCAAGAAGCATATCCGGTACCGACAGGCCTTTGCCGCCTTCAAGGTAGGCTCCTTCACATTGATTTGCGGCAGTCGCGCCGCCCCATAAGAATCCTTCTTTGAATACTGACATCATAGTCTCCTTTCTGCTTGGCAAATGTTGGAATTAATTCAGCTAATTTATATTATAACACATAAATAATTAGATGATAACAGATCAGACAGGCTTTATCGGAGTTTCATGATCCGGCGCAAACATCATAAAGACTGAATTTAATATAAACTTTGCATGAATCCGCATTGTATGGTAGGATAAAGGATATATGTTCAAAATTGTTTTTCCGGTCTTTGACTGAAAGACGGAGTGCAATAAAGAACTGACTTGTTTAAAAGACAGGAAATATCGGGAAACCGGAGGGCAGACAATGGAAAAATTGAAAATAATGGTCGTGGACGATGAAGCAAGGATGAGAAAACTTGTCCGTGATTTCCTTGAAAAGCAGGACTATCAGGTCATCGAGGCTGAAAACGGTGAGAAGGCCGTGGACATTTTCTTTGATGAGAAAGACATAGCCCTTATTATTCTCGACGTTATGATGCCGAAGATGGACGGGTGGCAGGTCACGCGCGAGATCCGTCAGTTTTCCAAGGTACCGATCATCATGCTCACTGCAAGAGCGGATGAGAGAGATGAGCTTCTCGGTTTCGAGCTCGGCGTCGATGAGTATATTTCCAAACCGTTCAGTCCAAAGATCCTCGTCGCGCGTGTCAATGCGGTCCTTCGCCGCAGCGGTAAGGCTGCCGCTGAGGATGTGCTCGAGGTAGCCGGAATACGCGTCGACAAGGCAGCTCATCAGGTCACGATCGACGGCGAGCCAATCGAGCTCTCCTTCAAGGAATTCGAACTTCTGCAGTATTTTGTCGAGAACAACGGCATAGCGCTGTCCCGTGAAAAAATACTTAACGCTGTCTGGAATTATGACTACTTTGGCGATGCCCGGACAATAGACACTCACGTCAAGAAGCTCAGAAGCAAGATGGGGGCAAAGGGCGAGTATATCCGCACGATCTGGGGCATGGGCTATAAGTTCGATCCCAATGCCGAGAAGAAGTAAAGCAGTAAGGCAGATGTATGCGCTATGGTCCCGAAGGAGGACACGCTATGAAGAACAGTATACGGGCCCAGCTTCTGACTCTGTTCGTCGGAGTGATGTGCTTTACTCTGGTCGTCGTAGGACTGACCAATTATCTTTTCCTGGGTGACTTCTACAGATCCCGAAAGACAAAAGAGATTCTCAAGACCTATGAGCTTCTCAATGACAAGGTAGAGGGCGGCAGATACGATGATGACTCCGAGAAAAGCCTTGAGCAGGTATCGGTACAGCAGAACATGCAGATCATGGTCGCGACTTCCGACCTGTCGGATATTATTCTGGTAACGAGCCGGGATGAATTCGAACTGGCAGCGAGGCTGTTCGGCTATTATTCCGGATTTTATCAGGATGATATGGAAATTCTGGAACGGACTGAACATTATACGATCCAGGTCACGCAGGATAAGCGCATCGCGACAAATTATCTTGAAATATGGGGCAATTTAGAAGACGGGGAGTGGTTCCTCATTCGTTCGCCTCTTGAGAGTATTGAGAACGCGGCTCTGATCGCCAATATTTTCTATATCATAGTCGGTCTCATCACGACCATCATTGCGGTCATCGCCATCGTGCTGGTCTCAAAGCGGATCACAAGACCGATCGTCCAGCTGTCAGAGCTTTCCCGCGAGATGACAAAACTCAATTTTGACGTCAGGTATACCGGCCACGCCAACAATGAGATCGATCAGCTCGGAGAGAACTTTAATGTCATGTCCGATCAGCTCGAGCAGACGATCAGCGAGCTTAAGTCAGCAAATATCGAGCTTCAGAAAGACAATGAGCGCAAGACGCAGATCGATGAGATGCGCAAGGAGTTCCTGAACAATGTATCTCATGAGCTCAAGACACCGATTGCCCTGATCTCAGGTTATGCCGAAGGTCTTAAGGACAACATAGCTGAGGATAAGGAGAGCAGGGATTTTTACTGTGATGTCATTATCGATGAATCATCGAAGATGAACAACATGGTAAAGAAACTGCTCACGCTGAATCAACTCGAGTTCGGGAATGACCAGGTGACCATGGAGCGCTTTGATATCACACAGCTGGTAAAAGGCGTGATAAGCGGCATGAAGCTGCTCATTGAAGATAAAGGGGCATCGGTCACCATTAATACAGATGAGCCGGTCTTTGTCTGGGGAGACGAGTTCAAGATCGAAGAAGTCGTCACCAATTATATGAGCAATGCCCTGAACCATGTCGACTACGACAAAAAAATCGACGTCAGGATATTAAGAGAAAACGGGCTTGTGCGGGTCTCCGTATTCAACACGGGAAATCCGATTCCGGAGGAAGATATTGATAAGATATGGGATAAGTTCTTCAAGGTGGATAAAGCCCGAACACGGGAATACGGCGGCAGCGGAATCGGTCTTTCTATAGTTAAGGCTATAATGGAGAGCCACAATCAGCAGTGCGGCGTAAAGAATTATGAGGACGGCGTGCAGTTCTGGTTCACTCTTGAGGGCAAGTGATCGTGCGGCGGGTGATCAGTTGACACGGAAGATGACGGAGGGATAAAACCCGGTCAGCTCCGGGAGAACAGAAAAGCAAAAGCCTCGCGTAAGACTATATAAAAAGGGTGAAAATATGGTAGCAGTAATTGATTATGATGCGGGAAATGTAAAAAGTGTACTGAAAGCGTTAAAAGCTCTCGGTCAGGAGACATGTCTCACGAGGGACCCTGATGTGATTCTCAGCGCAGATCATGTTGTTCTGCCCGGCGTCGGTAATTTTGGCGATGCCGCTCATAAGCTGCGCGCTTTTGGACTTGAGGACGTTGTCCGCAGGGTCGCGGAAAGCGGCACACCCTTCCTCGGGATCTGCGTCGGTCTGCAGCTTTTCTACGAGGGAAGCGCCGAAAGCCCGGAGGCTCGTGGTCTCGGCCTCTTTGAGGGCAGATGCATGAGATTTGATGAGAAGATAGGATTCAAGGTTCCGCAGATTGGCTGGAACAGTCTCCATCTTGCCCACAGCGGAAGACTTTTTGAGGGTATAGAGGACGGAGCATTTGTCTATTTTGTCCACTCTTACTATGTGCCGGCGTCGGATGAGGAATATGTAAAGGCGACAGCATCCTATTCGAATGAAGCGACAGCTTCGGTGGAACGTGGAAATGTGTTCGCCTGCCAGTTCCATCCGGAAAAATCCGGTCAGGTCGGACTCAGGATTCTTCAGAATTTCCTGAACATCAGGAAGGAGGCATGACATGTTAACAAAGAGAATCATTCCGTGCCTCGATGTAAACGCGGGCAGAGTCGTAAAGGGCGTGAATTTTGTGAATCTTATGGATGCCGGAGACCCGGTGGAGGTAGCGAAAATTTACGACGCGGAGGGGGCCGATGAGCTTGTCTTCCTCGATATCACCGCTTCGTCGGACAAACGTGAAACGGTCGTCGATATGGTCGAGCGTGTCGGTGACCAGGTCTTTATCCCGTTCACGGTCGGCGGAGGAATCCGTACTGTTGCCGATATGCAGAAGATACTGAGAGCCGGGGCGGATAAAGTCTCGGTGAACTCCGCGGCAATCGACAATCCGGAACTTATCCGCGAGGGAGCGGAAAAGTTCGGTTCACAGTGTATTGTCCTTGCGATCGATGCCAAGAAAAGGTCTGACGGAGACGGGTGGACCGTCTACAAGCACGGCGGACGTATCGACACAGGTCTTGACGCAGTGGAATGGGCAAAGCGGGGCGTAAGTCTGGGAGCCGGTGAGATCCTTCTCACTTCGATGGACGGAGACGGCACAAAGGCCGGATATGACCTTGCTCTGACGCGCGCTATTTCCGACGCTGTCGGTGTCCCGGTCATCGCGTCGGGAGGTGCCGGAACTCTTGAGCATTTCCGGGAAGCGCTCGATGAGGGTGGAGCGGACGCCGCGCTCGCAGCTTCGCTCTTTCACTACAAGATCATGACGATCCGTGAAGTCAAGGAATATCTGAAGGCTCACGGGGTTCCGGTGAGACTGTAAAATAAAGGAACGCGAGGATAAGCATTAATTCGGTTCGGAAGATATCAGCTGGCGCAGAACCAAATATGCGACATGTCTCGCGAGCGAGAATTGGACGCAAGCCGCAGCTCGACGGGAAGGTGCGGGGCAATTCGCAGACCGATGTGAATCTGCGGCAGGAGGATATATAGTGGCGATAACAGGTGAGTGGGAAAAAGCCCTTCACGGGGAATTTGCAAAACCCTATTACAGAGAGCTGTACAAGACAGTGTTAAAAGAATACAGGACACGTGAAATATATCCGCCGAGCACGGATATTTTCAACGCGTTCAAGTTCACACCGCTCGAAAATGTGAAGGTCGTGATCATCGGTCAGGATCCGTATCACGGGACAGGTCAGGCCAACGGCCTCTGTTTCAGCGTGCATCCCGGCATAGAGATACCGCCCTCGCTGGTCAATATCTATAAGGAATTGTCCTCAGATCTGGGATGCTATATTCCCAACAATGGGGATCTGACCTACTGGGCGCAGCAGGGAGTCATGCTCCTCAACACGGTGCTGACCGTGAGAGCGCATCAGGCCAATTCACACCGCGGCATCGGCTGGGAAGAATTCACGGATGCTGCCATCCGGGTGCTTGCTGATCAGGACCGGCCGCTGGTATTCATCCTGTGGGGAGGGCCTGCGAGGAGAAAGAAGGCTCTCATTCACAATCCAAAGCACCTTGTGGTAGAATCGGTACATCCGAGTCCGCTGTCAGCCTATAACGGCTTTTTCGGCAGCAGACCGTTCTCAAGGACGAACGACTATCTGAAGTCATGCGGTATAGAGCCGATTGACTGGCAGATCAAAAATATTTGAAAGTTACTCGGGACAGCAGTCGGAAGAACGCGGATCCGGGGTGGATATAAGCTGGATAATCTTGCCCTGAATTATGTGCTTACGTATTTAGAAGGGACATACTTTATATAACAGATCGGAGAAACTATGGCAGAAAAGAAGGGAGCAGTAGTAAGGCAGGCAGCATTTCTCATGGCCGCCCAGCTGATCTGCAGTGTGGTTGGACTTCTCTACAGAAGTCCGCTTCACCTCATTATGGGAGATGTAGGTGACGGGTACTATACCTATGCGTATGAGTGGTACACGATCATTCTGCTTATATCTTCATACAGCATCCCTACGGCAATATCAAAAGTTATGGCTGAGAGACTGGCAATCGGGCAGTACAGGAACGCGCAGCGCGTTTTCCACGCATCCCTCTACTATGTGCTTGCGGTAGGCGGTGTCGGCGCGGCTGTCGCGTTTTTCGGCGCGCCTTTCTTTCTCAGCAAGCAGCCCGACGCGGTCCTTGCCCTGAGGGTTCTCGCGCCGACGATACTCATGTCGGGCTTTTTAGGATGCCTCAGAGGTTATTTTCAGGCTCAGAACAATATGATGCCGACCGGCATTTCCAGAGTTGTGGAGCAGATCGTGAACGCGGTCATGTCGGTATTTGCCGCTTGGCTGCTCACAAGACCTTATCTGGGAAGTGAAAATCTCACGGGCAAGTTCGGCGCAGCAGGCGGAACGATCGGTACCGGCAGCGGTGTCCTTGCCGGAATCGCGTTCATGGGCTTTATGTACATTCTGAGAAGAAAAATATATATGAAGCAGGTCGCGTCGGACAGATCAAATGCGGATGAGACCTACGCGGAAGTCTTCAAGACGATATTTCTTATGGTGACGCCGATTATATTTGCAACATGCATCTATAACGCCACCGCAATCGTGGATCAGAACATTTTCACCTACGCGATGTCATGGAGAGGCGTGGAGGCTATGGAGATCAGCCGCCAGTATGCCCTGTTCGGTTACCGCTTTAAGCCGATCGTCAACATCCCGGTCGCGCTCAGCTCGGCAACATCCACCGCTCTTATCCCGGCGGTGGCTACGGCCATGGCCAGTAACGACCGGCAGGACGCGACGGACAAGATCAACGAGTGCATGCGCCTTTCGACCTTTATTGCTATTCCGGCATTTGTCGGTCTGGCTGTCCTGTCGTATCCGGTCATCCGGATCCTGTATCCGACCGGTGACGTAGCAGGCGCGGCGCTAATTTTGACATTCGGCGCTGTTTCTGTTATATTCTATAGTCTGTCGACAGTAACGAACGGTGTTCTCCAGGGACTCGGTCATCCGTCGATCCCGGTGCGCAATGCAGCCATCTCGCTGGCGATCAACGCAGCCGTCGCTTTTGTGACAGTCGCGTTCACAGGCATGGGAGTTATGGGTGTTCTTCTTTCAACGGTCGTGTACTCACTCTCCGTCATGCTTCTCAATGCAGGAGCGCTGAGGAAGATCCTCGGCTACACGCACGACACAAAGAGACTCTTCATTCAGCCGCTTCAGGCTGCCCTGGTCATGGGAATTGTCGTCGGCGTTCTTTTCTGGGGACCGTACAAGATGTTCCCGCAGGTGTTCGACAGGTATATCATGAGCGCTGCTCTGACAGCTGTCTGCGTCCTTGTCGGTGTGCTGGTCTACACCGTCATTTACACGAAGAGCACAGGTATGACGGACGAGGAGATGAGAAGACTCCCGATGGGAACGAGGCTCCTTGTCATTCTTCGAAAGCTCCATCTGCGCTGATGTCTGTATCCGTGAGGAGCTGTCCGCATAGCAGAGGACAACACACAAGCGCACCGCGTTTCTCACGTACGATCAGAGATAGCGATTTACAAAAATGTTGTAAACTCCCAGAGTATGGGATTACAGAATAAAAACGGCAGCGGGGATTCTGTCCGAAAACACCGCAGCCAAAAGGCACGGCCGCCGCATCTGGCCGCATGACGCCTCACGGCGCATGAAAATGAAACAGAGAAGAGGTAGTTATTATGGGTGAAAAAAAGCTTATGCTTGGTAATGAGGCAATCGCCCGCGGTCTCTATGAGGCCGGAGTAAAAGTCTCAAGCGCATATCCGGGAACTCCGAGTACGGAAATCAGCGAATATCTGGTCCAGTACAAGGATGATGTTTACTGCGAGTGGGCTCCCAATGAAAAGGTAGCCGCGGAGGTGGCTTTTGGGGCATCGGTCGCGGGCGTGCGTTCATTTGCAGCAATGAAGATGGTAGGTTTCAACGTGGCGGCTGACCCGATGTATTCCGCAGCTTACGCGGGTGTAGGACGCGGCATGGTCCTTACGGTCGCTGATGATCCGGGCCTTTACAGCTCCCAGAACGAGCAGGATACGCGCGCAGTCTGCCGTGCTGCCCAGATCCCGGTCCTCGAGCCGTCGGATTCCCAGGAAGCTAAGGATATGACCAAGCTCGCTTATGAGATCAGCGAGAAATATGACAAGCCGGTCGTGATTCGCACAACGACACGCCTTGCTCACTCCCAAGGGCTTGTTGAGATGCTTCCGAGAGAGGAAGTGGAAGACAAGCCGTACGAGAAGAATATCGCGAAGAACGTTATGCTTCCCGCAAATGCGATCCGCCGCCACGTCATCGTCGAAGACATGATGGAGAAGCTGGCTAAGGACGCCTGTGACATGCCGGAGCTCAACAAGATGGAGATCAGAGATACGAAGATCGGTTTCATCACATCCGGTATCCCGTATCTGTATGTCCGCGAGGCTATGCCGGAGGCATCCACGCTGAAGCTCGGCATGGTGCACCCGCTGCCAATGGATCTCATCCGCGAGTTTGCGGAGAAGGTCGACAGGGTCATCGTATTTGAAGAACTCATGCCGGTCATCGAGGAGCAGGTCAAGGCCGCAGGCATAGCGTGCGATGGTAAGAATATCTTCACAAAGCTCGGCGAGTATTCCGCCAATATGATCCGCACAAATCTCCTTGGCCAGGAACTCAAGGCAGATCCGGCTGCAGGTATCCCGAACCGTCCGCCTATTCTCTGTCCGGGCTGCCCGCACAGAAGCACATTCTGGGTACTTAAGAAGCTGAAGCTGCATGTCGCCGGCGACATCGGCTGCTACACACTCGGCGCTGTAGCACCGCTGTCCACGATCGAGACCTGCCTTTGCATGGGATCTTCCATTTCATCTCTGCACGGTATGGGCAAGGCCAAGGGCGCTGACTACTTAAAGAACTGGGTATGCGTGATCGGTGACTCCACCTTCATGCACACGGGCGTCAACTCCCTTATGAACTTGGTCTACAACCAGAGCACCGGAACAGTCATTATTCTGGACAACCGCATCACAGGTATGACCGGCCATCAGGACAATCCGGCGACGGGCAAGACTCTGATGGGCGATACCGTTCCGGCTATCGATTTCGAAAAGTTCTGCCACGGCATCGGTATTGAGAATGTATTCACAGTCAATGCGTACGACCAGGCAGCGATGACGGAGACAATCAAGCGCGAAGTGAAAGAGGAACACCTGTCTGTTATCGTGGCAAAGGCTCCCTGCGCTCTGATCCCGGAAGCCCGCACAAAGAAGAAGTGCGTTGCCCTGCCGGATAAGTGCGTCCACTGCGGCGCGTGCACAAAGCCCGGATGCCCGGCCCTGTCAAGAAATGCCGACGGATCGATCTCTATTGATCCGACCCAGTGCAACGGCTGCGGTCTCTGCCGCCAGCTCTGCAAGTTCGGCGCGATCGAGGAGGTGGAATGATATGAAGACACGTAATATTATGATCGTCGGTGTCGGCGGCCAGGGAACTTTGATCGCGAGCCGTATTCTCGGCGGGATCGCTACGACAGCGGGCTACGACGTCAAGGTCTCTGAAGTTCACGGAATGGCACAGAGAGGCGGATCGGTCGTCACATTTGTAAGATACGGCGATGAGGTCGCTGAGCCGATCGTCGAGCCGGGCTGCGCTGATGTTCTCATCGCGTTTGAAAGGCTTGAAGCCAAGAGATATGCCCATTACCTTAAGCCGGACGGCGTGCTCATTCTGAACGATGTCCGCATCGACCCGATGCCGGTCGTCATCGGCGCAGCGGAGTATCCGGAGGGCATTGTCGAGGAGATCGAGAAGGATCACACTGTCTACAAGGCGGACGCGACTGCCATAGCTATGGAGCTCGGCAATCCGCGCTGCTTCAACGTGGTCATCCTCGGTATGGCCGCGCGCCATATGGACTACGCGGTCGAGGACTGGTATAAGGTCATCGAGCGGACAGTGAAGCCGAAGACAATTGAAATTAATAAGAAAGCATTTGACGCCGGGTACGCTCTGGCGTGACGAATTAGGGACGGTTCTTATCGCGTGGGTTTTTCACGCGAAAGGAACCGTCCTTTTTTCGCACCTCTTTTTCCCGTCCCTTTTTCACCGACCGCAGGTATAAAATAAATGAAGTCAATCTATATACAGGAATTCAAAACAAATCCGTATAATAGAATGTTTTCTCTTTTAACCGGAATTCTTATACTAATAATATAAAAATGATGTTAAAGGAGGACAGGTGCCGGTGAGGTATAAGTATGATATTGATTTAAAATCGGTGGGTTCTCATATAAAGACAGCACGGAGTGCTGCAGGATTTACACAAAAGCAGTTTGCGGATTATATGGGTATTGAACAGAAGTATCTAAGTGACCTGGAGCGCGGCGAGGCATGTCCGTCGTTTCCGCTCATGGTTGCATTCAGTGATAAACTGAATGTCAGCATGGATTTTCTTACAAAAGGCAGCAGTGATGCGCCGCGCGACACAAATATCCCTCGGGAAACTATGTATTATGTTCCCGAGGCGGAGGGGATAAATGAAAGACAGTATAAACTGATACTGAGAATAATCAGGTATGTGGCGGAAAGTATGAAGGAAGAATGAGTCTTTGTGATAACAGATGGAAGGGGCTGTCGCATTAGTGCGGCGGCCTTTTTTGCTGAGTGGCGTCGGTCATCTTTGTTCTTTTCGGCGTTCACTGACTGCCTGGGCGGCTTGAGAGCAGTGGTTATCAATGAAATCAGCTTAGATCGGCTGAAAGCAAGAAAAGCAGGCGGGCAGTCATCTAAGCTCAAACGGCGTATCAAGACTGCCCGGGTGGCATGGAGGGCAGTAGCTATCGAAGAAATCAGCTTTAAGATACTGCTGGTTCAAACCTGAGATAAGCAAGTCTTACCATCACCAGGTATCAAAATCAATAAAGGTGACTGCTTCTAAGCAGTAAATTTTTGTTGGGTCTTAAGCTGATTTGACTAAAAATGAGTCAGTGAAACTGCCTATGCGCTTTGGTTTGACCTTTATGTGGCACTGCACATGTGTATTATTTTACAAGATCGACTGCCGACTTCTGGATTACAAGGGTTTAAACCAGATAATTTACCGAAGACAAGGCTGAAAGAAAAGGGAGCTAGCGCACAGCTCCTTTTTCATTTTTTTAATTTCTGGATTAAACTGCTACGTGAATATGATATAATAAAATATTGTTAGAACTAATAACACGAATATAGCAGTATTGGGGCATATAACTATAGTATATATTGTGCCGAGTATGAGGGCCTTTGAGATACTTTGCTATTTTTATGTGAATAGTATTATCTAACACGGGGATGTCGGCATTTTTTTGAGGGATAATTATACGGATCGCCTGGGGTCAGAAGGCTTCAGTAAATAGCTTATATAGCAGGATTCTTGAATAATGCCGTGTTTTCACGCCCGTTTGTTAGCCAGAGCTGTTCGCTTATGTGGATTGTTCTGGCTATTCTCATTTCTTAATACAGATGGTAATGATGGGTCAGTATAGTTAGAAGGCGGTAAAGTTCAAGAACGCCTTGGCGTTCTTGCCGCGAGATTGTATTCACGATGAAAGCCAACGTCACTTTGTGCGCGTATCTAAAGTCACGAGTATTGCGCATTGAAGAATAAATCCTGCATTTTGTGTGCACGTCAGAAGCAGTGTACTAAATTTGAAAAGCAGTGCAACGGATTGTGCAACTTTATGGGAGGAGAAATTCTGTATGTTAGAATTATATTTAAAGCATCAAATCACTAATCGTGGGAAGTTGTTATAGCTATTTCATTTATGATCAAGAGAATGTGAGGGCAAGATATGAGTCAAAAGATTTTGAAGAAACTGTTGGCAGTGGGGTGTGTTGTGTCATTGCTTCTAACGGCACCCGGAATGAATGTGCTGGCAGATGAGATTCAGGAAGATGAGGCCATCGTGACTGAGGTGGAAGAGACGGAACCGGTGGTAGAGTCTGTTGATAGGCTGCCGGAGGAAATAATAGATAAAAACGCAAAATGCCTGTCAGATGAAGAAAGTCTGATAGTGGAGTATGGTTCTGCTGAAGACAGGGATATTTCTCAGACTGTTGATGAAGAGCTGGTTGGGACTGGAGTCATTGTTGTCGGTGATGGTGTGACGGCGACATTTGATGAAGAGACAGGTGCTGTTGAATTTTATTCGGATGGCGGTACGTTGTGGTCGGATTGGACTGATAAAGCAGGAATCGACAGACAAGAAATTGTATCTATTAAAGTTGCCTCTGGAATAGTTTATCTGCCAGTTGATTCAAGTGGGTACTGTATTAAAGAACATTGGGAATATTATTTATTTGGTGGTTTGAATCACTTGTATGATTTGGACTTATCTGGATTTGACACGTCGAATGTGACGGATATGTCTGGCATGTTCATTGAATGTGAAAGCCTTACCAATCTGGATTTGAGCAGCTTAGATACGTCGAAAGTAACTGATATGTCTTACATGTTCTGGGGATGTGATAGCCTGAAGAATCTGGATTTGAGTAGTTTAGATACGTCGAATGTGACGAATATGTGTGGCATGTTCGGTGGATGCAGATTCCTTGGCAAACTGGATTTGAGCAGCTTAGATACGTCGAATGTGACGAATATGTCGGTCATGTTCAACGGATGCGATGGCCTTGCCGAACTGGATTTGAGCAATTTAGATACGTCGAATGTGACAGATATGTCTGACATGTTTGGTTCCGGTGTAGGCAATTGCCTTATCAAACTGGATTTGAGCAATTTTGATACGTCGAATGTGACGGATATGTCTGGCATGTTCCACGGATGCAATTTCCTTACAAATCTGGATATAAGTAGCTTCAACACATCGAATGTGACGGATATGAGTCATATGTTCGCAGGCTGCGATCGACTTACCAATTTGGATTTGAGCAATTTTGATACATCGAACGTTACGGATATGAGCTGGATGTTCGCATCGAACGTGATTGATGATAATTGGATACACGAAGAATACAGCAACTTGAGAAATCTGGATTTGAGTAACTTTGACACGTCGAACGTGACAAACATGTATGCGATGTTCTATTACTGCATATGTCTCACAAATCTGGATTTAAGTAACTTCGATACATCGAATGTTACGAATATGTCGCTCATGTTTTCTGACTGTAAGAGTTTGACGAATCTGGATTTAAGTAGCTTTGATTTATCCAAGGTGGCGGACTATGATAACTTGTTCTATGACTGCAAGAGCCTTGAAATCTTACGCACTCCCAAAATAAACAAGCTTAGCGATATTGTTTTACCGATTACAATGTACAGCAGTTCAGGAAAGAAATACACCAAATTACCTGTCCTCGGAAAGAGTATCGTCCTTGGAAAAACTCAAAAGACAGCTCAAAATTTTTTATGCTTCTCCGACGTCCAGGACCCGAACCACGCCTTCTACAAACCTATCTATTGGGCTGCTGACGCCGGCATCACCAAGGGCTACCCGGATGGCACGTTTGGCATCGACAGATCCTGCACCCGCGGCGAGATGATCATGTTCCTGTGGAGATATGCTGGAAAACCTGCCGCGAAGGCGGTTACGAAATCCCCGTTCAGCGATGTACCTAAGACACAC
>JBGUIK010000104.1:0-20261 GCA_045112915.1 Lachnospiraceae bacterium
ATTAAGGCGAGCCACCACTATATATGGCAGACGTTATTTGCAAATGTCTGCCATATATAGTGGTGACACCGTCTAATGCGACAGCCCTTATCTTTAGTGGCAGGCGCAAAGCGCCGTCGATCAGAAATCCAGTTCCTTCCTACTAAAGACCAGTATATTGATGAGCAGAGCGCCCCCAATGTAGATTGCAATGGTCGGCAAAATGACAAGAAAAGCTCCGACTATATCGCCAATTATAAGGTTTGAAGATACCATGCCTATGAGCCCCGAGACATAGAGCTTGTCAAGTTTATGGTTCGCGAACCAGGGGCTTAGCATTTTCGCAAAGGTCAGGGTCGCAGGAATAATTTGCATGAACGCAAGGTAGGCAAACAATCCGACTGCCGCATTCTCTGACAAAAAGTAGAATATGGACGCGATAGTCACAAACATCACCAGTTCGATGAAATCAAATACAAACATATTTATCAGGAACCTGGTCTCGATCCCGCTCAGGGTCACCCCCAATACAATCTTCAGGATCACTACATAAATTGCTGTGATACCCATCATCAGGGCTACAAGAATGAGTGTGTCAATAAACTTGGCAAAGACAAACTTCGCCCTGGTGAGTCCCTTTCCTATAACAGTGATCATAGCCATGGACTTGAACTCATCACCATATATACCGAGAAGAGCCGCGAATCCAATGATGAGGTTGACCACTGAAGTGCGCTCCACTACTTTCTGCAGAAAAGCGAAGTTCCTGTCGGGGCTCGTATCTATACCTGTAATTAAGGATACTGCCATATATGCATAGGCAGCCGCAAGGAGAAGCCATGGCAGTATCTTTACCATTATACGCTTCATATCAGCCTTGACCAGACTTCTCATAGATCCATCTCCTTTCTGTCAAATGTAACTATGTTGATGATCACGACAACAAGCAGATAAAAGAGCGCCGGTATAAGACTTGCTCCGAAAGAGCCTGCCTGAAAATCGGCAAACGAGGCGTCCAGCAGGCCAATATAGCTTAGATCATAGATCGGAAAATTAAGCTTATCCTGTGCTGTCTTGAGAAGGCCTGCTGCCGTTGCTCCCGCCAGAACAAGGACCAGCATACCGCTTGCCGAACTCATGGTAAGGAAGAGTACAAGGGATGACAGGGCAATGATGCCGATTCCTCGAATAACACAGAACATACAGAAAAGGAGCAGGAATGCATTCTGCTTCGGTGTTATTGCCAGATTTGATGTACAGTTCTTGATAAAAGCGGCAATAAAGAGAATCAGGTATGTGCCGAGGAGCAGAAAGAACGCGTCTGTCAGCTTTGACCTGACAACTCGGCGCCTCGGCATACCCATTCCTATAACGCTGATCATAATGCCGCTGTTCAGCTCATCCGTATACACAGAGAGATAGACCGGAATGAGCACAAAAGTAAGACCGATGGTGTTAAAGAACGTTCTGTAAAACTCCATCTGCTGAGCCGCTGTATCAGAGGGGTCGAGGGCCATCACTATTATGACCATAATGATAACGACTAAGTACAGAGTGGGCTTTGCCACTATCCTCTTTAAATCAGCTCTAACTAATCTATTCATAGACTTGAACCTCCGACCAGGCGGAAATAATAGTCCTCGAGGGAAGATTTCTCCACCACTTCGCGCATGACCTTAATTCCGTTTTCTTCAAGGACCTTTTTGGCCCTCGCGACATCGTCAACTGCAATTTCAACTGCCGGCTGGTTTTCCTGAAGATCCGCCTGTGAGATTTCTTTTACCACATAACCCTCATTTACAATACCGAAGCGGTCAGCTGTGTGCTCAAGCTCTCCGAGGATGTGGGATGATATTATGACTGTCATCCCGAGCTCGTCGCGGAGCTTCTTGACCAGATTTCGTACGTCTGCAATTCCCTGAGGGTCGAGGCCGTTGGTAGGCTCGTCAAGAATGAGGATCTCGGGATTGCCGAGGATCGCATTTGCAATGCCAAGTCTCTGCTGCATGCCCAGAGAGTATGATTTTACAGGCTTTTTAACACCCTTGAGGCCTACAATCTCCAGAACTCTTGCAATTTCCTTTTTGCGCTGTTTCCTCGGAATACCTTTAACTGTGGCAAAATATTTCAGATTCCTCTCCGCATTCAGATACGTATAAAACCTGCAGCCGACAAGAAACCCTATCTTGCCCCTGTTCTTCTGAAGCTCCTTTTTATTGGTGGAGCCTGTTATGGAGACAAGGCCCGAATTGACCTCGGACAGACCCAGGATCATTTTAAAAATCGTTGTCTTGCCGGCTCCGTTCCTTCCGACCAGACCATAGATATCGCCCCTGTTCACCTGCATGTTCACATTCTTCAGGACTTGATGCTTTCCGTACGCCTTATTTACATTTTCAAGCTTTATTACTGCTTCACTCATTATCATTCCTCCTCATCACCAGACTTTGATCCTCTTATCGGGATCAAGGTACATTCCATCGCCTTCTTTTATGCCATAGGTTTCGTAGAACTCATCAAACTGCTGAAGTCCGACATTTACTCTGTAGAAAGCGAGAGGATGTGAATCCCCGTTAAAACGCGTTTTCTCCACTTCCAGCGGGACATTTGCCCTCCAGAGCCTTGCATAGGAACGGAAATACAGGTCATAATCAAAATCCGGAACCTTTGAGGCCAGATAAAGAGTGACCTTGAGGCCTCCCATATCAGCTGTCGCTTCACCGGAGAGATTCGAGCCCTGGTACAGGCCTGATCCGGGATATGGCTGAAGTGTTGTATAGTACGCCGACACTATATCATTCCTGTCGTTAAAGGCAGTCTGATCCTTGTAGGGAAGCCATGTGTTTCTTCTTCCGTCCTTGTCATAGAGCGCACCATTCTTGTCAAATCCGTGGGTAAGCTCATGTCCCACTACACAGCCCAGTCCTGCCAGTTTCTCCTCATAGCTGAAAGCCGGGGAGTAGGCATATGGCTCGCATATTCCGGCGCATATATATATCCCGTTCGTCGAAGGCATATAGAAGGCATTGGTCATTGTCGTTGACGTATTTGCCGATACAGGATCCCAGTAATCCCTGTCAAATTTCTGTTTTGAAAGGAACACTTTGTGCTGCATGCCATATCGCTCTGTGGCATAATACGCGTCAAGGAAGTTCCCGCCCTCCTCCTTTGAGAGGAACGGAGCCAGACTGTAGTCGAGGACCTCAAAATTCTGATAAGCGATGTGGATCTTGACGTTCTTAAGTTTTTCGACGCACAGGGCTTTTCCCTCGTCAGTCAGCCACGGCTCTTCTTTGAATATGACCTCTAAGCCGTCCAAAATTTCCTCTGTTATGCCTGTCAGGTCTGAAACAACCGAATCGTCAAAATAATTCTCAACATAGACCTTGTTCAGCGCTCCGAGCATCGATGTGCCGCCAATGTATGTATTGAACTGCAGCGTGTCCTCAAACTGCTCTTTAGTCTTTCCGTAATCCTGCGGCGCCTGTAATTTAGATTCACCAAACTTCAGATATGTATCCAGACTATCTCTGTCCAGACACATGGCGCTGCCAAGACAGTAATTTATGATGAGAAAATCTTTCACACTTTCAAGGTTGCCCTCACTGCATAATGATGCAAGCTTTTTGGCATAGCGCGGACTTATGATCAGATACTGTGTGTCCTCAAATCCCCAGGCATTCAGCAGATCATTCAGAGGGAAGGAACCTGCATAAGATGCCACTTTCTCTCTGTCACAAACGTATTCTTCAAGATTTTCCCTGCTGAATTGTTCTATAGAGCCTGCGACCTTTTTCTCCCAGATGAGACATTTCTTAAGCATCTTTTTGGCCTCAGCTTCCGAATATCCCATCCGTCCCAGCATATAGAGGGTCCTGTTCTCGACCTGCTCATAGAGCTCGAGCCCCAGCGGCGCGTCGAGCTGCGAATAGTATTCCTTTCCCTGGCCATCCACCAAGGAAAGGTGCGGAGTTTCTAACATCGTCAGGTTAATATCCGGGAATTTCTCTGTGTGATATCCGGTAATTACATCCAGAGCGACCGGCGACAACGCCATCGGATTCCTTTCAAGATCCATAAAGAAAGCATAGAGGTCGTCAACACTGCTTATGGATTCAATGTCTTCAATATAAGGGCGGAGCGGTTCAACACCCTGACTGTTCCGCAAGTCCCAGTCAGATGACAGTGCATAGTACTTCCTGAGCACCTCTGCTTCCTCACCCTCTATGGATTCGTCCGTCGCGGCATTCTTCATTTTCTCGATTACAGCGTCAGATATATTCTGGAACGTGTCAACATACTTATCCCCGACTTCCAGCTTCCACTCTTTGTTCGCTGCTGCCGCAAAGTCATCCTGAGGCCTTATCTCCTGATCCGCGGAGACAGAACCTATGAGGTCCGAATCCACCCAGGCACCTGACAGAAGAATCTTTGCGTTGCTGCCGGCTTCCCCGCCGGCAGAGCCCGCAGAGCATGCGGTGAGTATGAGTGCCAGCACTGCTGACAATATTACGGTTACTTTGGGTCTCTTCATTTCTTCCCCCTTTCATATTTCATTTTAAAAAAAATTTCCCGCCTGTTGATACTCAATCAGTCGAAATCGATATTCAGGTCTCATTCGCAGTGCCGTTTCGTATCCTCAGACGGAAAATCTCTGTCACTTATTCTTGTCATATATAATTTTCAGGCCCTTCATCATGAGCATCGGATCAATAATCACATCCTTCCGGCAGTGAGGAACGATCACCTTGGAGAGACCGCCTGTCGCTACCACCTTACATGGATAGCCGAGCTCCTCCTCAAAGCGCTCGATCATGCCGTCCAGCATCGCGGCCTCACCGAAGACGATGCCGCTCTTCATGCAGTCGACCGTGTTCTTGCCTATCACCTTTTTCGGCGCCTCAAGAGAAATATGGGGCAGCTGGGACGTCTGGCTTGCCAGTGAATCCACCGAGACCACAACGCCCGGCAGGATCACGCCGCCGATATAGTTCCCTGCGCGGTCCACGACCGTGATCGTAGTCGCGGTTCCCATGTCGATCACGATACAGGGCGCGCCGTAGACTTTGAGCGCGGCCACCGAATCGACGACCAGGTCCGCGCCGACTGAACCCGGATTATCCATCTTCAGGTTGATGCCCGACTTAAGGCCTGCTCCGACCGTCATCGGCTTCATCCCGGCGACCTTCTCAACTGCTGTGCAGAGGATCTGCGTGAGCGGCGGTACGACCGACGCGAGAATCGCGCCGTCAATCCGTTTTGCTTCCACGCCGTGGAGCTCCAAAATCGTCTTGATGAGGACGGCATACTCAAGCTCTGTCTTCCGCCTGTCTGTCGAGACTCTCTCTGTGAACAGGATTTTCTCGTCATCGACGCATCCAATCTCAATATTCGTGTTTCCCATATCGATTGCGAGAATCATAATTTCCTCCTCCCGGACACATCCGGTTCCTCACGCCGGGGTTTAAGCCTGCGCGACATTTCTTTTTCTGCAGCGTCATCGCCCGGGCAGGCACAGCTCACAGTTCGCTTACAGGCTGCAAAGCATCCATCTTCGTGAGATGCGCATGATAAGTCCGACCGAGAGATCAGGAAACGTGTAAGTGATTCCTTAGCTCGCAGGGGTGGACTTACGCTTTTCGATGAAGATGATGCTTGCTGCCGGACGGCACAGCTCCCAGTTCGTTTACTGGCAGCAAAGCATCCTTCTTCGTGAGAAAAGCATTGTAAGTCCGACCGAGAGATCAGGAAACGTGTAAGCGTTTCCTTAGCTCGCAGGGAAGGACTTACGCTTTTCGATGAAGATGATGCTTGCTGCCTGTATCCGAACTGCGAGATATGCCGGTCAGCCCTATCACTTCCACGCGATCGCCGCTTCTCTTGCCTTCTCCGTTGTAGCCTTAAATACCGCAAATGACTGCGGTCCCACCTTCAGCACGTCACTCTCATCCACCGGCAGCGCCTCGATATCGCCGATCCCATAGACTTTCTTAAATCCCGCCGGTATGATGTTCGTCATCGTTTCCTTAGACGGATTGAGTACCATGATAAAACTGCCGCGCTTATAGATGAACGGGAACTTCTCCTTTTCCGCGTAGATGACCTCGCAGTATGTGTTGGCCTGCAGGTCCTTATTGGCATGGCGAAGCGCGATCAGATCCTTTACCGTGTGATAGAGAGAATCCGGATCCTTCATGGCATCCGCTGCGTTCGGAGCATCCGGCGCGTCATCGACCGGCAGATAGAGATCCGCCGCGTCTGCCTCCGAGAACCCGAGATTCTTACCGGAATTCCACTGCATCGGCGTGCGGCTTCCCGTTCTGAAATATCCTCCCTCCTTGGTGGGAACATCCAGATACTTCATGCCGATCTCGTCACCGTAGTAGAGGAAGGGAACACCCGGCATAGTGAAAATGAACGCGTAGGCGAGCTCGATTTCGCGCTTTGTCAGAGTCTTTGTCAGTCTCGGCGTATCGTGGTTGCAGGTGAGGAGACTGATGTAGCCGCTCATCATCGTCTTATTGTATCTCGGCTGATATTCTTCAAGGAACTTCGTGATGTCCCCGTGACCGTCCGCGCGGAAGAAACTTCTGTCCTCACCCTCCGTGATATAATCGCGGAACAGGGAACACACTCCGTTGCCCGGATGATTCAGGTAGAAATCCATGTCGAAGCCCGCGCCGTTGATCGCCTGGTCGGGGTTATTCCATTCGGATACAAATGCCGCATGCGGGAAATCATGCCACAGCCCCGGCAATATATCTCTGTAAATCTGGCACGTGCCGCTCTTATTCTCGTCATCCTCCTTGACCAGCGAATCCGCCATGTCGACGCGGAAGCCGTCGCAGCCCTTCTCGAGCCAGAACCGCATCACATCCGCCATAGCTTTGCGAGTATCAAGGCAGGCCGGGTCATCGATTCCCTTCTGCCAGGGCTCCGTCGGCGTGAGCCAGCCGTAGTTGAGAGCCGGCTGACATTTGAAGAAATTCAGCATATAGACGCCGTCCCTCTCAGCCTCGCCGCCGATGTAGGGGTGACCTTTGATGCCGTTGAAAATGAAATCCGACCAGATATAACGGTCCGAGTACTCATTCTTTTCTGCCTTTGAGCTCTCCTTGAACCATTCGTGCTCCTCCGATGTGTGGCCGGGGACAAGATCGATCAGGACTTTCATTCCGCGCTTGTGGGCTTCCTCAAAAAGTCTGACGGCATCTTCCTCTGTCCCGTAGCGGGCCGCGACCTTCTTGTAGTCGCGCACGTCATAGCCCGCGTCCTTGAACGGGGAATCATAAAACGGGTTGATCCAGAGTGCGTTGCATCCAAGCTCCTTAATATAGTCAAGCTTCTCAATGATGCCTATAAGGTCTCCGATGCCGTCTCCGTTCGCATCGTAGAATGACTGGGGGTAAATCTCATAAAACACAGCATCCTGTAGCCATTTCATCATATCTTTGCCCTCCTTTTTTATAAGTAATTCATTGCAATTTGCCTAAATCAAGATCCTTTTTTGAGCTGGTTTATGATACTAAGCACAGCCTGTCTGAGCTGTTACGGTCTTTCATAGTCTCCTTACGATCTCATCAAGGATGAGATGCGCCGTCTCCGCCTTCGATGTGAACGGCAGATCGCGCAGATCCTCTTTCGTGATGACAGTTACCTTGTTCGTGTCGTGGGCAAATCCCGCTCCCTCGTCACGGATACTGTTGGCCGCTATCATATCGAGCTTCTTCTTTTCGAGCTTCTTTCTGGAATTCTCGATCAGATTCTCTGTCTCCATCGAGAAGCCGCACACGAACTGATGTGTCTTTTTGCCGGCCAGCGTGCCCAGAATGTCGGTCGTGCGCTCAAGCTCGATCGTCATTCCTCCTCCGGACTTCTTGATTTTCTGGTCGGCAACTTCCCTCGGTCTGTAGTCAGCGACCGCTGCCGCCATAATGAGTACATCCGTCTCCGTAAACTCTGCAAATACAGCCTCGGCCATATCCGCGGCCGATACGATCTTCCTCACGGTCACGCCCGGAGGCGGCGCAAGAGCTACCTGTCCCGAGACAAGGACCACTTCCGCCCCGCGGTCCCGGGCAGCCTCAGCCAGCGCATATCCCATCTTTCCGCTGGAATGATTCGTGATATAGCGGACAGGGTCGATCGCTTCCTGTGTCGGTCCGGCAGTGACAAGAACTTTCTTTCCGGCGAGATCCTTCGGGCGTTCGCCCTCATGCAGAACTTCATTTGCGGCACTCACGATCGTCTCCACCGGCGCCAGCTTTCCTCTGCCCACATCGCCGCAGGCTAAAAGCCCTGTGTCCGGCGTGATGACCTTATAGCCATAGCGGACAAGTTTTGCCAGATTCTCCTGAACGATCGGGTTGTCATACATAGCTGTATTCATGGCGGGTGCGATCAGCTTGGGGCAGGTCGCAGCCATAATAGTGGTGGTGGCCATATCGTCGGCTATGCCGTTCGCGATCTTTCCGATAATGTCGGCTGAAGCCGGGGCGATCAGACACACATCCGCCGCCTTTGCCGCCGCAATGTGCTCCACCTCGAACTTGAAGTTCCGGTCGAATGTGTCAATGAGACACTTGCTGTTCGTCAGCGTCTCAAAAGTGACCGGCGTGACGAACTTTGCCCCGTTGGGTGTCAGGGTGACCGTGACGTTCACGCCATCCTTCACGAAAGCCCTCGCAATATCACACGCTTTGTAAGCTGCTATTGAACCGGACACGGCCAGCAGTACATTCTTTTTTCCGTCAGGCATCATAGTCATTTCCCCGCTTATCAGTATTTCTCATTCATCTTATCGATGATCTGCTTCTCACGCTTCTGCATGAGAAAGGCCTCCGCGACCAGGATCACAGCTCCGCCGACGGCAAGTCCGATGCCGACGACAATAAGGACAATTCCTCCGACAATCATAAACATCTCCTCCTTTTACGCGAACCGTCCGCCTTTATCTGATTCATCTTCCGTTTATCCGAACCGTCGCCTTTTATCCGAGACATCTTCCATTTATCCGAACCATCCGCCTTTTCGCAGTTTCTCGTGAAGCTCCCGGAGCTTCAGCATCTCATCATCCGCAAGGTTGCCGCTGGAGGAGAAGAGAGCATTTGCCCGATTGTAGGCATCCCGGAACTCATCGTAGGTGCGCTCACTCTCCTGACGCTCCTCCTCGATTGCCGCCTCGAGAAATGCCTTTCGTTTATAACCGCGGTAATCATCCGGGTAATTTTTCGTAAGCTCCGAAATAAAATCGGAGGCGGCGCTGTAATCGCCGAGAGTCTCGGATATATAGGCCAGCCGTTCCAGCGTGTGGGCTGACGCACTGCCCTTTTTCTTAAGCGTCATGTACTGCTCATAGGCATTTTTCAGATAGGCTGCCTTCAGAGTCACATTTTTTTCAGTCTCCGCCCGCTCGGTCCATACGTCAGCGAGCTCCGAGACCAGCGTGAGATAAAATCTTCCTTCGGCGGATTCCGCCTTCTCCGTCAGGAAATTGATCCGCTTCTCGGTCTTCCCGGAGAGCCCGTAGAGCTTCGAGATCATGAGGACAGACCTTCTCGTCATATCAGGATCTCCTACCAGAGCCGCCTCCCCGTACAGCGGCATAGCCTTCTCATACTCGCCCTCCATGTATGCCGTCTCCGCGCTTATGTATGAGAGGACAGACTGCCCTGCAAGGAGTTTTGTGAGTTTATCCAAAAGAGGCTCTGCCTCCTCCTGTCTGCCGTCCCTGATGAGACTTACTGTCTCATCCCTGAGGGCTCTTGCAAGAAGATTTTCATTATCTTCGGGCATATAGTATACAGCGTCCGAAAATGCTTTATCCGCCTCCTTGTAATCACCCAGCTCGAACTCAGCCTCTCCCCAGGTGAAGAACATCTCGCTTCGAAGGTCCGCGTTCTCCGCACTCGCCTCGATCTGCCTGTTTCTTTTCACTGCTTTTCCGCATTCAACCACAGCCTGATACTCACCCTGCTCGTACAGATTCTGCATCTCGAGCACATAAGCATACAGTTTTCCCGGCAGAAGTTCCTTTGCTTCCTCAATCAGAGCCATGTTTTTTTCCGGCTCGTTTGAGCCCTCCGCAGCCCTGACACTCTCCACCAGTTTTGTGTATCTCTCATATTTCCCGTAGCTGCGGACAAAGAATCCGGCTCCGACAAGGATCGCACCAGCCGCGATACAGGCAAGACCCGCCATCATCCGCTTGTGGGATTCAAATCTGTACCTCTTGTACTGTGAATCCTCACGGTAGAGGTGGCGCAGAGCATCCATGAGTTCAAGTCCGCTCCTGTATCTTGCGGAGTCGTCCGCGAGACAGTTTTCTATGACATTTGCAAATGGCTCCGACATCTCCGGCAGGCACTCCGCAAGCGGCTCATGGGGCGATGCGGGCTTCTTTCCGGCGAGGAGCTCGTACATGACTTCACCGAACGCGCGGATATCCCGCGCAAATGCGTCCGCGTTCGCCTGCGACACAAAGGTCTCCCTGCGCCTCTGATAGAACTTCCTGCTCTTTAGCCAGGATGCCTCCTCCGCTCTGGACGCGTCCTGCAGCCTGACTGCTTCCCGAATATCATAATTTACAAGCTTTGCGCTGCTCTTTTCCGGATCAATCAGGATATGGGCCATGTCCACCCGGCCATGAGCAATCGGATATCTGCGGCCGTGCAGGATAGACAGCGCTTTCGCAGTCCCCCTGGCCCACCGAAGAACTTCCTTCTCCCCATACTGGCCATGCATGAGAAACGCGCTCGAAAGGGACGCGCCTTTTACGTCATCGCAGATCGCGTAGAGAACGCCGTCATACACAGCCGCGTCAAGGACCGCCTGAAGATGACTCCCTTCCACAGTGGAGAGAGCTCTGACGCGGAGCAGCTGTTCGCTGCCCGAAACATTCGAGACTGTCCGCACGAGAACGAACCGTTCGGTCTTCATATCGTACGCGCGGCTCACTGTTTCGCCCCCATATGATATTCTGTCGCGGACCGCATAGCGGTCCGCCAGGCGTATTCCCTGTGCCAGCATATCTTTCCTCATTCAGTAAAGTATAAAAAGTCAGTAACAGGCCTCTCAGAACCCGCAGCCGGTTTATTGAGAAGCTGTTTTTCGAAGACCAGCGAGCTGCTGCCACCGCCATCGAGACATTTGCCGAAACCGCAGTCCCTGGACATGAGCGTGTCGCGGATCTCATCGTAAGTCATACCTTTATTATAACCTCCATTGCCGGCGGTGATAATATAATATTCGCACGGTCTGACCATCCCTATAGCGGTTCTCGGGTACCTGTACTGCTCGCTCTGAATACCTACATTCACCGCCTGTCCGTTGGATATGAGCAGGGTATCACCGCAGCACCACGTGTCCGTGACCCCCATCGCGAGGAGATCCTGTACGGTCATCCCCTGCTGCGGTGAGAACAGGTTTCCGCTGTTCGTAAGACATATTTCCATGCCGTTGGCCGTCATTTTACTGTCAGGCATGACCTGACTGTTCTTGATCGAGATATCTGCCATCGTCGGTGTGTTCGTGACATAGCTGAAATTACTGCCGTTTATGCCCACGACCCAGCCGAGCCTCTCCGCGGCGCTGGTCGGAGTCTCCCTCGATCCGCCGTAATCGTCATTTGAAAGACCGGCATGGATCTGCGAGGGGTCATCGATGACGATATGGGTCAGCAGGTAATAATATTCATCCGTCTCATACTCATTGACAGTCACCATGATCGTGTCTGTGAGATGCAGGTATTTCGCGGTCTCGATCTCGGCGGCGTAGTCCTTCATGGCCTTATGGATCTCCGTGTCCCTGCTCGCGTTCACCGTGAATGCGTAGGTCCCTCCCCGATAGTCGAACGAGATCTCTGTATCCCCATAGACCAGGGGCAGGTAGGCTTCCGGCTCCAGGCGGACCTCATCCATCTCCGCCTGCTCCTCGTGCCCGTCCTTATACTGCAGGCGGATGCCGGTCACATTCAGCATATCCTCCTGAAAGAGCAGGCCTGGGTCCGTGTCCGCGATCGCGCCTGTTATGGGCTCGACCGTGATTTTTGCGGAGGCTTCTCCTGCAAATGTATCCACAGTCACCTCCGTATCTTCCCGCAAAGGCTCCGGATTTCTGACTGTAAAGACCTTCGTCTCCTTCTCATGTCCGTCCTCGTACTCTATCACGCAGGTAAGGTTCCCTGCAGACGGCAGGGTGGTCTCGTAGAACGGGCCGTCCTGCACAAGTCTTGCCCCCGCGGCCTTTACCGGATCGACAGTGAGAACCGTGTCTCCGTACACAGTCCTGACCGGCACGGTCACCTTCTCGAATATTCCTTCCTCAGGGATCTCCGGAATCTCCTCAGGAACCTCAATATCTCTCCCATCCTCATACACAAGATGTGTTGTGACCCGCTCAGGATCAAATATGTCGCTCTGGTACAGCTCTCCGTCATACTCGGAGATGATTTTCTCCGCCTTCACGTACGGAACACTGATGCCCGTGGTCCACTTTCCGCTGTAAAAAGTGTAATCTGTGACCGTAGCCGGGGCTGACGCATCTGATTCTGTGACGTCCTCCGTGTCCTGCGCATCTGATTCCGCACCTGCCGTCAGGGCTGCAGTATCTGATTTTCCGCCGTCTCCCGGGTCTTCGGCGGACATAGAGAACTCCGGGACCTCTTTTCGCACACCAAAAAGGGTCCTTGTCTCGACTTTAAAATCCTCCTCAGTCAGGGCTTCGTACTCGTAGAGGGCTTCTGTCGGTTGCGCCACTATGCCGACCGGCACTGTGAAGCCGGTAAAAAGAAAGACCGCTGCGGCCGCGGCCAGAACAATACCTGTCAGTTTCTTTCTGTTCATCCTTATACCTTACTGGTCTTTTATCAAAAAACGGGGCTGCCCGCACAGCCCCGTGACTTCCACCACTGAGATAATCAATGCATTACCTGAGACAACACTGACATCAGCTCTTCGATCTCGACCGGCTTGGCCAGGTATGCGTCCATTCCGGAAGCGAGTGCTTTCTCGCGGTCGACCTCATAGGCATTAGCGCTCACCCCGATGATCGGCACTGAGCTGCGCGAAGAAGATCCGCCGTCCATCATTCGAATGGCTTCCGTCGCCTCATACCCATTCATCACAGGCATCCGAATATCCATGAGAATACCATCATAATAATCTGCCGGGTTCCTGCGCACCATCGCGATGGCCCGCATGCCGTCCTCGGCGTGTTCGACATTTGCACCCAGATGATTCATGAGCTTTGTCATGATCGCGGTATTGATCATACTGTCCTCGACAACAAGGAACCGTTTGCCTGCCATCAACTGATCGATCGGCACCTTCTCTTCGTCCGTCCTCTTGGGATACAGCTCCACCGGATCCTGCAGCTTAAGATTGAGAATGACCGTAAATGTGCTGCCGACACCGCGTGTGCTGTGTACAGTGATTGTTCCGCCCATGAGCTGAGTCAGCCTGTACGCGATCCGAAGACCCAGACCGGCGCCCTCATATTCGTTCACATATTCTCTTGCAAATGGCTCGAACAGCCTCTTCTGGAACTCCTCACCGATCCCGATTCCGTTGTCTTCAACCAGAAATTCATACGAAAGGGCGTCCGGCTCGTGGCTCTTTCTGTGTTGCACCGCAAGCCTGATTGCTCCGCCCTCCGGCGTGAACTTCACGGCATTTCTGAGAAGATTCAAAAGCACGATCGACAGATTACCTCTGTCGCACAGGACATCGGAGTGCGTAAGGTGCCCCATCTCGACAGAGAAACTCTGATTCTTAGCCTCTGCCATCGGCTCCACGATCTCCTGAAGATCCCGGATGAGTGTCTTTAGGTCATTCGGCGCGGCATCGATGCGCACGCGGCCGGTCTCGATCCGGACGAGATCCAGTGTGTTGGTGATCAGCCGCTGCATCTGTGTGCTGTTCTTCAAAATCCGCTCAAGATTCGTCCTTACCAGCTCATCTTCTTCGCTCTGCAAAGCCCTTGCCGCGTCTCCGACCACGCTGTTCATGGTGACGCGGAGCTCCTGGGACATATTTGCAAGAAAGACCATACGGCGCGCGCCGGCTTCCCGCTCCTTATTCAACATGTCCTCGAGCAGACTGCGATTGCGCTCCCGCTCCTGGCGCATCAGAAATACTTCCGCCCGATCGTCATCGACCTTTTTATAGCACATGATGACTTTCGTCGGAATCTCCCGCCTTCTGGCTACGACTCTATATTCAACGCTGCGCCACTTACCGTAATTCACGGGAAAGGCCAGATCAAAATAATCCTTTTCTGCCAGCTCCTTTTTCAGATTATCGATGCTGCCGACTTCTTCTCTCCACTTGGAGAATTCCAGGTCAACGCGCTCCTGACTATACTTGCTGTTGAGCTCGGAATACCTGCCGGACCGTTCCATTCCGAATGTACCGTATTTCTCGGTCTCGTACACGACCTCCATATAGTCATTCTCCAGATCCACTGCATATATCAGCAAATATCTGGATAAAACGGAATCGATAATCTCCTTTTCAAGTCTGCCCATATAAGCCCCCGATTCCCTCTGTGTCCGTATCACTCTTCTATTGACACACGTCTTTTTTACAACTGTCCCCTACTGTAATAGCTGATTACAATTCTGCTGCTATTTGGGCGAGAGTCTCCCCATACTGAGTTATATTATCGTACAAAATCACCAACTTGTACATAGTAATCTTAATAATATTATAAATGTTTAACAATTGTAAATACTGTCAATTTACATGGTCGACATTTGCCAAAAGTAAAGCAATACGGGATTCGGACCGGTCCAGGACCCATTACAGTGAACAGGTCGAGTCTCATTCCTGCAGCGAAAGCGCCGCATTCTGACCTGTCCAGGACCCATTACGGTAATCGGTTCAAGCCCTATCTGCGAGACATGAGCGCGGTTTTCGCGGCAGCGTCAGCCAAGCGGAATCTCCACCACCCTTGCCATATTGGTCAGGCACTCTTCGATCTGGTCAGAGATCTCTCTCACGAGGCGCTCGGAGATTTCCTCATTTTTCTCCTTCTCAAAGCTCTCATAAAAGCTTGCGCGGATCTCGTCCTTCAGCTGGTCAAGATGCTCCTCGAAGTATCTCTTCGGGACAAGCTTTCGGATCGGCCGCGGAATGTCCAGATCCATGATTGCTTTCTGCATCCGGTTCTTTCCGAGGATGAGGACGAGGGCTGTGATGACGAAGCCCGCGATAATGCCGACAAAGCCTTCGGCAATGAGAGCTACGCCGCTGCCTCCGCACAGAAGCCCGATAATGAGGGCAACGATCGTATCAATGAGCAGGGTCATCTCCTCCACATTGAACACATTCTTAGTGTCAAGATGTATATCGATATCCGACAAAGCGAGATATGACGAGAGACTCAGTGCTTTATAGGGTACATTGTGATTCACGCAGATCGGCACCGTGTGCTCCTCGACCTCGTAGGCAACAGGCCGCAGCCACTGCTGGACGGGTTCGACGAGCAGCTGCTTAGCCTTGTCCGTGTGCAGAAAGATCTCGATATCCTTCTGAAGCTCACCGTCGATGTCGCTCAGCCGCTTAATTTTTCCATCCCTCCAGCGGTGGATCACCGGCAGCATGACCTCCTTAAGAATGGGGCCGGTCAGAGAATCGACCGCCCGCATGTAGAGCCCGTCGACGTTCTCGGACACGATGCGCTCAATCACCGAGGAATCGATCAGGTCCTGAAGTTCCTTGCGGAAGAGTCTCAGCTCCTCGTCGATCCTGCCGGTCAGCGCGAGTCCCTTGGCCACGGAGAATTCCGGCTGAATTTCCGTTATGATGACCGCCTCCGGATAGACCTCACGGCACCAGTCCCTGATCTCCGCAAGCTTTGAAACGCCGCCTGTCATGAAAATGAGGTCCGGCATATCACCGTTTATATGCCTCCTCGTCTCCCGGAGGCTCTCGATAAAGACCTCCTTGAAGGACTTTCCTCCCAGCCTGTCTGTCTTTTTGTGCAGGATCCGGTCGGCTACCTGGGCATCCATCTTGAGGACGAGCTTCAGAGGCTTGTCATAATAGACCTGGACCGTCTTCACGCACGGATTGTCTTTCCAGTAACCCTCATCCGAGAAATACTTCTCCTTGAGTCTTCGCGCCGCAAATTCACAGTAGCTCCGCCACGACGGACTCTCCGCAAACACTTCACGCAGCCGCTTACCGTCCTTCGATGTCTCTAATGAGCAGTCAAGGAGCAGTTCATCCATAATTCCGCCGCCAAGGAAAACCTCACCCGCAGTATGCAGCGGAGCTTCCTTTCCGCCGGAAATATAAGCGAAATCCGTCGTCGAGGATCCGATATCAACGACCAGGACCGGATGGCTCAGTATATCATAGCCGACCTGCAGATGTTTTGACTGGCAGGCGGAGACAAGGGCCGCCCTAGATTCGGAAATAATTTTCACCGGCGGGTAGCCGATCTGCTCGAAAATATAGCGGTAGCGCTCTCTTGTCTGCGCGTCCCAGCCGGCAGGACAGCCGATATACATGCTGCAGTCCTCGCCCTGAATATAGTCTCCGTTTCTTATCAGCTCGCCCAGAACGCCGGCGGCAAAACTCTTTATATCCCGCTCGCAGTCCCGATCAACAAGAAAGCGGCTCTTAAAGCGTATCTTTCGTTCAATCGCTTCTGCCGAATAGCAGGCGCTCTCCCCGATCAGAATGTCCTGGTTGATCAGCCGGGCGTAGGCTGTAATAAAGCTTTTTGCGTCCCTGACAGAGAGCACCTCGGGGACAGCGGACGAATCATTTTTAAGCCTGGTGACGGCGCTCTCTGCGTCGCCAAGGTCAAAGCCGAAAAATCTCTCCATCTCATATTCCTCCCTGTGCTATGCCAAAAAGTCTCTCCATCTTACATTCCTCCCTGCGCGATTCCTCTGACCAGGACCGCTCCGTCCTTTACGAGCGCCGGGCGAAGAGTCCCGCGCCTCTTTGAGGGCATTTTATTGAACCAGCGCTCTGTATCGGCTGAGTAATCGACGATGTCAATTCCGCGCCGATGCAGATAAAACTTAATATTGGAAATGGTATCCTCGGAGTCCCCCTCATCGCGCCTTGCGTAAGCCGACTCCAGAATGCCTGACAGGAGCTCAAGTTCCTCAGACTCCGCCTTTTCGGATTTCATCTCTATCACAGGAGCTTCCTGCTGCTCCCGTCCGTGAATATCCTGAAGGTTTCGATCGATGACCGTCATCATCCGAAGGAGATTCGAATAGATTTTTCCGCTGTCGACCCGAGTCTCAAAAATCTGATCCCGGCTCGCAGGCGCAGGCCGCTTCCCGCCGAATCTTACCCCCGCGACGAAGGTCCCGGCAAAGCCTGCGATGAGACCGATAAGGCCGACCGGAGCCAATACCGCAGGAGCAAGGGCAAGCACAAGCCCGCCGGCCGCCATGGCACCTATGCCTCCGGCCAGAGGTATCACGTAATTCTTTCCGCTCACTTCGGTGCTGCCGGTGCGCTCATAAGCCCGGATCTCACCTGTGCTGTCGACCAGCGAGATGGCAGCCCTGGCAGTCTGCATCGAGTAGTAAGCTGCTTCGCTGACCCGGTCGCTTACGGCCTGTTCGTTGTACTCGAGAAGGAGCCGCCCAAGCTCATCATCGCATTCGCGGGCGGCCTGTTCGGGATTATCGGCATTTGCAAGACGAGTCATAAGCCGCTCTTTATCTTTTTCAAGCAGATCTCTAATATTCATAAATTATATCCTTTCGGTTGTTGTGAGCGGGAACCCGTTGTCATTGGGCGGTGGGTACTGATATAGATGAAGATTCAAGTCTCGCTCGCAAGACTTAGCGCGGGATTCTGGTCAGCGGCAGCTGACACAAGTAAACAACATGGACGATCCCGCGTTCATGCATGCAGGACCGTCCACAAAAAATACTTAATATCCGCCGAATACGATGACCGGGGTGCCGACCTCCGTATGATCATAGAGCGTTGCCGCGGCGTTGTACGGCAGGTTGATGCAGCCATGGGAACCGGAACTGTAATAAATGGTTCCCCCGAAGCTGCCTCTCCAGGACGCGTCATGCAGACCGTAGCCTTTATAGAACGGCATCCAGAAGTTGACAAATGAAGTGTATGACGGAACACCGTTCACCAGAGGTCCCTGAAGAGTGCGGTTCCTCTGCTTATAATAGATTGAATACAGACCGAGCACTGTGTGCCTCGAGGAATCATATTTTGTGCCGGACACACACGGTGAATCGAGGATCAGCTGACCGTTCTCATAGTAGTAGACATGCTGATTAGAGAGATCCGCTTCGACATATGTTCCGCCGAACCTCGCATCCACATTCTTGTTGAGGGAGTACAGCGGTTCCTTCTCCTCAGAAGTGCACTCCTTGAGCTCTTTGAACAGAGCCTCTGTCTCACCCGGCTGATCGATGACATGCCCGTACTCTGCGCAGGACAGATTGATTGTTCCCATATTTGTCGACGGGAACGGGATCGAGTTGTGTCTCTCATCGACCTGCGCGGCTATCTCGGCAACAAACTTCGCGCAGTTATCATGTATGGTCGTATCGTCCAGATAGTAGAACCCGTTGTCCTGCCTTGTGATCCAGTTGATCAGCATTCCTCGGTCGATCGTCTTGGTCGCATCTTTCGGAAGCTTATAGGTGATCTTGGTCGACAGGAACTTGTTCAGGTTGTCGCACTGATAGATGAGATCCGGATTGTCCGCAGTGACCGTCGGCGTCTCGTAGGATCCCTTAATATCGTTGAGGCTGCCCTCCATTTCGGAATTTGTTACCATCTCGTTCAGTGTCGGGAGTATGGCGTCCGCGATCGGAGCATTACCCTGAGTCTCGGGAACGATCTCGAACTCATTCTTGTCCGTGATGTTCAGATACGCGTTGGTGGGGGTGACGACATTTTCAACCTGGAATTCAGGCATGGCCTTCACGACCTCCGCGAGCTTAGCTTCATCGAAGGTGTGATTCTCGGGAACATCGATCTCCACCGTCTGTCCCATGTTTCTGAGGACCCATGTCAGCGGGTTCTGATCAAGCAGAGCCTGCTCGACTTCGCCTGTCGAGACATACCTGTAGCCGATTTCCTCCGGCGTAATCGTCTCCTGCGATCCATCGCGGAATGTCAGCGTCAGGCTGTACGTGTCCTCGACGCGGGCTCTGATGTCTTCCTCGACCTCAGCTACGGTCTGGCCGCTGACATCATTGCCGTTGACAAAAGTCCCGATCATGAACTTATCCGTATATTGGTAAGACTGGGTCAAATAATAGAAGATGAAAATGCCTATCCCCGCTGCCAGGAGCAGGCTTGTGCGGAGCAGCTTGATCCAGATCGACGTGTGCTTTACCGGGGTGGGCGGCTCGGGCTGCGTCGGGGCGGGATCCGGCTGCACAGGCGACACCTGTGCAGGGTCCGCGGACGCGACGACGTCTGCGGCTGTGCTCGTCGGTTGCGGCGCGGCTGCCGTGGTGACCGTTGTTCCGGCGGCTGTTGTGGCGGCTGCGGCTTCAACGGTTCCGGCAGCAGATGTTTCGGTTGATTCGGTTGCAGCTGTTGTTTCGGCTGCAGTTTCTGCCGGCTCTACCGCTCCTGCTGCTTCAGTTGTTCCTGCTGCCACGGTTTCATCTGTTGCCGTCGTTCCTGTTGCCGCTATCCCTGCTGAGGTTTCAGCTACTTCGGACCCGGTTGTTTCTGCTGTCTCTGCTGCGGCTGCCGTGTCAGCATCTGCAGACACGCCGCCTTCACCGGCTGTCGCGACCATTTCAACGGCTTTAGCTGATTTAGTTTCCTCGGATGCCGCCTCAGCGGCTTCAGACAATTTAGCTTCCTCGGCTGCCGCTGCCGCTTCAGCGGCTTCAGACAATTTAGCTTCCCCGGCTCCACTCACATTAGACAAGCTTCCCGCAGTCTGCGAGGGACGCTTATACTCATGATTGAGTTCAGCCAGAAGCTCCTCACCGGCAGGACCGAATCCAACGGAGCCCTCATTATTAATACCATTGGGATTTACCACCCCATGGTCATCCCTGTAATTACTCATTTAAATACTCCACCTGATAAAATTTCACACACTATATTAGACCAATATCACCAGAAAAGTGTTTCAGATTGCTGTCGATATTGTTAAAAAAGTGCAAACCCCTTAACATAATACTCGATTTAGCGTAATACTTCAAGAAGTCATGAGCATTTCTCCAGGGTTGTTTCACGAAGCAGTTAACAGTCCTGACGATCTTTCAAGAAGGAAGACATGCGTCCGCTCTGCTCCCGCATGTCTCTTAT
>JBGUIK010000105.1:0-2313 GCA_045112915.1 Lachnospiraceae bacterium
TTATCTGTCCATCTGCGAAGGCTGCGGCGCTCACGCAGAGCATCATGGCAACAACAAGAATCATAGCAAGAACTTTTTTCATTTTGATTATCCCCTTTCGGTTTTTTGTTTTTCTGGGGATATAGTATCACACGATTTGTCACACAAGCGTCACAGTCTATGGAGCGTGGGCTTCTGTACTATGATTCATTGACCAGCTTCCCGGTCATGTGCTCTATCGTCAGTTCCAGGCAGTTGACGCGTGGGAAAGCGTTCGTCAATTCTTTCTGAAGATATTCCTCATCATCGGTGAACTTTCTGACGAGATTCGTGCAGATTTCCCGCTTTTTGGCCTCATCTTCAACGACCCGTATCCTGCCGAATACTACTACGCTTTTGATGTTCAGCGCCCATTCGCCATCCCTTCGGAAGCTCTCATCCATCACGCAGTAGCTGACCTTGTCAAAGGCGGTGATAGCGTCCATCTTGTGGCCGACCTTCGCGCCATGAAAATAGAGCTTATTTCCCGAATACCAATGGTCGAGCGGAATGCCGTAAGGGTATCCATCGTCTCCGATCATGGACAGAACACCCCGCGGCTGTTCCTTCAAAATTCGGATACACTCCTCTTCACTGATCTGCTGCTTGAATCGTCGCATTTTTCTGAACATACCTGTTACTCCTAATTATAGTCGCTTTACTGTTGATTCTTGTTTCAGGAAACGCAGGATGCGCTCTTTATAATCCGGGGCCGTATCATACGCGGCGTGTCCATAACCCTCATACATATAAAGCTCCGCGTCCGTGCATTCGGCAATCTGTATGCTTGCCTCGGCTCCCAGAACCCGATCGTCTTTTGACCCGATCACAAGTACCGGACACGCGATCATTTTCAAGTCTTTTCTCACATTGAAGCCTTCTATGCCTTCCGCAAGGATGACAAAGCGTTTCAAGTCCTCATGGGTTACGCTCTCTGCGGCTTCGCTCAGAAGAGCCCTCGACTGTTCAAATACGCTCCGCGGGTAGACGGCCTCCCCGAACGCCAGATATAGATCCGCTGCATTTCCGGCTCTTGCCAATTGAATCCACTTCTCGATGGTCTGCATCTGCGTATCTTCCACACACGCAGATGTGGAGCCAAGGATCAGCTTCTGCACAAGCTCCGGATGTTCGACGGCAATCACCATTGCAATCATGCCGCCCTGAGACGCGCCGAAGAGATTTATCCGATTAAGGCCCAAGGCTTTAAATGCCTCCGCCGTATCCCGCGCCATATCATACACGGAATAGTCCGTCGGCAATTCTTTTCTGCGATCAAAGACATAGATCGTGTAATCGTCCGACAACAGCTTATATGCATCCGCCACAGCATCGGCAAAACCCATGACGCTCTGTACACTGAGTCCCGGAAGGATGACAAAAACGTCTTCACCCTGCCCGAACTGGAAATAATCCATCGAAAACGAGTCTGTTTCGACTGTCTGAATCTGTGTTGCCATTTTCTGTTCTCCCTGTGCCGTCACGCGGCTCCCTGCGGTACTTCCTCAATATCGGTTTCGATGGCATTGCATAAACGCCCTATGGCCTCGACTCCCCGCCCGCCTATATTACCACACCCCTTGGGTTCTTGAAAAGGGGCTTTTCTCATCTCCGGAAATATGATACACTCTTACTGCGCCGGAAGCCGGGCAAGGACAAATCGGGATTTGTGAGGATGACGGAAATGAACTACAAAGTAATTGACAGAGAGACATACTATCGTAAAGGCGTATTTCGCCACTTTACGGAAGATTGCAAGTGCTCAACCTCGATAACGTCGAGAATAGACGTAACAGAGCTCGTCACACATTCAAAGAACACAGGAACGAAGTTTTATGTCAATTTCCTGTATATTCTTTCAAAGGTTATGAATTCACGTGAAGACTACAGAATGGGATACCTTTGGCAGACAGATGAGCTGATCTGCTATGACGTGATCAATCCGACACAGTATGTTTTCCATGAAGATACGGAAACCTGTACGCCTGTTTATACGAAATACGATGAGGACTATGAAAAGTTCTACGCTGCCGCATTGCTGGATGTTGAAGAGGCAAAGAAGACAAGGGAATACGGTCTGGATATAGTGAACCATCCCAACTGGTTTGATGCGTCGTTTATATCTTGGCTTTCCTATGTTTCACTTCATCTTGAACTTCCCGATGGAAATCTATATTTTGCGCCGATCATTAACTGGGGAAAATACAGAGAAGAAAACGGTAGGCTTGTCATGCCTGTGACCGTTCGTCTAAATCATGCAATCGCTGATGGCTATCTGGTTGCAAACGTATTTCG
>JBGUIK010000106.1:0-21422 GCA_045112915.1 Lachnospiraceae bacterium
CTTAGGCACGGCGGATCGCAGCCGCGCAATGATGAAGGTGCTTCGCACTTTGCGCGGCGCGGCAAGAACGCCGAGGCGTTCTTGATATACGGAGGAATAAAAATGAGAATGTGGACAGTACAGATGCCGGTCGTGCAGGAAACACTTGACCTTTATGGTGTCTCCTATGTAAAGCGGGAATATCTGAGAAAAAAATACAGGGAGACTGCATGGATCTTCCTTGAGGCCTACTCGTTCATGACCCGGGAGATGGAAAAACGCGTGCCGAGACCCGCCGAGGCGGAGAGCCCCATATGGGTCTTCCGGGACGTAAGCCGGGTGTTCTGCCATGAGGGAGCCCTCTTATATGAGCTGGATATCCCGGAGGATCAGATGGTCATTTTTGACCTCAGGAACTGGCAGGAGATCCTGTCGCTTAAACCCCTGGGAAATCCTGCGGATCGGGAGAAGATACTTTCGGATATGAGACGGCAGGGGGCCGGCGACACGACCGATGTCTTCGCGAAGCCTTTTTACCCCCTGGTAAAGAAGCAGATCAGAGACAGCTGGAAAGCTCTCTTTACAGAACCGCTGCCGGATGAGGCCTGGCAGCAGGGGGCTGTCTGGATGTTGAAAAAAGAGTGGATCATCGGTACTGAAAACCTATAAATAATGCTCAAAATCCGATTTATAGAGTTTATCTATTAATTGTATTTTGATATAAATAAGCGCGCTTATTGACTTACTTATCATGTTCTTATAAACTATTACTATAAGAAAGCGCGCTTATTTTTATGCGAATATGTGGATATGTACTAGTCAAAAATTCCATGTTCGCGGAACAAAGAGACATTTTGCACATGGAAGAAAGGAGGAGGATGATTTCTTGAAACTCGAGATTGGTAATTTTTATGTAAATGAAATCGCTTTCGGAGATGAATTATCCTTCAAAGACGGTGTTCTGACCATCAACAAAGAAGAAGCACTTGCGATGGTAAGAGAAGACGACCGCATCACAGAGGCTGAGCTTTATATTGTTAAGCCCGGCGACGAAGTACGCCTTTGCCCGGTCAAGGAAGCAATCGAACCGCGTGTAAGGCTTGACGGCAAGGGACTTTTCCCAGGCTACACAAGTCCGCTGCGCCAGTCCGGCAACGGCGTTCTCCATGCACTCAAGAACTGCAGTGTCCTCGTAGTAGGAAGACACTGGGGCGGATTCCAGGACGGCCTCATCGATATGAGCGGCCCGGGCCAAAAGCACACATACTTCGGCGGCCTCAACAATATCGTACTGGTAGCTGACACGAACGAGGAATTCGAGCGCTATGAGCAGCAGAAGAAGAACGACGCGCTGAGACGTGCAGGACACAAGCTCGCAGAGTTCATCGGACAGTGCGTAAAGGAACTTACTCCGGAAGACACGGATGTCTATGAGACAACTCCGATCACAAAGAGATCTGCAGAAGTCAATGCGCTTCCGGCACTCGTTGCTGTTCTTCAGCCGCAGTCCCAGATGGAAGCTCTCGGCTACAATGACCTTGTTTACGGCTGGGATATGAACAAGTATCTCCCGACACTTATGAGCCCGCAGGAAATCCTTGACGGTGCTCTTGTATCCGGATCCTTCATGCCGTGCTCATCCAAGTGGTCGACATATGACTTCCAGAACTATCCGATCCTTCGTGCGCTTATGGACGAGGACGGAAAAGACTATAACTTCCTTGGCGTTATCATGGCTAACCTGAACGTCGCTATGGATCAGAAAGAGCGCGCAATTCAGTTCATCGTACAGACAGCTACAGAACTGGGCGCAGATTTCGCTCTGGTCACAGAAGAAGGCTACGGCAACCCGGATGCTGACTACGTCGGTGCTATCGCTGCACTCGAGACTGCAGGCATCAAGGTCGTCGGTGTTGCAAATGAATGCACAGGCCGTGACGGCGCTTCTCAGCCGCTCGTTACTCTGGATGAGAAGATCCATGCAATGGTTTCTACCGGCAACGTATCGGAACTTATTGAACTTCCTCCGATGAAGGTCGTCCTCGGCGAGCTTGAAGCTCTCGGCAGAGACGGTAACTCCGGCGGTTGGGAAGGCGACGAGATCCTCGGACCTTCTGTAAGACCCGACGGCTCCATCATCATGGAAGACAATGGCCTGTTCTGCGGCGATATGACTGTAGGCTGGTCACACAAGACAATGAAAGATTTCTGATAAAGGAGAAATAGCATGAGCAAAAAGGCGATTATTTACGTCAATCAGTTCTTCGGCCAGCTCGGCGGCGAAGATACTGCAGGCGTAGGCCCGTCCATCCATGAGGGATTGATCGGCCCGGCCATGGCGTACAATGCGCAGCTGAAGGATTGTGATGTCACACACACAATCATCTGCGGCGACAACTATATGGGATCCAACCCCGAAGATGCTGTAGCACAGATTCTTGGATTCCTTGAAAATCTTGAATTCGATATCTTTATTGCAGGTCCGGCATTCAACGCCGGTCGTTACGGCGTTGCGTGCGGCACGATCTGCAAGGCAGTCAAAGACAGATTCGGCGTTCCGGTCATCACATCCATGAACCAGGAGAATCCGGGTATGGAAATGTTCCGCAAGGATATCATCATCATGAAGGGCGGCAACATTGCTTCCAAGATGAGAAAAGACCTCGCGGCAGTGGTCAAGGTTGCCAACAAGATGCTCGCCGGCGAACAGGTAGGTCCGGCAGCTGAAGAAGGCTACTTCCCGACAGGACGTCGTCATCAGGTATTTATCGAAGAGGATGCCACAACACGTTTCATGAGAATGCTTCATGCACGTATCGCCGGCGAAGAGTTCGTCTCCGAGCTGATCGTTCCGAAGCTTGACCGCGTCCCGATCGCAGCTCCGGTCAAGGACCTCAAGCAGGCAAAGGTAGCCCTCCTCACAACAGGCGGTATCGTCCCGGTGGACAATCCGGACCGTATCCAGTCCGCATCCGCTACACGCTGGGGCAAGTACGATATCACAGGTATGGAAAGACTCGAGAGCGGCGTCTTCAAGACGATCCACGCCGGATTCGATCCTGCCGCTGCAAATGCTGACCCGAACGTCATCATGCCGATCGACGTTCTTCGCGCCATGGAGAAGGAAGGCGTATTCGGAAGCCTTCATCAGTACTTCTACTCAACTGTCGGTACAGGAACGACAGAGAAGGAAGCTTCGAGAATGGCTAAGGAAATTCTGCCATTACTGCAGGCCGACAATGTCGACGCATGCATAATGGTAAGTACGTGAGGGACCTGTACACGTTGCGGTGCAACGATGGTCAAAGAAATTGAGCGTGCTGGTATTCCGATCGTTCATATGTGCAATATCGTTCCTGTTTCCAAGACGGTTGGCGCGAACCGAATCGTTCCGACAATCTCTATCCCGTATCCGTTGGGAGATCCTGCTACATCCAGAGAAGATCAGTGGAAGCTTCGTTATCACAGAGTCAGAGTTGCTCTGGAGGCACTTGCTACTGATGTTGAGGAGCAGACAGTATTCCCGGTATAATCAGAGATCTGATTTTTGTGTGATGTGGTCGCCAAAATCAGATTCGGGATTCTTTTTGGCGACCGCATCTTGAATACGCGCTGCTCCATGTTGTCCTTAGTTAACAGACAAATGGAGATAAGCGGATGAAAAAAGAATTTAATACAATTTTTATTGTTTCATTAATTATTTGCGTGATCATTGCGGTCTGGGCGGTTGGCTTCAACGCTGCTTTTACCGTTGCGGCCAACGCCATGTTCGCATTTTTCACGCAGAAATTCGGATGGCTGTACCTTGTTGCTATGATAGCCTTTGTTGTGTTCGCGATTTTTATCGCTGCCAGCAAGTGGGGAAATATCACACTGGGCGAGGACGGTGAGAAGCCTGAGTACAGCACTTTGACATGGTTCGCCATGCTGTTTGGCTGCGGCATGGGTGTCGGCCTGGTATTCTGGGGCGTAGCGGAACCTATTTCCTTCTACGTTTCACCGGCTGCAGGCATTGCTCCGGAAACTCCGGAAGCAGCGAATTTTGCGCTAAAAGCCGCTTTTATGCACTGGGGCGTCTCTCCGTGGGCTAACTATGCTATAATGGGATTAGGACTTGCCTACTTCGGATTCCGAAAGAAACAGAACGCCATGATCAGCACCACACTGGTTCCGTTGATCGGAGACAAGGCAAAAGGTATGCTTGGCACAGTAGTTGACGTTCTCGCTGTATTTGCAACAGTTGCGGGTGTCGTCACATCCCTCGGACTCGGTGTCATGCAGATCAACTCAGGTCTTAACATGGTCCTGGGAATTCCTTCCAACCTGATGATTCAGATCATCATTATCCTAATCATCTCTGTCATTTACATTTCGACGGCAGCGGCCGGTATCGAAAAGGGAATTGCAGTTATCTCTGACATCAACCTGTATCTGTTCGTCGGTCTTATGATCGCGGGCTTTGTACTGGGACCGAAGATGGAGATCCTCAACGGCTTCATCGGAGGCATCGGATCCTACCTGCAGGATTTCATCAAGGATTCACTGCTTGTAAACGGATACGGTGACAACAGCTGGACTTTTGACTGGAGAATCTTCTACTGGGCATGGTTCATTGCATGGGCTCCGTTCGTCGGTGTCTTCATCGCCCGAATTTCCAAGGGCAGGACGATCCGTGAGTTCATCATGGGCGTTGCTCTGGTACCGGGTCTTACATCTATCGTATGGTTCTCGATTTTCGGATGCCTCGGACTTCACCTGGCCAACACAGGTGTCCTCACACACGAGCAGCTTGCGGCAATCGCAGCAGCGCCGGAGACCGGACTCTTTACGGTATTAAAGTATTACCCGCTGACAAAGATTTTCTCTATAGTAGCTATTGTTTTGTTGAACACATTCTTCATCACGTCAGCGAACTCGGGTACATTCGTCTTGTCAATGCTTACATCTGATGGTGAGCAGAACCCGCCGAAGAAGAAGATGGTCATCTGGGGCGTTATTCAGTCGATCATGGCAATCGGCATGATGCTGGCAGGCGGACTCAAACCGCTTCAGACGATTTCGCTCGCGGCTGCGTTCCCGTTCATCTTTATTATGTTTGCTGAGATGGCATCCCTTGTTATTGCGCTGAAGGAAGAGAAGGTGTAAATAGCGGCGATTGTGCCGTCATAACCGGCTAAAGTATTTATGCCGGGAGTATTGGAGGAAAAAAAGATGGGCAAATTATATGATGTAGTCATCCTCGGTGCAGGCCCCGGCGGACTTGCTGCCGGACTGTATGCGGGACGTGCCAGACTGTCGACCCTGATCGTTGAGAAGGGTGTTGACGGCGGCCAGATCGCTATCACAAACGAGATTGAAAATTATCCGGGCCAGATCGTGGATGCAGAGGAGTCAGGACCTTCTCTGATCGAGCGTTTCACCAAGCAGGCAGAAATGTTCGGATGCGAAAGAGTTCACGATATCATCGAGAAAGTCGAAGTCGACGGCGATGTCAAGAGACTGATCGGCAAGGACGGCACTTATGAGGGCAAGACGCTGATCATCGCTACAGGCGCGTTCCCGAGACCGATCGGCTGCGAAGGCGAGAAGGAATTCCTCGGCAAGGGCGTTTCCTACTGTGCGACATGCGACGCGAACTTCTTCGAAGATTTCGAGGTCTACGTCGTAGGCGGCGGTGATGCGGCTGTTGAGGAGGCTATTTATCTGACAAAGTTTGCCCGTGACGTCACGGTCATTCACAGAAGAGATGAGCTTCGTGCTGCCAAGTCCATTCAGGAGAGAGCTTTCAAGGTTCCGAACCTCCACTTCATGTGGAACTCTGTTGTCGTAAAGCTTGACGGCGATGACATTCTCCAGAAGATGACTGTTAAGGATACCAAGACCGGAGAACTCAGAGAGTATGAGTGCGATCCGGATGACGGTATGTTCGGTGTCTTCGGATTTATCGGACGTGTTCCGAATACCGCAGTTCTGGAAGGAAGCGGAATCGAGCTTAACAAGGCCGGCTACATTCCGACAGATGATGACATGTGCACAAATATTCCCGGTGTCTTTGCCGCAGGCGATGTTCGCGTAAAGAGCCTTCGCCAGGTCGTAACGGCTGCTGCTGACGGTGCTATTGCAGCAACACAGGCAGAGAAGTATATTAACGAAAACGCTGAGAAGTGGGCATAAATATTCTTGTATAATACAGGTCAAAAAGGACCTGCTCAGGAGGTATATATAATGTTAGAAGTTGATAAGAAAACCTTTGAAGCTGAAGTTCTGCAGGCAGAAGGATACGTATTCGTAGATTTCTATGGTGACGGATGCGCTCCCTGCATGGCACTCATGCCGTTCGTACACGCAACAGCGGACAAGTATGCCGACAAGCTTAAGTTCTGCGCTCTGAACACATCCAAGGCTCGCCGCGTAGCGATCGCTCAGAAGGTCCTTGGCCTTCCGGTCATGGCAATCTACAAGGACGGCGCTCAGGTCGAAGCTCTGGTAAAGGATGACGCTACAGAAGAGAACATCGCAAAGATGGTCGAGAAGTACGTCGCGCTGGCATAATTTAATAAGCTCGTAAGGCTGCCTGATCTCTTTCAGAGCAGCTTGCGAAATAGAAGTTGTTAACCGAATATTCCAAAACAGGAAAGGAGGAGAAGATGGCTATTTTAAAGGATAAAAAAGTAGTTATCATCGGAGACCGTGACGGTATTCCGGGCCCTGCTATCAGTGCCTGTGTTGAGACCGCCGGCGGCGAAGTGGTGTTCGCATCTACCGAGTGCTTCGTTTGAACGAGCGCGGGTGCGATGGACCTGGAGAATCAGAAGAGAGTTAAAGAGTTTGCTGAGAAGTATGGTGCCGAGAACGTAGTAGTTCTTCTTGGTGCAGCTGAAGGCGAAGCAGCAGGTCTTGCTGCAGAGACTGTTACAGCAGGCGATCCGACTTTCGCAGGTCCATTGACAGGGGTCCAGCTTGGACTCACGGTTTATCATGTGTGCGAGCCCGAAGTAAAAGAGGAGTTCGACCCGGCTGTTTATGATGATCAGATCAGCATGATGGAGATGGTCCTCGATGTTGACGACATCATTGATGAAATGTCTAGTATCAGAGATGAATACTGCAAGTATCTGTAATTATCAGTAATTTTCTGTAATTATATGATGCCGGCAGCTGATATTTATTGACATAACACAGGGCGAGGTAAAGGCGTTGACTTGACCTCGCCCTTATTGCATAAAAATATACCCGGAAAACGTGAAGGAGCGTCACATTATCCGGGGTCGCAGGAGAAGACGGGACAGATGTCCGCCTGAAAATATAGGGATCTCATGCGATGACAATATTATCGCTTCGGAATGGTGGGAAATATGAATAGTGTAATCAAGGGTGCGGGATACGTTCTTGCACATACTCCGGATTTAATGCTTCACAACGGATCTACCCAGACTACAGAGATCGTAGTCAATCCCGAATCTGAATACCTTAAAGAGATGAGAAATCATGTCCGCCCGTTCGAGCAGGTAGTCGACTATTGGCCGAATCAGGTCTATATCGGCAATGCTACACCGGATCAGCTCGCCAAGGTGGAATTCCCATATTATGACAAGTCCATGGAAGGCGCGGACCGCTACGGCAAGTTCGGCGAGATCATGCCCGAGGCAGAATTCTATCTGCTGACACAGGCATGCGACGTCTTTGAAGTATTCCATATGGACAAAGAGTTCGTAGCTGCTCACAAGGCTGAGCTCGCTGCAGATCCGCTCATCACAGAAGACATCATGGCAAGAGTCGCTGAGGGCAAGGACATTGCTGAGATCAAGGCACTCGTCGAGTCCGGTGAAGCAGATCCGATTTATTACAAAGATGAACTCGCAGGCTGCTGCAAGAGAGCACATGACATCGACGTCAACCTCTCCGCAGAGGTCATGCTTGAGAACCTTACCAACAAGGCGACCAGTGTTCTCTCCATCCTTCACGGACTTAAGGCTGCAGGCGTTGACGCAGGCGAGATCGAGTATGTCATTGACTGCTCCGAGGAGGCTTGCGGCGATGTCAACCAGCGCGGCGGCGGCAACTTCGCAAAGGCAGCTGCTGAGATCGCAGGTCTCAACAACGCTACAGGCTCCGATGCCCGCGGTTTCTGCGCAGGCCCGTCTCACGCAATGATCGAGGCTGCTTCCCTTGTAAAGGCAGGCGCTTTCAAGACTGTTGCAGTCATCGGCGGCGGCTGCGTTCCGAAGCTCGGCATGAACGGCAAGGACCATGTAAAGAAGGGTCTTCCGATGCTCGAGGACTGCCTTGCAGGCTTCTGCATCATTCTCACGGAAAACGACGGTGTCAATCCGGAAGTCAACCTTGACATCCTCGGACGCCACACAGTAGGAACAGGCGCTGCTCCGCAGAACGTTATCGGCAGCCTTGTTGCAGATCCGCTTGAGAGAAACGGCATGAAGATGACCGATATCGACAAGTACTCACCGGAAATGCAGAACCCGGATATCACAAAGCCGGCCGGCGCAGGCGACGTCCCGCTTGCTAACTACAAGATGATCGGTGCCCTCGCTGTTAAGAAGGGCGAGATCGATCGTAAGGGCCTTGCGGCATTTGTCGAGGAGCACGGCCTCACAGGCTTCGCTCCGACACAGGGCCATATCCCGTCAGGTGTTCCGTATATCGGATTTGCAAGAGAAGACATTCTTGCTGGAAAGATCAAGAAGGCTATGATCATCGGCAAGGGCTCCCTGTTCCTTGGCAGAATGACCAACCTGTTCGACGGTGTCTCCTTCGTTATTCAGGCAAATGAAGGCGCTAAGGATAAGGGCGGCGTTTCCGAAGAAGAAGTCAAGGGCATGATCGCTAAGGCAATGAAGCAGTTCGCAGCTTCTCTTCTTGCAGAGGAAGCATAAATCAGAAAGAAAGGTGCACAATATGGCAAATACAATTGAAAAAGTAATCGCCGAGACCTTTCTGGAGATGGCTGAAGGTCTCGAGACCGGCAGTTTCGGAAAAAAACCCAAAATCGCTCTGACAGGCATGGGAAGCGAGCACGGTGAAGAAAATGCTATGGCGGCAGCTCTGGATGCGGCTAAGAGCGGCGTCGATGTCTATTATATCGGCAGCCTCGAAGCCGAGGGCATGACAACTGTCAAGGCTACGGATGATGAAGACGGACATGACAAGATGGATGACCTTCTGGACAGCGGTGCTATTGACGGTGCGGTCACCATGCATTATCCGTTCCCGATCGGTGTATCCACAGTCGGACGCTGCATTACTCCGGCTCTCGGAAAAGAGATGTTCATCGCCAACACGACAGGAACATCCAGCACAGATCGTATCGAGGGCATGATCCTGAACGCGATCTACGGCATCATTACCGCTAAGGCATGCGGCATCGCAGAGCCGACAGTCGGTATTCTGAATGTTGACGGCGCGAGACAGGCAGAGAAGGCTCTCAAGAAGCTCCAGGATGGCGGCTATCCGATCAAATTCGCGGAATCCAGCCGTGCGGACGGCGGCTGTGTCATGAGAGGAAACGACGTGCTTCGCGGCACACCGGACATCATGGTCATGGACTCTCTGACAGGCAACGTCATTACCAAGATGCTCTCCTCCTACACTACAGGCGGCAGCTTTGAAGCTTCAGGCTTCGGCTATGGCCCGGGTATCGGCGAGAACTATGACAAGCTGATCATGATCGTATCCCGCGCGTCGGGCGCTCCGGTCATCGCGAACGCAATGCGCTTTGCGGGCCAGCTTATCAAGGGCAAAGTATTCGAGATCGCAAAGGCTGAGTTCGCTGCTGCAAAGGCTGCAGGTCTCGACGCTATCCGCGCTGACCTCAAGGCTGCTCAGGAGAAAGCCGGAGCTCCGAAAGAGGAAGTTAAAGCTCCGCCGGCGGAAATCGTCACAGCTCAGATCCCGGGCATCGAGGTCATGGACCTTGAGGATGCTGTACAGGCTCTTTGGAAAGAGAATATCTACGCCGAGAGCGGCATGGGCTGCACAGGCCCGATCGTCCGTATTTCCGAGGCGAACAAGGAAAAGGCAGTCGAGATTCTCAAGAAGGCAGGTTACGTCAGCTAATTATGCTTCTCAGTTGGAGATCCCCATCACTAAGGCGGTGGGCTATATCAGAAATTTAAATCGCGGTGAGTTTCCCGGTTCCCGGCTGCGCTGCAAATGCAGGCCGGGGACCACGGAGACATATTCCGGCAGGGGCAGGAAGCCCCTGCCGGGAAGCCGCTTAGTATCGGAGGACATGACATGGATCGCAACAGACTTTACAGGATGATCCCGAAGGTGGACGTTCTTTTGGAAAACGAGACAGTTGAGATGCTGGCCGAGACATACGGCCACGGAATTGTCATGGACATGATCCATAAAGAGATGGATCGTCTGCGGGAACTGATCCGAAATACCGATGACAGCGAAAACGTTGAGAGAGAAATCAGTCAGCTGCCTCAGGCGATTCAGAAAGAGACAGAAGCCCTGTTCATTCCCAATGTGCGAAAGGTCATAAACGCGACCGGCACAATTCTGCACACTAATCTCGGGAGAGCGCCGATCAGTCGTCGGCATGCCGAACTTCTCGCTGACATAGTCAGCGGCTATTCCAACCTGGAGTACAATCTGGAGGCGGGAAGAAGGGGAGAGCGGTATGCTCATTTTGAGAAACTCATTTGCAGACTGACCGGAGCGGAAGCCGCGATGGTCGTCAACAATAACGCCGCAGCCGTTCTGCTCGTGCTGAGCACGATAGCGACCGGAGGAGAGGCAATTGTCTCGCGCGGGGAGCTGGTCGAGATCGGCGGAAAATTCCGGATACCGGACGTGATGAAACAGAGCGGAGCCCGGCTTGTTGAGGTCGGGACGACCAACAAGACACATTATTCGGACTATGAAGAGGCGATCACGGAAGAGACAAAGGCTCTCATGAAGGTCCACACCAGCAATTACAGGATCACCGGCTTTACGGAGAGCGTACCGCTTATTGAGCTCAGAAAGCTGGCGGACGAGCATGACCTGCCCCTCATTGAGGACCTCGGCAGCGGTGTTCTCGTCGACCTCACGAAATACGGTCTTACTCATGAGCCTACTGTCCAGGAGTCCATAGCCGGCGGAGTCGATGTGGTGTGCTTTAGCGGAGATAAGCTTCTCGGAGGACCTCAGGCCGGAATCATTATCGGAAAAAAGAAATATATCGACAGGATGAAAAAGAATCAGCTCACGAGAGCGATCCGCGTCGATAAATTTACAGTGACAGTGCTGGAACTTGTGCTCATGGAGTATCTCAATGAGGAGAAGGCTTGTGAGAATGTTCCTGTACTCAGAATGCTCAGGGAGACGGAAGAGACCCTTCTGCCCCGGGCTGAGAGACTGGCAGAGATGATCATGAGAGAGAATGTTGCCGCGGAAGTAAGTGTAGAGAAGATTTATTCTCAGGTCGGCGGAGGTTCTCTCCCGTCGGAGCTTCTCGAAGGCGCCGCCGTATCGGTCCACCCCCTCGGCATGAGTGCCGGAAGGCTTGAGGAAGCCATGCGGAAATCCGCTCATCCGATTATCGTGAGGACTGCTGAGGACTGTGTAAAAATGGATGTGAGAACTGTCCCAGATGAAGAGTTTGACACCATTGCCCGGGTGCTGGCAGATATTCTCGCAGGCGGAAACTGAACCGTATCGCGCTATTGACAGGGAGGAATCCGGATGAAACACATTATTATCGGAACGGCAGGCCATATTGACCACGGCAAAACAACGCTGATAAAAGCCCTGACCGGGCGTAATACAGATAGACTTAAAGAGGAACAGCAGCGAGGCATCACCATCGATCTGGGATTTACCTGGTTCGATCTGAATGACGGAACGCGCTGCGGTATCATCGACGTGCCGGGTCATGAAAAGTTCATTAACAATATGGTGGCCGGTGTTGTCGGCATGGACCTGGTCCTCATGGTCGTGGCCGCTGACGAGGGAATTATGCCTCAGACCCGGGAACATCTTGATATTCTGGAGCTGCTCGGCATCGAGAAGAGCATCCTTGTACTTAATAAGTGCGATCTTGTGGACGAAGAGTGGGCCGATATGGTCGAGATGGACGCAAGAGAAGAGCTGAGCGGTACAATTATGGAGAATGCTCCGTGCGTGCGTGTTTCATCCGTCACCGGAGAGGGACTGGAGGAGCTGAAGGCAATTATTATTGAGATGGTCCGCGACAAAGTGGAGGCCAAAGATGTCAACAGCATTCCCCGCCTTCCGATCGACAGGGTATTTTCCATTCCGGGATTCGGCACGATCGTCACCGGTACACTTTTATCGGGAAGCATTACAAAGGGAGAGACGCTGACGGTCTTCCCTGTGGGAAAGAGCTCCAAGGTCAGGAACATTCAGGTACACGAGACAAATCAGGAGATCTGCGAGGCCGGTCAGCGCGTCGCCCTCAATATCCCGAACATTCGAAGGGATGAGATTTACCGTGGCTGCGTTCTCGCCCCTGCCAACAGTATGGAGAATACAACGCTTATTGATGTGAATCTCCAGATCCTGAAGAGCTCAACACGGACGATCCGCAACAGGGAGCGTTTCCATCTGTTCACCGGGACCAGCGAGATCCTGTGCCGCGCAATTCTGCTCGACAAGCAGGAACTGAAACCCGGTGAATCCGGACTTGCGCAGCTCCTTTGCGAGGAGGAAATCGTCGTCAAGCGCGGAGACCGCTTTGTCGTCCGCTTTTACAGCCCGCTTGAGACCAGCGGAGGCGGCGTGGTCCTTGAGTCCAATCCGAGGAAGAAAAAGCGCTTCAATGAGGGCGTGATCGACGAGCTGAAGAGAAAGAAATCAGGTTCGCTGACAGATGTATGCGAGCTCAATATCAGAGCTGTCACGGATGATCTCGTACCGCTCAAAGAGCTCTCAAAGCAGATGTCCCACTCCGTGGCTGAACTTAAACCCTGTCTGGATGAGCTTGTGGAGAGGGGAGCGCTTATCGAGTTCCCGCTGAAAAAGGATACCTGGTACTGGCATGCGGATAACGCCTTCATCGTTGAGCAGGAGATCGCCAGGACCCTGAAGAATTTCTATGAGAAGTATCCGTATCGCTATGGAATTCCGAAGGCGGAGATCCACAATACGTTTATGAAGAAGGTACGGCTCAATGTGTTTGACTCCTGTGTCAACTATATGGTGAGTACCGGAACGCTTCGTATTCAGGATGAGTACGTATGCCTGGCGGATTTTGAGATAACGAAGGATGAGACATTTGCAGATATCGAGCAGCTGCTGACACAGCAGTTCGAGGAGGCCGGTTATCTGCTTCTGAGATTTTCAGAAGTGGATAAGAAGCAGTATTCGGACGAGGTCGTCACAGACGTTCTCCACATTCTGATCGATGAGGGGAAGATGGTCCGGGTCGGTATTGAGCTCGAAATGTATACGATGAAGCATTTCATGGATGCGGCGGAAGCCAAGGTGAGGAAGCATTTTGAAACGGAAGATCTTCTCACGATCAAACAGGTCCGCGAGATGTTCGAGACTAACCGTAAATGTGCTAAACCGATTATTGAATATATGGATGTAATCAAGGTAACAAAGAAGGTCGGTGCAGAGACAGAAAGGGTGGCGTACATTTGAATCTGAAACAGCTGGAAGCGTTCGTAATGATCGCGAACAATAAAAGTTTTTCTTTGACGGCAAAAAAATTATATCTGACCCAGCCGACGGTGAGCGCATACATAAGCAAGCTGGAATATGAACTGGGGGAAAAGCTCTTTTACCGCACGACAAAAGAGGTCACCCTGACTGAAGCCGGAAAAAAGATTTATATTTACGCGAAGGATATCATTGAACTTGCGGAGAAAATTGAAAATGCGTTCAAGGGGTCATCCGAGGAGGGGACACGCCGCATGGTCATTTCCGCATCATCGATTCCGGGAACATACCTGCTGCCCGGGATTCTCGCGGAGTTCAGCAGGACGTATCCGAATGTGGAAATGCGTGTCCAGGAGTCGGACAGTGTCGGCGTCATGAACGATATACGGGAGCACCGCGCGGACCTCGGCTTTGTCGGCACAGCGACCAAGGATCGCGAGATTTCTTTCATGCCGTTCTGCAAGGATGAACTTGTACTGATTACGCCGAACAATGACAGATACCGCGAACTCAAAGAGAAGAAGCTCAATCTCACATGGATCGAGCAGGAACCCTGGATCATGCGTGAGGATGGGTCCGGTACCTACAAGGAGACGCTGCATGTGTTTGAGGAGATGGGAATCCACAGTGATCAGCTGCATATTCTCGCCCGCTTTAATAATACGGGCGCGATCCTTCTCTCCGTTGCGCAGGGAAGCGGAATCTCAATCGTATCGCGCCTGGCTGCCCAGGCTGCCGTTGAGCGGGGAGATGTTCTGGATCATCCGCTGGGAGCTAACGGCAGTTACCGCTGGATCAGTATTGCCACGAGCAGCACGACTCCGCTGACTGACACCAGCAGAGATATGATCAAACTCGTAAAAAAGATGTATAGCTGCTAAAAAGCAGAGTCTTATTATTTGCCATTTTTACTGCCATGGGATTTTCCCATAGAAAAACATAAGCTGCATATGTCCGGTAGTTGCACACGTAACCGGTCATATGCAGCTTATGTCATTTTCAGGGTATTGCCCCTGCCTTTCTGCCATGACGAAAGGCAGGGGTTATATGTTGTAAAGGCTGAGAATTTCGGCAATTACAGCATTATGTATTTGAGAATGAATACAACAGCGAGCACATACATGAGCGGAGAGATCTTGTTCGTCTTGCCGGAGAGCAGGTGAAGAATGACGTAGGAGATGATTCCCAGCGAAATTCCCTCGGAGATTGAGTAGAGGAAAGGCATTGCCATGATGGCGATAAATGCCGGAATGGCCTCGATCATATCGAACCAGTCGAGTTTTACGACCTGCTGCATCATCATGAATCCGACGATGATGAGAGCGGGAGCAGTGGCAAATGAAGGTACCGTCAGGAAGATCGGCGAGAAGAACAGTGAGAGCACAAAGAATGCGCCTGTCGTCAATGCCGTAAGTCCTGTGCGGCCGCCCTCGGCGATACCGGAGGTGGATTCTACAAATGTTGTGATCGTAGATGTTCCGAGGCTCGCGCCGACTGTTGTGGCGACAGCGTCAGCCAGAAGAGCACCCTTGATGCCCGGAAGGTGTCCTTCCTCATCCAGCATTTCCGCCTTGGAGGCGCAGCCGATCAGTGTTCCCAGTGTGTCGAAGATGTCGACGAACAGGAAGGAGAACATGACGACGAAGAAATTAACTGTGCCGATGATGGAGAAGTCCATCTTGAAAAATGTGGGAGCCAGTGAAGCCGGAGCCGCGATGATGCCGGAAGGAATCAGGCTGTAGAAGCCGGCATCCGGGTTCGGAACATAGAGTCCGACGAGCTGGCAGATAATGCCCAGAGCCCAGGTCGCCAGAATACCGATCAGCAGGTTGCCCTTGATCTGGTGAATGACGAGGTATGCTGTGATCAGGATACCGATCAGGGTCAGAAGAACTGTGATGCCTTCCGAGTTGAAGGTTCCATTTTTGAGTGATCCGCTAAAGGAGAACATTGTTACCAGAGTGGATCCGTCCACGCAGATGTGCGAGTTCTGCAGGCCGATAAAGCAGATGAAGAGACCGATACCTACGGATACGCCGATCTTCAGTGTGCCGGGGATGGCATTAAAGATGGCTTCACGGACATTTGTAACAGAAAGAATGATGAAAAGAAGTCCCTCTGCGAAGACGGCTGTCAATGCCATCTCCCAGGAGTAGCCCATTCCCATAACGACGGTGTAGGCGAAGTACGCGTTCAGGCCCATGCCTGCGGAGAGTGCGAACGGCAGGTTGGCGAAGAACGCCATACATGCGCAGCCGATTGCGGACGCGAGCGCGGTGGCCGTGAAAACGGCGCCGCTGTCCATGCCGGACGCGGAAAGGATTCCGGGGTTGACGGCAAGGATGTAGGCCATGGTCATGAATATGGTGATGCCGGCCATGACTTCGGTCCGGACATCGGTACCATGTTCTTTGAGTTTGAATAGTTTCTCCATAATTAACCTCCTCATTTTTGAATAGTAAGGAACTGTTTCTAGTATCTCACAAAAGTAGAAAATGGTGAAGTAGGGACGGTTCTTTTCGCGCGAAAAAATCTGTAATAGTTCAGACAGGCTGCATTTATGTTACGTTTCCGGCAGCAAAGCATCCATCTTCGTGAGAAAAGCATTGCAGGTCCTTCACTGAGAGATCAAAAAAGCGTTAGCTTTTTTAAGCTCTCAGAAAGGACCTGCGTTTTTCGATGAAGATGATGTTTGCGCCGGATTCTGAAACTGCGTTGCAGCCTGTCTGAACTGTCACATACTTCACGTAAAAAGAACCGTCCCTTTTTAATCACTAAGCGACAGCGAAAGTGGTGGGCGTATGTCACCCAACCTTATGCAGGACTGCATCGTCCTCCACATAGGACGCGTCGACCTTCCTGCCGGTCTCCTTATCATAGATGACCACATTCAGCCCTAAGCTGCCCTTAAGGATATAATTATTCATATCCAAAATGACCTGAGCGCCGCTTCCGCCCTCCGCGGACTGGCTCAGCACCGTCACCTCTATGCCATCTACCAGATTCTTGTAATTATCTTCGGTCAGATTGAAATCGCTCGTCTCATAGACGACCGCGCCGCGGTCCATTACAGCTATGTACGCGTGATTGCCTGCTGCCGATTCAACATTTGCAAGACCCATATCAAGCAGGGACTGTTTGACTGTCTCCGTCATTGACTTTGTCGTGTCCCCGGCCGCTGTAACAACGTAGATGTAATTCTCCGTGTCATATGTATCGATGAGCCGCGTGAAATAAGAGCCCGCCTGATTGTCGGTCACAAGAGCTCGTCTGGTCCGGTAGTGGAGATACTCCTCATAATCTTTCGTTATGAATTCATACCCCGGCTCATTCCTTCTGTCCGGAAGATCATAGCGCTCCTTAAGTTCCTCCCCAAGGAGAGCTGTGAATCTCTCAGCTCCGTTTACATTCAAATGCATGCCGTCCCAGGAATCTGCAGCACAGTCAAGACCGAGCGCCTCAGCTTTGTCAAAGTAATTCAGGCAGGGCAGATCATGCGCTTCCGCAAACCTCTCTACCGCGTAAGCCTCGTTCATCAGACCCGGATACAGCCGGTCTGTCACAAGTTCATTCCCGAACATCGGCATCAAAAGAAATACGAGCGGTGTGTTCTTCTCCTCACAGAGCTGCACTATTTTTTCCATGTACTCCGTCACAATTTCCGGAAGTTCATAAGACGTATCCGGCTCGGAAGGCCCAAAGTACCGGGAGCTTCTTGCAGTCGCCTGGACCCAGGAACCATAGGCTGCTCCCGATTTTTCATGGACAAAGTCCGTCTCGGCGAGCTCCGTCCATCTCGTGTGATATTCATACCACGGCACTATGAACCGCTCTATGTCATCAGCCGGTTTCCTGACGCCGTAAATCAAGTCGAATCTCGCCTTCGAAAAGAAAGGCATGTGATCCGTGATATAGTGTACGTCTTCCGTCCCCTGATAAGCCGACACATAATCACCCATGCCGACTTCAAGGACGACCGCTTTCGGATGCTGACGCTCGAGCACATCTCTCAGCAGATAGTAAGAAAGAGCCGCCGACTGGTCACCGGTCCCAAGATTATAGGAAGAAATCCCATACTCCTCGTAGAGTTTCATGGGATAGATACCCTGCTTAAGTTTCGATGTTCCCAGGAACAGTACATCAAAGCGATCCTTATCTTTCCGGTAAAAATCCCTCGGCAGCACAGAGCTCCCGTCTTCAGGCGTAAAAGCATGAAAAAGGATTCCGGCCGTAAGGGCAAGGATAACAAGAAACAATATGCATTTGATGATACGTTTACAGACGACCTTCATGGCTCCCCCGTTTTTTTGCTCTCGTTAAATCATTCGTTCTGAAGTCTGTCAATCAGCTCGCATATTGCGTCGACCGTGTTAAAGTTCTCCGGAACAAGGTCAGTTGCCTTTATCTTGATCTCAAACTCGTCATTGATTCCGCCGACGATGGAGATGATATCAAAGGAACCGAGGATCTTGTCGTCAATGAGCGCTTCCTCTGCTTCAAAATCAACGTCCGGTCTTGTCTCCTCAAGGATATCCAGAAGAGTGCTTCTAATTTCATCCATAATTATTATCTCCTTTACTATAATATCTTTAATGAGTTCTACTCATCAGAACTGCTGATACATAAATGCCCCGACATTGAATCCCGGTCCGTACACGCCAAAAATGAGGATCGCCCAGATCGCGGCAAAAACCACGATCCATCTGAAGACGATCTGCTGATCGGCAAGGACTTCACGGATTTTCGTGCCTCTCTCATTTGCAATGTCAACGGCGATCTGCAGGAACAGGGCAAGCATGAGAATAGAGAACTCTCTCTCTGATACGCCCAGTTTGAAAAACGAACCGTCCGTCAGGACCCACGGGTTAAAAACCGTGAATGTTTTCTTCAACATCCTGATAGCGACATCGGTGCTCGGCGCGCAGTCGAAATATCGCCCGATCGTAATCAGGAATGTTGTCCTCACCATGCCGAACCATTTCCATCCTATGGATTTTCCGTCGATATGACAGATGTCCCGCATTTTCGCGTAGACACGTTCAAGCAGGGTATGGCTGGAAACAAGCGTAGCATGATAAACACCGAAAATGACATATCGCCAGCTTGCGCCGTGCCAGATACCGACCAGGACAAATACGATAAAGGATGCCAGTGTTGTTGGGATGACTTTACCGATATAAGGTCCTACGGATTTTTTCAGGTTCTTCTGCATTTTGGCAAATGGTTTTGACAGCGCGAGCGGATAGAATACATAGTCCTTCATCCAGGTTCCGAGCGTCATGTGCCATCTGGTCCAGAATTCAGAGACGTTCTGCGCCATGTAGGGCTGCTCGAAGTTCTCTGCAAGCTTGACACCGAACAGTTCAGAGACGCCGATGACGATGTCAATACCGCCCGCGAAATCGCCGTACATCTGGATTCCGTAGAACAGGACACCGAGGAATACCGTGAGACCGCTGTAGGAGTTGGCATCATATCTCTGAATGATTTCATTGACAATGATCGCGCATCTCTCCGCAATGACCATTTTCTTGAAATAACCCCACAGCATCCTGTAAATGCCCGTCCGAAACCTTCTCTGATCAAAGGATCTCTCTGCATAGAGCTGGTGCGCGATGCCATCGTGACGGCTGATCGGTCCCTGAATGATCTGCGGGAACCAGGATGTGAACAGCGCGAACTGGAATATGTTCTTGTCCGCCTCATATTTCTCGTTGTACACATCAATCAGATAACCTGTCGTCTGGAATGTGTAGAACGAGATACCCAGAGGAAGGATAAAACTGAGCTGCGGCACGTGCAGCGGTGCACCTGCGCGGGTGAGTACAAGGTCCACATTGACTGTAAAGAAACCGGAATATTTCAGGACAATCAACATGCCCAGATTTATGAGAAGCGTAATCAGGAAGACCTTGTGCCTTTTGGCGCGAGCCCCCGCCCGGATCGCCTTCTTTTCATCTCTGGACAACGGAGTCTCCGATGTTTTGATCGCATGACTTGCCTTCCGGCTGATCCGATCCATGGTCCTTGCGCCTAAAAAAGTTGTTGTGATGGTGATTACGATAAAGACACCGGCATATAGACCGCCGGAAATGTAATAAAAGATGATACTGAAGAATAAAAGAACCATCCACTGGCACTTTTTCGGTACCAGATAATAAAGAAGAACGGCAAGGGTTACGAATACTATGAACTTTAGAGAGAATACGGCCATAATATCACCTGTGGGTTACTGCCAATATCAGGAACACCCCGGCGTTCTTGCCGCGCAAAGCACCTTCATCATTGCGCTGCTGCGATCCGCCGGAGGCTTGTGAATACAGTATTTTTACGCCCTGAGAATTCACGAATGGGCATATACTCAAAAATTGTATGACAAGATATTCTCTCTGTCAATCGAAATTTAAGGGACGGTTCTTATCACGTGGATTTTGTGCCGGTTCAGACAGGCTGCAGCGCAGTTTCAGAATCCGGCACAAACATCATTAAGAACCGTCCCTTTTTTACATCATTTTCCGGATCTGATTTCCGGCCAGCCATTCGGTGACATTCTCAAATGCCATCTCCGCCCTGCGGTCGATCGACTCTCTGGTGTCGAACCCGACGTGAGGCGTGCAGACGAGGTTCGGGGCCCCGATGAGCGGATGTCCTTCCGGAAGCGGCGGATCCTTCTCGTAGACGTCGATGCCTGCTTTGATCCGGCCTTCGCGGAGAGCCGCCGCGAGAGCCGCAGTGTCTACCACAGGTCCTCTTGCCGTATTGATCAGAATCGCGCCCTGTTTCATGAGGCCGATCTCCTTTTCACCGATGAGACCCTTTGTCTCCGGAGTGAGAGGCGTGTGGATAGTAATGATGTCGGCCTGTTTCATGACTCCCTCCAGAGGCATGAGCTCAATGCCCATTTCTCTGGCTTTCGGCTTGTCACTCCTGTTAAATCCGATTACCCGGCAGCGGAAGGCTTTGAAAATCTCGGCGGTTCTCATGCCGATCGCCCCGGTCCCGATGATGCCGACCGTACGCCCGGAAAGCTCATTGCCGGCCAGCGCGCCTTTTCCGCCGCCGCTTTGGACCGCGGCGTTGCACTCGGTGATATTGCGCAGGCAGTCTAAGGCCAGTCCGACCGCGAGCTCGGCAACTGCGTCATCACAGTAGCCGCCGGTGTTGGAAATCGCAACGCCCTGCTCCCTGCATGCGTCCGTGTCGATATGGTCGATGCCGACGAAGGCGACGGAGATGAACTTAAGGTTTCTGTCGGCCCGGATCACTTCGCCCGGCAGCGGGTGATTGGCGATCATGAGAACGTCCGCGTCTCCGGCACGGCGGATCAGCTCGTCGGTGTCCGCCGTGAACGTGTCGTAGGATGCAAATGTATGTCCGGCCGATCTCAGCCCGTCAGCCAGCTTTTCAATGATTTCGGGTGATACGCCAAGCGGCTCCATGAGTACGATTTTCATATTTCCTTCCTTTCTGTCTGATAGTGCGCAGACAATTGCGCGTACAATTCCTCTTCGCGCTGAACCATGCAATTATCTATGTATAACGTTCAGATAATTGTGAAACAGTGCACGATTTTGCAGCTGCCTGCATGAATATGATGCGGGAATGCTGACATATGCATGTCATTTTCGGATACACGCGCACGAAAAATCCATCCCACACAGCATACGTCTGATAAAATCATAGTGCGACAACAACACAAAAGCAAGGGATAATATCTGACGGCACAGGGTTGTTTCACGAAGCAGTTAACAGTCCTGACGATCTTTCAAGAAGGAAGACATGCGTCCGCTCTGCTCCCGCATGTCTCT
>JBGUIK010000107.1:0-11436 GCA_045112915.1 Lachnospiraceae bacterium
CTTAGGCACGGCGGATCGCAGCCGCGCAATGATGAAGGTGCTTCGCACTTTGCGCGGCGCGGCAAGAACGCCGAGGCGTTCTTGATAATTTCTCTCGTGAGATTTGCCACCGGGTTTGTGTCAGTATCAGTTGGCATAGTTCAAGTCTCGCTTGCGAGGCCTGGCGCGGGATTCGGGTCAGCATCAGTCGGCAAAGATAAAAGGAGGCTTTGGTATGTGCTCTATCATGGGTTACTGCGGGAAGACCGCAGATCTGACTAAATATAAAAAAGGGTTTGAAAGAACAATCTCAAGAGGACCGGATGACTGCCGGATCATCGATACCGGAAACGGTCTTCTGGGTTTTCGCAGACTGTCCATCATGGGGCTCACGCCATCGGGCATGCAGCCATTTTTCCTTGACGGAAATTATGTTGTGTGCAATGGGGAGCTTTACGGATTTGAAAAAGTAAGAGCAGACCTAAGACAGAAAGGCTATTCATTTGCAAGCGACAGCGACTGCGAGATCATCCTTCCCCTGTACCATGAGTACGGGACCGACATGTTCGCCATGCTCGATGCCGAATTCGCCTGCATCATTTATGACGCCGCAAAGCAAGAGTATATAGCCGCCCGCGACCCGATCGGGATTCGACCGCTCTACTACGGCTATGACGAGGACGGAGTCATTCTCTTTGCAAGCGAGCCCAAAAACCTGGTCGGTCTCGCAGGGAAGATCATGCCATTCCCGCCGGGCTGCTACTATGAGGGCGGACAGTTCGTGCGCTATGCGGATGCGGCAGATCCCTGCAGAAAAGAGACACCGGCAGCCCACCCGGAAGACGTAAAAATCAAAGCTCCCGTTACCGGAAAGGAAGCTGCACAGCAGCCTTCCATCGAACAATATTGCAGAGACGATATCAAACAGTATTGCAGCTATGATAGCAAACAATTTTGCAGCGACGTTAGCAAACAGTATTGCACCGACGATATCGAAACTGCCTGTACAAATATCAGGGAAAAGCTTATCGCAGGCGTGAAAAAACGTCTTGTCTCCGACTCGAAGGTAGGTTTCCTTCTCTCTGGCGGTCTGGATTCTTCCCTCGTCTGCGCAATCGCAGCCAAAGAATGCCAACATCCGATCAAAACTTTCGCCATCGGCATGCGCAAGGACGCCATCGACCTGAAATATGCCAGACAAGCCGCAGACTTCATCGGCTCGGACCACACAGAAGTCTATATGACACCTGAGGAGGTCACATCGACCCTTGAAAAGCTCATAGAGCTCCTGGGCACATATGATATTACAACGATTAGAGCCAGCATGGGCATGTACCTGGTCTGCAAGGCGATCCACGAGATGACAGATATCCGCGTCATCCTCACCGGTGAGATTTCAGATGAAATCTTCGGCTACAAATACACTGACTTTGCCCCGTCAGCGGAAGCCTTCCAGCAAGAGGCAGAAAAGAGAGTCCGGGAGCTTCATATGTACGACGTTCTCCGGGCTGACCGCTGCATCTCTGTCAACTCGCTGGAAGCCCGTGTTCCCTTCGGCGACCTCGATTTCGTGTCTTATGTGATGAGACTGGACCCGCAGATGAAGCTCAACACTTACGGTAAGGGCAAGTATCTTCTCCGCCATGCATTTGAAGGATGCGGCTATCTGCCTGATGAGATCCTCTGGCGCGAGAAGGCCGCCTTCTCGGACGCTGTCGGTCACTCAATGGTCGACTACCTGAAAGAATACGCAGAAACACAGTATACAGATGAGGAATTTGCAAAACGCTGCCAGCTGTACACGCATGCCCGGCCGTTTACGAAAGAATCTCTTCTGTACCGGGATATATTCGAGAAATACTACCCCGGCCAGGCTGAGATGATTGTGGATTTCTGGATGCCCAACAGAGAATGGGAGGGCTGCGATGTGAATGACCCGTCGGCCCGCGTCCTGTCGAACTACGGTGCCAGCGGGACATAAAAATAAGCGCAACTGACAGGGATAATTACTCCCTATCAATTACACTTTTATGGCGCAATTACATTTCTATGGCGCTAAAGTACTCTTGCACTAAGCAGATGGGCAGTCGATTTCTCTGAAATCACCTCCATTCAACTGATAGCAGGAATTGTCGGCAGGCAGTCACCCTGACTGGATACATTGACCATCGACTGCCCGGAGGTGCTCAGAGCAGTAGCTATCAATGAAATCACCATTAAACGACTGAACGCTCAAATGCGAACAATCAGTCATCTTTGTTACCAACGGCGAACGATGACTGCCCGGGCCTTGATTCGGGCAGTAGCTATCGATGAAATCACCATTAAACGACTGAACGCTCAAATGCGGACAAACAGTCATCTTTGTTACCAACGGCGACCTGTGACTGCCCGGGTCTTGATTCGGGTAGTAGCTTTTATTGAAATCACCTTATAGCAGCTGCCGATCAAAATCTGATAAAAGAACGTCTTACCATGACCGATTATCAAAATCATAGAATGTGACTGCTTTGATGCCTTAATTTTTCTTCAGGAAATCAGTGGATGTAGATAAGAATGAGCTGGCGTGACTGCCTATAGAACATGGTTCAAGTCTCATATGGCACTGCTTATGTGCATTATTTTACAAGATCGACTGCCAATTCGGCCTAATCGACCTTTATCAGCTGGTTCGTGAAGTCATGATCAGCACGGCAGCCCACGACAAGTCTTACTCCGGCAAATGCATCCCCTTTCTCAGCGACTTCTCACCGTACCGACTCTGTACCTTCTCCATCATTCCATCCAGCTTCTTCTTTTTCTCCTCGATCTGAAGCTCTCTCTTCCGCTTCTCCTCCCGCTTCTGATCCTCAGCTTTCTTTGTCTCCGCCCAGGAGAAAAGATCCATCTGATGATAGCCCTCACGATCGATATTGGAACAGCCGACGCCGATGAGGCGCATACTCGCGCCATGTGAAAACAATCCCTCCGGTCCGTGCAGCAGCGCATTCATGAGCTGCTCCGCAGTTTCGCGGATCACTCTCGGATCGTTGGTCGAGACTGTCAGCGTCGTCTGGCGGGTGTGACGGGCAAATTCCGATGTCTTGACAATGACATAGACCGTAAAGGCCCGGACACCGTCCGCTTTAAGCCTCCTAGCGACGCTGTCCGCCAGCTTCCGTACAATAGGCAGACCTATGGATTCATAATTGGCATCACTGATGTCCTCGCTGGTCGTCGTCTCGTTGGAATAGCTCTTGGCCTTCTCGCGGACGGGTTTGACCGGAGATGTGCTGATGCCATTGGCATTATTGTGTAGATATTCCGCGCTCTTGTTTCCTAGAATGCTTCGAAGAAGCCCCATATCTGTCTGCGCCAGCTCTCCTATAGTTCGAATCCCCATACCGGTAAGCTTCTCAGCGGTCTTACTCCCGCATCCGAAAAGGCTGCCGACCGGAAGCGGCCAGAGCTTTGACTGAATCTCATCCGGGTAGAGCGTGTGGATTTTATCCGGCTTCTCAAAGTCACTCGCCATCTTGGCCAGAATCTTGTTCGTGGATATTCCGACGTTCACAGTAAAACCCAAAGTATCGCGGATTTCATCCTTTATATGCCGTGCTGCGCAGAGCGGGTATGACTCACCGTCCGCGATCTCAGCTGCAAACAGATGCGCGGAATCGGTCATATCGAGAAAAGCCTCATCGATGGAAACCTTCTCGACTTTATCCGTGTATTTTTTTAGAATGTCGATAAAATCAGCGGAATACTTGCGGTATGTCGCCCTATCCCCCGGAATGAGGACAAGCTGAGGACACTTTTTCAGCGCTGAGACGACCGGCTCGCCCGTAGTGACCCCGTACTTTTTGGCCGGGATCGACTTTGCCGTGATAATGCCGTGTCTCGTCTGGACATCGCCGCCGACTGCAGAGGGAATAAGCCTGAGGTCCGCCGCATTCGGATCCTCCCGAAGGCGCTTGACCGCGCTCCAGGACAGAAAGGCTGAATTCACATCAATATGAAAAATAATACGATCCATCGGATTCCACTGATTCTTCATGGCTTTACGCTGTTTTTTGAAACAGTTCAGACAGGCTTTGCGTAAGTTTTGAGGTCCGGCGCAAACATCATCTTCATCGAAAAACGCCGGTCTTTCCCTCCGAGCTTGCGCACGCGACAAGCCGCTTACGCGATCTCTCAGTCAGACCGGCAATGTTTTTCTCACGAAGATGGATGCTTTGCTGCCGGAAACGGACTGCATGACCAACCTGTCTGAACTGTTACCTGCTTTTTACACTGCTGCCTTGATTTACGCTGCGTTAGCGAGCTCCTCTTCTTCCGGCTCCGAAACCTGCTCTCTCTCTATATACTGCTCAGCAGCCTTCGTGATAGTATCCGGGTAAATCTTGGCAAAGTCTTTTTCCATAGAGATGGGAACATATCCCATTTCAGAGTATTCAGCTGACTTTTCAGCCCAATCTGCCGTTCCCCACTCCCTCACGGAGTCGTCCGCGACGATCATGTAGGCTTCTGCCGGATACTGATTTCTACTGTCGATTGCGTAATTCATCATGCTGGTATCGCTGCCGCTGTTTCCGAACGCGAGTACCGGGCGCTGACCGATTTCTCTCTCAACGTAAATGGACTTGTTGGCGTTTAGGTTCTTCTGTATGAAGCCGCCGGTCAGCACCAGATCATCTCCGTCAGCATACTTGAAATCCATGTTGGAAGCTATGTCCTCGTATCCGGGCTGCTTCACCTCAAAGTCCGTTCCGATTACATGGTTCGGGGTGACATAGTCTTTGATCGGGGAATTGGCCACGATAGCCCTGGTCGTTGTGCGCTCGGTTCCGCTGATGACATAGATAGTGAAATCGTTCTCATACAGATACTCTACCAGTTCGACCATGGGGAGATAAAATCCGTCAATATACCGCATGTTGTTAAAGCTGTCCGTGTATTTTTTTCCGAATTCTACGGCATACTCATAGAACTCATCGACCGTCATCCCGGCATAAGCCTTGGCAAAGTTCCTTGCCAGCGTCTCATCTGCCTTATATCCCGGCTTAATTTCCTCGGCTGCCTGCTTCAGCTCCTCCGAGACCTGATCCGGGTGATCATACAGACAGTATTCGATGAACATCATCGTGTCATAGTAGGTGTAGAAGGTCTCGCATGTAAGTGTTCCGTCCATGTCAAATACAGCAATGCGGTCCTTGACGGGAATGAAGCTGTCTGCATTTGCCTCATCTGTCACTTTGGTCACATAATCTCTGAGGCTCTGGGCAGCCGCAGAATCTGCGGACCAATATGCAGTCAAGGCCTGCCCATTGTTTTCCGATTGATCCTCCTCCGTTACGCTGCTGTCTGCCATAGTACTCTCTGCCGCACTGCTCTCAGCCGTACTGCTATCTGCTGTAATACTTTCTGTCGCATTCGCTGCGCTGCCTGCTGCTCTTTCCCGACTCATTATTGCAAGCGCGGCAACGCAGACAAGAAATGCCGCTGCTATGATAATCTTTTTAATCAGCTTCATATTATTACTCATTACTCTTCTCCTTTTCTATCCCCCCGTTTTTATCCGGGTTATTTACAACGGCTCCGGAATCTGATCCACGGCCGCTATCCACCTTATCATACCATAAAAGACAAATGATACCGAAGAAAATACAGCGAGCTATCGGTCCAATCTGAATAATTGAGGCGTTTTTCCATAGTAATTCCTGAATGCATGCCGAAAACTGCTCGTATAATAATAACCTAAATAATCCGCGATTTCCGCTTTGAGATTAATAAATATCAGCCCTACCAGACAGATAGCGACTCCGACCAGCTTATTCCATGTCAGAGATTCATGGTAAAGGAAAAATCCAACAAGCAGAAGGGCTGTCGCAAGAAATGCGCTCTGTACAATAAATCCTGTGCTGACCTGCCATCCTGCTTTATACGCATATATCCAACCGGCTTCTAACCCCACGATCACAATGCCAAGGATAAACGATGACCAGTTCAGTTTTCCGCATTCCTTGAGCAAATCCCCATCCGAACCAAGCACAAAATAGAGGACCGCGCACGCTGCCGCTCCCATCAGATACGTAACCGATCAATGATGCAAATGGATTAATTTCCTCCGGCACTGATTTAGCACAGATCTGATAAACGATATTAGAGGTTACCACAAGTGCCATTGGCCAAATATAAGACATATGTCATTATTCCTTTCACGAATCTGGCAAATCTTTCAAAAAATCCTGTGAGAAGCATCCGCTCCAGCTTCCGATCAGAGCTCCGTCGTCCGAATAAACGTTGACCGTGTAGTTTTTCTCAAATATGTTTTCCGTGTAGCTGGTCATCTGATAATACACTGTGCTGCTCTCGCCTCTGGAGCACTCCTCAGCTGATGTCCAGGTGTCTATAACACCGTGCTCATTGTCAATGAGCTCAAACCGGATATGGGTAGCACTGTCCGGCGGTCCGCTTGAAAGCGTCGCCCTGATAGCTGCCGCCTGATTAGGACCGAGCATAAGCTGAAGCCCTGTCTCGATTTCAGCATGCCAGACAAACATTTTGTCCCTGAACTCCCAAGCGCCGGGATAATCAGCTGCGATCAGGTCCTCGATATAACTGTATGCCGAATCGTCCGGCGCGTTGAGGACCTGACTGCAGTAATTGAACTTCGCTTCAAGGCAGCGGGCATCCGCCTCCTTATATCCGGGAATCTCCGCGTAAAGAGCTGCTGCCTTATCATAATTCGCGTCTGACGCATATTTCTGAGCCAAGAGATACGCGCATTCATTCGCCTTGTCGGCCGCATCTTTGTATTCTCCGAGTTCTGCAAATGCTAAGCGGCCTTTAACATAATCCCCCGAATCCATCACCGTCTGTGTTTTCCGGTAGTTACACTCCAGAATCTGTTCCCTGATCGTCGGTTCGGAATCGCCATGGGCAACCTCATTCTCATAATCGAAAAGTACTTCATAAAGGCGTATCGCAGTGTCATATTCGCCCGCATCCCGCTGCTCTCCCGCGACGCTAAGCACGTTATTATAAAGGCTTCCAATAAGTTCTCCCGCTTCCTCATACCCGGCATTCTTAAGCCGCGAGTAGAACTTGAGAGCCGCAGAGGCATTTGCAGAATTCTTCTTTTCCTCAAACTTCTGAACATATTTTTCGGAAGCGCTGCCGCATGCCTCATATACAGCCCTGCGTTCCGCCTCTTCATCCGGCAGGCCTTTAAGATATGTCAGAGCTTTGAGCGAGTCCTCCCACCTGCTGACCAGCAGGCAGTACCGGATCTGGCCGCCGATGCGAATCGCATTTGCCGTCCGCTCATCAACTCCCAATTCCTGTATTGCGGCAACATAATCCACACCTTCCTTAGAGAGGCAAAGACCGGTCTCCTGGGGCTCTCCTGTATTCACTGAGGTGTATTTCCGCACTGCCAATTTAGCCATCTCCCGAAACTGTGCCTTACTATCGGTGTCCATTTTGTCATAAGGACACTCCCTAAGCAGCTGCTCACTCGCCTCCGCAACATCATCAGGCTTTGCATCAACATTTGACATAGTCAAGACTGCGTTATCTATGGCTTCCTGCCTCTCAGTCGGCACAATAACAAACTGCTTGTAAAGTACAACAGCCAGAAGCATGATACACATAAAAACGAGCGCAATTCCGAAGCGGGCCATTATACGATGCATAAATACCGCAGGATCATATCCGGGAATCTTCTCAAAAATGCGATCAATTGCTGACGGATGTTCGCGGATCTTTCGAATAGCCGCCCTGATCTGAGCGGCGGTGGCATATCGCCTTGCCGGATCCATTTTAGTGGCCTTTGCGGAAATCCGTACCGCATCCGCATTATCCGGCAGCATTCTCTCGATCAGTTTTCCGAGGGCATAGATATCCGTGCGGGCATCAGAGGCTGCAAAGCCGTACTGCTCGGGGGCTGCGGTACCTTGCGTGCCGATCAGCTGGGTATCACGCTTCTGACCCTCGACGAAAAGCTTCGCGGCATCGTAGTCAATGATCTTTACCACTCCGTCCTCAGTCAGCATGATATTGGACGCCTTGAGATCGCGATGGATGATCGGCGGCTCCGCGCTGTGCAGGAATGACAGACCGTCGCAGAGCTCTGTCAGGATCCGGATACGTTCCTCAAAGGGCAGACCGCCCTCTTTCTCAGCATCAAAAAGGACCTGCTCCAGAGTCTTTCCCTGAATCAGTTCCTCGATGACAACAAGATCCTCACCATCCTGCCAGAACGTTTCGATTCTAGGTACATATCGGCTTTTGTGATCCCTGAGCCAGGTAAAAACCTCAGGATTATAGATCGCGAGCCGTTTTCTGTAAAACAGCTTACCGGAAGCATTATCTCTGACGATCGACCTGCCGTCCGATAAATCCTTCACTTCATCATAAAGTGCCTGTTCACAAAGTTTCTCAAGTTCCGTCATGTCACGCAACAGCCTTTCCCTCATCCTCCGCCTGTGATACAATAACAGGCAGAAATCTGCTTACATTATCATACACTACCAAAAAGGGGAACACAATGGACGAGTCAACGACAACTCAGCTGGAAAATATTCTTGCAAATATCAGCTCCGAAAAACAAATGGAAGAATTCATGGAGCACCCAAAAGTCACAGACAGCTTCCACAGCTTTCCCAAATACTTTGAGTCTCTGGAATCCGTGCGTGAACTCGGCAGCGGAGAACTGATCAAAAGAAGCTCGATTGAGCGCTCTTATTACTATCAGATCATGAAGGGGACCCGCAGCCCCGGTCGGGACAAGGTGCTTCGCCTCTGCCTGGCAGCAGAGCTTACCCTTCGCGAGACCACTCGTGCTCTGGAACTTTCCGGCAATGCTCCCCTCTACCCGAAAAATCGCAGAGATATCATTCTTACTGTGGCCATAAATCAAAAGGCCGGCGTCATTGACGCCAACCTTTTATTGAGCAAGTATGGGGAGGAGACTTTGGCTTAATTTACCCCTAAAAATAATTGGTAACTCAAATTGGACGATAAGTCCTATCTTTCAAATACAATCGTCAACGTAGAGCCCATGGCTTTTTGAACTTCATAAGAATCACGTAAAGTCAACGTCTGTTTATTACTATCCACTTTCACAGTCACTGTGAATTTTTCTTGGGGATTTTATGGAGTAACGACTTATCTATCTATCATATAAACATCTGAATATAATTTCCCATTAAAACTATAGTCCACATTTACATAACCCTTAGAGTAATTTTTTATTATTATTGAATCCACCAACTTGTAAGTACCTGTCTCTGTCTCTGTATCATCGCCTTCATAATTTGTCCCATATTCAATAAATGTTCCGTCTGCTTTAAACTCATATATATCTGTAGCTTTATTCTTAGCGGATGACCATTTTATAATAGCATCGAATGTTGATTTATCTGGTATTATTCCTTCAACAGTTCCTCCATCATCAGGAAGAAGAACTGTATCTGTAACTATAAATTGATCGAATACACACCTATATGTCCAATCAGAAGTGGGGGTAACTGATAATACACATGTCGACGGATTATATGTATAGTCTACAGTTGCACTTCCGGAATGGCTGGCAGCTGTAATGGTTCCAGATGTAGGGGATTCTTGTTTAATAGTAAACCAGTCTCCATATTCCTCTGACCAAACTGAATTTTTGTATGTGCCTGAAATGCCTATTTGTTTCTTTCTGTCGTCTTGCTCGGACAATGCATCTTTAAACCCGTTTCCGCTAATATCAAAACTATACTTCGAATTATCGATATATATTACCGTACGGACTTCTTTACCTTCAATTAAATAGTCATATATTTTTTTATAACTATTGTTGTTGCTTGGAAGAATAAGATATCCATTCGGTGCTTCACCAAGAAGTGTATCATCAAAGACATATTCATCAACCTTGCACTTAATAGATATATCTGAACTTGAAAGATATGTAGCATCTGTTTTGTTATATTCCAGCAATCGAAATAAGAATACCTGACGGGAAGAAACGTAATAAACTCCTGCTGCAAGATCTGAACCAGAAGTTGCAGAATTTGTAAATGTACCCATGCATATAGTATAGCAAAAGGTTGAGCCCGTAGAATCGCCAAACTCATCTACAGTTTCTCCAACAAACCAATCACCACTTGCTCTGTCGTTTTCATTATTCACGATATCACCTAAACTATGCTCTTCATTTGTGGTTGTAGTAGTGGTTGTACCTTCGCAAGCACTTAAGCAAGTTCCTATCAAAACACTTATCAAGCATAGTGATAATAGACGAATTTTGTGTTTCATTTCATTCCTCCTCGTTTTATAAATGTAACCCGCTCAATCCACCGGTCAGCAGTCACCTGCACAAAAAAAGCCCCCGGAAGTTCCCCTCCGAGAGCATTTTATCTCTTCTTCACTTTTTATTGGTGGGCTGGCAGCCCACAATCATTCCCATTCCTACGGTTTTATATCCAATAGCTAAAATTATCGCTTTCCGCTTCTTTAAAACGGATAATCTTCATTCTCATACGTAATGAACCGGTGCCCCTGCTTATCGTACCGCCGCTTTTCAAATAGCAACCGCAAAGTCTCCGCGGCATCGTAGGAAGACAAAGGTGCCGGATTATCCTCTCTTCCATCCGTCCTGATCCATCCCGGATGGACACAGAAGATATTAATTCCGGGATCATCCTTCGTGGCGTTATAAAACGTCATCGTTCCCATGTTGACGGCTGCTTTTGCCATCGCATAATCCAGGTAGTTTGAGCGGAAGCATTTCGTGATACTTCCCGCCTCAGAACTGATATTGATTATAAGGGACATTCCCTCGCCTTTTTTAAGAAGCGGATAGAATGCTTTCATGACACGCATGGTTCCAATAGTGGAAACATTAATCATTTCCAGTATAGCGTCCATATCTGCATTGAGGAAATCCTCATTCATTCCCAGAGCAGAAAGAACGGCATTATTAATCAGCAAGTCCAGATGTCCAACTTCATTTCCCACTTGTCTGGCCGCGCGTTCAACAGATTCGGTAGAACCAATATCCATGAAGACTATATGGAGTTTTTTTCCATACTTTTCTTTGAGCTCTGAGAGAGCCTTCGATTCTTTTCTGATTGTTGCGACCACATTATCGCCGGCTTCCAGATAGCGCAGCACAAGGTTAAAACCCAGCGCAAAGCGTCTCCCGGTTCCGGTTATCATTACATTCTGAGACATACAATATACCATCCCTTTGTATTATTGCTCACTGAATTTTGCTCACGTTATAAAAATTATGCAAAATAGCTGCATAAATTACAATTATGCATATATTCTGCATATTATTTGCTCGAAAACCTACTTTGATTCCCTCTTTCCGAGCAATTTCCTTTTAAATTTTATTAGCCTGGATTATTCATGACGTATGGGACATGCCCTTGAAACGTCGATTTGTTACACAACAATACCACTATCCACGTTCGGCTCTCGGCA
>JBGUIK010000108.1:0-44003 GCA_045112915.1 Lachnospiraceae bacterium
ATGTTGAGGATGGCAGCGCCTTTATTAAGCATATTGGATGGGTGTCTGGATCTGAGAAAAACAGGTATCTTGATGAGTGCGGGATCATGGCGGTCCCTTCATACTTTGAGGGCTTTGGCCTTTCTGTTGTTGAGGGAATGCTGCATGGATGCTGCGTTGTGGCAAGTAATGTAGGTGGCATTCCAGATATTGTGGAGAATGAGACTGATGGACTTCTGGTGGCGCCAAAGGATACTCTGGCTCTTAAAAATGCCATTGAAAGACTAATGAAAGATAAAGATCTAGCCGATAAATTATCTGGTAACGGCAAAAAGAAGGCTTTGGAAAAGTATTCTATAGAAAAGATAGTATCCCAGCTTTTAAGCCATTATCATGAGATTATTGGGTGAAATTTTGGAAATGGTATGCACGGTATAAAAATTAATTAAAAAAGTTGAAAAACGTGCTTGACATGAGGCTCGCGCTTTGTTAATATAATTCTTGCGCTGCGCGAGATGCAGTTGCACAGAAAACTTATTTACATAGCGATAAGTTAACTCGGAGCGATATCGAAGCGGTCATAACGAGGCGGTCTTGAAAACCGTTTGGCGGCAACGCCACAAGGGTTCGAATCCCTTTCGCTCCGCTTAATTATGAACACGCTGTTATAACAACATACTTATTTAGTAGTCAACTATTTTGCAGAAGTACTCAAGTGGTTGAAGAGACACCCCTGGAAAGGGTGCAGGTCGTTAATAGCGGCGCGAGGGTTCAAATCCCTCCTTCTCCGTCAGAAAAAAAAGCGGAAGTGCATTTTAGCATTTCCGCTTTTTTCATAAGTATTTTTGGGAGGTGAATCAGGTGAACAAGCTGTTTGACGCGGATAATAAATTGAACCGCTTTCTTGCCAAGGTGTTCGACTGCGGCATTCTTTCTGTCCTCTGGATCGTGTGCAGCATCCCCGTCTTCACGATGGGGGCATCGACGATTGCCATGTATACGGTCACCCTTAAGATGGTGAAGAATGAGGAAGGCGCAATTATCGGGAGCTTTTTTAAGGCTTTCAGGGAAAATTTCAGGCAGTCCGTCCCGGTGACCCTGATCGGCATTGGTGTATACACCGTGCTGTTCGTTGATTATCTGGTTGTCAGCGGGGCAGCGGCCGGAAAAATTTTACCCGGACTAGTATTTGCGGCAGCACTGCTCTTTACTGCAGTTTACGCATATGTATGTCCGCTTCTCGCCATGTTCGACAACACAGTGAGAAATACGTTCGGCAATGCATGGAAACTGGCGGTATTGAATCCTCTGGAGACAGGTATGTTCGTCATTTTGAATATCGGTCCCCATATCTATTTCTATCTGAGACCTGACCATTTCTTCGTGATACTGCCTTTATGGTTTCTTCTGGGACCGGGAGGTCTCGCGTATATTATGTCAGTATATTTCAGAAAGATATTTGACAAGCTGATACCGAAAAAAGAAGGAGAAAACGAGTAAAATGAGCAAGAACAGTCACATTAAATATGTTGAGCGCCAGACAGACAACAGATTCCTCAACATGTATCACCTCGGTTTTGAGGACCGTGAGGGGAATCCGAGAGATTATTATTTTTGTACCCGCAATTCAGAGGACAAGCTTAAGATAAAGACTCACGATCTTACGCCGGAAGGAATCTGCATTTACGCAATCACCGCTGAAGACCATCCGAGGCTGGTCGTCGAGCGCGAATATCGATTCCCGGTCGATGAGATGATCTATCAGCTCCCTGCCGGTCTCATAGACCCGGGCGAAACACCGGGAGAAGCCGCAAGACGTGAGATGCTGGAGGAGACCGGTTTTGAGTTCACGGAATATACCGGGGGCGAGGCTTTCTGCCGCAGGCCGTTCTTTCTTGCTCCGGGCTTTACCGATGAACCGGGAAGCGCGGTGTTTGGACGCGTGGAAGCCAATGTGGGACGAAAGCTCGAGTCCACGGAGTGGATAGAGGTCATTCTCGCCGATAAGACAGAGGTGCGAAGGATACTGGCGGAGGAGAAACTCTCACTCAGAGCGGCATTTCTTATGATGCAGTTCCTTGCGATGCCTGATGAAGATCCGTTCCGGTTCCTTGAATGCAGATGAAGTTCAGGAAATCAATTCTGTAAAGTCTCATATTGCAGGTCCGGATTATGGCGCTAAAGATAGCGCTATCGGGCAAAAAGTGAGTCTGTTGACAAAGCAGACGCAATTAACTAATATGTAATTTGGATTTATGACAGTGGCAAAACAGTGCATCAGGTGCCGGTTTTACCCGCTCAGAGGCGGAATAAGTTGAAATCTCTTTATTGCCTAAGGCCGCAACAATGCGTAAAAAGAGATTTAGCTACAGATCATCAGGGGAGAGATCGGGTTTTGAGGAAGTATATTCAGTTAACATGGATGCTCTTTATTATATGCAGTATCTTAGTATTGGACACCGGAAGGATTTATGCAGGGGAGCTATACGGATCATCCGCTGAGGGCTCGTTCATAATAGAGGAATCTGCGGAAGTGCCGGAGGCAGAAGACGCTGAGGAGGAAGCAAATGCGGATGTTTTCCCGGAAAATGGCACTGCGGAAAATGTAGAAACAGAGAGTTTACCGGATACTACTGTTGATGCAGAGACGGACGTCAATGATATGCCGGATGAGGATTTCATCACAGAAGACGCGGAACAGATAGATCTGACGGAAGAAAGTGCTGATGAGCAGCCTGACGAAATCTCAGATGATCCGATTGATGAGCACTTAATTGAAGACATACAGCAAACTGAGGATGAAGGCTTATCCGGTTCTTCCTGCTATGCTCTGAAGATTGTCTGGTTGGATGGGGGGTGCCGGAAATTCTCGCTGAGCGACTGCAGGAATATCACTGAGGCGAAGCAGCATGCCGGGGATCTTCTGCAGAAGCTGGGGCTGTCAAGCAAATGTACACTTACAGTGAGCGAAAATACAATTTGCGCTAAAATTAAAAATCCTGGACACATCTCTTCAAATATCAAAGTGATTGCCCATATGGGGTTCTGCAAATCCGCTCCGGAAAACACGCTCTCGTCAATTCGGATGGCGGCAGCTTTCGGATTTAGTGAAGTGGAGTTCGATATACGCTTTACAAAAGACGGAATCCCGGTGCTTTCACATGATGAGACTGTCAATAATTATGGAAGATCTGCAGACGGAACACTGATTCAGAATCCGGTCTATATTAGAGATTTAACTTATGAGGAACTGCAGGCATATGATTTCGGTATTCGCAGAGGGCAGATGTGGAAAGGCGAGAAGGCTCCGACTCTCGACAGTGCCCTGAAAATCTGCGCCGAGAGCGGACTCAGACCGAACCTGGATATCAAGAGCGATGGGCGGACGACGGAAAAAAGACTTCGCGCCATCTATGCATTGATTGAAAAACATAATCTTCAGGGCAGAGCAGTATACCTGTCAAACATAATGTGGTATTTAAAAACTCTTGCCCAAATGGATCCTGAGTCGAATTATACATTTATTCTCTTTGATACGAAGGAAGGGTATATCGAAGAGGCAGAACGTCTGAAGGAACTGATATCCGGCGAGCTGTATATCTATGCACATGAGTGGATGATTTCGGAAGCTGTCGAGCGGACCTGCAGATTTCATGGAATACCGCTGAGTACAGCGGTACAAAAGACTGCCCAGATCGCAAGTCTTGACAAATGGGTCGGCGCAATCAGTGTTACCGGAATTCTTCCGGAGACAGTCGTTAAAGAAGCTGAAAAAAGACAAAAGAACCCTGTGATTTCATATGACGGCTCGGTCGGGGTAGACAGAAATTATTGTTTTTACGCTTCGAGGAACAGCGGCTTCTGCATTCACACAAAAAACGGTTCTGAGGGATCTCCTGTTCTTATGTGGGATGGAAGCGGAAGGAAAGAGCTGAATGATTTCAGGTTTGAAGAAGTGTACAGGAATCTGTACAGAATCATTTCAACTGACAGCATGCGTGTGCTTTCGACGAAAGGGACTTCACAGGAGGTCGTGCTTCGTCTGCCTTCGGATGACGTAGAACAGCTGTGGCTGATACAGCAGAACCCGAACAGAACTTATACATTTATCAACGCCTTTGACGGAAGATCTCTTCATGTAAAAAACGGAATTGCACAGGGAGATGCCCTTATTGTAGCCGAACAGGATCAGTCTTCATACGAGCAATTTTTCATGTCGCTCTCCCTGACTGAGATGCCCGGCGGCAAGGTGGGAGATACGCGCAGATACTCAGATGTGCAGGATCCATCTCATTCTTTCTATACAGCAGTTTACTGGGCGACGTGGAGAGGTATTACTAAGGGTTTCCCCGACGGAAGTTTCGGCCTGTATGCGCCTTGCACGAGAGGAGAGGCGGTCATGTTCCTGTGGAGATATGCCGGAAAACCTGCCCCGAAAGCAGTTTCAAAGAGTCCTTTCAAGGATGTCCCGAAGACCCATGCATTCTATCAGGCGGTCCTCTGGGCTTCTCAGAAGGGTATCACCAAGGGGTATTCCAATGGGACATTTGGTATCGACCGCAATGTAAGCCGAGGGGAATTCATGACGTTTCTCTGGAGATTAAAGGGTAAACCGGCGACGACGGCTGTCGCGAAATCTCCGTTCCGGGACGTTCCCAGTACCCATGCCTTTTATCAGGCTATTCTCTGGGGAGCTCAGAATAATATTACGTTAGGATACACGACAGGGAAAAAAAGCGGTTCATTCGGAATAAACGATACCTGCGCAAGAGGGGCTATCGTAACATTTCTATTCCGGGCAAGATATTGAGTAATGTAAGTTAGAGGAGTGCAGTTATCATAATTCCGCATTGCGGAAAAAATGTGGGGAAGCGGAAAATGGTGAAGAACAGGACATATAGAGTACCCTTTACATGGAGGGATGTAAGTACATATCGGGGTGAATTATTCGGTGCCGCGATATTGAGTATCATACTGTACCACTATTTTATGGTATTTAACAATGTAGAAGCGCCAAATGCGGTCCTGCGCGTTATCTCGAAATTCTACAACAGTGCTGTCAGCAGTGTCGGTGTAGATATCTTCATATTCTTATCCGGTTTCGGTCTTTATTATTCTCTGAGCCGCGGTGGGAAACTGACGACGTATTACAGAAAAAGGGTGTATCGTGTCGTAGTTCCGTACCTTGTATGCGGCCTGATTTATTGGGCTATCACAGATTTTCTGTTCCTTCATGTTTCGATCCGGCAATTTTTGCTTGATTACAGTCTGCTGTCCTTTTGGGTAAGCGGGACTGAAACTTTGTGGTATATATCTTTCATAACACTTCTATATATTATATCACCGTTCATATATCGGATGACCAATGACAAGTTAATGCTTGTCATTGGTGTTTTATGCTCTTTCGGCCTTATTATCCTGTGTTATTTTGCGGCTCCTGACTTTTTTCACAATATTGAAAGGGCTCTGCAGCGCCTGCCGTATTTTTTGATAGGTATGGGGGCAGGAAAACAGTCAAAAAACATGACGAGTGACGATGAACAGGGAATCCCTTTGTGGCTTGCCTGTGTTATTGTGTGCGCAGTGTTTGTCAAAGTTTTAGTCGGCAAAACGAATTTTGTTCTTGGCAGATCGTTCTATGGGTATTATGGCATATTTCTCATATTTGCATATGTGATGGTAAGAAAAGCAATGGCCGGTCGATGGAACGGATTGTTTTCCGTCTTTTCAATACTAGGCAGGTATTCACTGGAAATATATATTGTCCACACTGCCGTCAAGAATATAATGACCCGGCTGGGGTTCTCGATGCAAAATCCATTGATTTATCTGCTGCATATCGCAATAGTGATTCCTCTTGTAGCCTGCGTGACAAATCTTTTGAACATTCTGGAAGCTCCGACAAGAGGCCGCGGCAACACCGTCAAAGATAATAATTAAGCAGAAAGCAGGAAAGAGCAATATGAATGGGAAAAAGAGAGTGTTCCATGAGATAACAAATCTGAGAGCCCTTGCAATATTTTTTGTTGTCATAGGCCACTGTATAATTCTGTACAGCAGCACATGGCAAAGGTATACCTCTGATATAAAAGTGCCTGCGTTAGATCATATAAAGGCATATATCAACATTATTCAGATGCCTTTGTTCTTCAGTATTTCAGGCTTTTTATACAATTTATCTAAACAGAAATCTTTTTTTGTTTTTCTAAGTAATAAAGCAAAACGATTATTGGTACCCTGGGTGTTCTTCACCCTTGCATGGACGCTGCCGATTCGATTTCTGGTGCGGTATCCGGGATATGAGGGGTTAAGTCTCCCGTATATCTTGATTAACTGTACACTGCTGGGAAAAGATGACGCTAATGCGTGGTTCATGCCCTGCCTTTTTATATGCTTTGTTTTATCTTATCTGTATGACCGGTTAATTAAGAAGATCCATGTAAATGCGTTAGCAGGAAAATTAGTCCTCATGTTCATAGCATTGGTCATACTGAGAAAGGAATACCTGCTTATTGACTACGGTCTGATACGGAACCCGGCAAAATACCTTTTCTATTTTCAACTGGGCTGCCTGATCTCAATGTTCTGGGATTTCAGCAAGAAGAACGTCTATACGCAGGTCGCCGGAGTTATTATGTTTGCGGCAAGCTCTGCTTTAGGAATAATGCTGTTCAATAACAGGACGTCAATATTATATGTAGTGGTAAGGATCCTTATGGTCGTTTCACTATATTTAATAATTCCGGGAAAGACTTGCAGGATCACGGAGTTCCTGAGCAGCTATTCGCTCGGTCTGTATTTGATTCACTCACCGCTTGTCTACATTACATTTGCTTATTTTTTGAATGCTCATCCGGCCGTTGTTACAGGGATCAATCTGCTTTTTGTGCCCCTGTCAATCCTGATTACCTGGATATTCAAGCGTACGGCTTTGCGCGTTGTGATAGGGGAATGATAGAGGAAGCAGAGACATAACTGTCTATATGTCGGGATCAGAGAAGGGGGTATCTTGTACACGAAATATATTCTTAGGCACATTGTGCCGATATTGACAGCTTTAACGATGGTTGGTTCGGCCTACGGTCCTGTTCAGGCGGCAGATTCTATTGCAGAGATCATGGCGGAAAATCCGGAGGAGGGGGACGTCGGGGGTTCTGATCTGATAATAGAAAATGCGTCTGACACCGAAGAAGTGAATGCTGAGGATCCGAATCCGGTCGTTGAAAATGCGGCGGAAACTGAAGAAGAGATTGCCTGGGACCCTACCCTGATAATTGATGATACGTCAGATGCCGAAAGCGCGATTGTTGAAGATACGGAATCAATAACTGATAATACACTGGAAGGCGACGAAGTGATGGAATCTGTCGGAGAGCCTGACGGGTCCGGAACTGTAGAGGACCCGACGGTCCTCGCGGGAGAGGAAGCGACTTATTACGATAATACAAGTAAAGTCGGGGTGCAGTGGACCAAAGGACCGTTCAGCCCGTTCCCGGACGTTCAGGATTCAAAGCATGCCTTTTATCAGGCAATCTGCTGGGTCGGGAACAACGGGATCGCCAAGGGATACAGTGATGGAGCTTTCCGGAGTAACAGCAATTGCACACGCGGCGAGGCGATGATGTTTCTCTGGAGAACTATGGGAAAACCGACGCCGAAATATGTCAGGAAGAGTCCTTTTCCCGATGTCCCAATGACGCACTCGTTTTACAAAGCGATTTTGTGGGCTTATCAGAACGGAATTGCCAAAGGATATGCCGATGGAACATTCGGCATCAACAGGAAATGTACGCGCGGACATGCCATGATGTTCCTGTGGAGAGCTGCCGGCATGCCGGATATCAAAGCCCCGAAAGTCTCACCTTTTAAGGATATATCTGTCTCGCATCCGTATTATCAGGCTGTCTGCTGGGGCAGCAGTACAGGTGTTACAAAGGGCTATTCAGATGGTACTTTTGGTACAAGCCTGTTCTGCACACGCGGACAGATCGCGACATTTTTATATAGACATTATCTGAATAATTTCTATACCGTTACGATGCAGGCTGGAAAGATAAAGAATATCAGTTCACCTGTAGTCAAAAAGAAGAACGGCAACTATGCCACGTTATTGACTGCGGACAGGACGACCGTTTCCGTCTCCACTGTTCCCAAAAAAACACTGTTCATCGGCAACAGCCTTCTTCAGGGACTCGGTTCAGCGGAAAAAGGCGGCCGTTTCGGAATGTGTGCCACTGACAGCAAACACGATTACTATTATTATGTCACCCGCGCGATTCTTCAGAAAAATCCGACTGCAAAATTTGCTAAATTGTCGGGAACGGCCTTCGAAGGAAGTAAGGACCTTGATACTGCGGGAAGATGGTACGCGGCCAAGAGATATCTGTTTTCTGAAGACCTTGATCTGATTATTATACAGCTCGGAGATAACGTGAACGATAATGAAAAGAAGGCTGCCTTCGGGAATAATATCAGACACCTTCTCGCGCAGATAAAAGCGGATTGCCCGAAAGCACGCGTAATATGTGTCGGAACATGGTATTACAGGCCGACTGTCATAAGTGATTACGTACGTGCGTGTAAAGAGAATGGATGTGATTTTGTATCAATCGAGGACATCTTTTCTACAAAGACACTGCCGTCTGCCGGCACAATCGTGAAATACAATGACGGGACGACCTTGGTTGCTGAGGGTGGCAGCCTGAGTCATCCTAATAATTATGGCATGGAATTGATTGCGAAAAGGATGGTAGCACAGCTGAAACTCGGCTAATAAAGTGAGAGCTGGTTACGGATAAAAAGAATCCCCGATCTTGCTGACAAATACAGCATTTTCGGGGATTTTTTTCTGCCGGCAGCCGGACTCGAACCGGCACGGATGTTACTCCGAGGGATTTTAAGTCCCTTGCGTCTGCCAATTTCGCCATGCCGGCGCAGCTGTGAAATAAAAGAGCCGGGCCTTTGCCCAGCCCTACGACTCTGAAGGGACTCGAACCCTCGACCTCCGCCGTGACAGGGCGGCGTACTAACCAACTGTACCACAGAGCCAGATATTTTCTGAAGTTTTCCCTGCCTACCTCCGGGCAGTTAGCCCGGCCAGGCAGCGAATGGATCTTCAGGGACTTGAACCCCGGACCGATCGGTTATGAGCCGACTGCTCTAACCAACTGAGCTAAAGATCCAGGGGATGAAGAAAACCTTCATCGAGCTCCCCGAGTAGGGCTCGAACCTACAACAACTCGGTTAACAGCCGAGTGCTCTACCATTGAGCTATCGAGGAATTCTATACAATTCGTACTTACCTATATTAACAGATAAATGCTGCTTCGGCAAGAACTTTTTGGCGGAAACCCAAAAAAAGGCTGCTGCCGATGGCGGCAGCAGCCTCTGCTAAATTATTACCAAATGGGATTAAAGAGTGTCAAGTCTCTTGACGTATCCCGGATTTTCCGGATCAGCAATGATTTCCTTAGCATGAAGGATGCTTGCGTACTTGTCAACGACTTGGTTTTCGATTACTGTGCCGGCTGCGATGGTTACTTCGGAGCAGATGACGCTGTTCTTGACTACTGCGCCTTCCTCGATGACGACGCCGCGGCCGATGATGCAGTTCTCAACTGTTCCGGCAATAAGAGAGCCGTTGGAGATGAGAGATTTCTTTACAGAAGCGCCCGGGAGATACTGGGTCGGGCATGCATCATTTGTCCTTGTGTAGATCGGCCATTTCTCTGTGAACAGGCTTGCAGCTGTAGCATAGTCTGTAAGTTCAAGGTTAGCTCTGAAATAGGACTTGAAGTCTGTGATAGCTTCGAAGTATCCTTCGTGCTGAATGCCCTTGATGTTAAGCTCTTCCTTCGCGGCCTTGTCATTGACGATGTTGAACAGATTGTACATGGAGGATGTCTTCTTAGCTTCCTCGATGAGAGCAAGGAAGAGCTCCTTCTTCATGATGTAGCTGTTCATGAAGATGTTCTTATTGGCCTTTCCGCCGATATTCGTCTCAATGGCGAGAACGGACTTCTCATCGTCGAGTTTCAGATACTCGCAGTTCATGTAAGCGACATCAGCATTGTCAACCTTGTGATACAGAAGAGTAATGTCAGCGCCGGAAGCAACATGTGCATCCAGAAGAGCTTCATAGTTCTCGGCGAATACCATATAAGACGGGACGAGGACGACATAATCGCCAGGAGCTCTCTCGATGACATCCTTATTGTACAGGAAGGAAGCGATGTCTGTATTGTAGATTTCGTTTACTTCACTCTCGGGTGAGAACAGAAGCTGGATCTTGCCGCGCTTGCTGTTGATACCATAGTGACGGCCTGTGCCGACATGCTCAGCGAGAGAGCGCGGATTTGCGCCTGCAAATACCTGGATTCTCTCAATATTGGAGTTGCTGAGATTTGAGAGCGGGAAGTCGATCATTCTGTAACGACCGACGAATGTAAATGCAGATACAGGGCGGAATGCCTGCATGCCTTCAACTTTAATGCGATTGCCGGAAGTGACAATGCCTAATGCTTTTACTGCCATTTTATTCTACCCCCTTTACACATTCTGTGCTACAAGCGTGATCTCTTCGCTGTCAGCATTTCCGACGACAGCGCCAGCACTGATTTCGATACCGTCAGCAACAAGTGAGCGGACTACGCAGGCACCTTCTTTGACAACAGCGCCCGGCATAAGGACAGAATCAATGACCTTGGCACCGGCTGCTACTGCAGCGTTTGTGAACAGAACAGAATTCTTTACTTCGCCGTTTACGACAACGCCCTGTGTAATATAGGAATTCTCAACAGAAGCGTCCGGTCCGATGTACTGCGGAAGAGCCGGAGCATCATCTGTATAGATCTTCCAGGAGCTGTCACCGAGATCGAGCTCATTCTTCTTGTCGAGAAGATCCATGTTAGCTTCCCACAGAGAATCAATGGTTCCTACATCCTTCCAATATCCCTTGAACTTCCATGCAACGAGCTTGTCGCCGGCGTTCAGGTATGTCGGGATGACATCGTTGCCGAAGTCGTGGCTGGAATCCGGGTTGACCATATCAGCTACGAGGATAGCGCGAAGCTTCTTCCATGTGAAGATGTAAATACCCATGGATGCAAGATTGCTCTTCGGCTCCTTCGGCTTCTCCTGGAACTCAACGATGTTGAGATCGGCATCAGTGTTCATGATACCGAAACGCGGAGCTTCTTTCCACGGAACTTCGCGGACAGCGATTGTTACGTCAGCGCCCTTCTCTTTGTGATAGTCCAGCATCTTGTCGTAGTTCATTTTGTAGATGTGGTCACCGGAGAGAACGAGCAGATATTCCGGATCATACTTGTCGATAAAGTCAATGTTCTGGGAAATAGCATCTGCTGTGCCGCGATAGACATCGAGACCTGCATCTGCTTTTTCACGCGGCGGAAGTACGAAGACACCGCTGTCACGGCTGTCAAGACCCCAGTTGCCGGCAGCAGCAACATAGGAGTTCAGCTCAACAGATTCATACTGTGTAAGGACACCGACAACATCGATACCGCTGTTCGCGCAGTTGGAAAGCGGGAAGTCGACGATACGGTACTTTCCACCGTATGAGACGGCTGGCTTGGCCACTTTGTTGGTAAGGTCTTTCAGACGGCTACCACGACCACCGGCCAGAATCATTGCTAACATTGAGTTTTGCATAATGTGAAACCTCTCTTTCTTTTATATTTGGTAATAATAAAAGCGCTTTGGAACTGTCTCTGCCAAAAGAGACCTGTGCAATGACACTACATGTATTGTAACATATAGAAGAGATTTTGAGTAAAAAATATGGGAAAATTGTGCATTTTTTGGATAAAAAATTTATGTTTTTGTCCTCGGATGGGCAAAATGTAGATTTGTGGTTGGCGATGGGAGGAATCTTTGTAATACTTGTGCGCCTAAGCTTCGGGTGTGATGAACGCCTTTACATTTTTGGGAACGGAGATTATACTGATTAAGTCCAATTGGTTGATGTCTCATGTGAGAGGAGAAATAGATTATGTGCGGTATTGTCGGGTATATAGGTCCGAGACAAGCAGCTCCGATCCTGCTTGAAGGTTTATCGAAACTTGAGTACAGAGGTTATGATTCCGCGGGAATAGCGGTACGCGATGCCGATAAGGCCCCTGTTGTCGTGAAGGCTAAAGGACGCCTGAAAGTTCTTTCGGAGAAGACCAATGACGGTACGGCTGTTCCCGGAAGCTGCGGCATCGGGCACACCAGGTGGGCTACGCACGGAGAGCCGTCAGAAAATAACGCTCATCCGCATGCGACCGGTGACATGAACGTTGTCGCTGTCCATAACGGTATTATTGAGAACTATAAGGAACTGAAGGACAAGATGATCCGAAAAGGATATAAGTTCTACTCAGAGACGGACACTGAGGTGGCGGTCAAGGTCGTTGATTACTACTATCATAAGTATAAGATGGGCCCGATTGACGCAATCGCCAAGACAATGGTCCGTGTACGCGGTTCCTATGCCCTTGCTGTCATGTTCAAGGAGTATCCGGGTGAGATTTATGTTGCCAGAAAAGACAGCCCGATGATAATCGGGGTCAACGATGGTGAGACATATGTTGCCTCTGATGTTCCCGCGATTTTGAATTACACGAGGAACGTTTACTATATCGGAAACCTTGAGATGGCGAGACTGACCGCGGGCAAGGCGGAGTTCTACAATCTGGACGGTGATATTGTCGAGAAAGAACTGCATGAGATCAAATGGGACGCGGAGGCTGCGGAAAAGGGCGGTTTTGAGCATTTCATGATGAAAGAGATCCATGAGCAGCCGAAAGCCGTTGCGGATACGGTGGGTGCCTATGTGAAGGATAGCCAGGATGGTCCGGTCGTTGACCTTTCGTCTACGGGCATGACAGACGAAGCTGTGTCATCAATCAGCAGTCTGACGATCGTCGCGTGTGGCAGCGCCTATCATGTGGGTGTGGCAGCCCAGTATGTATTTGAAGATCTTGTTCGTATCCCGGTTCGTGTGGAGCTGGCTTCCGAGTTCCGATACAGAAGACCGCTTCTTGCTCCGGATAATCTCGTCGTTGTCATCAGCCAGTCGGGAGAGACGGCAGATTCACTCGCAGCGCTTCGCGAAGCGAAGAGTCTGGGAAATAAAACACTGGCTATAGTTAACGTAGTGGGATCGTCCATCGCCCGCGAGGCTGATTATGTCTTGTATACGATGGCAGGCCCGGAAATTGCCGTCGCAACGACTAAGGCTTATTCCACGCAGCTGATCGCGTCCTACATTCTTGCCATTGAATTCGCGCTCATCCGCGGAACGATAGATGATGCGAAAGCACATGGGATGCTGACAGAAATCCGGACACTCTCCGCAAAAATCCAGAGACTGCTGGAGGATAAAGAGAGGATCCAGTGGTTCGCTGCCAAGTATTCCAATGCGCATGATATCTTTTTTATCGGCAGAGGTATCGACTACGCGATTTCTCTTGAGGGAAGCCTTAAAATGAAAGAAATCAGCTATATTCACTCAGAGGCCTACGCAGCGGGTGAGCTGAAGCACGGAACAATCTCCCTGGTCGAGGACGGCACTCTTGTAGTAGGTGTCCTGACTCAGTCCGGCCTGTACGAGAAGACAGTGTCTAATATGGTCGAGTGCAAGAGCCGCGGAGCTTATCTTATGGGGCTGACCTCCTATGGCAACTACAATATTGAAGATACAGCCGATTTCACGGTATATATTCCGAAGACAGACGAGCACTTTGCCACATCGCTTGCAATCATTCCTCTGCAGCTCCTCGGCTACTATGTCAGCTGCGCTAAGGGTCTGGATGTCGATAAACCGAGAAATCTGGCAAAATCCGTGACAGTCGAGTAAGTTTGTCCGGTATCGGTCTGCCTGTTGCATCCGGGAACGGGATCTTTCCTGACTGAATAAATGAATACTGACTAAAGCTTCGTGACAGGGGTCCGGCGGCCTTGTGCATATTTGCATAAGGGACCGGCCCCTGTATTTTTGCGTCATGGCAAAATGCCGAGTCACATTTGCAACAAATAGCGTAAATAGTATAAAATCAACAAATTTTCCGTTGCTTATAGTCTTTTCATGTCATATAATATTCAAAGAAGTATGTTCTTGCTGTCCATTATCGCGGTGATTTTGGACAAATCTAATATTAAAAAAAGGAGCACTGAGATGGAAAAATTCACTGGCAAAGCAGCGTATCAGGGAATCGCTATCGGCAAGATCGCAGAGATGGCCAAGGCAGACGGAGCTATCGAGAAGGTACAGGTAGCTGACGTTGCTGCAGAGATCGAGCGTCTCCATGCAGCTAAAGAGCAGGCTATGGGCGAGCTCAAGGCACTCTATGAGAAGGCACTCGTTGATGTAGGCGAAGCTCACGCTGAAATCTTCGAAGTACACCAGATGATGCTTGACGATGATGACTATAATGAGTCCATCGAAGAGATCATCAAAGAGCAGCAGGTCAATGCAGAGTATGCTGTTAAGACAACAGGTGATAACTTTGCAGCAATGTTCGCCAGCATGGAAGATGAGTACATGAGAGGCCGTGCGGCAGACGTCAAGGATATTTCTTCCCGTCTCGTCACAGACCTTATGGGCGGCGGTGCCGGCGGCAACAACTTCACAGAGCCGGTCATCCTCGTAGCTGATGACCTTGCTCCGTCAGAGACAGTTCAGCTCGACAAGGCAATGGTACTTGCATTCGTTACCAGAGAGGGATCCACAAACTCCCATACAGCAATTCTTGCCCGTACAATGAACATTCCGGCACTTGTTCAGGTCAAGGTTCCGAAGGATGTCAACGGCAAGATGGCAATCGTCGATGGCAAGGCCGGCGCTGTTCTCATTGATCCGGATGAGGATACACTTGCCAAGTACAAGAAACTGCAGGCTGAAGAGATCGAGAAGAGGAAACTCCTCGATGCTATGAAGGGTCTTGAGTCCGTAACAAAGTCAGGCAAGCATGTACATCTGTACTGCAACATCGGTGGTGTCGGCGATGTCGGCTATGTTCTTGAAAATGACGGCGAGGGCGTCGGCCTCTTCCGTTCCGAGTTCCTGTATCTGCAGAATGATGATTATCCGACAGAAGATCAGCAGTTCCAGGCTTACAAACAGGTCGCTGAGCTCCTTGCCGGCAAGATGCTCATTATCCGTACACTGGATATCGGCGCTGACAAGCAGATCGACTACTTCAATCTTGACAAGGAAGAGAACCCGGCTCTGGGCTTCCGCGCTATCCGTATCTGCCTGACACGTGAAGAGATCTTCATGACACAGCTGAAGGCTCTCCTTCGCGCATCCGCATACGGCAATGTAGCGATCATGTTCCCGATGATCATTTCCAAGTGGGAAGTTGAGCGCTCACTGAAGCTCCTTGAAGCAGCTAAGGCAGATCTTCGTGCTCATGATGTACCGTTCAATGAGAACATCTCCGTTGGTATCATGATCGAGACTCCGGCAGCTGTCTTCATGGCAGACGAACTTGCAGAGCTCGTTGACTTCTTCTCCATCGGAACAAATGACCTGACACAGTATACTTGCGCTATTGACCGTCAGAATCAGAAGCTTGAGAAATTCTTCGATGCACATCATCCGGCAGTCCTGAAGGCTATCCAGATGACGATTGATGCAGGCCACAGACACAATACATGGGTCGGTATCTGCGGCGAGCTCGGTGCTGATCCGGAGCTGACAGAAAAATTCGTAAAAATGGGTATCGACGAGCTGTCCATGAGCCCGACAGCTATTCTTCGCACAAGAAAGATCATCCGCGACATGGATTGATCACCCCTCATATGATGAGAGCAGCCTCCGCCGGGAAACCGGCGGGGGCTTTTCATCTCAGTGGGGAGTTACAATCCCCACTGAGATAAACGCTCAGCTGCACAATGCTCCACTGGAGCATTGTTACGCATGCTTAGGCACGCGAGCAGGCTTGCAATTCTGTATTGAATGATATATAATCATATAAAACCACTAGGAAAGTAGGGCTGAAGATGAAAGTTTCCACGAAGGGTCGTTACGCCCTCAGAATTATGCTGGATCTGGCAATGCATAATTCCGGAGAGCTTGTCCCGCTGAAGGATATAGCAAGAAGACAGGGAATAACACTTAAATACATGGAGCAGATTATCTCGCCGCTCAGCAAAGCGGGTTTTGTACAGAGTCTTCGCGGGTCATCCGGAGGCTATCGGCTTGCGCGGAATCCGTCTGAGTATACAGTGGGCAGTATTCTGCGTGTCCTGGAGGGTCCGCTTGCGCCGACAGCGTGTCTTGAGACAGACATTAATGAGTGTCCCCGTGCGGAGAGCTGTCCTACGATCTCCTTCTGGAATGGACTCAATAAGGTAATCAACGATTATGTGGACAGCGTGACCCTGGAGGATCTTGTGAATGAGGAGACTGCTCTCCAGTCGGATTATGTGATTTGAAATCAGCTATGAGCTTACATAAAGAATGCCCCGGATGCCGTATGCGCACTCCGGGGCATTCCTTTTTCGGCGGCAGGGGGCTAAGTGCCTGAATTGGGAAATTGCTCTCCCGGAAATATGAAATAAGTCTATTGACAAAACAGAGATAGATGATATAATTCATATAAAACAGCTAGGAAATATAGGGTAATGCATCGGCATTCAAAGAACCGGCTGAAAAAGAGGAGGGAACTGCAATGGCAAACATTTATGAAGGCACACTCGGTCTCATCGGCGGCACGCCGCTGGTCGAATTTAAGAATATTGAGAGAGAACTCGGGCTGAACGCGCGTATTCTGGCAAAACTTGAGTATTTTAACCCGGCCGGTTCCGTGAAGGACAGAATCGCCAAGTCCATGATTGAAGATGCTGAAGCCAGCGGAAAGCTGAAGGAAGGCTCTGTTATCATTGAGCCTACATCAGGAAACACGGGTATAGGCCTTGCCGCGATCGCGGCTTCCAAGGGCTACAGAGTAATTCTGACGATGCCGGAGACGATGTCCGTTGAGCGCAGAAATATTCTCAAGGCTTACGGCGCGGAGATCGTCCTTACGGACGGTTCCAAAGGCATGAAGGGAGCGATAGCCAAGGCTGATGAGCTGGCAGCTGCTACTCCGAACAGTTTCATACCGGGCCAGTTCGTGAATCCTGCCAACCCGAAGGCCCATTATGAGACGACCGGTCCGGAGATCTGGGCGGATACGGACGGCGCAGTCGATGTGTTCATCGCGGGCGTGGGCACCGGCGGGACTCTGAGCGGAACAGGAAGATATCTGAAAGAACAGAATCCCGAGATAAAGGTCCTTGCCCTTGAGCCAAAGACGTCACCTGTTCTCTCGGAAGGCCATGGCGGCCCGCACAAGATCCAGGGCATCGGTGCCGGATTTGTCCCGGATACTCTCGATACAGAACTTTATGACGGTGTAATCACTGTTGAGAATGAAGATGCATTTGAAACAGCCAAGCTGATCGCGAAAAAAGAGGGAATCCTCGTAGGCATATCCTCGGGCGCTGCCCTTAACGGAGCAATCCAGATTGCCAGGGATCCGGCATATGCAGGCAAGACCATCGTCATCATTCTTCCTGATTCCGGCGACAGATATTACTCCACACCGATTTTCGCGAACTGATTTGTGTATACGTGACAGTTCAGACGGACTGCACATGAGTTCAATGATCCGCCGGCAAACATCATCTTCATCGATAAACAGAAGCCAGATAACAGATAACAGAAAACAGAAACAGCAAATTTTGTAAAAAAGTGTGTTGACAAAAACGTTCATCCGTTGTAGTATACTATTTGTTGCAGATAAAGCAGCGAAATGTGTGGGTAGCTCAGCTGGATAGAGCGTCTGGCTACGGACCAGAAGGTCGCGAGTTCGAATCTTGTCCCGCACGTAGAGAGAGTCTTACTTCGGTAAGGCTCTTTTCTTTTTTTGTAAGATTCGGAGGCCGACCTGAATTTTCAGTGTAACTACAGAATAGTTGGACTATCCGGTGCCCGCACGGCGATATGGGCTGCTATTTCGTATGTGCAACTGTCCATGAACTATGGTATTATAATTATCAGACGCGGAACATGTGTCATTTTAAGAAGGATGCGGCATACGCCGCAGACAGACTGAAAGGTACGACTATGACAAAGGAAGAATTTCTGAACGCACTTGGCAACAAGCTGTCCGAGGATCTGTCAGAATCTGAAATCGCCTCAGAACTCCGGTACTATGAAGGGTATATTGACGCGGAAGTATCCCGGGGAAAGAGCGAGGAGGAAGCGACGGATCAGCTCGGAGACCCGATCCTGATTGCCCGCAATATCGCGGAGGCACCGAGGAATTCTTACGGCTATCGGGAAGCCACCTATGAACAGGGCTATGAGGAGGCTACTTATCAGCAGACCAGACCGGTATCAGCCGATACTGATTCAGACTATCAGGAGGTCGAGGCTGAAGAGTATGCGCCGGAGTATGAGTTCGGTGAGGACGAGGAGGGAGAAGGACCTGCCTTCAAAGAAAAAAATGCAGCGTTCTTTGACAATGGTTTCTTTGACCGGACACCGGATTTTAAGGTCGAGAAAGTCGGAGGATTTACGAGCCTTTTCCGGAATCTGGACGGTTCTTTCAACTGGGGCTGCCTGACAACGCTGCTGATTGCGGTACTTGTTGTCGGACTGATCATCGTGCTGGTGACGAAAGTCGTGATTACCGCGTGGCCGGTCATTTTGATCGCAGTTATATTCGGCATTGTCTTTTCAATCCTGAAAGGACGATCTTAGTGTTAGAAAGAAGGTTTAACCATGGAACAACTGGACAGAAGATATCTTGAGCGTTTGGCTCAGCTTTATCCCACAATCGCCAAAGCATCCACAGAGATCATTAATCTGAGCTCAATACTGAATCTGCCCAAAGGTACGGAGCATTTTATCACGGATATCCACGGGGAGTACGAATCGTTCTCCCATGTGCTCAGGAACGGCTCCGGTGCAGTAAAAAAGAAGATCAGTGAGGTCTACGGACATACTCTGCCTGAAAAAGACATAAAAGAACTGGCGACGCTGGTCTACTATCCGCATGAAAAGATTGAACTTGTAAAGAAAGAAATGACCGACGAGGCAGAACTTAATGACTGGTACAAAGTCATGCTCTATCGTCTTATTGATGTGTGCAAGCACACTTCCAGCAAGTACACAAGATCTAAAGTAAGGAAGGCTATGCCTGAAGATTTCCGCTATGTGATCGAGGAGCTCATCACTGAAAAGGCGGATATAGCGGACAAGGAGGCCTACTACGAGGAGATCATCAACACGATCATCCGCATCGGCAATGCCGACAATTTCATAAAAGCACTATCGAGGCTGGTGAGAAGGCTCGTCGTTGATCATCTGCACATTCTCGGCGATATCTACGACAGAGGATACGGCCCTGATGAGATCATGGACACGCTGATGGCTTATCACAGCCTTGACATCCAGTGGGGCAACCATGATATCGAGTGGATGGGCGCAGCCTGCGGCCAGCTCGCGTGTATTGCAAATGTTGTCCGGATCCAGGCCAGATACGGCAACCTTGATATACTCGAGGAAGGCTACGGTATCAATCTGATACCTCTGGCCCAATTCGCGGTGAATATGTACGGGGATGATCCGTGCACATACTTCCAGACAAAAGGCGAGGAGAAAGCCCGCAGTGAGAAGGACATGGACATGCGCATCCACAAAGCCATCTCGATAATTCAGTTCAAGCTGGAAGGCCAGCTTGTCCGGAAACGCCCGGAGTATCATATGGAGGACCGGGATCTCCTGAGTCGAATTGATTTTGATACGATGAAGGTCGAAGTGGACGGCAAGTATTACGATCTTCTTGACAAGAATCTGCCGACCGTTGATCCGGCAGATCCAAACAGGCTGTCTCTGGAAGAAGAGTATGTCATGGAGCGTCTGCAGTCAGCTTTCATGAACTGCAGAAGGCTTCAGGAGCATATGCAGCTTCTTCTTCAAAAAGGCGAGCTCTATACCGTGACGAACGGAAACCTTCTCTTCCACGGCTGTGTCCCCATGACGGAAGAAGGTGACTTTAAGGAAGTTGAGATCTACGGAAAGAAATATAAGGGAAAAGCCCTATATGACTGCCTTGACGCTCTCGTCCGCCGTGCTTTCTTCGCCGTAGACCAGGTCAGGAAGGATGAAGGCAGGGATATCATGTGGTGGATCTGGTGTAATAAGGATTCGCCTCTTTTCGGAAAGGAAAAAATGGCGACGTTCGAGCGCTGCATGATTGCTGAGAAGGAGACCCACAATGAGGGCAAGACTCCGTATTATCAGCTCCTTGACGACAGAGATGTGATAGAGAAAATCCTGAGAGAATTCGGACTGGAGGGCAGACATACACATATTATCAACGGCCATGTTCCGGTCAAACGCGGACAATCGCCGACAAAGTGCGGCGGAAAACTGCTCGTAATTGACGGCGGTTTCTCCAAAGCCTACCAGGGAACGACCGGTATCGCGGGCTATACACTGATCTACAATTCATGGGGCATGAGGCTTGTCGCCCATGAACCGTTCACTTCTAAGGAGGACGCGGTCCTGACCGGAAGGGATATTCATTCCGACAAGGTGGCTGTCGAAAAGTTCCAGAGCAGACAGACGATCGGTGATACAGATATCGGTATTAAACTTAAGACTGAAATAGAAGAACTGGAGCAGCTGCTTGCGGCTTACAGAAGCGGCGAGCTCGTGGAAAAGAGGTAATTCATGCTTGATTCAAGCACGATCCGCACACGCAAGCTTTATTATGAGGATGCCTACAAAACGGAGTTTACGGCTAGGGTCGTTTCTTCGCATGGAGGAGATATCGTACTCGACAGGACCGCCTTTTTCCCTGAGGAGGGAGGACAGAGCGCGGATGCCGGAGTGCTGGGAGGCTTCAAGGTCGCGGATGTGAAGATAAAAGATGGGGAAATACATCATTTGCTGGAAGACCGTACCGTTTCCTTTGAGGCGGGGGCGGAAATATTCGGCAGGATAGACTGGCAGCACAGGTTCTCGAATATGCAGCAGCACTCGGGAGAGCACCTCTTTTCCGGTCTTGTCCACAGCACATACGGATTTGACAACGTTGGCTTTCACCTGAGTGACAATGAGGTGACCCTCGATTTTAACGGCGTGATCGGTCCGGACGGAATAAGGGACATTGAGCGCAGGGTCAATGAGATCATATACAGGAACATCCCCTCAGAGGTCCGCTTTCTTTCGGGGGAGGAGGCAAAGAGCGCCGAGTACCGCAGCAAAATCGATCTTGATGATGAGATACGCGTCGTCACTTTCCCGGGAGTGGACTCGTGCGCCTGCTGTGCGCCCCACGTCGCGCTGACCGGTGAGATCGGCTGCCTTAAGGTCGTCGGACTCCAGAACTATAAGGGCGGGATCCGCGTCAGCATCCTTTGCGGCATGAGGGCAATGGAAGTGTTCTTCCATGACAGGGACATACTTGAGAAGACAGCTAATTATCTCTCGAATTCTATGGATGAGGTATATCATCTGGTCGTGAAAGCAAGGACGGAGCTTGCGGAGACGAAGGCAGCCCTGGCGGCGGCTGCAAAGCAGCTCGTGCAGGTGAGGATCGATCAGATTCCCGAAGGGGATGGCAATGCGCTGATCTTCGAGGAGGCGCTTGACGCGGGAGCCATGCGGAGCGCTGTCAATTCTCTGGTTCAGAAGAAGAACGGCTTCTGCGGCGTTTTTGTCGGGAGCGATGCCGACGGTTACAAGTATGTGATCGGGAAACAGGGCGGGGACGCGCGTGTTATAAACAACGAGCTCCGCGAAAAATACGGAGCCCGCGGAGGCGGAAAGCCGGAGATGGTGCAGGGCTCTGTCGCGGCGTCCCGTGTTGATATTGAAGCTCTTTTTGGAAATTAGGTGTTGCATTATAGCGAAAGGTACGTTATAATCTTTCATGTCGTTTCGAGGAAACGCAGGCTGCTTTGGCACAGGTGGTAGCGCACATCATTGGTAGTGATGAGGTCTCGGGTCCGAGTCCCGAAAGCAGCTCGAAGCCCCACAGGAAATCCTGTGGGGCTTTGTTTTTTCAGCGGGAGTTCGATCTCATTATGATCCTTGGAACGATTTATCCGAGCGGGGCAAGACCTCCGCGTGAGGAGTGCCGAGGCGTTCTTAATGATATACAGGGTAGGAAGGATCAGAGATATTATGGCGGGAATCGTACTTCTTGAGCCGGAGATCCCGGCAAATACAGGCAACATAGGCCGCACTTGTGTAGCGACCGGAACATCTCTTCACCTCATAGATCCTCTGGGCTTTCAGCTCACGGAGCGAAATCTGAAGAGGGCCGGAATGGATTACTGGAAGAGACTGGATGTCCGCAGATATATGAATTATCAAACGTTTCTTGCGGAAAATCAGAACAGGCGCATATGGTACGCGACGACAAAGGCCAGAAGGACCTACGCGGACGTCATATATGCCCCGGATGATTTCATCATGTTCGGCAAAGAGAGCGCGGGGATACCGGAGGAGATCCTTAAGGAGAATGAGGAGTTCTGTATAAGAATACCGATGCTGCCCGAGGAGAGGTCTCTTAATCTGTCCAATTCAGTCTCGATTATTCTCTATGAGCTGCTGAGACAGAACGATTTTGAGGGGATGGTGCGGGAAGGACAGCTGCACCGCCTCAGCTGGTAAATTGTACCAAGTTATGGATCCGGAGGAAAATGTGATTAAATATAGGGTCATAAGAAGTGCAAGAAAGACTCTTCAGGTCGAGATCAGGCCCGACGGCGAGGTTTTGGTGAGAGCTCCGCAGTATCTTGCGGACGCGGAGATCAGGAAATTCGTTGAAACAAAGTCCGGCTGGATCAAGGAACACACTGCCAAAGCAAAGATGAGGGCGGAGCAGGCTGCGGAGACGGAACGGCTCTCCATGGAGGAAATACGAAGACTTGCGGATGAGGCTGCCAGGGACATCCCGGAGAGGGTGAGACGGTTCGCTCCGGTCATTGGCGTACAGTACGGAAGAATAACTATAAGGAATCAGAAATCAAAGTGGGGGAGCTGCAGCTCGAAGGGCAATCTGAATTTCAACTGCCTTCTCATGCTTGCGCCTCCTTCCGTAAGAGATTATGTGGTCGTCCATGAGCTCTGCCACCTTGTTGAACTCAACCACTCGAAGAGATTTTGGGCTCTGGTCGCCAAAGTGCTTCCGGAGTACAGGAAAGAGGAGCAGTGGCTGAAGACACAGGGCATGTTGATCATGCGCAGAATGACCGGGTAAAGAGGTATCAGTTCAAAAAGGCTGCACCTGAGTTTCATAACCGGCGCAAACATTATCTTCATCGAAAAGCGCATATCCTTCCCTGCGAGCTTCAAAAATGCTTACGCATTTTTGATCTCTCAGTCGGATATGCAATGCCTCTCTCACGAAGATGAATGCTTTGCTGCCGGAAGCGAACTTCAAGATATGCATGTCTCAACTGCTATAGCACAAAACAGGGCTGCCGCAATGCGGCAGCCCGTAAGTTTTAACCGAGCTTCGCGAGAAGCTCCTGTTTTTTCTGAGTGAATTCGGCCTCTGTGAGGATACCCATATCCCTGAGTTCGCCGAGCTTATTTAACGCGTCATAGATAGCCTCGATCTGCTCGGCAGGCGGCATGACTGAAACGTTCGTGTAGGATTCCTCCGGAACATCATAAGCCGGAGGTGTATCGAAACGCGGTCTCGCGTAGAAAGCGCCTTCGGGAATCACGTCGTCATCAATCGTGTCATAATCCAATGCAGTACCGACACTGTCGTGAGGCTGCTCCGAGTTCTCGGAGTCAGCGTAAATGCTTGCGGACATCCAGGAGGATGTGACCGGCGCGTCGTGTTTTTCCGGAACGGGTCTGACTTCTTCCTTCTCGGCATTTTCGTCTCTGCTGACCTGAGCTTTTGCGGCTCTGATCTGACTCTCGATGCTGTCCTGGATCTCTTCCTGCGTGAGATCTGCCTCAGCCGGGTCAGGCTCAAGTGAATACTTGTTGACTCCGCCCGCGTTGCTCTTGAATGAGCCGCGCCGGCCTTCGGCCATAGCCAGGGCTTTTTCCTCGATTTTGGCATCAATTCTGTTCTGACGAATCTCGGAGGCAGTATTGATTATAAATCGAATGATACCCATTACGAAGAGGGCAATGAGACCGATCAGGATGATCTGATAGCCGAACTTGTTAGAACGCAGATAAATGCCGTATAAAATATAGACAACAAGAAGCGTTGTCATGATTTTTCTGAGCAGTTTGCCCGGATTACCTGCCATGAACAGCGAGACCAGATATACTGCGCAAATAATAATGCAGATACCCATATGCGCGCTCCACTGTGCGGAAAGGTAGTCCGGGATATGTCTAAGATGTACCAGTATTGTTTCTGTCTGCACAGCACACCTCCAATTACATAGTCCTTTGAATGGACATAGTAACACAAAAGTATCATAAAATCAAATACTAAAACAGTCCGCCCTCAGTTAAGGCGCAGTTTCAAGACTCAAAAAGTTCAGACAGGCTGTATCGGAGTTTCATGATCCGGCGCAAACATCATCTTCATCGAAAAGCGCAGCCTGTCTGAACTTTTGCCCAGTTGCGGCGATGCCGGTAAACTGGCGGAGAACACATTTGCATCTTATATGAAGCTATGATAAACTGACAAAATGGAGCGGTGATGAAAAAGCCGCGTCCGTTTAATGAGGAGATGAAGGAGGCTGCTTTTTATGGCTAATGAGAAGACGGAAGCTGTGACGACTGAAAAGAAAGAGGTCGTATCCAGAAATTTTATAGAGGAGATCATTGACGAGGATCTGGCCGAGGGCAGGTACGAGAAGATCTGCACAAGATTTCCGCCGGAACCCAACGGATATCTGCATATCGGACACGCAAAATCTATTCTTCTGAACTATGGTCTGGCCAAAGAGTACAACGGAGATTTTAATCTCAGATTCGATGACACCAACCCGACAAAAGAAAAAATCGAATTCGTGGAGTCCATCAAGAAAGACGTCGAGTGGCTCGGAGCCGATTTCGGCGACAGACTGTATTTTGCCTCCGACTATTTCGGCATTATGTATGATAAAGCTGTCCTTCTGATAAAGAAAGGACTGGCTTACGTCTGTGACCTCTCTGCCGAGGAGATCCGTGAATATCGCGGAACACTCACGGAGCCCGGAAAGAACAGCCCGTACAGAGACCGCTCAATCGAGGAGAACCTGAAGCTCTTTACAGAGATGAAGGAAGGCGTCTACCCGGACGGTTCAAAAGTTCTCCGCGCGAAGATCGATATGAGCGCTCCCAATATCAACATGCGCGACCCGGTCCTCTACCGCATTGCGCGTCTTTCCCACCACAATACGGGAGATGCATGGTGCATTTATCCGATGTATGATTTTGCGCACCCGATCGAAGATGCGATCGAGGGCATTACCCACTCGATCTGCACACTCGAGTTCGAGGACCACAGGCCGCTGTATGAGTGGGTCGTTGACCATACGGAGTGGGAGCATCCGCCGAAGCAGATCGAATTTGCAAAGATGTATCTTACAAATGTTGTCACCGGAAAGCGCTACATCAAGCGTCTCGTCGAGGACGGCATCGTTGACGGATGGGATGACCCGCGCCTCGTGACCATCGCTGCGCTGCGCCGCCGCGGCTTCACCCCCGAATCCATTCAGAAGTTCGTCGAGCTTGTAGGCGTGGCCAAGGCAGACTCTTCAGTGGACTACGCAATGCTGGAGTACTGCATCCGCGAGGACCTCAAGATGAAAGTGCCGCGCATGATGGCAGTCCTGGACCCGATCAAGCTCGTGATCGACAATTATCCGGAAGGTGTGACTGAAATGCTCGAGGCAGATAATAATCTCGAGAATCCGGAGGCAGGAAAGCGCCTCGTACCGTTCGGCCGTGAGCTGTATATTGAGAGAGATGACTTTATGGAGAACCCGATTCCGAAGTACAAGAGGCTGTACCCTGGCAATGAAGTCCGTCTCATGCACGCCTACTTCGTAAAGGCAGTGAGCTGCGAGAAGGATGAGGACGGCAATGTGACAGTTGTACATTGCACCTATGATCCCGAAACCAAGGTCGGAACAGGGTTCACAGGCCGCAAGGTCAAGGGGACAATACACTGGGTTCCGGCCAAAGAAGCGGTCACGGCTACTGTGCGGCTTTATGAGAACCTTGTGGATGAGGAGAAGGGTGTCTATAATAAGGAGGACGGTTCGCTCAACCTGAACCCGAACTCCCTGACCGTGATCGAGAATGCCAAGCTCGAGCCGGCTCTCCTTGATGTGAAGCCGTATGACAGCTTCCAGTTCGTGCGCAGCGGCTATTACTGCGTCGACGCGAAGGATTCGAGAGAGGGCGCGCCGGTCTTCAACAGAATTGTCACAATGAAAAGCTCATTCAAGCTTCCGAAATAAGCGGAACTTGATTACACAGTATAACTCACTTTGCCCGAATGCGGCTCTGTGAGAAGATATCAGGAGGCGCCATATGGCTGAATTTAGTGTTGAGTGCCTGAATACCTTTCTGGAAAATCAGGACAGGCTTTTTGATGAACCGGTAGCGGAGACAATCGATGAGGCCAATGCCTTTCTCGAGGATGTGATGGCGGAGGTCGTTGATTCAATCGATGATGTGAGAGATTATCTGGATCAGTCCGGGATGGATGTCGACGGGATGTCTGATGAGGAGATCGAGGAAGCGGCTGAGGTCTTCGCGCTTCCTTCCGGTAGGTATCTGATAGTAGAAGCTTAATGTGCCTTATGGCCGGGATTGCGTAAACGGAGGCGAAATCATGGCGGATGAGAAGATGAGAGAGCTTTTTTTGAGCGGTAAGACAACGGACAGGGCGTACCGTATGGAGACCCTCGGAAAACTTTATGCGGACGTCAGGGCGAAAAAGAATGACATTGTCGGCTGCCTGGCCGCCGATCTGGGGCGGCCGGCCCAGGAATGCGCGCTCATCTACTCATCAATGATAGAGAAGCCGGCGCGCATAGCGGCTAAAAAGGACTGGACTAAGTGGCGCTGGCTGGCACCGATCCTGCCGGATGTCATTACGACCGGCCGTGTTTACAGGAAACCGCTCGGGCTTGTCCTCATTGAGGCGGATCCGAGAGAACCTTTCCTCTTTGTATTTCCCAGATTCCTGGCGTCACTTATGGCGGGGAACCCGACAGTGCTGACTTTTGGCGGCAGGCAGACGGGCACAGGCACTTTACTTACGGAGATTGCAAATGCAGCCATACCGTCCGAGTTCGGCATGATCGTGCCTGCGGGCGGAGAAATTCCGATGGAAGAGCCGGATTATGTATTTGCCGAGGAGTATCCGGGACGGGTCTGCGCAGTATTTGACGGAACCGCGAATTACGACAAGGGAGCCGAAAAGCTTGTCTATGCATGGAGAAGGATGGAGGGACTGAACGGCGTAAAACCGGAGGTCATCTATTGTCCGGTATCTATGCGAAGCGCTCTTGTAAAGCAGATAGACAAGTGGGCCAGAAGGTCTCCGGATGATCCCGAAGGCCGAAAAGTGCGCGTGATCGGAGTCAGCGGAGACGGGGAGCTTGCCCAAAAGCTTGAGGCCGAGGGAGAGATGTTCGCTCTCTTAATGTTCTCTGAGGAGGATACATATGCGCTGAGAATTGCGCTGGAGAGACCATATAAGTACGCAAGCGTGAACAGTGTCACGCTGCGTTCTCCGTCGATGAAAGCATACTTTAACGAATCGGTCACTTCAAAAACAATTATGATGAGATAAGGATATTAGTGAAAAAACAAACGAGTAAAAAAACAGCCGGAAGGACCGGCAGAAAAGCGAAGAGAGGACGAGAAGGGAACCAGATCAGGAAGCTGAACCTGCTTCTTATACTGGCGGCCGCAATCGGCCTCCTTCTTTTTGCGGCGAGAATTTATCTGAAGAACCCGGCAATCCGAATATCCGGCGATCCGACGTATCTCTCTGATTCTGTCCTTGCCTACAGGGAGACGGTCGAGTTTTATGCTGAAAAGAACGGCATAGCGGAGTATACCGATTATCTGCTGGCGATCATGCAGGTCGAGACCGGCGGACGGGGAGATGACGTCATGCAGTCGAGTGAATCCCTCGGCCTGCCTCCGGGATCTCTTGATCCGGAGGATTCGATCGCCCAGGGCTGCAGCTATTTTGCCGAGATACTCGGCGATGCGGATAAGAAGGGATGCGACCTTGACGCCGTGATCCAGGCATACAATTTCGGGATCGATTATCTGGATTTTGCCGCTAAGCGAGGCGGCGACAGTGATCTTGATATGGCGACGGAGTTCGCCGAGTGGAAGTCCGGCGGGGAAACGACCGAGTATAGCTCCGAGCTCGCAATCGAAGTGAACGGCGGATGGCGATATAAGTACGGAAATATGTTTTATGCCGAACTGGTGAAAAAGATCGTGGAGAATCTTAATGATAATTAGCGGATACTGCCGCACCTGGCATCAAGGATCACGAGCGCGATCAGAGATCGCGATCTACTTGCCGGGCAGTTCACACGTAAACAGAGGATAGTTATCATATTGAGGTGCATATGCATTTAATAAGCGGGATCCTGCTTATCTGCGGGATATTGAGTTTTTTATATGGAATCATGATATGGATGATCCAGTCAGGCAGCATGTTCTTTGCTGCCTGGTTCCTTCTGGGCGGATTCTTTCTTCTTGCTGCCGCAGGCTTTTATACGGGAATCGTCACGGCTGTCCCGGTATGGGCCAGGACTTCGGTCCTTATAGTATTGGCGGCTGCCATCGCGGTTTTTGCCCTGTTCGAGATTCGGACCGCCTCCTGCTTCGGGATGCGGGCGGAACCGGGCATGGATTACATTATAGTGCTGGGGGCTCAGGTGAAGGAAAACGGACCGAGCGTCGTTTTAAAATACAGGCTGGATGCTGCGTATGATTACCTGACGGAGAATCCTGATACAAGGTGTATTGTGACCGGCTCTCAGGGTTCAAACGAACCGGTGACTGAGGCTTCCGGCATGCGGACGTATCTTGTCTCCCGGGGAATCAACGCGTCGCGCATTATTCTGGAAGAGCAGGCGGACAATACGGTGCAGAACCTTGTGTACAGCAGGGAACTAATGGACAGTGAAGATGCCTCCGTGGCCATCGTCACCAACAATTTTCATCTATTCAGAGCCCTGCACATAGCTGCCGCCCACGGCTATAGAAATGTGCAGGGGATTTCTGCCTATTCAACTGCGCTCTATCTGCCCAACAACATGGCGCGGGAGTTCTTCGGCGTGTGTAAAGACCTGATCAGAGGGGATCTTGCCTGGTAATTTTGTGAAAATGAGTTCTTGATATTCAGAAAGTGAATAGTGATAAGAATGTGGCGACAGTTCAGACAGGCTGCATTTGGTATTCGAATCGGGCGCGGAGGATCCATCTTCGTGAGAAAAACATTGTCGGTCCGACTGAGAGATCAAAGAATGCGGATGCATTCTTTAAGATCGAAGGGCAGGACCGACGTTTTTCGATGAAGATGGCCTTTGCGCCCGACATGTAATGATGGCGCAGCCTGTCTGAACTGTTTTTTACTCTTGTTAGCACTCAATCAAAAAGAGTGCTGATTTTTCTCTTGACTTTTTTTATGACGGGACTATAATTCTAAAGTGTGAAAAAGGACAAGAACGGGGGAACCGCCGACCGCAGAAGAGCGGTGGAAATAATGCGTACCCCCGGCAAAAGAGGAGTGATAAACATGTCAAAAACAGGTAAACTATCCATCAACAGCGAAAACATGCTGCCGATCATCAAGAAATGGCTTTACTCGGATCATGATATTTTTGTTCGCGAGCAGATTGCAAATGCATGCGATGCCATAACAAAACTCAGAAAGCTGGAAGGCGTCGGCGAGTTCAGGCCGGAAGTGAGCCCGGAATATCAGGTACATGTAGTCGTCAATCCGGATGATAAGACACTGAAATTCATCGACAACGGTATCGGTATGACCGAAGAAGAAGTCGAGAAATATATTACACAGATCGCTTTTTCGGGAGCGAGTGAGTTCCTCAAAAAATATGAAGGAAAAACGGACGCAGACCAGATCATTGGTCATTTCGGACTTGGTTTCTATTCCGCTTTCATGGTCGCGGACGAAGTACATATCGACACTCTGAGTTATCTTGAGGGCGCGAAGCCGGTACACTGGGAGAGCGACGGTGAGTCAGAGTATTCCATCGGCGAGGGTACAAGGAGCGAGATCGGTACAGAGATCACCCTGTTCCTCTCTGACGACTGCTATGAATTCTGCAATGAGTATAAGGTCCGCGAAGTGCTTCAGAAATACTGCTCTTTCATGCCGATCCCGATCTTCCTTGAGGATGTGAGCGAAGGCGCGAAGAAACGTGAGGAAGAAGCTGAAAAGCGCCGTATAGAGCGCAATGAGAAGGCCGCCAGGGAAGCAGCGGAAAAGGGCGAGGAAGCGCCCGAGCCGGAGAAAGCTCCGGAAGTCACCCCGATCAATGATACAAACCCGCTGTGGACCAGACGCGCGTCCGAGTGCAAGGATGACGAATACAGAGATTTCTATCGAAAGGTATTCAACGATTACAAGGAGCCGCTCTTCTGGATCCACCTGAATACAGAGTTTCCGTTCAAGCTTCGCGGCATTCTGTATTTCCCGAAGATCAACACGGAGTACGACGCTCTGGAATCTCAGATCAAGCTGTATAATAACCAGGTGTTCATCGCGGACAATATCAAGGAAGTAATTCCGGAATTCCTGATGACCATGAAGGGTGTCATCGACTGCCCGGACCTGCCGCTGAATGTTTCCCGTTCAGCGCTGCAGAATGACGGCACTGTAAAGAAGATCTGCGATTACATTTCCAAGAAGGTCGCTGACAAGCTCTCCGGCATGTGCAAGACACAGCGCGAAGAGTACGAGAAATACTGGGACGATATTGCCCCGTTCATCAAGTACGGCTGCATTAGAGATGTCAAATTTGCGGACAAGATGATGGACTACATGCTCTTTAAGGATCTGGATGGAAAGTATCTGACTCTTAAGGAGTATGTTGAAGCCAACCTTCCGGATGCTGCGGATGAGACTCCGGCGGAGGGCGAAGGGCAGACTGCGGACGTCGTTGATACAGCTACCGGTGAATCTATCACCGACAATGAGGAGGATAAGGAGCCGGAGAAGCATACGGTCTTCTACGTCACAGACGAAGTTCAGCAGGCTCAGTATATCGGCATGTTCAGGAAGAACGGCAAGGATGCGGTCATTCTCAAGCAGAACATCGATTCTCCGTTCATTACGCAGCTTGAGCAGAGGAATGAAAAGCTGAAATTCGCCCGCATTGACTCCGAGGTCGCTGAGGAGTTCGTAAGCGGAGAAGAGGTGTCCGAGGAAGATGTAAAGTCCCTCACAGAGACATTCCGCAAGAGCCTTTCCAATGAGAAGCTCAATATCAAGGTCCAGAATATGAAAGACGACGATATTGCGGCAATCATGACACTCGCCGAGCAGGACCGCCGTATGCAGGATATGATGAAGATGTACGGCATGGGCGGAGACATGTCCATGTTCGGAGCGGATCAGGAGACCCTGGTGCTCAACGCGAACCATCCGCTCGTGAAGTTCATTCTGAACGAAAAGGATTCCGAGAGCACACCGGTGATCTGCAGACAGCTCTATGATCTTGCGGTCCTGTCCCACAAGCCGCTGACCCAGGATGAGATGGCTGCATTTGTGAAGCGGTCCAATGAGATCATGATGCTCCTTACAAAATGATAAGCTGAAATTGTTTTCATTTGATTAATTAAGCAGAATTATGACGGGCTGTTGCTTTATGGCGACAGCCCGTTTTTCGATGAAGATGATGTTTGCGCCGGATTCTGAATCTCACTCACAGCCTGTCAAAACTCCTGCTGTATTACACGGGGAATTATAAAGAAGTGACATAAAGAGTTTTTTTGCGGGACCATAAATGCTATACTGTAACAAAAGAAAGCCGGAGGTCACTCATGATAGCGCTGCAGGTCCTTGATATAAAACTGTTTATGAAGCAGCTCCTCATCGGTCACAATTTTGACCGCTTCAACATTTCCGAGGGGACGATCACAACATTCTGCACGTTCAGTATAGACGGTGCGTGGCAGAGGGATTTTCTGGATCCTGACCATGAAAACGTTCTGCTGGACCGGGAATACACTCCATGGAAAAATGTTCGGGAGTTCTGTTTCTCTCTGATCAAGGGGAAGAGGACTCCGATCGCGTTCAAGTTCGTTTTCATGCTGCCGGAAGAAGACATACCGAATTTTCTGACGTCGGAGGGAATACTCGTCGAGCCGGAAGAGATTTACGGTCTGTTCCTCAATTTCACCTATAGGGACAAAAAGCTTCTCGTGACGACCGGCACGTCGCGCAGGACCTTCACTATGGACAGGAGCATCGATAACGCGTGGGACCTGTACGTGCAGTCATTTCTGAGGAACAACGGAATAGCGACGGAACAGATCCAGTAACGCTAAGTTGCCGATGAAGTCATAAGTATGACGTGTTTGGCATGAACCTGCTTCGAACATTGACTTGTGAATCAGCATCATATATGATATATTTATATAGTTCGAAATACTACTTAATGTGGTTTTGAATAGTACGGTTAGCGGCAAACCATATGATTGGAACCGCTGCGCGAACCCGATAATCAGAATTCGGGCGATATTATCGCCCTTTTATCTGGAGTTCCTGCGGAACTCCGATAAGACATATCATCGGAACCGCTGCGCGAACCCGATAAGACATATTACGAAAGGAGCCGGTATGAAATTCAGAATCGTCATGGACAGTGCAGGGGAGCTTACAGATGATCTTAAGGGAAAAGAGGAGTACACAACAGTTCCGTTTACAATAAGGCTCGGTGAAGAAGAAATTGTAGATGATGGCCACATCAGCACGCTTGAGCTCGTCAGGAAGATAGCGGCATGTCCGACATGCGCGAAGACTGCATGTCCGTCGCCGGACGCGTTCAGGGATGCGTTCGAAGCGGTGGATGCCGACCATTATTACGGAGTCACTATTTCCGGCAACCTTTCCGGTTCTTTCCAGGCAGCGACAGTCGGAATGAATATGTTCATAGAGGATCATCCGGACGCGAAGATTCATATATTTGATTCAAAATCCACCTCCGTAAAGGAGACAATGATCGTGCTCATGGTGAAGGAACTCGAAGAGCAGGGGCTGCCGTTCGAGGAAATCGTCGAGAAGACTGAAGCCATGATTTATAATGCCGATACATATTTTACACTTGATAACCTTGAGACTCTTCGCAAGAACGGTCGACTCAGCAAGATGAAGGGGCTTGCGGCGACTCTTCTGAAAATCAAACCGATCTGCTTCGGCAATAAGGACGGTGAGATCGAACAGATCGGCCAGGCAAGGGGCAGCAACAAAGCTCTGCTCAAGATGGTCGAGATGCTTGCCAAAAATGTTGTGAATCCTGAAAGCAAGGTCCTGGGAATCAGCCATACGAACTGCCATGACCGCGCGCTCATGGTGCGCGACGCCATTCTTTCGAGGATTAAAGTGAAAGAAGTCGTCATGGTCGAGACTGCCGGTCTGTCCACTACATATGCAAATGATGGCGGAATTATTGTTGTAATCTGATTTCTTTAGTGGTATATTAGGGGTCGACAGTTTTCAAGAAAGGGCGTTTTCCATGAGTCAGAAAAAAGTTGATGCTTATAAAGATTACAAGAAGAACAGAAAAGAGATCCTGAAGAAGGAAAAGCGCAGACAGAAGGTCGAGATCGGTATTGCGGCTCTTATCTGCGCGGCATTTGTAGCATGGTTCGGTTTCTCTGTTTATCAGAAAGCGACAGCGAAGCCTGCTGATACCAATACGAAGGCGGAGGCTGTCGAAGTTAATATGACAGACTATGAGGAATTTATATCCGGCCTTACTATGAGCTATTAATATGAAGCCCGCAGAATAGCGGGTGAAAATCGAATTCAGGTATCAAAAATCCGGCTGCAATGCCGGATTTTTATCATAATAAGAGGCTATCGCATTAGACGGTGTCGCCTCTATATATGGCAGACATAAGCAAATTCCGTCTGTCAGATATAGAGGCGGCGCGCCTTAATGCGACAGCCTCAAATGTTCACGCTATAATCTACAATATCGCAACCGCGCGGATGCCGGCATTTTTCTCGCAAGGTCTTCTTATGAAACCTGACTGAGCCGGCTTCCTGCGGGAGTACATATATATTACAGTTTCACAACGTTAGCAGCCTGCATACCACGCGGACCCTGCTGAAGGTCGAAAGTGACTGCCTGACCCTCATCAAGGGACTTGAAGCCTTCACCCTGGATTGCAGAGAAGTGTACAAAGACATCCTTGCCATCTTCGCCAGTGATGAAGCCGTAACCCTTTTCAGCATTGAACCACTTAACGGTACCTTTGTTCATTAAATTTTCCTCCATAATGTGTTATTGAATTGTTAACTTCTGAAAACAAAAAATCACTGTTCCTCAGAGCTGACAAAAAAGTAGGCATAAGCACTCTGAAACTCAGTGAATTTGCGTTTTCTTTAACTCTATCCAAGGCTTGATTATAGACTTGCAATGCGAATCCGTCAAGAAAAAAGGCTTTATTTAAGCGGATTTTTCGTGTATGATACTCTTGACTAATTATGTTAAGCTTGAAATGTCGCGGTAGATGGATGATTATGTTAATCTTGAAATGATAAGGCAGATGCGGGAGGAAATAAAGATGATTAAAAAGCTGATAGACGGCATTAAAAGAACTAAGGCTCCGATCGTCGTAGGACTGGATCCTATGCTTTCGTATATCCCGGATACCTTAAAGGAGGAAGTATTCAGGGAACAGGGAGAAACTCTTGAGGCGGCGGCCGAAATTATCTATAGATTCAATAAGGGAATTGTCGAGGCCACATGCGATATCATTCCGGCGGTCAAACCGCAGATCGCCATGTACGAACAATTCGGAATCCCCGGGCTTTATGCGTTCAAGAAGACCGTTGATCTGTGCCATGAAAAAGGGCTGGTCGTGATCGGCGACGTAAAACGAGGTGACATCGGGTCTACCTCGGCAGCCTACGCGGTCGCGCATCTTGGAAAAGTGACTGTGGGCTCAAATGCGTTTGCGCCTTTCGACGAAGATATATGCACCGTTAATCCGTATCTGGGTTCTGACGGCGTGAAGCCTTTCCTCGACGTCTGCGCTGCCAATGACAGGGGCATCTTTGTCCTGGTCAAGACATCGAATCCTTCCAGCGGTGAGTTCCAGGACAGAATAGTCGATGGAAGACCGCTCTATGAGATCGTAGGCGAGAAGGTCCGCGAGTGGGGCGATTCCCTGATCGATCCCGAGACCGGCTACTCGGAAGTCGGCGCTGTCGTAGGCGCGACTTATCCTGAAATGGGTAAGCGCCTGCGTGAGATCATGCCGAAGTCCTATATTCTTGTGCCGGGTTACGGTGCCCAGGGAGGAAAGGGAAAGGACCTTGTTAACTTCTTCAATGAGGACGGTCTCGGAGCGATCGTCAACTCGTCCCGCGGCATCATTGCGGCATGGAAGAACGAAAAGTACGCCAGGTTCGGCGAAGAAGGATATGCAGACGCATCCCGTCAGGCTGTACTCGATATGCAGGCTGATATCGCATCCGCATTTTGACCGATTCCATGCTTCCGGCGATTCAGGCATGACCTGGAAAATGGCATGCCGGGAGACGCGAATGGAGAGTGGGAGTCTTATATCAGGAGTGTTTTATGGTAAAAGAAATTGCCGAGGTCGTTTATCAGGCAGAGATAGCGACGGATATTTACAGTCTGCTTCTTAATGTGACATTTGCACGGGACGCGTTTCCGGGACAATTTGTGTCCCTTTACAGTGCAGACGGTTCGAGACTTCTCCCGCGGCCGATCTCGATCTGCGAAGCGGATGCAGAGACAGGGACTATCAGGCTGGTCTATAGAATAGCGGGTAAAGGCACACGAGAGTTTTCGGGTCTTAAGGGCGGAGATAAAATCGAAGTCCTCGGACCGCTGGGAAACGGGTTCCCGATCGATGAATACAGAGAAAAAAGGGTACTGCTTGTCGGAGGAGGAATAGGCATACCGCCCCTCCTTTCCTGCGCAGATGAGCTGGAAGAACCCGTCTTTGCGGTCGGCTATCGCAGTGAGACCTATCTTCTTGAAGATATACAGAGGAGAGGCGAGGTACATATGGCGACCGAGGACGGATCTTTGGGAACATGCGGTAACGTCATCGATGCCATAAAAGCTGACTGCGTGAAGGCGGATGTCATCATGGCCTGCGGACCCATGCCGATGCTGAGGGCACTCAAGGCCTATGCCGGGGAGAACGGTATCCCGTGCTATGTATCCCTGGAGGAGCGCATGGCGTGCGGAATCGGCGTGTGCCTCGGCTGCGTGTGCGGGACAGAGCATATCGACGAACATTCTCATGTGAAGAACGCCCGTATATGCAAGGATGGTCCGGTTTTTGACGCGAAGGAGGTGACGCTTTGATGACAGAACCTAAAATGGCAGTAAGCATTGCCGGCGTGACTCTGAAAAATCCTGTCATGACCGCATCCGGCACATTCGGTTCCGGCATGGAATACAGTGAATTTTTTGATCTCTCAAAACTTGGAGCAGTAGTGACCAAGGGCGTTGCGGATGTTCCGTGGGCGGGCAATCCTACGCCGAGAGTTTGCGAGACCGCTTCCGGTATGCTGAACGCGATCGGACTCCAGAATCCGGGCATCGATGTGTTCTGTGAGAGAGACCTGCCGTTTCTTCGGAAGTACGACACTAATATAATTGTGAATGTCTGCGGGCATTCTGAAGAGGAATATCTTCGCGTTGTCGATCGACTTGCGGACGAGGAGGCGGTAGCTCTTCTCGAGATCAATATTTCATGTCCGAATGTAAAGCAGGGCGGCATCGCTTTCGGCACGGACCCGAGGGCGGTCGAAGAGATCACGAGGGCGGTCAAGGCCCGCGCTAAGCAGCCGATTATCATGAAATTGTCACCGAATGTAACGGATATCAAGGTGATGGCTAAGGCTGCGGAGGCCGGCGGAGCAGACGCGATTTCCCTGATCAACACGCTGACCGGTATGAAGATCGATATAGAGCGGGGAAAATTTGCTCTTGCCAACAGAACGGGTGGGCTTTCCGGCCCGGCGATAAAGCCGGTCGCAGTCCGCATGGTCTATGAGGCATCCGGCGCTGTTTCTATACCGGTCATCGGTATGGGAGGTATCACCTGCGCCGACGATGCGATAGAGTTCATGATGGCCGGGGCCAGAGCGGTATCTGTCGGCACGGCCAATTTCAGAAATCCGACTGTGACTTTGGAAATCGCGGAAGGAATCCGGGACTTCCTTGTGAGAAAGAACATCTCTGATGTGGGTGAGATCGTAGGGTGCGTGAGATAGCGCAGAATCGGTTTCCGCGTCAGACCTCGTTGGCGAGACCTGAAAGATCAGACGCGGCGAGAATTGAACGTGATTGAAGTTTTGGTCAATATCATTTAGCTGGAGGGTAATGATGGAAGCATATAAAAAAGAGTTTATTGAGTTCATGGTGGACTGCGGTGTTCTGAGGTTCGGAGATTTTGTCACTAAGAGCGGACGCAAGACTCCGTTTTTTATCAATACAGGCTTTTACCGCACTGGCGGTCAGATCGCTAAGCTGGGCACATATTACGCCAAAGCGATTGAGCAGAATTTCGGCTTCGATTTTGACGTGCTGTTCGGACCGGCCTATAAAGGAATTCCTCTGACTGTAGCGGCGACGATCGCGATCAGCGGCGAGTACGGAAAGGACATCAGATATACATCGAACCGGAAAGAAGTCAAGGATCACGGAGATAAGGGAATCCTTCTCGGCAGCCCGATCCAGGATGGAGACAGGGTAGTCATTATTGAGGATGTTACCACTGCCGGCACATCGATCCGCGAGACTGTTCCGATCATCAAAGCGCAGGGCGATGTCAGCGTGATCGGCCTTGTCGTATCTGTCGACCGTATGGAGAGGGGCACGGGAGATAAGAGCGCGCTGGCCGAGATAGCGGAAGAGTATGGAATGAAGACGACAGCGATCGTCACGATGGAAGAGGTCATCGAGCACCTGTATAACCGCGAATATAAGGGCCGTGTGATCATTGACGATGCGATTAAGGCCGCAATCGACGAGTATTACAGGCAGTATGGTGCGAGATAAAGAATACAGAAAAAAGGAGCTGCGCCTCAAAGGACTGCTTATGTTCCTTCTGTATATGGCTGCACTCGTGTATTTTCTGTTTTTTGCGGACTGGTACGGACATGTGCCGGGTAAGGGATCGGAGTACAGCCTCAACCTGATTCCCTTTTATGAGATCCGGCGCTTTATAAGAGCGAGGAGTCAGCTGGGGCATGCCGCCGTTTTCCTGAATCTCTTAGGCAACGTAATCGGGTTTCTGCCATTCGGGTTTTTCCTGCCGGTCATTTCAAGAAAGTTCCACAATATCTTTCTGGTGGCAGGTTTCGGCTGTGTGGTGTCCTCCTGCGTTGAATATACGCAGTATGTGCTTAGGGCAGGCTGCTGTGACGTGGATGACGTGATCTTAAATACGCTGGGGGCGTTCCTGGGCTATATTTTATTCCTGGCCCTGGATTCCCTGAGGAGAAAAATTTATGACGAATGAAAAAAGATACAAGTTCAGAGAACGCACATACTCAAAAAACGGAAGGCTCTCCTGCTGTCTGGCACTTGCCTCCTTTGTCCTGTTCATTATCTGCAGCCTGATATCATTTGCGGCGGGCGGCAACGCGGGCCCCGCAGTCGGAGGAGCGGCCCTCATGGCCATGCTGTTTTCCGTTTACGGGTTCTATATCGGCATGAAAGCTATGAATGAAAAGGAGAATTCGCCTATCCTGCCGGTGGTGGGATCCATTTCCTCCGGCATAATCATGGTCGGATGGCTCGGACTCTTTCTGGCAGGTCTTGGCTGAAGACCGGGAAAAACGGGGCTGCCGCGTTAAAGCGCGTCACAGATGTAAATAGCAGACGATATTTGCAAATGTCTGCCATTTACAGCGGTGACACCGTCTAACGCGACAGCTCCTGCTAATCTTTTAAGGAGCAAATTTCATTATTTATGAGCGAAAGAACTGAACTATCAATCGGGCGGATCGCTGAGATACCGACGGAGGCTCTTGTTCCCCGGCCGTTCAGAGATTATTTTGAACGAGTAGCGGAATTCCTTCTGTCTGTAAAAAAAGATGCGGACAACAGAAAAATTTATGAGGATATTCTGCCGGACCACTATGGTATGTCCTACGCCAATCCGGATTACGCCGCCGCAAAACTCGGTCCTCTTTTTGGTCAGATCCTCTCGGCAATCTATGCTGAGCTCAGAGGAGTGATTCCGTGTGTGTTCGAGGGCGATGAGAGCGGAGCAGCGACTTTCTATGAGCTCTTCCTCGAGGTGTATGGGAACTTTACAGGCGAAGAACTGCCGAAACCGGAAACGATCCGCGGTATAATGAAATCTTACTGTGAGGATTATCTGCCGGATTTTATGGCGGAGAGAGTGAGAGCTGAGGTCGACCCATCAGAGAATTTTGCCGTTCGTATCATTATGAATGCTGACCTGTCCCGGACGGATTATCTGTATGAGTTCGGCGAATATATTTCTGAGGATACGCTGGCTTCCGCGGAGTATATAAACTCAATGCCGGAGAAGACGGTGAGGGATAAGGCGCATGCGTTTGCCGAGGAATACAGGCTCGGCTTCATAAAGAGGCGAATTGATCTGTCTAAAATGAAGACAGTTGAGATCGTATATGAACTCGGCCTTGAAAGAATGGTCCGCTATGCGATCGAAGAATTCGCAAGGATGGGGCTTTCGACGACGATCGTCCGTGCGCCCTGTCGGTTGGTGAATAAGAGCTCGAACCGTAAATGCGGCTGCACCGGCGCGATTCCGAACATGCAGTTCGATTACGACCACAGAAATGACATCGGGCTTTTTCTGGACGACGAGTATGTGTCTAAATATCTTCGGGCCATGCAGGAAGCTTACGAGGAGGTCAGGGATCTTGCGCGAGTTTTCGCCGGATATGCCGTGGCAGAGACATTCGCTAAGGAGCCGTTTGTTCCGGCTAAATGTGAGCACGCGGTCACGCTCAGCCGTTACCAACAGGAAAAAGTCAGATTTATGCTGAATGAGGGCATGAAGATCACGAACCGCTATATCCCGGGTACTGAAGAACTGAATATTCAGCCAGGCAAATTTGGCGAGTGAGAATATGGATTATAATCCGATGTTGCATTTTCAGTAAAACTGTGGGATGATACAGCGGATAAAGCTGATTGCCGGAGCAGTTTAAATAAAGGAGAAGTTATGGCAAAAGTAAGTATAGTGATGGGCTCTGATTCCGATATGCCGGTCATGGCCAAGGCGGCAGCCGTCCTCGACGAGCTGGGAGTTTCCTATGAGATGCGGATCATCTCCGCCCATCGTGAAGTAAATGAGTTCTTTGAATACGCAAAGACAGCAGAAGAGCGTGGAATCAAGGTGATTATCGCCGGAGCGGGCATGGCAGCCCATCTGCCCGGCATGTGCGCGGCTATCTTCCCGCTTCCGGTCATCGGCATTCCGATGCACACAACGTCTCTCGGCGGACGCGACTCACTTTATTCCATCGTGCAGATGCCGAGTGGAATTCCTGTTGCGACCGTTGCCATAGGCGGCGGGGCCAACGCCGCGATCCTTGCATGCAAGATCCTCGCGGTCAGCGACGACGAGCTGCTGGAGAAACTGAAAGCGTACTCGGAGAATATGAAGCAGAATGTCATGGCCAAAGACGCGAAGCTTCAGGAAACAGGTTATAAAAACTACACAAAATAATAGCATAGAGCGGAAAGGAAAGTTATGGACTATAAGAGCGCAGGAGTAGATATTGAAGCCGGCTATAAGTCAGTTGAACTGATGAAAGAGCATGTGAAGAAGACTATGCGTCCGGAAGTTCTCACGAATCTCGGCGGTTTTTCGGGGGCTTTCTCCATGGAGAAATTCAAGGATATGGAAAAGCCGACCCTTGTGTCCGGAACAGACGGAGTGGGAACAAAACTGAAGCTGGCTTTCCTTATGGATAAACACAACACTGTCGGCATCGACTGCGTGGCAATGTGCGTCAACGATATTGCATGCGCGGGCGGCGAGCCGCTCTTCTTCCTGGATTATATTGCCTGCGGCAAGAACTATCCGGAAAAGATCGCTGAGATTGTCAGTGGCGTCGCGGAGGGATGTCTTTTATCCGAGGCGGCCCTGATCGGCGGTGAGACTGCGGAGATGCCGGGGTTCTATCCGGAAGACGAGTACGATCTTGCCGGATTTGCGGTCGGCGTCGTTGATGAGAAGGATATTATTTCCGGAAAAGATCTCGCTGAGGGCGATGTTCTGATCGGTATTGCTTCCTCGGGCGTGCACAGCAACGGATTTTCTCTGGTCCGAAAAGTATTCGAGATGACAAAAGAGTCTCTTGATACGTATTACGACGAGCTCGGAAAGACACTCGGCGAAGCCCTTTTAGAGCCGACGAAGATATATGTCAAAGCGCTTAAGAGTGTCAAGAAGAGCGGTGTTCGCATCAAGGCCTGCAGCCATATCACGGGCGGCGGCTTCTATGAGAATATTCCGCGCATGTTGAAAGAAGACACGCGCGCTGTAGTGAAAAAGGACAGCTACGAGGTCCCGGCAATCTTCAAGCTTCTGCAGAAGACCGGTGATATTGACGATCATATGATGTACAACACCTACAATATGGGTATCGGTATGGTCATCGCCGTCGACCCGGGCGACACGGAAAAAGCCCTTGCGGCTCTCGAGGCAGCGGGTGAGACAGCATACGAGATCGGTATCATCACAGTCGGTGAGAAAGGGGTAGCCCTGGTATGAGCAAACTTCGATTAACGGTACTGGTATCCGGCGGCGGTACAAATCTTCAGGCGATCATCGACGCAATAGCTTCCGGCGATATCACGAACGCTGAGATCGTCGGCGTAATCAGCAATAATCCGGGCGTTTATTCTCTGGAGCGTGCTGCAAATGCCGGCATACCCGCATTTGTCATCTCCCCCCGGACATTTGATACGAGAGAGGATTTCAATATCGCTCTCAAGAACAAGATCGATGAACTCGGAACAGACCTTGTCGTTCTGGCGGGCTGCCTGGTCACGATCCCGGAGATTTTGATCGATGCCTACGAGAATAAGATCGTTAACATTCACCCGGCTCTCATCCCGGCCTTCTGCGGCAAGGGATATTACGGACTTAAGGTCCATGAGGCCGCTCTTAGGCGCGGTGTCAAGCTGTCCGGGGCGACTGTTCATTTTGTCAACAAGGATCTGGATGCCGGTCCGATCATTCTTCAGAAGGCTGTAGAGGTGAAAGAGGGGGATACCCCGAAAGACCTGCAGCTTAGAATTATGGAAGAGGCGGAGTGGAAGATCATGCCGAAAGCAATCGATCTCATCGCGAACGGAAAGATTACAGTTGTTGATGGTCACGTCATCATAACAGACTGAGCGGGACCTTGATCTGCCTGACGCAGGTCAACATAGAGAGTGGAGAATTCTTTAGCGAATCAGTAAGACGGAGGATATTATGAAAGTTTTAATTGTCGGTAGCGGCGGAAGAGAGCATGCTATAGCCTGGGCAGTGGCAAAGAGCAGTAAAGTCGAAAAAATCTACTGTGCGCCGGGAAACGCCGGTATAGCTGAATTTGCGGAGTGCGTGCCGATCGGCGCGATGGAGTTTGAGAAACTGGCTGCATTTGCCAAAGATAATGAGATCGATCTCACGATCGTTGGAATGGACGACCCGCTGGTCGGCGGTATCGTTGATGTATTCGAGGCGGAAGGCCTCAGAGTGTTCGGACCGAGAAAGAATGCCGCGATCCTCGAGGGTTCCAAGGCTTTTTCCAAAGAACTTATGCAGAAGTACGGGATCCCGACGGCTGCGTATACCACTGTGACTTCGGCGGATGAGGCCAGAAAAGTTCTTGCCGGATCCAAATTCCCGGTCGTTCTCAAGGCGGACGGACTTGCGCTGGGCAAGGGGGTCCTCATCTGCGAGACTCCGGATGACGCGGAGGTCGGTGTCAGGATGATCATGGAGGACAAGAAGTTCGGCTCAGCCGGTGATCAGATGGTCATCGAAGAGTTCATGACAGGGCGGGAAGTATCTGTTTTGTCTTTCTGCGACGGAAAGACCATAAAGCCGATGACTTCCGCTCAGGACCATAAGCGAGCCGGCGACGGTGACACGGGGCTCAACACGGGCGGAATGGGAACGTTTTCACCGAGTCCGTTCTACACAGAAGAGGTGGACGCTTTCTGCAAGGCCAACATTTACCAGAAGACGGTCGACGCGATGGCGGCTGAGGGAAGACCTTTTGTGGGTATCATTTTCTTCGGACTCATGCTGACTCCGGACGGTCCCAAGGTCCTCGAGTATAATTGCCGCTTCGGCGATCCGGAAGCTCAGGTAGTCATTCCGCGAATGAAGAATGACATGATCGAGGTCATGGAAGCCTGCGTGGACGGCAGACTTGATGAGATCGAGCTTGAATTCGAGGACAACGCGGCAGTGTGCGTGGTCCTTGCGTCAGAAGGGTATCCGGTATCTTATCAGAAAGGATTCCCGATCTATGGTCTTGAGAATTTCAAGGGCAGGAACGACGCGTTCGTATTCCATGCGGGAACAAAATTCGGTGATAACGGTGAGATCGTGACCAACGGCGGACGTGTTCTCGGAGTAACAGCTCTCGGTTCTACTCTGGTGGAAGCCCGGACTAACGCGTACAAGGCGTCTGACCTGATCACATTTGAGAATAAGTACAAGAGAAACGATATAGGAAAAGCAATTGACGAAGCATGAGGCTTTGTCCGTATCTGAATGAAGAAAGAGGCTGCCGCGTATACAGCGGTGGGGG
>JBGUIK010000109.1:0-2319 GCA_045112915.1 Lachnospiraceae bacterium
CTTGGTAATGCCTTCTTTCACCGCCCAGTAGATAGGCTTGTAGAAGGGGTGTGAGGGATCCTGAACATCGGAGAATCCGGAAACCGGCTTTGGGGTCGGGGTAGGATCTGCCGCGCCGGGTTTCTTCCAGCCGGCATACATATCGAAGTTCTCGGCACAGTTTCCATCATCTTCTTTCTCGAAAAGATTGTTAGCACCAATATATGCTTCAAAATCTTTCTGCATCTGATCGGAACCGGCAGCGGAAACAAGCTTTGTGCAGGCTTTATCAGCGTACCAGCCGGTAAACTCGTACCCGGCTCGGACCGGTGTATGGCCCGAGAGATCAAATCGATCACTCGGTAAGTAAAACGTATATCGCCTGTCCGACCTTACCTTATAAGAATAGACCTGTTCAGCCTTATTTTCTACAGTTCCTCCATTTGCATTCAGCGTAACAGTCTTGGCTTCGAAATAAGATAAATTTATCTTAATAGTATCCTCTTCACTGCCATGCTTTTTGTTGTCAAAATTCCAATTATAATCATCCGCGCCGTCAAAGTAGAATCTCCATGTTGACGATGTTCTGTCTTCACTTATAGATTCTAAAACCGGGTGAAACATGTGATCTTCATTTCCGTCGAACTCTGCAGATATTTCATTAAACCTGTATCCTTTGATCTGCGGGTGATGAATCGTAAACACAGGGCCTACTATATTATTACCGTCGATCGGGTTATATGTACAGCTAAGGTCCTCAGCATAAATAGCTGTAGGATTATTGCCTGTAGATACCTCATTTATCAATTCGTACTCCCCAAGCAGCCTGTATGGAGTCAAATTACGATATCTGTAATCAATCATATGGTATTTCGGCATACCGACCCAGATGATTGAGCCCGCCGGCCAATAGCTTATGTCATGTAATTCGTCAGCATAAAATTCGACAGCATAAACACTTGTACCGGAATTTCCGTTGCCGGAATAATTGAAGATGACCGGATAGTCTGCCACAGTAATCTCTGTGACATAATTCTTCGGTACTATTTCTCCCTTTGATTCGGCTTTCGAGACAAGCAGCGGCCCTGACTTATCACCTTCGGACAGATTCTTCCACTCACCATCTTCCACAAGAATTTTCCCCGGATTTCCGTGATAACCGTCTCCGCCGGGGTTCGGATCCGTCTCCGGATGAATGACCAGCTTGTCGCCGGGAAACAGGATACCTACACCCTGCATGTAATCACCGCCATACAACTCGTGCACTTTAGTCGGATAATTTCTTTCATTCAGGTCCACATGGTATACTTTCGGTGTCCTTGGATTAGCCGGACCGCTCAGAGGGGTGGTGGCTCCCCCGACATATTCACCGTCCTCAGACGATTTTGATGCCTGAATCATTGCATCTGCAGATACCAGCTCCTCATCAGCCGTTGTCACATTGATGCCCTCTTGAATCACCTCTGCGTCAGATATGATTTCATCCGACGCGTACACATCAGACACCCGTACGCATGAAATGCATAATGCACAAGCTGCAAGCAAGGAAACGAGTCGTCTCATTCTTTTTTTCATAAGCTCTCCTTTCTGTCCCCGCGTCGAGAAAAGGTTCATTTTGCGTGAAATACCAGTTCAGACAAGCTGTTTAACTTGTTCGTTTTCGTCGTAAAGCATCCATCTTCGTGAGAAAAACATTGTAGGTCCGACTGAGAAATCAGAAACGCACCAGCGTTTCTTAGTTCGCAGGGAAGGACCTGCGTTTTTCGATGAAGATGATGCTTACGACGGATTATGGAACTTCGCTGCAGCTTGCCTGAACCGGCTCACACAAAAAGAACCGTCCTCGCCGCGTATTATCTAGCCCTGTACAGGAATGTCACGATCTGCCCTCTCGAGCAATTCTCATTGATGCCGAATTTCCCTTTGAGCGGTCCCGATATAAAGCCATTCGTTATCTTTTTCTGGTAGCCCCAGAGTATCGCGTTGTAGAATGCATGATTCTTCGGAACATCCGGGAAAGGAGTCTTAGCTACCGCCTTTGGTGCCGGCTTGTTCTTGAGCCTCCAGAGGAACATCATGCACTCTCCTCGGCTCACGTTGCGGTTGATGCCGAATGTGCCGTCAGGATAGCCCTTGGTGATGCCCTTCTGAGATCCCCAGAGAATAGCATTGTAGAATGCATGATTCATCAGAACATCCTTGAACGGAGATTTCGAGACCTTCTTCGGTGCCGGCTTATTCGAGTATCTCCAGAGGAACATCATCATTTCACCGCGGGTGCAGTCCCTGTCAATTCCGAAAGTGCCGTCCGGATAGCCCTTGGTAATGCCTTCTTTCACC
>JBGUIK010000110.1:0-4423 GCA_045112915.1 Lachnospiraceae bacterium
AGAGACATGCGGGAGCAGAGCGGACGCATGTCTTCCTTCTTGAAAGATCGTCAGGACTGTTAACTGCTTCGTGAAACAACCCTGTGCTCAAACGAATCACAGCTTGAAAATCAAACTGATTTGTACTAATATAATATGCTGTAGCATTCTGTAAATACAATTATGGAATGTCGGCTAACCCGCAAGACGCTCATTTGGGCCGCGGGAAGTAAACAAGAGGAGATTATGAAAAATGTTCACGTATCATTGCCTGAATAACATTTCTGAAGTGGGTCTTAGACATATGCCGGACGACTTCAAGGAAGTAGACACAATCGGGGAAGCGGATGCTGTTCTCGTCAGAAGTGCAAATATGAAGGAGATGGAACTACCCGACAAACTCATTGCAATCGGCCGTGCAGGTGCCGGCGTAAACAACATTCCGCTCGATCAATGTTCAGAAAAGGGAATCGTTGTATTCAATACACCGGGGGCAAACGCCAACGGAGTCAAGGAACTTGTCATCGCCGGTATGCTTCTCGCATCACGCGACATCGTTGGAGGCATCGAGTGGCTTGAAAAGCAGGAGAGCACAGAAGACCTGCCCAAAAAAGTTGAGAAACAGAAGCAGCAGTTCGCCGGCAATGAAATTAACGGAAAAAAGCTTGGCATCATCGGTCTCGGCGCTATCGGTGTTATGGTTGCAAATGCAGCAGTCAACCTCGGTATGAAAGTTTTCGGCTATGATCCTTTTATCTCCGTTCAGGCCGCTTGGAGCCTGTCCCGGAATATTCGCCACGTCACCGATATTAACGAGATTTACAGTGACTGTGATTACATCACTATTCATGTTCCGCTTTCCAATGATACGCGCGGCATGATCGGAAAAGAAGCTATAAGCAAGATGAAGGAAGGCGTTGTCCTTCTCAACTTTGCCCGCGATGCCCTGGTAGATGAAGATGCTATCATCGAAGGTCTGAAATCCGGAAAAGTAAAAAAATATGTAACCGACTTTGTCACCCCCGCAGTCGCTCATGCCAAGAACACACTTGTGACACCGCATCTCGGCGCCTCCACACTGGAATCAGAGGAAAACTGCGCGGAGATGGCCGTCAACGAGATTGTTGATTATCTTGAGAACGGCAACATTAAGAACTCTGTCAACTATCCGGCATGCGATGTGGGTGTATGCACTTCCGTAGGACGCGTTGCCATAACTCACAAGAATATTCCGAATATGCTGTCCAGATTCACCGGTGTTCTCGGTAACGCCGGCATCAACATCAGCTACCTGACCAATAAGAGCCGCGGCGCTTACGCTTACAGCATCATTGACACCAATGACACACTCACCGAGGATGTGGTCGACGGTCTCAATAAAGTTGACGGAGTATTCAAAGTGCGAGTTATTAAATAAAACGTCCACGGATGAAGATCCGCAGGAGATTTTATGTATTTGTATTCAATTATAAACTATTACGAGGAGCTGAGAGAATATCTTGAGGTGACCGTACCGGTACTTGCCGGGTTCGTCCTCAAAGTGCTCTTTGCAATCTTAGTATACTGGGTCGGAGCCAGAGTCATCGATACAATTACGGGCCGATCCACAAAACGGATGCTGGACCACGGCTCAGATCCGTCTATGACCGTTTATCTCAGATCTTTCCTGAGAATAGCCTGCAAACTTCTGCTTGTCATCGCGCTGCTCGGTCAGCTCGGTGTGAAGGATGCAACGATTGTGGCGGCACTCGGCTCTGTCGGCGTAGGTATAGGATTAGCGCTGCAGGGCGGCGCAGCCAATTTCGCCGGCGGTGTCCTGATATTGTTCCTGAAGCCCTTTAAGGTTGGAGATTTCATCGTTGAGGTCAATGAGAACAACCAGGGAACTGTCATGGCCATTGGCATGTTTTATACAGTACTGGCCGGGAAGGGAGACCGCAAGATCGTCATTCCGAACTCAAAACTGACGGACGCCTCTGTTATCAACCTTACTGCGTCCGGCTTCTGGCTCTGTGACATTACCGTCGGTATTTCGTATTATGACGATATCGACAAAGCAAGAAAAATCATGATCTCGCAGGCGGAAAATGATTATCGAGTCCTGAAAGATAAGGAGATAATGGTCCTGCTTGCCGAACTCGGAGAAAGTGCGGTCAAACTCGAGCTCCGCTGCTGGACATCGATCGATGATCACTGGCAGACTCTTTGGGATCTGACTGAGAACATCAAGAAAGCCTTCGATGAGAACGATATCACGATTGCTTTCAATCAGTTGGATGTACATATCGAAAAGCCCTGAACTTTCTGCCATATGAATTTAAACGGCAGAAAGCAAGTAAAATTTAAGGCAACAGCCTGACCCTAAAACTCTCAATGTGCGGGAGGACCGAATATGAAGAAGATATTTGCAGTATTAATGACAATTATATGCGCAATGACGGTTCTTTCCGCATGCTCCTTTGAAGAGTTCGCTGAGGACTTAAGAGAAAAAAGGGAGACGACGGAGGAAGAGGCTGAAAATGAGCCCGTCGACGTGACTGTGAAAGACAAGTATGCCATAGTCACACAGAAAGCGGGCGACCCGTATTATGACCTCATTGCGCAGGCTTTCAAATCTGTCTGCACAGAGTCAGATAAAGAGTGCATCATATGCGCTCCCGAAAAGGGTCTCTCATCAGAGCAGGCAAGCATAGTCCAGGATCTCATAAAACAAAAGGTCTCGGCTATAGCGATTTCCCCCATCGACCCGAAAGCCATCCGGCCAACACTTAAAAAAGCGATGAAGGCGGGTATCCATGTATGTTCATACGATACTATGGCCAGACCGTCGGCCAGGGAGCTCCACATCAGCGGGAGTGAAATCCCGAGCGTGGCTTCAACGCTCTTAGACGCCGTAACGGATCTATCAGGCGGGACAGGCGAGTGGGCTGTGCTTTCGACAAGATCAACAGCATATAACCAGAACCAGTGGATCAAAACCATGAAGAGCCTGTGCGAGGAGGATGAAAAGTATAAGCCGCTCACATTTGCACAGACCGCCTACTGTGAAGAAGATTATCAGAAAGCATACGATCAGACGATATCTATCCTGAGCATGAACCCCGACGTGAAAGTTATAGTCGCTTTGTCGACGACTGCAATGCGAGGCGCAGCCCAGGCTGTCACAGATCAGGAATCGGATGCTTTTGTAACGGGCATTGGTCTTCCGTCGGCGCTGGAAAAGTACATTGGCTATGATCTTGCCTGCCCGTACATGTTCATGTGGAGTCCGTACACACTTGGGAGAGTGACTGCCTATGCGGTAATTGGTCTGGGGACCGGAAAAATAACCGGGGAGGCAGATGAGCAGTTCCGCATCGGCGAAGAGGAGGTCTATCAGGTGACGGAAGCGCCGGACGAGGCGACAGAAGTAATAGTTGACTATCCGCGGCATTATGATTCCGGCAACATTGCCGATCTCGCGGATGACGCATAAATAACCCAGGAGGAAATTAAAAATGGCTGAAAATTGTACGCCTGCAGATTGCAGCAGCTGCGGTGAGAACTGTCCGAGCAGGATGAGTCCTCAGAGTTTTCTTGAGCCTGCAAATGCAGACTCCGACATCAAGAAAGTCATCGGAATCGTCAGCGGAAAAGGCGGTGTAGGCAAGTCACTTGTCACATCACTTCTTGCCGTCTCCGCTGCCAGACAGGGGAAAAAGACAGCGATCCTTGACGCTGATATCACAGGACCGTCTATCCCGAAATTCTTTGGGATCACAGAGAAGGTCTACGGGGATGTTAAGGGAAACATTATACCGGCTACTGCAAAGGACGGAGTAAAAATCGTATCCGTGAACCTTGTACTCGAAGATGAGCGCGATCCGGTCATCTGGAGAGGACCGGTCATCGCGGGTGTGGTCAAGCAGTTCTGGAACGAGGTCCGTTGGGGAGATGTGGACTACATGTTCGTCGATATGCCTCCGGGAACCGGCGATGTCCCCCTGACAGTATTCCAGTCACTGCCGCTCGACGGCATTATCGTCGTGACATCACCGCAGGACCTTGTATCTCTTATTGTAGAGAAGGCAGTCCGTATGGCTGAGATGATGAACATTCCGGTGCTCGGTGTGGTCGAGAATATGAGCTACTACGTATGTCCGGACTGCGGCAAAAAGCATTACATCTTCGGAGAGGGCCGCGTGGACAGAGTCGCTGCTGATCACGGTCTTACTAAAGTGGCTCGCCTGCCGATCGAGTCCCGCCTTGCGGAGCTCACGGATGCCGGAAAGATCTGCGATGTTCCGGATGAGGTGCTGGACGAGTTCAAGGTCTTTTTTGAGGATGATTGTGAGCTGTCATAAAAGGTGCAGTAATTGAGAAAATAAGCATAAGCCGCCGGGATTCGGTTCGTAAACATAAAAGTCTTTGCTGACCGAATCCCTGCTTTCGCCCAGGGGAGAGA
>JBGUIK010000111.1:0-168712 GCA_045112915.1 Lachnospiraceae bacterium
CGGCGTTCTTGCCGCGCCGCGCAAAGTGCGAAGCACCTTCATCATTGCGCGGCTGCGATCCGCCGGAGGCATTTAATCTCTGACGCGGGTTTGTATTCCATGTCAGAGGTAAGTTTCTTTTGCGCATTCATCTCACGACTAAAGTCACGAGAATTCTGCGTCAGAGATTAAATTATCTGACGCTGAACCGAATACCGCGTCAGGTCTCGCGAATGGGACCGCCATTAACTGTTCAGACAGTATCCGGTCTCATAAGGAACACGAAATGATAACTATCCTCGTCGACCCGATACTCCTTGGAGAGATCCGGTCCGCAGCTCTTTGATCCGATGCCGGCCATCTTATGGTCAATACACAGGACTGTAGAGCCGCACGGCGTAAGTTCGTAATTGTGGCGTTTCGTCTCAAGTTCTTCCTGCGTGTAGACAGAAGCGTTGAATGAGAATGTGTTCTCGTCCCCGGTCGCTGCCGTGAAGGCAAGCCCGTCGCCCTCAAGGCGGACATAGTCGCAGCCGGTGTGGCTGCCATTTTCCTGCGGCCTTATATAATCTTCGTGCAGATCTGCTACGGAAGAATGATAAATTCCATGCTTTCCGCTGCGGCACTTGTCTATATAGCTTTCATACGGACCGATGCCATAGTAGGTGACATCACCTAAAGCCGGGTCAAGGAAGAGACGCAGGCCGAGTCTCGGGAGCGTCAGGAACTCGCGGTCTTTCTGTGCGCTGCACTCCAGCTTGATTGTTCCGTCGGGATAGATGCTGCAAATGCTATCGACCCGAATAATCGGCTGCACCGACATTGCCGCTACTGACTGCTTGATTCGAATGACGACTGCATCGGCATTGTTTTCCCAGGCAACGCTGTAAGCTCTGGTGACCGTGTGATCCAGACGCTCGAATTTCCAGCGCTCGGTGAGCGGCTGATCGTTGTCGGTCGGCGCCCGATAGAGATTGAAATCTATGGGCTGCGTCAGAATCTCCCTGCCATTTGCCACAAGTGAAGTAAAGCGTCCGGAGAGGGTGTCCAGTGTGTATTCGAAGCTGCTGCCCTTGATGATGAGGTCTGTGTCGGACTCTGTTACCGTTGGGAGAGCTGCAGGGGCAGTTTTTACAGATGCGAACATTGTCAGAGCCTTCTGATTTCTCTCGTCCGCAGTCGGTATCTCGATATCATCAAATCCTAGCTCATGTCCTGCCGGCAGACCCTTAAGAGGACTTGTCAGGATATATGTGACACAGAGGAAGCATCGTCCCTTTTCCGGAATGCCGAGAGCGAGCGGAACTTTGACTTTTTCGTGAGGCGGCACAGGCGGGAGGCTCAGAGAGCCGTGCGCGATTTCTTCTCCGTCCAGAGTCAGGCTGTAGTCAGCCCTGACGTAGGGAGACAGATCAAGGAAATCCAGATAATTGCCAACCGTAAGCGCGCCCTCGGCCGGGTCGTAGGATGCACGGAGCGGACGGTGGACATTCTTGAATTCCAAAAGCCCGGTGTGAGGCGTTCTGTCAGGATAGACGAGTCCGTCCAGACAGAAATTGTCGTCGTGCTGAAGCTCGCCGTGGTCTCCGCCGTACCAGTACATGGCCTTGCCGTTTTCGGCGACTCCCTTGTAGATTCCGTGATCGCACCATTCCCAGACATATCCGCCGCAAAGACGCGGGTATTTCTCAATCAGATCCCTGTATTCCTTAAAGTCTCCGGGGCCGTTTCCCATGGAATGACAGTATTCGACCAGAAAGAGAGGCTTCTCAGGATCTTCGGCAAGATAGTCGATGACATCAGAGAACGGCGGATACATTCTACCGTAGAGATCGATGTTCGACATATCATATTCCCGGTCAAATGCCGCGTAATACGCGCTCTCATATGTGGTGAGTCGGGTCGGATCGACAGTCTTTGTCCATTTGAGAGACTCCTCGAAGGTGCAGCCGTAGCCGCATTCATTTCCCATGGACCAGACGAGTACGCACGGGCGATTTCTGTTCATCAGGACCATGGAGCGGACTCTGTCAAGCGTCGGCTGGATGAAATCCGGATTATCGGCAATCCGCACGTGGGCCAGCCGCATACGCTCGTTGTAGTCATCCTCGTTGTAGCTTAAGGGTCCGGTGCCGTGGCTTTCATTGTCGGCCTCGTCTATGACATAGAATCCAAGTTCATCACAGATCTGGTAGAAATAGGGCACGTTCGGATAGTGACTGGCACGGACTCCGTTGAAATTGTACTTTTTGATCATGTAGAGATCCTGTTCGATCCGGGACCTGCTCTGCACTTCACCCGTGATCGGATCTGATTCGTGCCGGTTCACACCGCGGAATTTGATTGGAGCTCCGTTCAGGTACACGACGCCATCCTTTAGGCAGACACTGCGGAAACCGACGCGCTCGGTGATGGTCTCGTGTTCCGTCTCAATGATCAGTGTGTAGAGGTTCGGTGTCTCAGCGTTCCAGAGGAGCGGTTCCTTGACTCCGAGCTGTACTTCTGACTCTCCGTTCAGGGAGGCTTCGAGGATCGTCCGGGCTGCGCTGCCGGTTTCCGGAGACTTGGAATCTGCGCTGTCAATCTTTGAAGTCGCGGAATCATTGCTGCCACCTTCAGTGTCCTCGAAAAGCTTCAGGCTGACCGGAATGGGCTCCCCGCTGAATGTGAATTTTATGTTTAGGTCCGCCGTACGCAGATTTTCCGACAGATCTGTTGTGATGACATAATCCGCGATACGGTTCTTCGGGCGGTTCAGCAGGTAGACATCCCGGATAATACCGGACATGCGGAACTTGTCCTGATCTTCCAGATATGAGCCGTCGCACCACTTGAGGACAAGGACTGCCAGATGGTTCTCACCCTCGGTGAGATAGTCTGTCACGTCGAACTCGGAGACGTAGTGGGAGACCTGGCTGTAGCCGATATAGTTCCCGTTCAGCCAGACGTAGAAGCAGGAATCGACCCCTTCAAAAAACAGGAAGGTACAGGGGGCATCCGGGTCTTTGTGCCATGTGAACGTGTGAGTGTAGGCACCGCACGGATTGTGCTGGGGCACATAGGGCGGGTCAAACGGGAATGGGAAGCGGATGTTGGTGTATTGGTGTTCGTCGTAGCCTTTCATTTGCCAGCAGAAGGGCACTTCTTCCTCCTTCCACGCGCCATCAGGCTTGAAGTCCGGGAGATAGAACGCTTCTCGCAGTTCATGAATACTTGAATAGTAACGGAAGTTCCAGGCGCAGCCGCTCAACATCTGCAGCCGGTCGGAATCCTCCCTCGGCGGCAGGGTTGATAGAGTGCGGGGCGGTGTAGACGTGGGTATGAAGTAACTGTGGACCGGCATGGTGTTCTGATGCAGGACAGACAGATCTTCATACAGTCTTGGTACGAGCACGATGGTACCCTCCTTTCTTAGTGTGTGAGGACAGGTAACTGCGAGGCTTTACGCTTCGCAGCTACCTGACTGAGATGATAAGATTTGAACAGGGTGATGCCCTCTGAGAGTAGGTCGAAAGCGCGTGCTGCATTTGCCAGGGCATAATTTCCTATTGAAAATCATACCGACCACAGAGATTGATTCATATGAACAAAACAATTCAATTTCTGCACAAAATATGAAGGAGGTGGAAGAGAGGGTTGATTTTTTGTAAACTTTAGATATCTTAATAAATCAACATTATAGAGAGGAATTTACCCGTAAGGGGGTGACAGAGCGGTATGTATGTCAATTCGGGTTATTTATTCAATTCAAGAGTACCTTTTAAGGAAAACAAAATGGCGCTCAGGATTCTGAGCGCTGGAACGTACCAGCTGATCAAATGGCCGAAGCTCCCGACCTGGAGACCGAAAGGCCGCGTCGACTGGCAGCTTGTTTATATCAGTGCAGGGGAAGGACATTTTATTCTGGATGGGCATGAAGTTATAGTGCCTGCCGGCAACATGGTGCTATATCAGCCGAAACAGGAGCAGCACTATTATTTTCTGGGCAAGGACCGGTCTCAGTACTGGTTCGTGCATTTTACCGGCCGCCACGTGAAGAGCATTCTGAAACATTATGAAATCCCGCTGGACGGCTATATTCTGCACACGGGAATTTCTTATGAATATGAGGATCTTTTTAAACGGATGAGGGATGAGCTTCTGGAGTGTGCTTTCTGTTATGAGGAGAATCTTACTTATCTGCTGCGCGAGCTCCTGATCATCATGAACCGGCGGATGAATCAGGGTATACCGAAGGTCAAAGGGTTTGTGCAGGATGAGATCGACCATGCCAGAGCCTATTTCAAGGACCATTACAATGAGGAGATCAGCATAGAACAGTACGCCGCCTCCAGGAACATGAGCACGAGCTGGTTCAGTAAATGTTTCCGCGAAATTGTCGGAGTGTCTCCGATGAAATATTTGCTTGATCAGAGAATTCGAAATGCCCAGATTCTTCTGGAGACGTCGGACTTAACGATTACCGAGATCGCTCACAGTCTGGGCTATGAGAATCCGATGTATTTCAGTCGTGTCTTTCACAAAGCTAAGGGGCTGTCGCCGACAAAGTACCGCAAGACATATCGCGATAAGCTGATTGATAATTCCTGAGCGCATATAATCTAACACTTTTCTCTTTAGAACTGTCGACCCGCTTGTATTTGGGCCGACAGTTCTTTTTTCGTGCGCCCGGCGGGCGCACGTTCTAAAGGGTGAAAGTCCCTGATCCGCCCGGCAGTGGGAAGGATGTAGCCAGAGGCAAGGGCGCCGCCGTGAGGTGTGGGTCTGAAGGAAGCCCGAGGCAAAGCACTGGCCTGACGAACAGAAATCCCGAACAGGCTGTGAAGCGTGGATGAGGCTGCGAAACAAGCCAAAGTCCAATAACTGCACGGAACGCCAACAGTAAACGGGACAGGTATAAGTGTGAAAGAACGTGTGGGTACCCGGGGAGATCTCACGGACGCGGCAAAGACGATACAACATTCGCCGCCGCGGAGTAAAGCTTGCCGTGAGAAGTCAGCAGAGCCCATAATACAATACCCGATGGCTTAAGACATTGGGGAAGGGGCGAACAATAGGAGGTGCCATTCCCAAATGGAAACCGGACATGGATTTAAATACAGACAACTTCATATAGAGGACTACCTGAGAGAGATACCTGCGGAACAGGGTAGGGTATCAGGAGTGTATGCCCATGAATGGATTACCGGGGACACTGACACCAATGCGAACTTTTGGACGGACAACCTGCTCGATACCATTCTCAGAAGCGACAACCTGAATGCCGCCTATAAGAGGGTGAAGGCAAACAACGGAGCCGGCGGAGTTGATGGAATGCAGGTGGATGAACTTCTACCCTACCTAAGACAACACCGGGACGAGCTGATCGAGCAGCTGAGGAGAGGGAAATACAAACCCAATCCGGTCCGGCGGGTAGAAATACCCAAGGAGGAGAAAGGCAAGGTCAGAAAGTTAGGCATACCGTCGTGTGTGGACAGACTGATTCAGCAGGCGATATCACAGGAACTGACGCCTATCTTCGAAAAGCAGTTTTCGGACAACAGTTTCGGATTTCGGCCGGGAAGAAGCACACACGATGCCATCAGGAGGTGTAAACAATTCGCTGATGAGGGCTATGTGTATGTGGTCAGCATGGATTTACAAGCCTACTTTGACACAGTTAATCACAGCAAGCTCATAGAGGTGTTGTCGAGGACGATCAAAGACGGGCGGGTAATCTCACTGATACACAAATTTCTGAACGCCGGGGTTATGGAGGATGGCGGGTTCCATCCAACGGAAGAGGGAGTCCCACAGGGGGGGCCGCTGAGTCCGCTGTGTGGGAACATCATGCTTAACGAACTGGATAAGGAACTGGAGCGAAGGGGGCATAAGTTCGTCAGGTACGCCGACGACTGCATGATTCTGTGCAAAAGCAGGAAGAGTGCAGAACGAACACTGGAGAAGATAGTGCCATTTATTACGGATAAGCTCTTTCTGAAGGTCAATCTCCGGAAAACTACAGTATGTCATATCAGCAAGGGGAAATACCTGGGATACGGTTTCTACCGATACAAAGGGAAATGCCGCTTCCGGGTGCATCCGAAGTCAGTGGAGAAATTCAAGAACAAGCTGAGGATGCTGACCGCCAGAGGGAACAAGTGGAGCAATCCGGTAAGGGAGAAGAAGCTCAATGATGCTGCCAGAGGGTGGATTAATCACTTCCGGTATGCGGACATGAAGGGCCTTATGGAGGATCTGGACGAGTGGCTTCGCCACAGAATCCGGGCAGTGTACTGGAAACAATGGAAAAGAGTACGCACGAGGTACAAAATGCTAAGGGCGCTACACCTGCCAGAATGGAAAGCACACGAATTGGCTAACTGTAGAAAAGGCACATGGAGAGCGGCGATGATGCTAAATACAGCGCTTACCAAAACGATAATAGTGGACAGACTCGGATATCCATCCTTGTCGGCCCACTATCTAAAAGTTCGTGTAAACTATTGAACCGCCGTATACCGAACGGTACGTACGGTGGTGTGGAAGGGGAGGGTCAAATCTCCCCTATCCGATTTGATATTTTGCTGCTCAAGCTGCAGTTTTCCTTGTCGGGAGTCGTTCTGGTTGCCTTTGTTGAAGCTCCTATCTTGAGTCCTGGAGCGAAAGGCAGCAACCACGCCTTAAGAAGCAGGATTTTGCTGCCTCCGCCATTGAGCCAATGAAACTCTCCGAGACCAAAGGCAGCAGACGCACCTTAAGAAGCAGGATTTTGCTGCCTCTGCTGAAGACCCGAGTTTAAGCCTCGGAGCGAAAGGCAGCAGAATAGCCTGTCGGGAGCCATTTTAGTTGCCTTTGTCGGAAGTCCCATCTTGAACCCCAGAGTGAAAGGCAGCAGAATAGCCTGACGGGAGTCATTTTAGTTGCCTTTGTCGAAAGTCTCATCTTGAACTCCAGAGCGAAAGGCTGCAGAAGAGTCCGTCAGAAACCATTTTGGTTGCCTTTGGAAAAATGCATCAAAAACGGCTGTAGAAGTAAGACTAACATGATTAGCTACTGTCAAGCTAGTTAGGCAAACAGTCTTATTTTTTGTGCTAATTTTGCAGATTAGATCGGAGTAACCGTTTTAAATGAACTTTCTAGCAGTTATAATATATTTCAGTGGCGATTGGAAAATGTGAACAATCGGAGAGCTGACATGAATAATGTACAATTATATGGCAATAAGGATGGACATAACCTGTTTGTTCAGATGGTGGACGACCATGACCTGGAGGTCATGGAGAGCGAAGCAGCCCGGTTGACAGAGCTAGCCGGCCATACGGACTGGTGCATAGCTGCAGTCAAAGTCGGGGACTGGAACCAGGATCTCACACCCTGGCTGTCGGACCCGGTATTCGGAAAAGTCGGTTTCGGCGACGGCGCGCAAAAGACACTGGATATGCTTCTTGGTGAAGTTCTGCCGCAGCTTGCAGAGGAACTGCCAAATGTGGGGGAGAACCTGCCGAATACGGGGAAACAATTGCCAAATGCGAGGGAGAGCCTGTCGAACGCGGGGAAGCCCTACATCTGTGGCTATTCGCTGGCAGGTCTGTTCGCACTGTGGGCGGCATATGAGACGGATGCGTTCGCCGGAGCAGCGGCGGTCTCACCTTCCGTCTGGTATCCCGGCTGGCTGGACTATGTCGGGAGAAACGAGATCAAGGTGCCGGAAGTGTATCTGAGTCTTGGGCTGAAGGAAGAGAAGACAAGGAACCGGGTTATGTCAACTGTTGGAAACGCAATCCGCGGGCAGTATGAACTGCTTCAAAACGCGGGAATCCGATGTCAGCTGGACTGGAACCCGGGCAATCATTTTGTAGACAGCGACGTTCGTGTGGCCAAAGGGCTGGCCTGGCTCCTGAAGAAATCAAGTGAGCTGTGAGCATCGCTCACAGCCCCATCTTCCTCACGATCCCATCCACATCGATCCCGGGATGTGTGAGATATAATCTGCATATTAGCTCGGAAAGCTCCACAGAAATCCCGTTCCTATCGGCAATCTCCTGCACGGACTTGTTCCGCTTAATGTCCCTGACTGCGCGCGAGACAATGATCGGCATGTCCGGCGGCATTGATTTGACCAGCGTCTTTGTCGGGGTGTGAGGAATCTCGATTTTCTCCACCTCGATCCTGCCGTCACTGATCTCGGCCAGCATCATGGTGATCGGCTGGGTGAAGCGTCTCGGTCCGCAGCTCCCTGGGTTAAGGAAACGCATGCCGTCCTCCTCATGGTCGTCATACTTGTGGGTATGGCCATAGATAACAACATTTACGCCCTGAGATCGCAGATCCTGCGGCCTGTCATGGACCTTGTGAATCATGAAAAAATTGATTCCGCCAAGCTCAAACGTCAGCGTATAGGGGATCTCTTCCGCCCACTGCCTGTCATTATTGCCGCGGACAACATAGACGGGCGCGTAGGATTTCAGCGCGTCAAGAATCTCTGGCTTTGAGATGTCTCCCGCATGCAGGATCAATTCACAGCCCTCAAGATATGCTTTGAGTTCTGTCCTGATCATGTTATGAGTATCCGAAATAATAGCGACCCGCATAGCGCGACCTCCGATTGGATGACAGTTTGGTAAGCTTCTGTATTTTATTCTAAATCAAATGGGCAGGGCATGCAACCGGCATGTCCTGCCCTGAGTTTTTCAAAAAGTCTGCTTTACCCGAAGTTAAGCACTGTAGTAAGATATTCACAGCGGATCAATTCGTCGGAGGCTGACCATGAAGAATCTAAATTGGTGCATATACACTTACAGACATAGACGAGCATTTGAATATTGTGTGAATAAACTGATCCATGATTCGGATCTCAGAGAAGAGATGCTTAAAAGGGCAAGGATCCATGATATGGATAAGATGGTCATGTATCTATTTATGGAGCAGAAGGAAGCCCAGAAGATTCATATGATGCATCAGCCTCATCACCTCGAGAACGGTCTTCCGAGGACCTACGAGGATCTCGTTGAGACGATTATCGATTATGAGTGCGCTCCATACACTAAACCGGACAAGCCTCTCAATGCATATGACTTTACTAATCTTCTGATGCAGATGAAAGTCCTGGACGGAAAGACCGGGGCAAATCTCATCTCTATCATGGAAGGTCTCGGTATCGCCAGCTCGGCTTCGAATCAGGGAGACGAGGAAGGCCATGCTTACATGGAGCAGTTCGCCGAAGTCACGGAGGATATGATCCGCGAGGAGATACAGACTTACATCGACTTTATCTCCCGTCAGCCGGAATGATGCATAAGGGGCTGCCGCGTTAGACGGTGTCATTATATAGTAGTCATATGCAAATGACGTCTGCTATATGCTGACTCTTCTTAATGCGACATCCCTTTTTCTATTACGGAGGAAATTGCTGCAAAACGCTATGCCCCGCCGCTTGCGGGGATAGGGATAGATATTTCGCTATGAATTCAAATGCCCGAGCAGGCTGTGAAAGGATAAGGAACTGAGAGATGATCTGGATTAATGAAAATATTGGATTTTTAGGTACCGGCAACATGTGGTCATACGACCTCGGAAATTCATCCATCCTGGTCAGGACCGGAGAAGGGAACGTGCTTGTCGACTGCGGATACGCGAATTATTCGAGGGCGCTGGAGGAAAATCTGCTCGGACAGATCGATTTTGTGCTCCTGACCCACCTGCACGGTGATCATGCCGGTGGGCTGCATCCGCTCATCCTGAAGAAGTTCTATACCGGCGGGGAGAAGGTGAAAGTGTTATATGCGACAGCGGATTTCCGGGATGAACTAGTCAAATACATGAGCTGCTTTATGTCAGACATGGATAAATACGTGGAACTCGTGCCGCTGACAAGCATTCCTGAAATACAGTATGTCAATACCACAGGCAGGCATTCAAAAGGGCTCATGTCCTATGCTTACAGCTTTGTTCTTGGTAAGAGCCTGATATACTATTCGGGAGATCTGGGGGATATTTCCGTAACGGAAAAATGTATTGAGACGATGCTTAAGGAGCATCCTGAGGTTGCCCCGGGAGATGTGCTGGTGCTTCACGAGACGTCATTCAAAGAATATTTCGGCCACACGTATTACAAAGATTTAGAGAAACTGGCGGAAAAATATACGGTGCTCGCGTATCACTGTGATCATAGAGAAAAACCGGGGGACTGCAAGCTGAGATTTGCCGCAGTCCCCGTTCAGAGCTGATTTATGGTGTTGCCATTATATTAAAGGAGGCTCTCCCCCTGACCCATGACAGCGATTTCATAAGCAGTCGCGTCCTCAAGGTGGAAGCAGGCCAGCTTGTTGCCTGTCTGCTCATTGTAAATGGCTTCCAGATGGAATGCCGGAATCATTTCTGCGGCATACTTGTCGTCTGTCTCAAAAACGACCTTGCCTGTGTAGCGGAGCCAGTGAGCGTTCGGCTTGCATGCAACGATCTCGACCTTCGGATTGGCTGTGAGCTGCTTGTAGACGTCCTTGAAAGTGCCTACGCCGAAGATGACCTTGCCGTCTGATTCAATAACAGCGCCTAACGGACGAATCTTGGGCTGATCGCCGTCAGTTGTAGCGAGATAAAAGATTCCTGCTTCTTTTATGAAATCAAATACTTTGCTCATTATATAGTACCTCCTTTTAAGGCCTTGCGAATGTTTATTGCAACTCTATTTTATCATATGCAAATTGTTTTGCAATATCGAGATGGAGACTCATCTACTGTATATGCTCACTGTTTTTATGCATAGAAATGTGGTATTATACTAAATATGAGAAGACATTTGCGTCTATGATACTAAGCGGGATCACCTCTGTTCATGAGAGACGAAGTGATGCCCGGGGTGGAGATTCATAGGCGCTGATGGTGTGAAAGCCTGCTTAGGAGGTGGATAACTTGGGTGCATCTTTATCCAGCTTTTTACTATGTCTGCTGATCATTATATTTGGGGCATTGATTTTATTCTTTGAGTTCTATGTTCTTGCCAAACTTCGGCAGATCTACAAGAGTTTCGATAAAATCAGGGTCCGTGTTCATTCGACGAACGATGAGGATGAGTGGATTGATGATGTCGGAAATGTAGGTCTTTCGACCACGGTCAATGTCCGTTATGACAGAGATGAACTGGAACTGAACCGCGGACGTTTCAGTGTCGCTTATGCCAATTACGTTACCTGCGGTCAGCTGACCTCACTTCTTCCCCTGCTTGGAATTCTGGGGACAGTAGCCGGACTCATCGCAAGCAGCGGGACGACCGATATGAGCCAGATGATCTCCGGTCTCGGCACTGCAATGTGGACGACTCTGTGCGGCCTTGTCGCGTCCATAGGGCTTAAAGCTCTTGACGCAGTCCTTCTTGGAAGGCTTGTCAATCTGATCGACGCAAAGTTCAACGAAGCGGATACGATCATTACGAGACAGACGCTGCAGACGGAAGTGCGGCAGGCAAGGACCAAAATGACGCAGGTCTCCGGAGAGAGGACCGGTGACGCGCCGCTCAGAACTACCGGGTCAATAAAAGCAAACAGGGCAGGTAACGGGCAGGCGGCGGACCAGTCAGGAACAAAAGCACAGTCCGGTATTCAGCCAAAGCGGCTGACAGATGAAACGCAGACTGCTAAGACGAGTTCACAGACTGCTGAGACGAGTTCGCAGTCTGCAGAGACGAGTTCGCAGACTGCCGAAATGAGTTCACAGACTGCGGAACCGGCTGAGCAGCAGACCGCTAAGCCGAAGCAGGAGACCAGGATCACAAAGGTTCGGACTAAGGCAAAGTGAGAGGAGGCAGTACGTGCAGAGAAAAAATCCGGGGTCATCCTCACAGCCGAATGCTCCGATCGACCTCACTCCGCTCCTTGATGTGATTTTCATCTTTCTGTTCGTTGTGATCATAGCATACGCAGCCAAAGCGCAGGCGGTGGAGGCAGAGGCGGTCAGCAAGACAGAGGAGCTTGAAAAGCAGGTGGAAGAGCTGAATGCCCGGCTCACTGAAGAAGAGTCCTTAAGGGAAATGTACGAAAAACGCCTTTCCGATTATGAGAGTGACGTCATAGGAGGGCGGGTCAAGATCGTGACGATCTACTGTACCTGGGATGAGGAGGATTCCACAAAAAGACAGATCCGGGTCCTCACGTCAGACAAGGAGTTTTCTCCTGTCAATCTGACGGCCGAGAATCAGGAAAACGGATATGCGAGACTCAATCAGATGCTCGTTGATTACATCACTTCGAACAGCGATTCTGTTGTGGTCCTGTCACTCAATACGGAGAGGATACTGTACCGGGACCAGACAGCTATCAATGAGCTCATGGGAAAGCTGACAAGGAAATATAAATATGTGTATTAGAGGTTTTAGAGGTCTTACGCGCAGCGAAGGATACGCATGAACTGTAAACCGAGGTCCCAGGGAGATTTGGACCGAGTGTGTCTTCTGATAAAAGGAGGGGAATATGTCAACATTATTATTCGTTGGAATATTACTGGTAGTGCTGGGTGTCGGAGGCCGCGTTGCGGTCGGCAGGGGGGACGCGTCCCGAATGAAGAGCGCTGTGCGCTCCGGCGGTCCCGAACCGCGTCCGTCCAATGGGAAAAAGCGTGCTGCAAATGCAGGCACCGGCGCAGGCATTATAGCCATCATTGCCAGCCTTATTTTTGGCGGCGGGGCCGGTCTGGGATTAGGTCCCGGGAGTGGCTCGGGAACCGGAAGCAGCGGGCAGGCAGTCGAGAGTACAGTTTCAAGCGATATCGAGACGGCAACGCTCGAGGAGGCGAAGAAAGCTGCGCAGGATACGGATACGCTGGTGATCCGTGTCAAGGAAAAGAATATTTTTATAAACGAGTATATGTGCGCCGACGCCGATGAATTCGGTAAGGTGATGGAGGAGCTCTATGAGGATGGAATGAATGTCACTGTCGTAGACGATTATGCGGACAGCGAACCATATTCCGCTGTGACAGGCTACCTCAAAGACAACGCCTATGAATATATGGTGGAAACTAAATAAGAAAGAACTGAACAAAGGAGCTGTCGCATAAGGCGGTGTCATCATTGTATATGGCAGACATTTGCAAATAACGTCTGCCATATATAATGGTGGTGCGCCTTTATGCGACAGCTCTTTTTCTATTTCTGAAAATCGGATCGAGAGGCAATAATGCCGGCTTAACTTATTCTTCGGTGATGAGTTCGACATCCCTCACGTTAAAGAGTTTCTGGAACGCGTACTGGTTCTTTTTGGATGTATCCATCAGCAGATAATTCTTGTCAGAGTGCTCCTTGACAAGAACCTTCTTGCGGGCTTCACGCTCTGTGTGTGTGAAGACACCGCCGTCGGGAATATAGCCGTTTGCCCCTATGAAAGCTTTGTTGAAATGCATGTCGGCTATGGACTTTTCGGTGAGCGGTCCGTTGATGGAGTGCAGGTCGTTGCTGATCTCGCCGCCGAGCATGATGACTTTGGCCTTCTGCATCGGCATAAAGTCAAGCACTTCATAGTTGCTGGTGACGATGATGATATCCTTTGTACTCAGGTACTGGAACATGCAGGAGCAGGTCGTACCTGAATCAATGTATATGACGTCACCGTCAGACACCAGCGCGGCTGCTTTCTTGGCGATAAGATCCTTCTCCGCACTGCGAATCAGACGCTTTTTGACGACGGGCGCCTCCTCGGTCACAGCTGAGGGAGCGGGTTCCTCCGCAATGACCGGCTTCACGGCTCCGCCTCTCATGGATATAACTGTTCCGGCTTCTTCAAGTGCGGCAATGTCTCGTCTTATAGTCGATAGTGATATATTTAATTCTTCAGCAAGATCTTTGATGTAGGATATGTCGCGGCTTCTGACACTTGCCAGAATTGCCTCTTGTCTCAGTTCTGGTACCATAATGCCCTCCTTGATATGTCAAATGGTATCATTTTTTTGCATTATAGCACGAAAAACAGGTTAAAAACATGATTATTTGGAAAGATTTGACCTGAATTCTTCAACTTGTTCAAGAGTCGGCATCGACTGTTGTGCTCCGATTCCGCATACTGTGATCGCAGAGCAGCATGTTGCGAATTTTCCGCCTTCGAACACATCCATCCCCTCGGTGAGCGCATATCCGAGTGCACCGATGTAGGAATCGCCGGCACCGGTGGTCTCGATTGCCTTAACGTGGTGGGAAGGAACGAACTCGCAGCGTCCGTTACTTGCTATGACAGAACCCTGGGAGCCGAGTGTGAATACCCATGTATTACCGAGCTCGCTGCTGATCGTGATGGCATCCATAGCGGAGCTCAGATCTTTAATTTCCCGGCCGCAATAGAAGGAAGCCTCCACTTCGTTCACGACAACAATGTCGCACAGTGCGAGATGCTCCTGGTCGATTTCTTCTGCCGGAGCGGCGTTCAGAATGACCTTGCAGTCGAGGTCTTTGGCGATCTCCATGATATACAGGTTGGTATCCGGTGTGATCTCATTCTGAAGAATGATGACCCCTGAATTTCTGATGACATCCATGTTATTGTCAATGTCCTCGCGGGTCACGGCATAATTGGCACCGCGAACGATGGTGGCGTGAACACTGCCGTCGTCCAGCGAGTGGACAAGACCGAGGCCGGAAGAGCAGTCCGCGATCTTGACACGATCTGTGATGATGCCATACTTTTTCGCTTCCGCAACGAGGAATTCTCCCATGGAGTCGTTTCCTACTGCGCCAATCAGGTAGGTCGGTACGCCAAGCTTGGCTGCCTGAGCTGCCTGGTTGGAGCCCTTGCCGCCGGCTGCCGTGGAGATCCCTTCAGCCGCCATGGTCTCTCCTTCGTAGGGGAGACGCTTTACTTTGAGAATCATGTCGTAATTCAAACTGCCGATGACTGTGATCTGCTTTTTCATATGTTTGTACCTCTTCATTGCTGTAATGAAAAAGGGCTGTTGTATGTTCATTATACAGCAGCCCCGGATGTACTGGGATAAATGTTTATCTGACCATTGATCCGGCTTATGCCTGCTTTCTCCTTGCGAGGAATGCCTGGACATCCTGCTGCAGGAATTCGAAGTAGGAGGCAACGATGATGATGATACCTGTTACAACGTACTGCCAGAAGGAGTCGACGTTGATGACGACCATACCGACCTTCAGGACTGCGAGCATAAGACCGCCGATGAATGTTCCGAACGGTGTACCGCGGCCGCCGGCCATTCTTGTGCCGCCGATTGCGGCAGCGGCGATGGCGTTGGTCTCATAACCTGTACCTGCTGTGGACTCAGCGGAGCCGAGGGAGGCAAGCATTACCAGACCTGCGATAGAAGCGCACACGCCGCAGATGATGTAGGCGATGTACTTTGTTCTGACTGTGTTGACACCGGAAAGCTTTGCAGCTTCTTCATTTCCGCCTACAGCGTAGAGGTAAGCGCCTGTGCGTGTCTTCTGCAGAATGATATAAGCTATGACGAAAACGATGATCATGACGATGATGTAGTAGCGGATACCTGCGAACATTTTGCCGTTGAATATGTTTCTGTAGGAATCCGGAACATTCGTTACGGGCTGGCCGCCTGTTACGACGTAGGCAATACCACGATATAAACTCATCGTGCCCAGCGTGGCGATGAAGGGCTGAAGTTTCAGATTGTTTACGAGGAATCCGTTGAAAGCCCCGAGGACAGCACCTACGATGAGACCGGCGATGATAGCGATGATCGGGTTGCCGCCGCCGACTGTGATGGAGGCAACGACGATGCCGGTGATTGCAAATGTACATCCGATCGAAAGATCGATACCGCCCGTGATGATTGCGAACATCATACCGACAGCGAGGATGGAGTTGAGGACCATCTGCTGGAGGATCGTAAGGAAGTTGCTCCATCTCAGGAAGTTGGAATTCATGATTGTGAAAATCGCGCACATTGCGATGGTAGCGAGAAGAACGATGAACTCTCTCTTATATTTATCAAATAACTGCTTCACTTTAATTTCCTCCTATAGCATAGTCAAGCATCTCGTCGCTGCTCTTAAATTCGTCGCGGTTGAATTCTTTGTTGATATGGCCTTCGCACATGATGATGATACGGTCTGAAAGTCCCATGACTTCCGGAAGTTCTGAGGAGACAACAATGATGGACTTGCCTTCCTCAAGCATATCTTCCATGAGGCGGTAGATCTCAGCCTTGGCAGCAACGTCGACACCTTTGGTGGGTTCGTCGAAGATGATGATGTCGGCGTCTGTTGACATCCATCTTGAGAGGATGACCTTCTGCTGGTTGCCGCCGGAGAGGTTTTTGGTGAGATAATCCGGGTCATTCGGATGGATGTCCATTTCCTTGAAGTAGCGCTCTGCATTTGCACGCTGCTTCTTCGGATCCATGAAAGCTCCCTTCATGTATTTCTCGAGAGACGAGATTGCGATGTTGTCGATATTTGAAGAAAGTGTCAGGAAGCCCTGTGTCTTTCTGTCTTCGGGGATGAGGCCGATTCCGCTCTTAAGGGCCTTGGTGCTGTACCAGGAACCTGTAACCTCTTTGCCATGGATGTAGATCTTTCCGCCGAGCCTCTTGTCTGCTCCGAAAATCGCACGCATCGTCTCTGTGCGGCCGGCTCCGACCAGACCGAAGAATCCGAGGATTTCTCCCTTATGGAGTTCGAAGGACACATGGTCGTAGCCCTTGCCTGTGAGATTTTCGACTTTGAGGACGACTTCATCCTGCTTTCTGCAGGGTTTCTGTCTCGATGCGACTGCTGCGACCGAGCGGCCGACCATGGCGTGGATCAGCTCGTCGCGGTTGGTCTTGCCGACATCGAGTGTGCAGATGTATTCGCCGTCACGCATGATCGTAGCCCTGTCGCAGATCTGGAAAATTTCTTCGAGTCTGTGGCTGACATACATGATCGTGACGCCATCTTTTTTCAGTTTCTGAACTACTTTGAAAAGTGCTTCGGTCTCTTTCTGGGAGAGGGAAGCGGTCGGCTCATCAAGAGAGATGATGGTCGACTTGTGATACAGAGCTCTGGCGATGGCCAGCATCTGCATCTGTCCGGATGTGAGAGTAGCGGCAATGTCCTCAGCTTTGAAGTTGCAGTCGAGATCTTTCAGTATCTCATTGACGTCCGCATTCATTTTTCCGTAGTCAACAAGCCTGCCCTTCAGAGGTTCATAGCCGAGAGTGATGTTCTGGCCGACGGTCAGGTCTTTAACGACCAGCGTCTCCTGGTGTACTTTAGAAATCTTGCCTTCCACGATTGCCTGGTTCGGATCTTTGAAATGAACTTTTTTGCCGTGCAGCATGACTTCGCCTTCGTATTCCGGATATACGCCATGGAGGATATTGAGAAGTGTTGACTTTCCGGCGCCGTTCTCACCGAGGAGAGCGTGTACTTCGCCTTCTTCTACTGAAAATGAGATATCCTTAAGAACATGGACGCCTGGGAAATACTTATTGATTTTTGTAAATTCAACTGCTTTGCCCACTTTGTTCTCCTATTGCTATTAATTGCATATGTCTGTCGGTTATTTCAGATGTCCGGCCGGGAGACCCGGCCCGGGCACCTTTGTCTTATGCAGAAATCCGCTCTTCATACATTGCGTGGTGTATGCTCATGATGTTGTACTGATAAGGAGAGACGGTTCCTGCGTACTGTCCGCAAGCTGGAGCTTTTATTATTCAGCTACGTACTTTGTGTCTGTCCAGCCGATGATCTCTGCAGCGTCTTTGTCAACGTTCTCGGAATCAATCAGAGCCTGCGGTGTAGCTGTTACGTGCGGTACATCCTGGCCTGCAAGTGCGCGGAGGGTAACTTCTGTTGCGACCTGTGCCATATAGTACGGGAAGGAGTCAACGGTTGCGTCAAGTTTGCCTGCGCGGATAGAGTCATAAGCTTCGCCAATGCCGTCAACGCCTACTACAAGGATGTCTGCCTCTGCCTCGTCAACTGCTTCTACTACGCCGAGAGCCATGTCATCGTTGTTGCAGAAGATTGCCTTCATGTCCGGATACTGGATGATCCATGTAGCTGCGAGCTCTTTAGCCTTCTGGCGATCCCAGTCAGCGTTCTGCTCTGCGACAACTTCAAGACCTGAGTTGTTGTCTGCGATCCAGTCCTTGAAGCCTGCGGTTCTCTCGCGGGCTGCAAATGCCTTAGCCATACCTACGACGATGCCTACCTGGCCTTCGTCACCGAGCTTGTTGGAAACCCACTCGGCTGCGAGGAGACCGTTCTGATATGCGTTCGGTCCGCAGTAGTAATCAGCGATTGCAATCAGACCGTCGTTAACGTTGATGACCGGGATATTGGCATCCTGTGAGTTCTCGACTGCTGTTGTCAGGTTAGCGTCAGAAATCGGGGAAGCCATGATAGCGGAAACGCCCTGGTTTACAGCGTTCTCGACCATTGTCTGCTGGCCTGTCTCATCGCCTTCATCTGTTGTAGCATCTACTTCGATGTTGATTTCTACTACAGCATTTACATTCTCAGCTGCCTTCTCGTAGCCTTCCTGAAGTGTTCTCCAAAATTCGTTGGAGATGGATTTTTCGATTGCCGCAAGATTGTAACCTGCCTTGACAGGAACTTCCTCACCGAGTTTCTCGCGGATCTCTTCGATAGTTGTTGAGCTCGGATCTTTATCCGGATTGAACTCGCCGGTTGCCGCTTCGGCAGTGTCGCCGGCGTCAGCCGCTGTGCTCTCCGCCGGAGCGGCTGCGCCTGCGCTGCCGGAGCCTGCGCTTCCGCCACATGCTGCAAGACCCATGACCATAGATGCTGCCAGGATTGTTGCTAAGATCTTCTTCTTCATAAGAAACCTCCTTTAAAATGTTGGTGTGTTTTATTTGATCGGACCGTGTCCGATGAAATACTTTGATGAAATTTGGAATTATGTCGAATGGTACTTGCCGGATTCCGGGGCTTTGTCCATCGAGCGAGACTTGAATTTTGCTGTGAGTCTTTTATTATGCGTTTGCTGCAGCGATCAGCTCGACCATGAGATTTGCGGCTGCTGCACCATCCTGCTTTAAGACGACTTTGTCGATGTTCTCGATGCCGTAGTTGTCAATCATCGTTTCTATGAGCCTGCACATCTTTATGTTGGCCTCGCACTCGGCGACAGCGCCTTCGCGTTTCGGGAATGTGTCAAAGTAGACAGCACCCTTGAAATTATATTTTTTCAGGTAGTACATGACCTCGATTGTCTTCCAGAGGTTTACCGTACCGACCATCAGACCGTCATCCGTGGAGCCTTCGCCGTCGTTCAGATGAAGATTAAAGAGCTTTCCCCTCTTGGCCAGATATGCGGTTGCCAGCGCAGGATTCTCTTTCTTCATCAGCATGTGGCAGAAGTCGAGGGTGGCTCCAAGGTTGTCAGAGTCGACTTCATTCAGGATGGTCATTGTAGTTCCGAAGCTGTCGATGAAGGCGTGGACACGTTCCTCATATGGCTTGTATTCAATGCTGACCGGCTTCTTTGAGTAAGCGGCGATTGTCTTGAATGCGTAGATGATTCGGTCCCAGTACTCGTTGTAGTCGATCTGGAAAGAATAATCGAATCCGTCGAAGCCAAGCCAGATGATGACCTGAGAGCCGTCCAGCTGTTCGCATACTTCGGTGGCTTCCTTGCAGAGGGTGATAGCGTCTTCTGCAATCTGGCGATCGATGTTGCCGAACTCACCGTGAAGAAATTTGTCTCGGAAGCGAAGATTGATGGCGTTGCATCTCAGGTTGTTGTCAGCGAGCATCTGCTTTACTTCCGGGACTGAGTAGTCCGCAAAATGCTCCGGGTAGTTCATATCTACGAAGTCAACGCCGTCGATTTTTCCTATTGCCTCGAGCGCATGCTTCAGATCTTTGTCAACCCTTAAGAAGGAGTTGAGTCTGGTTGCGTATTTCATGTCAGAGTTCCTTTCTTTTTTCAAGTTGTTTCAACTTTTACTGTTCCTTGCCTGAGATGATAATACCACAATATTCCAAATAATGTCAAATAAAATGATTCAAAATGATTCACAAAATTCCAAATTGAATCTTATCGAAAGTGCACAATTAGGGAAAACTAACCATAAAAGTTCATATTTGGCGAGAAAAATCGCAAAAAACGATGGATTTGGTGAGTGAATATGGAAATATGATAAAATAGAAGATGCAATGTGATAATATGTGATGGGAAAATTGAAGTCTTATGAAATGATTTGTTGAAAATACATGAGGCGTTTGATACAATGTTGTTGATGAATCAGAAAGTGTCATGCGTGCATCGGATTCAAAGCATGCTCAAAGGACGAAATCGCATGACATGGCTTATCGGAAGCGGAACGCGCGCAAAGTATCATATATTATAGAAGGAGGAAATACAGCATGATCACAGTTGCTTACATCGGGTTCGGAGTCAGTGTTCGCGAATATCATATTCCATATGTGGAAAGCAGAGAAGACGTACATATTAAATACATATACCGACGCGAGGAGGATATAGCACAGTTCGCGGAATATGAACCGTTCTATTCCGACATAAAGTTTACGACAGACTTCTCGGAGGTTCTTGCGGACCCTGAGGTCGACCTGGTCGTCGTCTCTGCGCCGGACAGGTTCCACGTTCCCTACGCAAAGCAGATACTGGAGGCGGGCAAGCATGTGCTGGTGGAGAAACCATTTGCACCTACTGCCGCTGAGGCAAGAGAGGTGTTCGAGCTTGCTAAAGAAAAGGGACTAATCTGCATGCCGAACCAGAACAGAAGATTTGACGCTGATTTCCTTGCGCTCAAAGACGTAATTGCCAGCGGCAAGATCGGCGACATCGTGAGGCTGGAAGGTCACTTCGACTATTTCAAGACAAATGGCTGGTATGACCACCTTGGCACCCTGTACAATCTCGGAGTCCACACAACAGACCAGATTATCAGTCTATTCGGAATGCCGGATGACGTGAAATGCGATGTCAGAAGCATTCATCACCCGGGTGTCGGAGATGATTATTTCGATATCGATTTTTATTACGGAAACAGCAAGGTCACGATTTCTACTTCCATGTGCGTGCTGATCGACTATCCGAGATTCACACTGCACGGAACGCGCGGCAGCATGACGCTTCCGCCTGTCATCCATAATTCAGGAAAGAAGAAGGTTGTTGGACGCCATGTTGTAAACCAGAGCCCGGCACCGGAGGAGAGATGGGGTACTCTGGTCTATAGGGATACGGATGGCAACAACGTGACGGAGAAGGTACCTGTCGACTGCGCTCATTATGAGAGAATTTACGACAATTTGGTTGACGCGATCGAGAACGGCGCAGAGAAGATCGTGAAGGATGAGGAGGTCATCAAAGTTCTCGAGATTCTCGAGATGGCGACGGCGGTCGCAAGGTCCCACAAGGCTTGAGTTTCGTATCCGAAATTGTCTGTCAGGTTTCGGCATGCAGTGATTATTTTGTGGTGACCGACAGTATCTGTTTCACCATCCGGCGCTTTATGTTAGAATAAAGTAATTAAATTTCCCGGATGGAGATCACATGGCAGACTTTATCGAACTCACTGACTACGAGGACCCGAGGTTGGGTTTTTACGCACGCCTTAACGAGACTCAGCTGAAGCACTATTACGAACCGAACGGAGGCCTCTTTATCACGGAGAGCCCCAAGGTCACGGAGCGGGCTCTCGGAGCAGGGATGAGACCGGTGTCAGCTCTGGTCGAGCGGAAACAGATCGAGGGTGAGGCTGCGGAGATCCTGGCAAAACTTGGTGACATCCCTGTGTTTACGGGAGGGCCGGAAGCACTCAGGAACCTGACCAATATTCCGATGACGAGAGGGCTCCTGTGCCTTTTTGAAAGACCTGTGCTTCCCCTTGTCGAGGAAGTAGTCAGCGGCTGCCGCAGGATTGCGGTGCTTGAGAACGTCACGAACCCGACTAATGTCGGAGCCATAATGAGGTCTGCGGCGGCTCTCGGCATGGAGGCGGTAATCCTAACATCTTCGTGCTCGGACCCCTATTACCGGCGGGCAAGCCGGGTGGCTATGGGAACGGTGTTTCAGGTGCCGTGGACATTTGCGGAAAACACTGTGGCAGGGAAAGGCATGCACTATGTGAGGCTTCTCCAGTCTCTCGGCTTTAAGACGGCAGCCCTTGCGCTCAGGAAAGACACGGTGACGATTGACGACCCGCATCTTCGCTCTGAGGAGAAGCTGGCTGTCATTCTGGGTGCAGAGGGGGACGGACTGACGGACGAGACAATTGACTCATGTGATTACACCATTAAGATCCCGATGGCCCACGGTGTCGATTCGCTCAATGTGGCGGCATGCAGCGCGGTGGCTTTCTGGGAGCTGGCTAAGCGGATATGTATGTACGATGATAAGGAGGTATGATATGAAGCTGGGTATTATCGGAACCGGAAAAATAGTACACGAAGCGCTGTTTGCCATGGAGGAGATTGCCGAGATCGAGCGCACTGCTATATTTGCAAGACCGAAGAGTCGTGAAAAGGGCGAGAAGCTGGCGGAGCAGTACGGAATCGGCAAAGTTTATACGGACTATGCTGAGCTGCTTGCCGACAGCGGCGTTGACTGCGTGTATATCGGACTTGTCAACAGTGCGCACTATCCTTATGCAAAGCAGGCACTGCTTGCGGGTGTGAATGTCATTCTGGAAAAGCCGTTCGTGTCGACGGTGGCGGAAGCCAAAGAGCTGGCGGAGATTGCGGCGGAAAAGGGTGTTTACTGCCTCGAAGCTATCACGACAATGCACAGCAAAGTCTTTGAGAAGATGGCGGAGCTTCTGCCGAAACTCGGGACACTGAAGATGGGGCAGTGCAACTACTCGCAGTATTCCAGCAGATATAAGAAGTATCTTGCGGGCGAGGTCGAGCCGGCATTTGATCCGAACCTTTCGGGCGGTGCGCTGTATGATATCAATCTCTATAATGTTTATCTGACTATCGGTCTGCTCGGTGCTCCGAAGGACGCGAAGTATTTCCCGAACTTTGGATTTAACGGGGCGGACACCTCCGGAACGGCGGTCCTCATATATGATGGGATAACTGCGGTGTGTACGGGGGCTAAGGATTCGGACAGCCCGTCATTTGCAATCTTCCAGGGCGAGAACGGCTGGATGAGACTCATCGGCAAGCCCAATGTCATTGAAGGAGTTGATTATGAGTACGCTGACGACACGAAGCCGCCGGTCCCCAACGCTGCGGGCGGTATGAGCCGCGCGATGGAGAGCGGGAAGTTCGTGGCTCCGGAGATGCGGCACCGCATGACTCAGGAGTTCATTGATTTTGCGCGGATCGTCGACACGAAGGACGATGCGGCTGCGGCTGCCTGCCTTGAGAAGTCTGTCGCGGTCATGACGGCGCTCGAGACTGCCAGAAAGAGTGCCGGCATTCGGTTCGGCGTGGACGCGTGAGTAAGCCGGCGGAGTTATGCTCCGCCGAGGCGCAGTGCTATGCCGATCACGGCTGAGATTGCAATCGCAAGGATTGGATGGAGCTTCACTTTCGTGATTGCCGCGTAGAGCAGGATAGCCATGATGATTTCTTTGATCTTAAAGAAGCCAAGGAGACCGGAGCCATCCGTCAGCGCGCTTAGATTGATCAGTGTGATTTTCACGACATTGATGCCGGCGGCTGAAATCATGGCGATTGAAGCCGGCCGAAGGCCGTAGAAAGCCTTCTCGACGTACGGATTGTTCTCGAATTTCTCGAGCAGGCGTGCGATGATCAGAATGATGATGACGGAGGGCATTGCCAGCGATAGAGTGGCCAGGATGCCTCCGAATAAGCCGCCGGTTATGTAACCCGCATAGGTCGACATGTTGATTCCGATGGCTCCCGGAGTGGACTCGGAGATCGCGATCATGTCCGCTATGTCAGCGTGGGAGAACCAGTGGGTCTGGTTTGAAATTTCATAGAGGAAAGGCAGAGTCGCAAGTCCGCCGCCAACGGAGAAGAGACCTGTCTGGAAGAAACGGAGGAAGAGCTCGAGGTAGATCATTTGCGGCTGTCCTCCTTTTCTTTTTCTTTGTGTGCGGGATTGCCCGCACTCTTTTTACTTGCAGGGGTGCTTGCTTTGCCGAAGAATACACCGAATACACCGGCGGATATGACAAGTGCAAATGTCGGGATTGAAACCGGCAGGAGACTCGAGAATGCGGCCAGCGCAAAGATGACCATATAGAGGCAGAACGTCGGCACATCGATGATAGCTTTTTTCCAGAGACGGAGAACTGCCTGTAGGATCAGGACGCACACGCATACACGGATCCCGGCGAATGCATTTTTTACGATCGGAAGATCCGCGAAGTTCGTCAGGAACGCAGCTATGAGCAGTATGATGATGATCGGACAGGTCACGAAGCCGACAGTCGCGGTTATGCCGCCGAGAACTCCCCGCCGCTTGTTTCCTATGAACGTTGATACATTGAGCGCAATAAGGCCGGGTGTGCACTGACCGATGGCGAAATAATCCATGAGCTCGTCAGTGGTGCACCAGCCGCGGTCGTTCACAAGTTCGCGCTCGAGCAGGGGCAGCATGGCGTAGCCGCCGCCGAAGTTTACGAGACCGATTCTGGCAAAGGTCAAATACAGCTGTAACAGTTCAGGCATGATATCATCCTTTCTTCTAGTACTTCTACCATTATACCTAACAGTTCAGACTGGCCGCAACGAAGTTCCGGAATCCGGCGCAAACATCATCTTCATCGAAAAACGCAGGTCCTTCTCTGCGACCTTGCGTAGGCGACAAGCCAAGGTGCCTGATTCGTGCTCGCACGAAAGGAAGGCACTTTGGCGACCGCCCGACATCGAGCGTGAAACGCGAGATGAAGGCGACTTGTCGCCTATTTGATCTCTCGGTCGGACCTGCAATGTTTTTCTCACGAAGATGAATGCTTTGCTGCCGGAGCCCAAAATACTGATAGCCTGTCTGAACTGTTACCATTATACATCTAAAGTCTGTAAAGTAAAAGAAAAGTGGGTATCGCAGTACTGGACGGTTGTGGTATGATTGTGCGAGACTTAAATTAATACGAATATATAGCAGGAGATTTGCACTGCAACAATAAACGGGAAGTATACTGCACCAACTAAAGGAGACGCCATGCCGGTATTTGATTTCAGCAGCCAGCCAGATATAAAGAACAAGGCGGAATGCACCTACACGGTGTTCCGCTCGAACGCACATGAAGCCAGCCCGGAGCAGCCCATGATGGTGCTGTCCAACAGGGAGAAGGAATGGAAACACCATTCTGTCGGGGTGTTTACAAATCCTGTCAAACGGACATCATTTGAATTTGATGAAAAAGATGGGACCATCAGCGCGGACATTCTGCGAATTGACGCCAGATTTGTCAGCCTCCTTCAGTGGCTGGGGGAGAACCATATCAGTGTCAGGCTCTCCGGCAGAAACACTGAGGAAGGTTATGCCGTATACCGCATCCGTGAGATTGCTTTCGGCGGTGGGACAAAACTGTCCGCGGAGGACGGATTCCTGCAGTTCATGATCGAGCGGCTCCTTGCCAGCAGCGCCCCGGAGGATGACGTGGAGGATGACGACGCGGAGGAGACCGGCGACGGAATGAAGCTGACCAGCCTTCAATCCATCACCGACTTTATGATGTGTGCGGGCAAGACTCTTCCGAATCAGATACGTCTCTGGGCCCGCCGCAACCTGGCAGTCGCAAGATCCGGCGAAGTATCGCAGGAAGAGAGAAGACATGCCCAGAGAGCTCTGTCCATCATGATGAATATACAGTGGAAGAGTAACTATTTTGATCCGATCGACCCGGCGGAAGCCCGGCGGATCCTCGATGAGGAGCTCTACGGGATGGAGCGGGTCAAGCAGCGCATCATCGAGACTATTATCCAGATCAACCGCACGCACACGCTCCCGGCCTACGGCCTGCTGCTCATCGGCCCTGCCGGCACCGGCAAGTCTCAGATTGCCTACGCTGTCGCCCGCATTCTGAAGCTCCCGTGGACGACGCTCGATATGAGCTCGATCAATGATCCGGAGCAGCTGACCGGCAGCTCCCGAATTTATTCGAATGCGAAGCCGGGTATTATCATGGAGGCATTTGCGGCAGCGGGAGAGTCCAACCTTGTCTTTATCATCAACGAGCTCGATAAGGCAGCAGCCGGCAAGGGCAACGGCAATCCGGCGGACGTTCTGCTCACCCTGCTCGACAATCTGGGCTTTACCGATAATTACATTGAGTGCAATATTCCGACATCCGGCGTCTATCCGATCGCGACGGCCAACGACAAGGATGCAATCTCGGCTCCTCTCATGTCGAGATTTGCCGTGATCGAGCTGCCGGATTATACGCCGCTCGAGAAGAAGATTATCTTCAAGAGATTTGCGCTTCCCAAGGTCCTTCGGCGCATGGGCATTCGAGAGGACGAGTGCCTTGTGACGGATGACGGCCTTGACGCGGTCGTGGATGTATTTGCAAATACGACCGGAATCCGAGACCTTGAACAGGCGGCGGAGCACATGGCTGCCAACGCCCTCTACCAGATCGAAGCCCTCGGGGTCACATCGGTGACGTTCGATTCCAAGAAGGTGTGGGATCTGTTTGAGTAAATAGAATACATTTAAAATGGGGTATCCCTTCGGACATGACTGTGTCCGAAGGGATTCTTTTTGGAATTATGTCAGCTGACGCTGACCCGAATCCCGCGCCAAGTGTCGCATAGAAGATGTTGATTTTAATGCTTTAGAGTGATAAAATTATCCCCAGCGACATACGACGGGAAAAGTCTCGCGTACGAGACATGGATAATATGACACCCGGATAAGCTATGCCGTTAATTGAAAGTGAGACAGGAGCAAACCATGCACAGTGAATTTTTAATGGGAAACGCCGCCATCGCGCTCGGCGCGATAGCCGCAGGCGTTGACCTTGTTGCAGGATACCCGGGTACACCCTCTACGGAAACTTTAGAGAACACCGCGAAATATAAGCCGGAAGGTCTGTACGTCGAGTGGTCGGTCAATGAGAAGTCCGCTATGGAAGTAGCGGCGGGCGCAGCATATGCCGGAGCCCGCACGATGGTCACGATGAAGCAGGTCGGACTCAATGTTGCCTCCGACCCGCTGATGTCTCTGGAGTACATCGGCGTGAAAGGCGGAATGGTCATCATGGTCGCGGACGATCCGGGTCCGATTTCTTCCCAGACCGAGCAGGACACCAGACATTTTGCTTACTTTTCAAAGCTCCCGTGCTTTGACCCTACATCCGTACAGGAAGCGTACGATATGATCCAGGATGCGTTCGCTTACTCGGAGAAATACGGAACGCCGGTATTTTTCAGACCGACTACCCGCATATGTCATGCGTATGCCTCGATTACCATTAAGGATGCGGATGAATATAAAAAGAATTCGCCGGAAGGCTTTATCAAGGATTCAAAGAGGTGGGTCATCTTCCCGAGGCTATCCAATGCCAATCACAGGAAGATTGAAGCCAGAAATGAACAGCTGAAAGACGTCTTTTCGGCATACCCGCGCAACATGATCCTTAACAACGGCTCAGATAAAGGCGCGGCAGATGCACAACCGGCTGCATCGGCTGCCGGGAATGAGACAGCACCAAAGAAGGGTATTGCTGCCGGCGGCATCAGTTTTGCGCTTACTATGGAAGCGCTGCATGGCCGCACCGATGCAAGAGTCCTCAAGGTAGCGACCCCGCACCCGTTCCCTGAGAAACTTGCGGTGGAATTCCTTACCGGTCTTGATGAGGTCCTGTGCTTAGAGGAGCTTGACCCGGTCATCGAGCGTGAGCTCACTTATATCTGCGGCAAGTATGGTCTCGATGTGAAGATTCGTGGCAAGCTCACCCATGATACTGCAAATGCAGGCGAGAACTCTCTCGACCTCATCAAACAGCATGTTGGAAGCTTCCTGGCAGAATCAGAAGATGCAAATTCTAATTGCGGCGCGGCAGGTAATGTTGCCGGCTGCGTAACTGAGAACGCCCCCGAGCTGCCCGCCATCCCCGTCCGCCCGCCTGTCCTCTGCGCAGGCTGCCCGCACCGCGCCTCTTTCTATGCGGTCAAGGTGGCCATGAGACGGCAGAAGACGATTTTCTGCGGCGATATCGGCTGCTATACTCTCGGCAACGCGATGCCGCTCGATATGTGTGACACCTGTCTCTGCATGGGCGCGGGTATCAACATTGCACAGGGAGTGTATAGAATTGAGCCGGATACGAAGGCATTTGCATTCGTCGGCGACTCGACCTTCTTCGCGTCGGCCATCACCGGCATCATCAACGCCGTATACAATCAGGCGGAAATGACGGTATGCATCCTCGACAACTCGACGACAGCGATGACCGGTCACCAGCCCCATCCGGGGACAGGAAGAACGATGATGGGCGAGGTCGTCGCCAAGGTCAGCATCGAGGCTGTCCTTCGAGGCATCGGACTTGAGTTTGTCGAGACTGTGGATCCGTTGGACCTTGATAAGGCAGTGGATACTGTAAAGCGGGCACAGGAGGTTCCGGGTGTCAAAGCGATCATCTTCAAATCTCCGTGCGTAGCCATCACGAAGCCAAAGGGAAAGGCCGCCGTCGATCCTGATAAGTGCATCGGCTGCCGCAAGTGCATCCGTGAGATCGGATGTCCCGGCATTGTCATAAACGATGGATTTGTATGTATTGACGACTCTCTCTGCACAGGCTGCGGTCTGTGCGCGCAGATCTGTCCGGTCGGAGCGATTGGAGGTGAAGTCCATGATTAAGAATATTGTTCTGTGCGGCGTCGGCGGACAGGGGACGGTTCTTGCCTCCAAGCTTCTGGCAGCAGCCGCGATGGAAAAAGGCTTTACGGTCATGAGCGCGGAGACCATAGGTATGGCGCAGCGCGGTGGAAATGTATTTTCAAATATCCGAATCAGCGACGGTGAAGCCATGTACGCCCCGATGATCGGGACAGGTGAGGCCGACCTGATACTTGCTTTTGAACCGGGCGAGGCAGTCCGAATGCTGCCATTTCTTAAAGAGGACGGGTTCGTGATCACGAACACCCGCGCGGTCAAGCCGACCACGGCAACACTGACAGGCTCCGGCTATGATGCCGGCCCTATGCTCGAGTACCTGCAGAAGAAGGTCGCGGACGGACATCTCATGCAGGTTGACGGAGACTCGGCAGCGGCAGCGCTCGGCAATCCCAGAGTCCTAAACGTCGTGCTGCTCGGCGCGGCAGTGCGGACGGGAGCGCTCGGTCTCACCGAGGAAGATATCCTGAATGTCATGGGCAAGGTCATCAAGGAGAAGTTCCTGGACCTCAACAGGAAGGCCTTTACGCTGGCCTGAATGATAGTACCCACTTCATAAAAAAGAAGGTAACAGCCTGTCTGAGCTGTTACAAAAGAAGAACTGCCGGATGCAAGCAGCAGCGGCAGGTGTAAATAAGGAGGAGATTATGAAAATCAGTGAAAAGCAGCTGGCCCAGGTCAACGACCGCATCAAGGCGCTTGTATCCGCAGGCAGCTTCTACGGAAAGAAGCTCGAGGAAGCCGGTATTACGAGTGTTGCAAATGCCGAAGAGTTCGAAAAACTTCCATTTTCAGAGAAGGCAGATCTTCGCGACGCATACCCGCTCGGCCTTATGACTGCTCCGGAAGAGGAGATCGTCAGAATCCACTCTTCATCGGGAACCACAGGTCTTCCGGTCATCATCCCGTATACAGCCAAGGATGTCGACGACTGGGGTGAGATGTTCAAGCGCTGCTACGAGACCGCAGGCATCACGAACCAGGACCGCATCCACATTACTCCAGGCTACGGTCTCTGGACTGCGGGTATTGGTTTCCAGAACGGCTGCGAGAAGCTCGGCGCCATGGCAATCCCTATGGGACCCGGCAACACAGAGAAGCAGCTGCAAATGATGATGGATCTGAAGTCTACAGTCCTCTGCTCCACGTCCTCCTATGCGCTGCTCCTTGCTGAGGAAATCGAGAAGCGCGGTATCAGGGATAAAATCCACCTGAAAAAGGGTGTCATCGGTTCCGAGAGATGGGGTAAAGCGATGCGCGAGCGTATCCAGAGTATCCTGGGTATTGAACTCTACGATATCTACGGTCTGACGGAAATCTACGGCCCGGGTATCGGCATCAACTGCCCGAATTCCGAGTACATGCATATCTGGGACGACTATATTTACCTCGAGATCATCGATCCGCAGACCGGGGAGAACCTGCCGGACGGCGAGTGGGGTGAGATCGTCATCACGACACTCGTGAAGGAAGGCGCTCCGCTCATTCGTTACCGTACACACGACCTGTCCCGCATCATTCCGGGTGAGTGCGCATGCGGCAGAACATACCCGCGCATCGATATCATTAAGGGCCGTACGGATGATATGATGAAGATCAAGGGTGTCAATGTATTCCCGGCACAGATCGAGGAAGTCATCGCGAAGTGTGATGGCGCTTCCAGCGAGTACCAGATTCGTATCTCTCACTTCGAGGGACGCGACACGATGCGTCTCTATGTCGAGGCGATTGACGGCAGCGTAGACTTCGAGGATCTCGGAAAGAGGATCGCCCGAAAGACAAAGGCAGCTATCGGCTTTACACCGATCGTCAAGATTGTCGAGAACGGACTCCTGCCGAGAAGCGAGAAGAAGTCGAAGCGCGTTATCGACGAGCGCTATCAATAATCATAAATGGACGATTGAGCCCCAAATGTCCAAAAGGCATTCGGGGCTATTGTTTTGCGCATTTTTATCTGGTAGTCTTCCAGTGTATGCATTCTTTGTATACTTATAGTATATCCAAGCCTCGTCAGGAGAAGTTTACACTGCCTGTAAAATGGGCGTAATGCTTGTAGAAGCAGGGGGTCTTCCCCACTGAGATAAAAAAGGAGCAGCAATGACAATAAGAGAAATTATATTTGAAAGCATAGAAAAATACAGCGAACTTAAATCCTTCAGTTTCCCGACAAAAGACGGAGTGGTGAATAAGACTTACTGCGCGCTGGGCAAAGATCTTCGGAGGATGAGGGGAGCGCTGGAAAGGGACGGATTTGCACGTGCCCACATTGCCATCGCCGGAAAGAATTCCTACCCGTGGGTCGTAACGTATCTGAGCGTGATTACCGGGGAAGGCGTGGCAGTCCCGCTCGACGCGTCGCTCCCGGATGACAACCTCATATGGCAGCTGAATCAGGCTGATGTGACCTGCGCGTTTATCGAGAGCTCGAAAAAGGACCTCATCGCGAGGGCTAAGGCTGAGTGCCCGCAGCTGGCTAAGGTCATTGTTCTTGGAAATGATGTCCTGCCCGGCGCCGATGCGACCTGGGGCAGTTATATGCAATATAGCGAGGATGAACCGCAGGACGGCAATACGGAAAAGCGAATGGACGATCTGGGAACCGGCAATGCGGAAAACGATGTGGATGCAGCTTCCGACAGCAATGCGGAAAACGGTGCCTGTGCAGACGCAAAAGGGACCTATGATTCCCCGATCAACGTGGATGTGGAAAGGCAGGAGGATGCAGTCTGCACAATTATGTTCTCCTCGGGAACGACAGGCGTGTCCAAGGCCATTATGCTGACCCAGGGCAACCTCGGCGCGGAGGTCACGAACCTCTTCTACCACACGGAGCCCGGAACAGTTCTGTTCTCCGTGCTTCCGATCCACCATGCGTTCTGCCTGTCTGTCGACGTGCTGACGGCGATCAAGCTCGGTGTCAACACCTGCATCAACGACAGTGTCGGCCATCTAATGAAGAACCTCAAGACATTTGAACCGCAGGTCATTCTGATGGTCCCGCTCATGGTGGAGACGATCTACAAGAAGCTTAAATCCGTGAACCGGCTCATCCCGAAGAAGCTGGTGGGCCGTGAGGTGTTTGGGAAGAGGCTGAATCACATTATCGTCGGCGGCGCGTATCTGGACCCCATGTATGTCACGGAATTCCGCAAATACGGAATTACGATCTGGCAGGGCTACGGAATGACGGAGACGTCTCCGGTCATCGCCTTCAACGGTGAGAGAGGAATCTCGGACGGTTCGGTCGGCCGCCCAATAGACAATACAGAGGTGAAAATCGAGGACGGCGAGATCCTGGTCAGGGGCGATATTGTCATGAAGGGCTACTATAAGATGCCCGAGGAGACAGCGGAGGCCCTGAAGGGCGGATGGATGCACACAGGCGATCTCGGACGGTTCGATGAGAACGGCTTCCTCTATATCACAGGCCGCAAGAAGAATCTTATTATTCTTGCAAATGGTGAAAATGTATCCCCGGAAGAACTCGAAAACGATCTGTATAAAATACCGCTCATCGGTGAAGTCGTTGTGATGGGGCAGCCCCAGGGTCTGATCGCTCACGTTTACCCGGATGAGACGGAGACGAAAAAGATGAGTCCGGATGTCATCAGAGAAAAAATCCGGAAGGAAGTGGACAAATATAATAAGAAGCAGCCGGCTTACAGGCGTATCATCGACGTCGTGATGAGAGACGAGCCTTTCCCGAAGACAACGACGAGGAAAATTAAGCGAGACCTCATCTGAACCGCCGGCTGAACTTCTGCGCATGGCAATTCCAGCTCAAGTTTTACAAATCCGCACCGCCGTGGTAGAATCATAAACACGTTTGTAATACAGAGGTGGGGATGGATGTAATCGACGGATTCTGAAATATGCAGCAGCCGTTCTATACTGCGTCCGACATCTCTTGACAGACAGGAGGATGATTTTATGCGGGTGCAGACTGATGAAGATCTGATGACGGCATTTGAAATCTTGTGCGGGAAAAAGGAACCCGAGAAGATCACGGCGATGGAGGTCGCAAAACGGGCCGGCGTGACCAGAAGTACGTTTTACAACCACTTTGCCGATATGCCTACTCTGATCGAGACGTATGAGGATCGGATACTGGACAGGATATTTGATATTCTGAGCGAATACGGCGACATGGGAAAGAACGGCATACAGTTCACAAGAAAGTTTTTTTCGACCCTGTGCCGGTATGTCAGAAGCAGCAATTATCTGATCCGCAGGTTCCGGAAGCTCACGACAGTGCGCTTCATTGAGAAAGCGCTCATCAGGTTCCACGGCTATGTGGAGAGTATGCTGAGCCGTCAGGCCTCAACACCGGCGGAGCAGCAGGTCAGCTCCTATATTCAGGCCTACGCCATCGGCGGGCTGGTGGGGATTCTGCACAAGTGGGCGTCGGAGGACTGCGCGGACACGCCGGAGGCGGTCGCGTTCGTGCTGACGCGAATCTATATGACAGGGATATCAATGTTCGAATGAGGATGTCTCGCTCGCGTCAGAGATTAAAACGAAAACAAGGGCTGTCGCATTAGACGGTGTCACCATTATATATGACAGACATTTGCAAATAATGTCTGCCATAAATAATGGCGGCGCGCCTTAATGCGGCAGCCCTTTTCCTATACTCCTGCAGTGGGAGCAATTACTTCATATCATATTTGACCACGTCGGCGCAGCAGCTTCCATCCACCTTGAAGGACACGCCGTCACCGCTCTCGGTGTACATGCATGTCGTGAAGACAGCCTCGCCGCCATTCACAAAGACCTCGGCGCTGAAGCGGTCGAGCAGGATCCGCAGATCAAGCTTTCCGTCCTTCATTGCGACAGTACCTTTTCTCTGTGTTATCTTTGTCTTGCCGAATTCCGGGAAAACGCGCTCCACCACCATCTTATTCTCTGACGGAGTAAAGATGACGGATATGCGATTTTTGCCGTCGTCGAGCAGGTTCATGCGGAATCGGTCAAGATTTTTGCCCGGAATCTCGCGCAGTGTGAGCTCGATGTCAGCAAACCTTCCGTCAAGACCGTCAAGTTTTGCTTTGCCGGAAATCTCCACATCGCGGTGTTCGGTTTTCTCTCCTCGGATGGCGAGCAGCTCTCTGGCCGGATTCTGAATGAGGCTGCCGTCCCGCACGTGAATCTCACGCGGAGCTGTCATCTGGCCGTACCAGGGCAGACCCGGCAGGCGGTTCCCGAGAGACACCCAGTTCTGCATCCAGCCGATCATGATCCTGCGGCCGTCCGGCGTGACCATGGTCTGCGGAGCGTAGAAATCAAGACCAAGGTCGATCGGGCGGCTGCTTGTCTCATCAAATGTAAAGGAGGAAACCTCCTCGCCGCACTCACCGACAAAGTACATGGTCTTGCATTCTTTGGCAAGTACGCTTCCCTGCCAGTATTCGTTCAGCTGGCTTGTCAGGAAGAGACCTGCACCGTCCAGCTCGAAGATATCCGGACATTCCCACATAGCCGCTTCCGGGTCATGGGCGAGGACATTTTCAAACTTCCATGCCAATCCATCCTCACTCGAAAACAGAACGATGATTCCGTGTCCCGCACCGTCCCTGGCGGCGATGACCGTCCGGTAGGAGCCGTCTTTACATTTCCAGATTTTTGGATCGCGGAAATCTACAAAACTGGATCCTTCTGGCAGCATCTCGGGAGTGATGACCGGGTTGCCGGCATATTTTTCGTAATTCAGACCATCGCCGATGGCTATATTCTGGGTCTGGGTACCGCCTTTCCCGGGAATTGTCTGACTGTGGGCGACGCCGGTGTAAATAGCCAGATGGCGGCCGTCGGGCAGAGTCTCACAGCTGCCGGAGAAGCAGCCGAAGCCGTCGTAGTCTTCTTCTGGAGCCAGAATGACAGGAAGGTATTCCCAGTGGAGAAGATCGCTGCTTTCTGCATGTGCCCAGTGCATCGGACCCCATTTGTTGTCATAGGGGTAATACTGATAGAACATGTGGTATTTGCCGCCGTAGAAGGAGAATCCGTTCGGATCGTTCATCCAGCCGCAGCGGGAGGACAGGTGGTAACGGGGGCGAAGATCTGCGGGAACTTTGCTGCCCGCGGCCTCTTCGTAGGCTCGTGCTTTTTCGAGTTTTGTCTCGGACATAGGAACCTCCCTGGTTCAGTGTGGTGGTGGATAGTAGCTTGCAGCCGGACGGGTTACGTCTTATCAGTCTGCGTTTGTTTTTTCAGCGGAAACTGCTTCGGTAGACTGAGAATCTGCGACAGATGATTCTGTCTCAGCAGGGACAGCCTGCTGCGGATTTTTCGGGTTGTCAGCGAAATAGAGGTCAATGCCGTCACAGAGACCCTTGGACAGCACAGCAAGAGCTTCGTCAGAATGATCGGAAGTCTTGTCGCCGAGCTCGATGTCAATGCTGGCTACCTTGGAGTAAGATGTCTGTGTGAGGTCCATCTCCATGGAGCCGCTCTCAAAGATCTTCACGCCGTTGGCACGGAGCCCTTCGATGAGCTTATCGCCGAGGGCGTTGCTCTTCTGCCATGTCTCGCTTACCGGATACATGGAGAGATAGCTTTCGTACTGCGGAACGGACATGTAAAATGCGCCTTTGTCAAAGTCTGTGGAATCCCAGTGGATCGCGATGTGGCAGTCTGCCAGGTTGTTGGCGAGGACCGTGCGGGCGATGTTGTCCAGCTGAACGTCCTCGGTCTCTCGGATCATAAGGACGTTATAGCCGCGGCGGAGAAGCTCATCTCGGACGAGCAGGGCCTCGGCCAATGTGACCGCGCGCTCAGGAGTGCCGTCTGCGAAATCCATACCGGTAGCGATAGCGGTTGCCTTGATTGCGCCTTCAGCTGTGCTGCCGCCTGTTACCTTGGCTGTGTGATCTGGGTGGCAGTATGTGCGGTAATTATCGCCGCCGCTTGTGCCGTGGCCGGCGTTGACGCAGACAGTGATGCCGTTCGCATTTGCATACCTGTTGGTGTAAAGCTTGGCCGGGTCTGTGTGGACCTGGGATTCACCCGCAAATTCATAGTTCGGATCCAGCATCTTGTCCTCGATAAGCGGTTCCTGAGGCACAACTGTCGGCTCCAGTGTCGGTTCGACTGCTGCCGCTACGGAAGAATCCGCTACAGATGATTCCGCAAGACCTACTTTGTCGGCCGGGACAGTGACTGATTCAGCGACTGATTCCGGCGGAGTAGGTGTGGGGGTCGTTGTATCAATATAGCTGGGCGTGCTCTCTGCCTCTTCCGAGCGCCTGTTCGTGAAACCGCAGCCTGCGAGCATGGCTGCACTCAGTGTCAATGCGATTATTTTTTTATATCTCTTCATTATGATCTCCTTTAATTTGATTTTAAGTGTGCGGCGTGGCAGCCTGCACTGCACTGCCAAAAATGTGGCATAGTGTATACCTATTTTACTATGTTTTTTAAAAATTGCAATTCTATAGTTTATTTCTGCTGCATTAGTTCGGGCAGGCTGAACGGAACTTCAGGACCCGCCGGCAGGGCAGACAGGCTGTAACGAATCCAAGGGACCGATAGCAGGGCAGACAGGCTGTAACGAAGACCGAAAACCGACAGCAGGATATCATCTTCATCGAAAAACGCAGGTCCTCCCCTCCGAGCTAGCGCAGGCGGCTTGCCGCCTACGCGATCTCTCGGTCGGACCCGCAATGTTTTTCTCACGAAGATGAATACCCTGCTGCCGGTCACGTAATCAATAGACAGCCCGTCTGCCCAGCTGCCGGCCACGTAATCAACAGACAGCCCGTCGCCCTGCTGCCGGAAGCGAAATGCCGGATCAGCCCGTCTGCCCTGCTGCCGGTCACGAAATTAACGGACAGCCCGTCTGCCCTGCTGCCGGAAGCGAAATGCCGGATCAGCCCGTCTGCCCAGCTGCCGGTCACGAAATTCATGGACCGCCTGCCTGCCCTGCTCCCAGTCACGAGATTCCGGCATACCGCTATGCTGACATTGGCTCACGGGTATAGCTATGTTAGCGTATGCAAAGCGAGCGCTTAATGGTAGAATTACTTTAATGAGACTACATCTTGCGGATGAGAGCCCTTGTCTGTGAGATTTTTGAAATCTGACGCAGAAAGTTATGCTTGATGCGGAAGCCGAATTATATAGGAAGCGAGACTGGCTCTGCCAGTCTGTCTACCGAGCGATTTTGCTGCCGCATTGAGCGGTAATGCACTTATTGTACAAGGATGCATATAAGTGCATTACCGGTTGGTGCGGCATTTTTGTGTATGCAGCCCCCGCATTGCGTAAAAATGATTCGACCGGAACTGAGAGAAAATGGAGGCGGAGATGGAAGAGAGAATTGCGATGCTCAGCATCATTATTGAGGATACAGAATCCGTTGCACGGATGAACTCCATCCTGCACGAGTACAGTGAGAACATTATCGGGCGCATGGGCATTCCCTACCGGGATGAGAACCTGTATCTCATCAGTATCGCAATCGACGCCCCGATGGACAAGATCAACACGCTGACCGGCAGGCTGGGGAGACTTTCCGGGGTCAGCGCTAAGGCTGTTTACGCAAAGCGGAGCTGAGTCGATGGAGAAATTAAGATCGATAATATTGAAAATAAAAAACGGTGAGAAACCGGACCGGGAGGAACTTCTGCATCTGGTATCTGCAAGACGGACGGTCACAGAGGAAGTACGGGAGTGGATGTACAGCCTCGCCCGCGAGAGTGCTGTCAGGGTCTACGGGCATGATATTTACCTGCGGGGCCTCGTTGAGTTCACAAATTACTGCAGGAACAACTGCTATTACTGCGGCCTGCGCCGCGACAACAGAACCGTCAATCGCTATCGTCTGACCCGGGAGCAGATCCTTGACTGCGCGGACAAGGGCTATGAGCTCAATTTCCGCACGATCGTGCTCCAGGGAGGGGAGGATCTGGCGTATTCGGATGATGACATTTGCAGCATCGTGAGAGGCATCAAGGAGCGGCATCCCGACTGCGCGGTCACGCTCTCAATTGGTGAAAAATCCCGGGAGAGCTATCAGAAATATTTTGATGCCGGTGCGGACCGCTATCTGCTTCGGCATGAGACTGCAAATGCAGCTCACTACCGCCGCCTTCACCCCTCTGAGCTCTCGATGGAGAACCGAATGCGGTGTCTACGGGACCTGCGTGATATTGGATTTCAGATTGGAGCCGGCTTTATGGTGGGTTCACCCGGTCAGACTGACGAGTGCTATACGGATGATCTTGTCTATCTCATGGAACTTCAGCCCCACATGATCGGCATCGGGCCCTTTATACCGCATCATGAGACCCCGTTCCGCGACGAGGCGGCGGGCACCCTCGAGGACACGCTGTATTTCCTCGCCGTTCTCCGCATCATGTTCCCGGAGGTTCTTCTTCCGGCGACGACAGCGCTCGGAACGATCCATCCGCGCGGCCGTGAGATGGGTGTTCTGGCAGGTGCAAATGTCATCATGCCCAATCTCTCCCCCACCTCCGTCAGGAAGGATTACCTGCTCTACGACGGGAAAATCTGTACCGGCGACGAGGCTGCGGAGTGCAGATACTGCATGGAGAGAAGGATGGAGAGCATCGGTTATAAGGTTGTGACGAGCCGGGGCGACCACGCCGGTTTTGAAGCAGAGCGTAAGAAGGCGGACCTATATTAAGAAAGTGTGATTTATGTACGATATACGTCATTTGAATGACAACGAAATATCAGTGAGCGCGGGGGACGCGGCATTTCCGGTCCCGTTCAGGGAGGGGCTCCTCTACTCATCGCCCGCCCGCGGCACATGGACGATAGCGCACACGTCGATGCTCATCCCGGGCAGCCACCAGATTTTCGTGTGCCCGAGCTGCTGCCTTAGGGGCGTTGTCCTGTCAGCGGAGGAGATGGGGGCTATGGACCGGTTCTCCATGCTCGAGTTCACGGACGATCACATCCTGCGGGGCGATCTCGAGGACATGATCATCGAAGGTGTCTCCGGTATCCTCAATGAGATGCCGAAGAAGCCGACCTGCGTGCTGCTCTACACCAGCTGCGTGCAGCATTTCCTGAATATTGATCTGAATCTTGTTTACCGCGAGTGCGCAAAAGCTCACCCGGAGGTGGATTTTATCGACTGCTACATGCTGCCGACGATGCGGAAGCATTTCTCACCGGAGAAGATGCAGTGGAGACAGCTCTACCGTGCGGTGAAAAAGCTCCCGGAGGACGTGCATCTTGCAAATGTCATCGGCTCCTTCTACGAGATCCTGCCGGATAGCGAGCTCTTTGAGATCTTTAAAAATGCGGGTGTGAGAGTCAGCCAGCTGCCGACCATGGTCTCCTACGATGAGTATAAGCATATGGGAGCCGCCGCCATGAATGTATTCTTTCACCCGGTCGTCGATTTCGCGGCGAAAGACATGGAAAAGAGGCTGGGGCAGAAGGCTGTTTATATGCCGGTGAGCTTTAATTATGAGGAAATCCGTCGAAGTGAGACGACCCTGGCGGCAGCGCTCAGGGAAATTTTATGCGCAGGCAGAGAGATTCGTGAGGAGAATATCTATGCCGGAGATGTTCATACTGCGAGTCCCTGTGATGTTCCGGAGATACGGCTTCCGGATTACGAGGAACTTCAGAAGGAAGCGGAGGAGGCTCTGGCCGGAGCGCTGGCAGTGATCGGACAGACTCCGATCGCGCTGGATTTCTCAGCGGTCATAAGGCCGCTCTCCCTTGCGAGGATGCTGCTTGAACACGGATTTTGTGTGCGGAGAATCTACGCGGATGCATTTGCACCTGAAGAAAAAGGCGATTTTGAGGTGATCCGGGAGAGATTCCCCGATGTTCAGCTTTTCCCCATGACGCAGCCCGGAATGCGGGTCACTAGGAGAGACGATCCGGAGTTCCTGGCAATCGGTCAGAAAGCCACGTATTTCACAGGGACACGGCACTTTGTGAATCTGGTGGAAAACGGCGGGCTCTACGGCTTTAAGGGTATCGCAGAGATTGCTCATATGATGGTCGAGGCGTTCAGGACAGAGAAGAATCCGAGAGATTTCATTGAGATCAAGGCTCTCGGGTGCGCAGAGAACTGCGCGAGGCTGGCGGATGCCGGCTGCGGGAACGGTGCGATACTGGCGGATGAAGGTTGTAGGAATGAGAGTGTTGAGACGTCTGGCGGAGGAGAAACGGTATGAGAATTGTGAAAAGGGTCCTATCTACGTACTCCGCGGATAATTTCGGTGTCTGTTCAGCGCTCTATGAGCTCGGCGGCCTGGTCGTCATGCACGATGCGTCGGGCTGCAACTCCACATACAACACGCACGACGAGCCGAGATGGTACGACATGGACAGCATGGTCTTTATCTCAGGTCTCACCGAGAAGGACGCGATCTTCGGAAATGATGAGGTCCTGGTGAGGAACCTCTCAGAGACAGCGGAGAAGCTGCATCCGAAGTTCGTGTGCATCTGCGGTGGTCCGCTGCCCCACATAATCGGGACGGACTTCAGAGCGGTCGCGAAGGCGGTGAGCCGGAGGACCAACCTTCCCTGTTTCGGAATTCAGACCAACGGGATGGACGCCTACACGAGTGGGGCGGGAGAGGCATTTGCATGCCTTGTGGACCTGATGGAAAATGCGGAGCCGGGTTCCCGCAAAATAGAGCGTGTGGACGGCGATAAAGTCCCGGAAACGATAACCGACAAGAGTGAAAAAAGTACAGGCAGTTTGGGCGGCTGCGCAAGCAGCTATGATGAGAAGATCAAGATTAACCTGCTCGGCGCCACGCCGCTGGATTTCTCCCTGAACGGGAGTGTGCAGGCGATACAGGAGTTGCTTGAGGACAATGGATTTGCCGTGCGGAGCACCTGGGCGATGGGAGATACTCTGGAAAATATCCTCTCGTCAAGAGACGCGGATGTGAATCTGGTCATCTCCGCCACCGGTTTCGCGGCGGCTAAAAGGATGCGGGAGAGATTCGGCATTCCGTATGTGATTGGATGTCCGGTCGGCAGGGCTGCGGCGGACGGAATTATACGCAAAATCAGAGAAATAGCCGGGTCGAAGAACAGCATGGGCGGAAGCAATTTGACAGATGGGACGGAGCAGATGGAGACATGCATCGCCGAGAGCCCTGCTGTTGACACTGCCCGTGAAAATGATGCAGACGGTTCCATAGAGTCCCATGAGGAAAACGGCTGTGACGAATATGAGATTTTGCTGATCGGCGAGCCGGTCATGATGAAGTCCATGGCGCAAACGCTTAGAGCCTGCGGGACGTTAAAGTCCGGTGAGGATGGCGGCAAGGAAGAGAAAGAGTTTTCCGTGAGGATCATCAGCCCGATGAGAGGTCTGCCGCGCGAAATTGCCGAGGGGACCGATGAGATCGTGCTCGAGGATGAACTAAGAGAAGCCTGCAGGAGGGCGGATCTTGTGATTGCGGATCCGCTGTACGCAAGACTCCTGCCTGAGGAACAGAATAAGTTCATCAAGCTGCCGCATGTGGCCTACTCGGGAAGATTTTATGAGAAGGAGATTCCGGTCCTTGTCGGAGAGAGATTCGATTTGTGGCTTGCTGAAAACGGTCTGCAGAGCCCTTCGGTGAGATAGGATAACGCGGCAGGCGCGTGTTTGTCTATAGTGTGACGTATAAGGATAACGCGGCAGGCGCGTGCTTGTCTATAGTGTGACGTATAAGGATAACGCGGCAGGCGAGCGATTGTCTATAGTGTGACGTATAAGGATAACACGGCAGACACAGACCTGCCGATGAGGAGATAGATATGAAGAAGATAGCAATTTACGGCAAGGGCGGTATCGGAAAATCAACGATGACGGGCAACCTCTCGGCGGCGTTTGCGGCGCTGGGAAAGCAGGTCCTGCAGATCGGCTGTGACCCCAAGGCGGATTCAACGATCAACCTTCTGGGAGGCGAGCCGCTCACACCGGTCATGGATTATTACAGGGACCACGATGAGGAGCCGGATTTCGACCACATCGGAAGGAGGGGATACGGCGATGTCTTCTGCATCGAGACCGGAGGTCCGACCCCGGGACTCGGCTGTGCAGGCCGCGGCATCATCGCGACGTTCAATCTGATCGACGAGCTGGATGTGTTCGGCCGCGTGAATCCGGATGTCGTGCTCTACGATGTTCTCGGCGACGTTGTCTGCGGAGGATTTGCAGCCCCGATCCGCGAGGGTTACGCGGAGGATGTTCTGATCGTTACTTCCGGCGAGAAGATGGCGCTCTATGCTGCAAATAACATCGCGACCGCAGTCAAAAACTTCGAGGACCGCGGCTATGCGACGGTGCGCGGCGTCATTTTCAATAGAAGAAACATTCCGGATGAGGAAAAGAAGGTGAAGGCATTTGCCGATAAACTCGGCGTTCCGATCGTTGCGGACATTCCGAGGAGCGATGACATTAACCGCTTTGAGGAGGAGGGCAAGACCGTCATCGAGGGTGATCCGACTCTGCCGGTCAGCCGGAAGTTCATGGACCTGGCAAGGCTGCTGCTCAGCGATCCCGAGAAGGACAGCGGAGAGCGGAGCGGCTTTTACCATTAAATAATTCAGAGACTTTACGGAGGTTTTATGGAGCCTTTTTATCTGACAGCGAAGGAATTCGCCCAGCGCGGCCGTGAGGATTTCCCGAAGGAGGAATCTCCCTCCCACGCTCTGATATACAGTTCGCCTGCGACCCTTTCCTACAATTCGCCGGGGGCGAACGGCTACGGCGTTAAGCGGGCAGGCCTTGCCATCCCCGAATCCGTGATGCTGCTCGTCGCTCCGGGCTGCTGCGGCAGGAACAGCACGATCTTAAGCCGGGTGAGCGGCTACAGTGAGAGGATGTTCTACCTGCTCATGGATGAGACCGACCTGGTCACCGGCAGACATCTGAAGAAAATCCCGCAGGCGGTGGAGGAAATCCTTGATGTGCCGGAGGTGAGACCGAAGGTGGTGGTCATCTGCATCACATGTGTCGACGCCCTGCTCGGCACAGACCTTGTGCGGGTGTGCAGGAAGGCGGAGGAGAGGACCGGTGTCCACGTTGTGCCAAGCTACATGTACGCGCTGATGCGCGAGGGGACAAAGCCGCCGATGACAGCGATCCGCCAGAGCGTTTATTCTCTGCTGAGACCGCTCAGGAAAAATCCTCATGCGGTCAATCTGCTCGGCCAGTTCGCACCCTACTATGATGATACGGAAATCTATGATATGTTCCGCAAGGCCGGACTCACGAAGATCCGCGAGATCGGTCGGATGAAGACGCTCGAGGAGTACATGGAGATGGGGGAGGCCAATTTCAATCTGGTCCTGAATCCTGAGTCACGGTACGCGGCGGACGACCTCATGCAGCGTCTTGGAATGCCCTACATTGAGATGAAACGTTTTTATGATATTCAGAAAATTCAGCGCCAGTACGCGCTGCTCGGCGGTGCCCTCGGTGTGAAATTTGACGATGCGGCTTATTACGAGGAAGCTTCGAGAGCGCTCGAAGCGTTTAAGGAGCGGCATCCGAAGCTGACATTTGCAATCGGCCAGACGGTGAACGCGAATCCGTTCGAGCTGGCGGCAGCGCTGATTTCCTATGGGTATGCGGTCGACCGGGTATTTGCAAATGCCACCCCAGCCGACCTTCCCTTCATCACAAAAATTGCCGAAAATAGCCCGGACACGCGATTCTATACCAGCATCTCACCGACAATGATGAATTACAAATTGGAGGGAGAAGTTGACATAACGATAGGAAAGGATGCCGCGTGGTACTATCCTAAGGCCGCCAGTGTGCCGTTCTTCTCGGACGTCCAGCCGTTCGGCTACAGAGGGCTCATACGGCTTTTGACGGAGATGGAGGCAGCGCTGTGAGAAGGGGGTTCAGCCTGCCCGGCAAAAACGGGGCAATCGCTGCGCAGCTCTTAGCCGGGCTGTCCGGGAAAACGGAGGTGTAATGATGAAGGGACTGTGGAAATATTTATCGCCGTTCGCGCCGGATATTTCGGGGGCGGTGGAAGTTTTGTTTAAAATGAACGGGCTCATCGTCATCATCGACGCGGGCGGATGCACCGGCAACGTCTGCGGGTTCGATGAGCCGCGGTGGAAGAGCGAGAAGAGCGCCATTTTCTCGGCGGGGCTTCGCGATCTTGACGCAATTCTCGGCCGCGATGAAGCCATGATGAAGAAGATCGGTGATGTGCTGGGCGTGATGGAAGATCCGTCTTTCCTCGCCCTGGTCGGGACGCCTGTCCCGTCGGTCATTGCGACTGACTATCAGGCCCTTCGCCGCATGGGCGAAAGAAAGTTCGGTATCACGACCCTTACCATGCAGACGACAGGTATGGAGCTCTATGACAAGGGTCAGGAGAGAGCCTATCTGGAGCTGGTCAGGACGTATGCAATTAATGGGAAGAACGGAGAATGTAATCCGGGAGACGGGAGAGAAGCCGCGGAAAACCTGATGGGTTCGGGAAAGACTTATACAAAGGACAGCGAATTCACGTGTTCGGAGACAGATGAGATACCCTCATACATGAGACCGATCGGAATCTTCGGCGCAACGCCCATGGATCTTCTCGATTTTGATACAACTGACACAATTAAGGACCGCGCTGCCTGCTGCGGCGGCCAAGCCCGTGTGTTCGGCGAGAGCGTTCGGGATTTTGAGGAAGCTGCTTCTTTTCGGGAAAATCTGGTCATTTCCCCATCCGGTCTTGCAGCGGCTTCGTATATGGAGAAAAAATTTGGAGTCCCGTATACTGTCAGGTATCCTCTGCCGAAAGGCTTTGAACTGGCAGGTCTTTCGCAGGATGAGATCGAGGGAAAGAAGATTCTGATCGTGCATCAGGCTGTGCTTGCCGAGACTATCCGGGAGGAGATGGAGCAGGCATCTGACACTGTGGAAGTGGATACGGCGACGTTCTTTATGCCATTTGGAAAATGCAGGACAATTTCAGAGGAGGACGACTTCATCAAGCTCGTTGCCGATGGAAATTATGACATAATTATCGGGGATCCGATGCTGAGACGGGCCTTAAGAGGATGGAACGGAAGATTCGCGGAGCTTGCCCAGTTCTCGGTGTCGGGCGTCGAAAAGCAGTGATACAGCGGAAGCGGCGCGGCAAGAACGCCGAGGCGTTCTTGATAATGTACTGAGAGGGAAAACGCATTTGCGTGAAACATGGAATGGAAAATAAACGACTGAAAATCAGGGCATACGGGATCGTGCAGGGGATCGGCTTTCGGCCGTTCGTGAGCAGACTGGCTGCCGAACTTCATCTTGCGGGGGACGTTGCAAATAAAGGCTCCTACGTCGAGATCCACGTCGAGGGCAAATGCTCGGACGTCGATCAATTTCGAGAGGACCTGGTCGCCAGAGCACCGGCGGTTGCCGCTATTGTCAGGGTCGAGGACACCCCGGAGGCGCTGACCGGGAGCACGATGTTCCATATCATTGGAAGTACACATGTGGAGGGCGAGATATTTGTATCTCCCGATCTTGCCATTTGCCCGGATTGCAGGAGAGAGCTGTTTGATCCCGCGGACAAGCGGTATCTGCACCCCTTTATCAACTGCACGAACTGTGGGCCAAGGCTCACGATCCTCGACGGCGTGCCTTACGACCGGGTCCGCACATCGATGGGTGTGTTCCCGATGTGCCCCGACTGTGAATTTGAATATACGCATCCTGAGACGAGGCGCTATCATGCTCAGCCGGTCTGCTGCAATGACTGCGGACCGAGGGTGTATGTGCTGCGGACGGATGAGGTTTTTGGCAGGGATGCGGCAGGGGCGGATGTCCCGGAAGCCGCCGGAGATCATGCGGGCCGAACGACAGGACTTCTTCCCTGGGGGCATTCGGAGGAGCAGGAAGCTCTTGTCACCAGGCATGAGATGGACGGTGACGCGATCAGGTATGTGCGGCGTGTGATCAGGAACGGCGGAATTGCTGCAGTCAAGGGAATCGGTGGATTTCACCTGTGCTGCGACGCCACCTGTGACGCGGCTGTGGCAAGACTCAGAGAACTTAAGCATCGGCCGATGAAGCCGTTCGCGGTCATGATGAAAAATATTGAGACTGTGCGGCGCGAGTGTGTCGTGCCGGCAGAAGCTGAGAAGATTCTGGACGGGGTCCAGAAGCCGATCGTGATTCTGGACCGGGTCACGCGGCTGGGTCAGGCCACGCGGTTGGACGAGGTCACGCGGCTGGGGCAAGCCGCGCGGGTGGACCGGGTCACGCGAAAAGAACCGTTAAGGGCGCGTGAAAAACTCAGCCCGCTGGTCGCGCCGGGCAACCCGACGGTCGGAGTGATGCTCCCATACGCGCCGGTGCAGCTGCTCATTTTCGACTACCCGGATGGGGAGCCCTTCACGGACGCTCTCATCATGACGAGCGGGAACCCGTCGGGAGCGCCGATCTGCAAGGACGATGAGGATGCGATACGATACCTGTCGCCGATGTGCGACGTCATCCTCTCCAACGACCGTCTGATCAGGCTCAGGGCGGATGATTCGGTCATGCAGATGGTACCGGTGGAAGATATGGTCAGTGTACCCGATTTGCCGGTCGGATCTGATGAGAAGGCTGCCGCCAAAAGGGAAGGCGGACAGACCATGAAAATGAAACCGTATATGATCCGCCGCTCGCGCGGATATGCGCCGCTGCCCTTCCTCGGACCCGCAGGTTTCAGAGGACAGGTGCTGGCAGCAGGCGGAGAACTGAAGAACACCTTCTGTCTGGCCAAAGATGAGCTGTATTATCCGTCTCCCTATATCGGAGATCTGGCGGACCTTCGCAGCGTGAAAGCCCTTGATGCCGCAGTCAGGCGGATGGAGGAGCTTCTTGAAACAAAGCCGGAGCTGGTCGTATGCGATATGCATCCGAGGTACAATTCGAGTGCATTTGCGGAAGAGATAGGAATCCCTGTGAAGAAAATCCAGCACCACTACGCGCACGTGCTGTCCTGCATGGCGGAAAACGGGGTGACAGACAAGGTCATCGGTATCTCCCTTGACGGCACCGGATACGGGACTGACGGGACGATCTGGGGAGGAGAAGTGCTGCTTGCGGGCCCGGATGCATTTGAACGCGTTGGAATGCTGAAGCCATTCGTGCAGGCCGGCGGCGATCTGGCCTCGAAAGAAGGCTGGCGCATAGCTCTCTCCCTCATCTATGACGCGACCGGGTCGCGGGAGGAGACACTGGCTGCAGCCCGGGAGCTTGAGCTGGCTCCCGAGAAGGATCTCAGGATGCAGATGCTCATGATTGAAAAGAGGCTCAACGCCGTGACATCGACGTCGGCGGGCAGACTCTTCGACGGTGTGTCGGCACTGCTCGGCATACGCAGCGCATCTACATTTGAGGGAGAGGCCTCGATGGCGCTGGAGTTTGCGGCGGAGAGATGGCTTGCGGAACATGCTGATTCCGTTCCGAAGGATTTTGGACAGCAGTCGGCAGCCATGGAAGGTCGAAATGGGAGTGCAGCTTCGGATACACCGAAGGTGGAGATTCTTCATGAAAATGATATACTTGCGCTTGATTATATGCCGCTTATTATACGTATAATGAATGGAATACGGGATGGTGAGAGCAGGGACAGACTTGCTTACATGTTCCATGAATACCTTGCTCACGGGATGTGCCGCATTGCATTCGAGACAAGACAGAAGACCGGCGTGAACATCGTCGCTCTGAGCGGCGGCTGCTTCCAGAACCTGCTGCTCCTTAAGCTCTGCAGGGAGGAGCTCGCAGGAGAAGGGTTCAGGGTGCTGACGCACTCACTTGTTCCGCCGAACGACGGAGGAATAGGTCTCGGGCAGGCTTTTTATGGGATGTGGAATCTCAATGTGACAAGTAAAGCAGATGAATAAAAGGCTGGCTTTTGTGAACCGAGAATGAAAGCCTCGGAAAATGAGACAGCTGTTGACCTGGAAATATAACTCGCAGAGAGGACACGCCGCGGGGCACGTGAACCGCACGCGGCGCACAAAAAAGGAGGATTTTAATATGTGTGTAGGACTTCCGGCAAAAATCGTTTCTATGAAGAACGGCACAGCCGTTGTCGACGCGACAGGCGCTCGCCGAGAGATCTCAACGGAGCTGCTTGACAATGTAGAGCCGGGCGATTTCGTCATGGTGCACGCAGGTATCGCGATTGCGAAGATCACAACGGACGACCAGGAGGAGACAAAGAGCCTCATGGACGCACTGGAGGCATGATATGGATACAAGAGCACTCGATATCATCCGCGGATACAGCGGAAGACCGATCCGCGTGATGGAAGTGTGCGGCACGCACACACACGCGATTTTCAAGTTCGGTATAAGAAATATCCTGCCGGACAATATCAAATTGATTTCCGGACCCGGATGTCCGGTCTGTGTTACCGAGACCGGATTCATTGACGAGGCCATATATCTGGCTATGGAGAAGGGCGTGACGATCACGACTTTCGGCGACCTTGTCCGTGTTCCGGGAACCGAGATGAATCTTGCGGGAGCCAGGGCCAAAGGAGCGAAACTCAAAATCGTCTACACGCCGCTCGACGCGGTTCAGTATGCCAAAGATCATCCGGATGAGAAGGTCGTATTTTTGTCGGTCGGATTTGAGACAACGGTGCCGGCGGCCTGTCTCGCGGTGAAGAAGGCTAAAGAGTGGGGAGTTTCGAACTTTTCACTTCTCACCGCCAATAAGACCATGGATGAGGCGTACCGTGTTCTCAAGGGAAGCGCCGACGCCTTCCTCTATCCGGGTCACGTGAGCGCGATCTCAGGTATGGGAATTCTCCGTGAGCTTCGCGACGAGGGGATTTCCGGTGTTGTCTGCGGCTTCACGGCGGATGAGATCCTGACTGCGCTCGCTATCATTGTGAAGAAGATTGAGAAGGGTGAGCCATTTGCAGAAAACGCGTATCCGAGAGTTGTCGCTGATGACGGAGCCCCGATCGCGCGTAAACTCATTGCCGAGACAATGCAGCCCTGCGAGGCGACATGGCGAGGTATCGGCACTATCCCGGGATCAGGTCTTGAACTTAACAGTGAATATGAAGCATTCGATGCCCGCAAGGTCTACAGTGTGCCCGAGATGCACGGAAAGCCGAATAAGGCATGTCGCTGCGGCGATGTCCTGATGGGCAGGATCAAGCCGCACGAGTGCCCGGTCTTTGGCAAGGTCTGCACGCCGGAGCATCCGATCGGAGCCTGCATGGTGTCGTCGGAGGGGACGTGCTCGGCCTACTATAAGTATGATCTTGGCTGAGCAATAGCCGATAATCCATACTTGGGCCCATATGCGGGACTTGATACGGATTTCGGCCATCTTTCGGGTGGGACTATGAAGCAGTTTCACCGAAGAAGGAATAATCAATGGAACCGGAACGCAGGAATAGCTGTGTTCCAACAAGAAAAGCGAAAGGAATAACAGAGTTCGCACAGCGAAAAAACTCTGAAAGAATATCATGGAAGAATTCATCACACTCGCCCATGGCTCAGGCGGACGCAAGACATCCGAGCTCATTGGAAATCTGTTCAAGAAGTATTTTGCAAATGACTACCTCACCGCCGACGATGCCGCCGTCCTCCCGGGACTTCCGGGCAGGATCGCTATGACGACAGACGGCTTTATCGTATCACCCTGCGAGTTCTCGGGCGGAAATATCGGAAAGCTCAGTATCTGCGGTACGGTCAATGACCTTGCCTGCATGGGCGCTAAGCCTGCCTATCTCACCTGCTCCTTCGTCATTGAGGAAGGATTCCCTGTTGCAAAGCTCGAGGAGATTGCCGAGGCTATGGCGAAGACCGCAAAGGAAGCGGGTGTGAGCATCGTGGCAGGTGACACCAAGGTGGCAGGACGAGGCCAGGTCGACGGAGTATTCATCACGACGACCGGTGTCGGTCTCATCGAGGAGGGCGCGGACCTCTCCGGGGCTTACGCAAAGTCCGGCGACGCGATTCTTGTGACCGGCGACGTCGGCCGCCATGGGACGACGATCCTGCTTGCCCGCGATGAGTACGGGATCGAGGCGGATGTGACCAGCGACTGCGCACCCTTATGGGGAACTGTGAAATCCATGCTCGATGAAACCAAGGACATCCACGTGCTCCGTGATGCCACCCGCGGAGGTGTGGGAACTGTCCTCTATGAGATCGCCGAGGAGAGCGGTGTCGGCATCACGATCAATGAGGCTGACATTCCGGTAGACCCGGCTGTCGCAGGTGTGTGCGGCATGCTCGGACTCGAACCGCTGTATCTGGCGTGTGAGGGAAGGCTGGTCGTATTTGCGCCGAAGGAGAAAGCTGAAGCCCTGCTTACAGTGCTGAAACAGGGGAAATATTCTGCAAATGCAGCCATCATCGGCGAAGTCACCGATGACCACAAATGCCGCGTAGTTGTCCGCACTCCGATCGGCTCGGAGACATTGCTTCCGCCGCCTGGCGGGGAGCTGCTGCCGAGAATCTGCTGATAAGAAACAGATAGCAGAGAGTACAGTGGTTGTACTCCTGTGTAATAACAGCCATTGCGAATTATGCCGGGCGACACATGCGTTTTAACATGTACCGCCCGGCATAATAGTAATAATTATAATTGGCCCGGAGAAAAACACTCCGGCAGCAGATATTTCACTCCTGGCGCAGATTTTCGAGAAAATCCAGTTCCCTGATTATCTCCGACAGATCTACGTGGCACCTGTTCTCCCAGATACCTACTGGAATTTTTTCGGAAAAATTGTAGGAGTGGAAGGACAGAGAATTCACAGCGTTTTTGTAGACAATAATCTGTCTGCTCTCCGGATTCACCACCCAGTATTCTTTTACACCGGCCTCTAAATATTTATGCAGCTTTACAGTCATATCTTTTCGGGCAGTTGCGGGTGAGAGGATTTCAATCACCAGATCGGGCGCACCATAACATCCGAAATACCTCTGCCTGTCACGGCTGCAGATTACCACAATATCGGGTTCTACCATCGTGCGGTCATCCTGATCAAGCTGGACAGCGAACGGAGCGGCATGCACCGAGCATTCCCCGTAGTTCTGCCTGACAAAAAGTGAAAGTTGGAAGGACAACTCCATAGAGATAGTCTGGTGGATATTGGAAGGCGCGGCCATATCGTAGAACACTCCGTCAATCAGTTCCACCCGCTTGTCATTCGGCATCGCGAAATAATCTTTTACCGTATGTATACCCTTCTGAATTTCTCTGACAGCTGATGTTCCATAGCCAGCGGATGGCTCTCTCAGACAACTGACTCCGGAGAATGTTTCATTGCTTCTGACGAAAGAACTATGCTGCGTCCTCAATGACTTGTCCAGAACTTTTTCAAGCCCCTCTATAGCGGCTCTTCTGGGCGCTTTTGTCTCTCCGCTGAGGATTCTCTGTACAGTTCCTAATGGAATGCCTGAAAGAGCTGCTAGTTCCCGGTTGCTGAGACCCATTTCTTTTTTTCTGGCTTTCATTTCCTCTAGAGTCATAGTAATTCCTCTATCGTTGATTTCATTTTCATATATTTTTATTGTATCAGGAATTAACGCATTATTCAACCATTTCATTTGTGAAAAAACTGTTTTGATACCATTACGAAACTAAATACAAACTGCAATTAGGGGAGTGTGAAATGGATAAGTGCGGCATTCTATAAAGCGTAGCAGCAGAGTACTACGTCCATAGGAGCTGCCGCACCGCATGGGGCTGGAGGTTCATGAAGCGGATTCGCCTTGATGCGACAGACCCTTTGCACATAATACTGGTTAGATCATCCTGTTTGTTGTAAAATAGCTACCAAATCAGAACAAATATGGAGACGGAAACATGTCAGTAGAACTGGTCAAAAAATATTTTGAAGGTACTGAGCTTGCGGGAAAGGTACTGGAGTTTCCCACCTCGTCGGCCACCGTCGAGCTTGCCGCGGTGGCAGTAGGGACTGAGCCGGACAGGATCGCGAAGACAATGGCATTCCTTCTGGGGGATGAAGCAGTTGTCATCGTTGTGTCCGGCATGTCGAGGATTGATAATAAGAAGTTCAAAGCTCATTTTCACACAAAGGCAAAGATGATCCCCTATGCTTCTGTGGAAGAGTATCTGGGACACCCGCCGGGAGGAGTATGCCCGTTCGCGCTCAAGGAAGGTGTGAAAGTATATCTGGATGTCTCACTTCGTGACCATGAGACGGTCTTTCCGGCGGCAGGATCTGAGAACAGCGCGGTTGAGACAACTATTGATCAGCTCGAGCGGTTCACTTCCTTTGAGGAATGGGTGGATGTATGCAAGAAGTAAACAGAAGCATTAAGGCAGCGTTTTTTGATATAGACGGGACCCTGTTCTCTCACAGGACGATGTGTGTTCCGGAGAGCACCCTTCGCGCTCTGAAATGTCTACACGAGAAGGGAATTCTCTGCGCGATTGCTACAGGCCGGCATATATCCGAGATGAAGGAACTGGGACTGCTTGGCTATGGATTCGACGCGTATCTCACACTGAACGGGCAGGTCTGTCTGGACAGCAGCCTTAGAACACTGTTTGGGTCTCCCATGGAAGGTGAGAATCTCAGGTCTATGGTTAATATATTTGAGAGCGGTGAGGTTCCGGCAATTCTGATTTCCAAGGACCGCATGTACGTCAATTTCGTGAATGAGGCTGTGCGGTCAGCCCATCGTGATATTCATACCAACATTCCGGTGATCGGGCAGTATGTCGGCGAGCCGATTTATATGGGAGTCATCTACTGCAGCAAAGACGAGGAGAGACCGTTCATAGAAAAGCTGCCCGGCTGCAACATAACGAGGTGGAGCAGACATGGACTTGATATCATACCGGGTAACGGTGACAAGCTCGAGGGAATCCGGCAGTATATCGGGCTTAAGGCAATCTCGAGGGACGAAATCATCGCGTTCGGTGACGGGGAAAATGACATCGGGATGCTCAAATACGCCGGAATCGGTGTCGCTCTCGGGAATGCCGGTGACCAGGTAAAAATGAGTGCCGATTATGTGACGGCTGACATCGACGATGACGGCGTGTGGAAAGCATTGCAGCATTTTCAAATAATCTGATGCGGCAGCAGAGATTGGAAGGGAAAAATTGCGGAACAATGTCAATAAAACGCGGAACAATATCAACATGATTTGATATTGTTCCGCGATTTGCACTATAATGAAGTCAATTAATGAGCGGTTATTAACGAAATGCAGGATAGACCGGAATATTTATGGAGTGTAGTTTATGAGAAAAGTTCTTTTAGTTGCCGTAAACGCCAAATATATACATTCCTGTCCCGCCGTCTACAGTCTTCGCGCGTCATCCGGTCATGCTGAGTCTGTGCAGATCGCCGAGTTCACGATTAATGACCGGTATCAGGACATACTGGCCGGAATCCTGGCCTATCACGCGGATATCATCGGCTTTTCCTGTTACATCTGGAACACGCAGATCGTGACGGATCTGATCGCTGACATCCGGGCTCTGCTCGGAGATAAAGTCATTCTTTATGCCGGCGGTCCTGAGGCCTCCTATGGTCCGGAGATATTTCTTGGATCCTGCGATTTTGTGATGTGCGGGGAGGGGGAGAAGCCGTTTGCCCTGCTGATGAAGGCGGTGGCGCAGGAAGAGCCGGAATTCGGCGATTCTGAATGTAGTCTGCCGGGACAGACAGATACAGCGCAGACTTTAAACGATATTGCATCGGCTCCGGAGATAAAAATTGCAGCGCGGACAAGAACGGATGAATTGGAGAAGTATGGAATCCGGGAGTTTGTCCGGACTCTTCCGGGCTGCGTATGGAAGGATGGAGGACGTATCGCTTATAATCCAATCACCCCGGAGGCTGGGTCGGACATGAACGAGATACCCTTCCTGTACACTGACCTTGGGAACTTCGACAACCGCATTATCTACTACGAGTCGAGCCGCGGATGCCCGTTCCGCTGCACTTACTGCCTGTCGTCCATTGATAAGTCGGTGCGTTTCCGCAATATGGAGACCGTAAAGTATGAACTGCAGTTTTTTATTGATCACAAGGTTCCGCAGGTCAAGTTCGTGGACCGGACTTTCAACTGCGACAGAAAGCGGGCGATGGAGATCTGGCAGTATATTGCGGACCATGACAACGGAATTACGAACTTCCACTTTGAGATAGGAGCGGATCTCCTCGGAGAGGAAGAGATTGTGCTGCTTAAGGGACTTCGATCAGCTCTGATCCAGCTGGAAATCGGGATCCAGTCGACCAACCCGAAGACGGTAGAAGCTATACAGAGGACGATGAATTTTGACAGGCTGCGCAAAAACGTGCTTGCCCTTCGGGAAGCCGGAAACATCAATCTGCATGTCGACCTCATTGCAGGGCTGCCGTATGAGGGGCTTATTTCATTTGCAAAATCCTTCAACGATGTGTACGCACTGCACGCAGACCAGCTGCAGCTCGGATTCCTCAAAGTCCTTAAGGGGACGGTGATGGAGCAGAGGGCGGAAGAGTACGGAATTCGCTATTCGGTCAGACCTCCCTACGAGGTTCTTGCGACTAAGTGGATCTCCTATGAGGAGCTTGACCGACTGCGCCGGGTATGTGATGTTCTGGAGATGTATTATAATTCGCAGCAGTTCATTAGAACTCTGCGGTTCCTTGAGGAGAACGGCGGCATGGCAGACGGCGCATTTGCGTTTTTTGACCGGATGGCTGGTTTCTTTATTGAAACAGGATATAATAAAAAGCGCCCGTCGGCTGCAGCGAGGTACGAGGTGCTTGACACCTTTGTGAGCGGGCTGGATCTGCCGGAAGAGCAAATGAAGATATTCCGGGAATACCTCCGCTTCGACCGGCTGCTGCACTTCCACAGGAGCCGGGGAATGGCCAGGGAGGAGACATTTGATTTCGGCGAGGGATCTGTTCGGATCCGATTCGATTATACGACGGAGAATCCGGTGAGTCATGAGGCGGGGTATGTTATTTGCTGAGGAATGTGCATGTCGCATAAGGGCGCTTCGCTATTATAGTAAAAAAGGGGTACGAAGATGCTGAACATGAAATATCTGAAAGCAGCCTTTCTGCTTGTCATGGCGATGATATATGTCACGGGTGTGTCCGCGCAGGCTGGGGAGCTCTCGGAGGAACAGTACGAAGATCCTGAGACAGTGGGGGAGAGCGCTGCCGGGGATGGGGAATCTAACGGCATCTTAAATGGAATCCCCGTTCTCTCGCTGACGATAGATCCGGACGATTTTCAGGCTGTTCTGGACAGCCCGGAACACACGTATTCGGCGGAAAACTGTTCGATTCGTATCGATGTGCCGGAAGGCTATGAATCTGAGTACGGCGAGATTGACGCATCGACACTGGGGCGGGATATTTCTCTGGAATACTTCCGGGGAAGAGGAAATTCCACCTGGGATATGCCAAAGAAGCCTTTCAAAATAAAACTTGCTGAGAGCGAAGACCTCCTTGCAATGGGGGAGAACTCGCACTGGGTCCTTCTGGCCGGCAGCATGGATACAGTAATGATGCGAAATCGCCTTGCCGCTTATATGGGGAGAGAACTCGGGCTTGAATTTACACCGGAGTTCGTTCCTGTAGATTTCATTGTCAACGGCAATTATATGGGGTGTTATCTGCTCGGTCATCACGTCAGAATTGATAAGAACCGGGTGGATATTGATAAAATTAAGAAAAAGGACACGGAAGAGCCGGCAATTACCGGAGGATATCTGTTGGCGCTGCATCCGTATCCGTATGAAGCGGAAATCAATAGGATCACTACATCTGGGAATGTCGAATTCCTGATCGACACCCCTGACCTGTCTGAGTACAATGAGTCACAGCAGGAAGCCGCGGCAGCGCAGAGAAATTACGTGGAAAGCTATCTGCAGCAGACAGAGGATGCTATTTACGGTGAAGACTTCAGAAATTCGGAAGGGACTTCTGTCGGCGATCTCATGGATCTTGAGTCCGCAGCGAAATACTGGTGGGTACAGGAGTTTACCAACAACGATGACGCTTTTGTGACATCAAGCTCCTACCTTTATAAGGAGCGTGACGGTAAGCTTTACTGGGGCCCGCTCTGGGATTTCGATAAGGCATTTTATCCGGATAACGGGGCCGGGGGGCTTTCCGGCAGCGAGATGGCCTGGCTCGACTATCTCAGACAGTACAACCCGGAATATCAGGATCTCCTGCGAGAAAACTGGAATAAACTGAACGAGATCTGCCTCGAAATTACCCGTGACGGCGGCGTGATAGACCGTTACAGAGAAGAAATTCGAAAATCCTGGGAAGCGGATCGGGAAATCTGGGCAGACGAAAATACACCGGATGAGACGCTGGATGATCTGGCAGAGAATCTGAGAAAGACCATTGAGAATCGCCGAAGGGCAATCAGCGAGAATCTTGAGAAGAATCTTACAAATGTTTTTACCACCGTAACCTTTAAAGACGGCGAGAACATTCTGGCGGTGCAAACAGTCTATATCGGTGAGGTCATCCTGGATGAACAGTTCCCCGAGCCGCCTCTAAGAGAAGGCTATTATTTCCTTCGCTGGGCGGATGAGGACGGAGAACCGCTGAAAGCTTATCAGGCAGTGCCTTATGATAAGACAGTTCATGCCGAGTATATTTCGGTGGAGGAGGCAGCGAAGCCGGAAGCGCTGTATTTGCAAAACTACGAGGTATGGGTCAGCCTGGAAGAAGAGACTTATCATCCATACTATACGGTCGTGCCGAAGGATGCTATAGACAAGTCCGTTCGCTGGTCGGTTTCCGATCCGGAACTTGCCGATGCGGATGAAGAGGGAAATATCCTGTTAAAGGGGATCGGAACAGTTACGGTGACGGGGACGACTTCCAACGGGAAATGTGCCTCCTTTATACTTCATATCGAAAAGGAAGTGGATTATCAGGATGTCACAGGGATTGCTCCGGAGGCGAGTTCCATTACACTGCATCCGGGTGAGTATGCTCAGGTGAGAATACTCCAAACTCCGCAGGGCGTCCCGGTGTCCGGTGAGCTGATTTACGAATCCGACAATGAAGATGTTGTCAGTGTGGATGACAACGGGGTAATATTTGCCAGGAGTCCGGGAACCTGTGTGATCAGGGTGCAAAACAGCGAGTCGGATATTACGGCGGAGTATTCTGTGACGGTCGCGGAAAAAGAGGAGGAGAGCGGACCGGAAGATCCGGGGAAACAGGAAGACCCGGGAAAACAGGACGATTCGGAGAAACAGGACGATTCGGGGAAGCAGACGACGCCGGCAAGCCCGACGCCGAAGGGACAGAAAACCCAGCAGCAGACAACAGGGCGCCAGACGGGAGATCAGAAGGCAACGCAGCAGCAGACTACAGTCTCGCGGCGAGATGATACAGGCAGCGCCAGGAAAAGCGGCGAGGTAAATACAGGGGATAACAGTAAGCCTTTTGTGTGGCTGCTTCTCATCGTGTGCTCTGTCGTCATCATGAGGCGCGTCTTCCGGGGGAGTTTCGTAAGGAACAGGAACAAACAATGATATAATCCTGGACTGATAAAAGGAGATACTTATGCTGACAGTTATACTACCGGCATATAATGAAGAGGAAATGGTGGCTGCGGCGGCAGACGCTGTCTCGCAGATTCTCATGCGGGAGGATATTCCCTATGAAATTCTGTTCGTCGATGACGGTTCGACGGACGGAACATGGGCGGGAGTAATGAATCTCTCAAATCAGAAAGAGGAGATCCGGGGCATCAGCTTTTCCCGCAACTTCGGAAAAGAGGCAGCGGTGGCTGCCGGCCTTGCCGAAGCCCGCGGGGACTGCGCCGTGGTCCTCGACTGTGACCTGCAGCATCCGCCCGAAAAAATCGTGGAGATGTACCGGCTCTGGGAGCAGGGCTTCGAAGTTATAGAGGGTGTGAAGAGCAGCAGGGGGAAAGAGAGCGGGCGGCATGCATTTGCAGCGAAGCTGTTCTACGGCATGATCAGTTCGGCAAGCGGTTTTGATATGGAAAATGCATCCGATTTCAAGCTCCTTGACCGCAAGGCGATCGACGCCCTTGTCAGCCTCAAGGAGAAGTACGCATTTTTCCGCGCCCTCTCTTCATGGGTCGGTTTCAGGACGACGACAGTGTCCTATGACGTTCAGGAGAGGACCGCGGGCGAAAGTAAGTGGACAACATGGGGGCTTATGCGCTATGCCGTCAGTAATATCGCATCCTTCACGACCGCCCCTATGCAGATCGTGACCATACTCGGCGTCATTGTTTTTATTGTCTCGCTGGTCCTCGGCGTGATCGCTATTGTTCAGAAAATCGCCGGCGTAGCCCTCGGGGGCTTTACGACGGTCATCCTGATGCAGGGATTTATCGGAAGTATTATTATGATGAGCCTTGGTATGATCGGGTTCTACCTTGCCCGTATCTATGAGGAGATCAAGGGAAGACCGCGGTATATTATTTCGAAGCGGGCCGGCAGGGCTGCGGAACCTGAGATTGCGAAGCGATGCTGAGAGGTTCGGCGGAATAGGAGATAAGCTATGGCACAGGGATTTCTCCCCGTCTCCCGCCTTGAAATGGAGGAGATGGGGCTTAAGCAAATGGATTTTGTCTATATCTCGGGCGACGCCTACGTCGATCACCCGTCTTTTGGTCCTGCCATAATTACACGTATACTTGAAGCCCACGGATACTCTGTGGGCTTTATCGCTCAGCCAGATTTCAGAAATCCCGAGAGTATCATGGAATTCGGTGAGCCAAAGTATGCTTTCCTCGTCTCATCCGGCAACATGGACTCCATGGTGAACCACTACACTGTGGCAAAAAAACGCCGGAAGACGGACGCGTTCACGCCGGGCGGCGTCATGGGACAGCGGCCTGACCGCGCGGTCATTGTGTACGGCAACCTTATTCGAAAGGTATATAAGAAGACTCCAATCATCCTCGGAGGCCTGGAAGCATCTCTTCGTCGCCTTGCCCACTACGATTACTGGTCGGATTCGGTCCGCAGGTCGATCCTTCTCGATTCCGGTGCAGACCTGATTTCCTATGGCATGGGCGAGCACAGCATTGTCGAGATTGCGGACGCGCTCGCATCAGGCCTTTCTGTCAGCGACATCACATTTGTCCCGGGAACTGTCTATAAGACCCGGAATCCGGAACGAATTTACGACGCGATCCGTCTGCCTGACTATGAGCAGGTAAAGAGTGACGGCCGCTCTTATGCGGAGAGCTTCCGCATCCAGTATCAGAATACTGACCCGTTCCAGGCTAAGGTCCTTTATGAGGTCTACGACGGTGCTCTGTATGTGGTGCAGAACACGCCCGCGAAGCCGCTCACGATGATGGAGATGGACGACGTCTATGCGCTTCCCTACATGCGGACCTATCATCCGATGTATGAAAATGCGGGCGGCATCCCCGCCATCAAGGAGATCAAGTTCAGCATTTCGGCCAACCGCGGCTGCTACGGCGGATGCAATTTCTGTGCTCTGACTTTCCATCAGGGGAGGATCATGCAGGCACGGAGCAAGGCTTCAATCGTCGAGGAGGCCGTGCAAATGACAAACGACCCCGAATTCAAAGGCTACATCCACGACATCGGCGGACCGACTGCCAATTTCAGGGCGCCGGCCTGCAAAAAGCAGCTGAAAGTCGGTGCATGCAAACACAGGCAGTGCCTCACCCCGAAACCATGTCCCAACCTGATTGCGGACCACAGGGAGTACCTCGACATACTGAGGACGGTCCGAAAGCTGCCAAAGGTGAAAAAAGTGTTTGTCAGATCGGGCATCCGTTTCGACTACGTGATGCTCGACCCGGATAAGACTTTCATGCGAGAGATATGTGAGCACCACATCTCCGGGCAGCTCCGCGTGGCCCCAGAGCATGTATCTCCGAATGTTCTGGCGCTCATGGGAAAACCCGGGAATGAGGTCTATGAGGGATTTGTCCGCACATATGAAAAAATAAATGAACGGACAGGGCGTGAGCAGTATCTTGTGCCCTACCTCATGTCGTCCCATCCCGGCAGTACGCTGAAGGACGCTATTGCTCTGGCGGAGTATCTGCATAAAAATCATGTGAGGCCGGATCAGGTGCAGGATTTTTATCCGACCCCCGGTACAGTCTCGACATGTATGTATCACACGGGACTGAATCCGCTGACAATGGAGCCGGTCTTTGTCGTGAAAAATCCGCATGAGAAAGCGCTTCAGAGAGCCCTGACCCAGTATTACGATCCGGACAATTATGAGCTCGTGAAGGAGGCTCTGCTTCGGGAGGGGAGAACAGACCTCATCGGGTTTGGACCGGAGTGCCTGATACGGCCGAGGAAGATGAAGGAGCGGGGCGGAGACGGAAGGAAGCACGGAGGTGAAAGGAAGGTGTCTTCAGGCAGGAAACCTGGAGATGAAAAGAAGGCGTCTTCGGGCGGGAAGCATGATTTTGGAAAAGCAAAGGGCGGGAGACCGGGGAATAGTGCGCATGCCGAAAAGAACAAGCCCGGCAGACCGGGCTCGGGCAGGAATGCGGCGCACAAGAAGCGTTAATAACGCGGTGAGATACGTCTTTGCGACCCGCACCTACAGTAGGATATAGGAAATTTCAGTTTTGGACTGTCGGCCTGGATTTTGGGCGACAGTCCAAAACTTGCTTTTGAGTTTATCGACTGTCGGGTCGACAGTCGTAAGTTTCGTTTTACGCAAGAAGCTCCAGCAGATCCTCGCGGCTCAGCGTAGCGGAGGCGACGCCCTCGCCGGAGAGGATGTCATCCGCAAGCTTCTGCTTGCTCTGCTGCATCTCCACGATTTTTTCCTCAATCGTGCCTTTTACGATCAGCTTATAGACATTGACGACCTTTGTCTGACCGATTCTGTGAGCTCTGTCGGTAGCCTGATCCTGAACCGCCGTGTTCCACCACGGATCGTAGTGGATGACCACGTCCGCCCCGGTGAGATTGAGACCGGTGCCTCCGGCTTTCAGCGAGATGAGGAAGAGGGGCACGGTACCCTCGTTGAAGGCCTTGACAAGCTCCATTCGCTTCGCCTTGGGCGTTGCGCCTGTGATCTTAAAGTATTCGATTCCCCTCTTTCTGAGGTCCGCCTCAAGCTTTTCCAGCATACTTGTGAACTGGGAGAAGATCAGGGCTCTGTGGTCGCCGTCGATCAGAGAATCGATGAGTTCGAGGCACAGCTCTTTCTTGGCAGACTTGCCGTCATAGTCCTCGAACATGAGGGACGGGTCGCAGCAGATCTGACGGATGTGGGTGAGTTCGGCCAGAATCTCGATCTTTCCCTTGCGGAAGTCCGTCTCGCTCGAGCTCTGCAGCTTTTTGCGCATGCGCACGACCTGACCGTCGTAGAGCTTTTGCTGCTTGCTCTCCATATGGGCGTAGCGGACCTCCTCCAATTTATCCGGCAGATCCTTTAAGACGTCTACCTTTTTTCTGCGAAGGATGAACGGGGTCACCATTTTGCGGAGCTGCTCGCGGACCTCTTCAGCTTCTGATTTCACGATCGGAGCCTCGAATTCGCTCTGGAACTCTTCGTAGGAATAGAGAAGGCCCGGCATCAGGTAGTCGAAGATGGACCAGAGTTCGCCCAGCCGGTTCTCGATCGGAGTTCCGGTCAGCGCGAAGCGGGTGTCCGCGGCGACGAGCTTCAGGGACCTGGCGGCTGCGGTGGTCCGGTTCTTAATGTACTGGGCTTCGTCAGCGACGAGGAAGCGGAACTGCTTTCCTTCGTACTCCGCGATGTCGCGCTTTAAGAGATCGTAGGAGGTGACGAGGACGTCGCTCTCCCGCCAGGAGGCAATCATGCGCGCGCGTTCTCTTGCCGTCCCCGCGACAAGACTGACTGTGAGAGAAGGTGCAAATGCAGCCAGCTCCTCCCTCCAGTTATACACCAGCGAAGCAGGCGTCACGATGAGAGACGGCCTTGGATTTTCCGGGGCCTCATTCTTCACCGCGAGCAGGACCGTGATGACCTGCAGCGTTTTTCCGAGGCCCATGTCATCCGCCAGTATACCGCCGAAGCTGTGGGCGTCCAGCGTCCGCAGCCAGCGGTAGCCGACGCTCTGATACTTTCGGAGCGTGCTCTTCAGTGTTTTCGGCACTTCGAAGTCCGCGTCCTCAATGGTCTTGAATTCCTTGATCAGCGATTTGAACCGGTTGTCTCTTGTCGCGTAGATATCCTGCGAAAACTCCATCATCTTGTCGAGATAGAGGGCGCGGTAGGCCGGGATATGCATTTTCCCTGTGACGAACTCTTTCGCGGAGACATGAAGCGCGTCCATCATCTCCGCAAGCCGTGCAATCGTCTCGTTGTCGTCGATCTTGAAGAAATCGCCGTTCTTTAATGTGATGAATTTTTTCTTCTTTTTATAACTGTACAGGATATCGAGGAGCTCTTCCGGGGAGAGATCGCTCGATGTGACGGAGATATCGAGCAGGTTGCTCTCCACGGAGAGACCGATGTCGAATTTTGAGCGGTTCCGGATCTTCAGCGCTTTGAAACGGTCCGTCATGCGGACTTCACTTTTTGCCATGATTTCGGGGATGCCCCGGTCGAGCAGGTCGAATGTGAGCTCGGCGTCTTTTGCCGCAAAGAAAATGCGGTAAGACGGATCATAGTGGGGAAGATACTGAAGCAGCAGCTGCAACATATCGCTTTCCGCCTTATAACTGCGGAACGATTCGATGGGCTCGTCATTAAAAATATCTGTCGGCGCGTAGCCGGTGCTGTCGTAGTAAACGTCGCATCGGCCGACCAGATTGCCGGAATCAACGTCCAGATACGTGATGAATTCCGGTTCCGGCGGCAGGACTGTCCGAATAAGGTCCTCGTCGTTCTGGGAACTTTCGATATGCACGATCTCGCGGAGGGCCGGCAGCACTTTGTGATAGAAGTCGGACAAATGATGCCGCCCGATCATGATGCGCACGTAGCCGCCGTGTTCCGCATCGAGCACCGCCTTAAGGGCGGCGGAGCGCTCCTCGGGAATGCAGTTCAGAGCGTCGGCCGTGACATAGTAGCGCCGATTTATACCTTTTATGATTTCCGGCAGATCGCCGGTCATAAGGATGCCGTCGACGATGCCGCCGGGGCCGCGGCTTGCGCTGACCTTCAGCGTGACCGGCAGATCGCGCATCCGGAAGGCGATACTGCGTTTTGACTTTTCAATGGCTGTCTTATCCGTGTATTCAATCGTCTCGCCGACAGCTGTATCGAAAAAGTCGTCGAGAGTCTGACCGGTCAGATCAATGCGGTCCTTGGTTCCCGGGATGTTGTAGGAATAGTAATTATTGTATCTGAGCCTTGCGGTGAACTGATCGAGCTGTATTTTTTCACTGGCGAGATAATCGTCGATGAAGGACATCCACTTGACTGACTCGGGCTTTATGTACTCTTTCCCCAGAGTGAGATCGGTCTTTGTGCCGAACCGCATCTGTCTGCCGGAGGCGACCGTTTTGGAAAATTCCGGCAGATTTTTTATCTTATACAGTTTGCCGGCGCCGACGCGGAAGTAGGCGAAAATGCCGCTCTCGTCCCGCGTCAGGTAGGGGGTGATCGTCAGTGTCGGGACAACGTCGGCTGTCTCGGCCTTTATATCGCCGGCTATGCCGGAAAGAAAACGTATGCCGGACAAATTGGTGGAGTCGCCCGGATTGTTGGTCTTCAGATATTCCTGCAGCAGATAGACGGCCGCGATCTGATGCTCGCACGCGTAGTCATCCGAACCGTAGTAGCGTGCGTTCCTGCAGCGCCATCCGGAGCAGGAAGAGGAGAGAATGTGCTGGCGGTTAAAGGTCAGGTGGACCGTGTTGTCTTCGTAATAATAATCAGACGGAGTCGTCCAGTAGGCGTCGCCGACCATATCTTCCTGACCGGTACCTTCCCGGTACATGAATCGCACGTTGATGTCATCCCGGTCTTTCTTCCTGACCAGAGCGCGGGCCTTTTTTCTGTCGGATTCCCGTGACTTGATATCAGAGAGATAATCGGGATTGTCGAAATAGCGGTAATCTGAGGGCACAAAGGGAGAGGCCGGCGTTTCCGACTGCCGGACCGCCAGCTCGTTTTTCTGGAGCTTTGCTATATCTGAAAAATAATCCGCGCCCGCTGAAGACCCTGACCGGGCGGATCCGCCCGCGTTTTTTGACGCGGCTGTCCCGGTATTTTCGGATGCGCTCGTTTTTGCTCCGCCGGATGTTTTCGGCTCTGCGCTGCTTTGAGCAAAGAGCGGTGGAAGAGAGCTTTCCCGATTCCCGTCATTTTCAGTCTTCCCTGCGGAGGAAGCGGCTTTGGTGTCATTGTTATCGGAAATCCAGAAAGGTTCCCCGTAATAGTTCTCGAGGTAATAGAGGGCGGCCGCCATATGCTTGCAATACTCTCCTCCTGCAGCGTAGGGACAGGTGCAGGAGAATGACTCTACATCGCCGCACCAGTCAGTTCCGATATGGACAGTATAGTTCCGGGAGCCTCTGACCGTCAGGCTGTAGCCGTCCGGCTCTTCGATGAGCTTTTTGGTTTTTCCGCTCTGAAAATAGGATTTGCCTCTCTGCAGAATTGTCTTTGAAAAGAGTGCGGTCCAGTTGCCGTGCGTTTCTTTCATTTATTATCTCCTCGTACGATACTTGGTCTCATGTGGAATGGCGTCCCGGTTTTACATTTTCTCCGGATGGGACACGGGTTTGATTGTCAGTATAGCATTTGATGCAGGCAGCGGCAAGCGGCACGGAATGTGAAGGCAGAATTTCTGTTCGCCGACAGCAGTTCGGACGGGCTGCCTCGAAGTTCATGTATCGGCAGCATAAGAACAGCCCGTCTGAACGGTTACCCTATCTGTACCTTATGGGCAAAAGCAAAGCGGGAAAATGGAACAGACCGGGAATCTTTTTGAAATAATGCACAAAATGAGCAGAAAAAACTGTCAAACCTCATAAATCGTTCGGTTCGTTTCCTGTTTTTTTGTCTGATTTATGGATAAAACGTGCACTATAATGCTATAATAACAGATGATTATCGGTCACATATTCGTGCGCCGCGCACAGCGGGGGCACGGCACACAAAATAATAAAGAAAAGGTGGGATTCAAGATGAGCAAAAAGTATGATGTTACAGCACTCGGCGAGCTCCTGATCGATTTTACAGAGAGCGGAATCTCTGAGCAGGGAAACAAACTTCTGGAAGTAAACCCGGGCGGAGCACCTTGCAACGTTCTTGCCATGCTCAACAAGGCAGGCCGCAAGGTCGCTTTCATCGGCAAGGTCGGTGATGACATGTTCGGAAGAATGCTGAAAGCCAGAACTGTTGATCAGGGCATCGACATGGGCGCTCTCATGATGGATGAGGAAGTTCATACGACTCTCGCATTTGTCGAGAAGCTGCCGAACGGCGACAGAGACTTCTCCTTCTACCGAAACCCCGGCGCAGATATCATGCTGACAAAGGATGAGGTCATCGCTAACAAGGATTATATCGCTGACGCAAAGATCTTCCATTTCGGAACTCTTTCCATGACCCATGAGGGCGTTGAGGCCGCTACAGTTGAGGCTCTCAAGATCGCCAAGGAAAACGGCGCAATCATCTCCTTCGACCCGAACCTTCGTCCGCCTCTCTGGAGCTCCGAGGAGAAAGCAAAAGAGAAGATCGCTTACGGTCTGTCCCAGTGCGACGTTCTTAAGATCTCCGACAATGAAATCACCTTCATGACCGGCGAGGAAGATCTTGACAAGGGCATTAAGATGATCATCGACGAGTATAAGATCCCGCTCGTATTTGCGACATACGGTCCGGACGGCTCCAAGGCATACTGCAACGGCGTCGAAGCTTACGAGGCAGGCTTCCTGAATCCGAACACTGTCGAGACGACAGGCGCCGGCGACACATTCTGCGCTTCCGCTCTGCACCATGTCCTGAAATATGGTCTTGAGATGAATGAGGAGCAGCTGCATGAGCTTCTTACATTTGCAAATGCCGCAGCTTCCCTGGTCACCACCAAGAAGGGCGCGCTTTGCGTTATGCCGACTGTCGATGAGGTCGAAGCCTACAGAAAAGAGTTCGGCCGCTGATTCACCGAAGTTTGAATATGAGATAGAGCAAGGGCTGCCGCTTTCGCGGCAGCCCTTGCTAGTTTGTGCACGTATCGCGTATCAGCACGGACGAGCTGTTATGTTAGTTTGTGCACGTATCGCGTATCAGCACGGACGAGCTGTTTTGTTAGTTTGTGTACGTATCGCGTATCAGCTCGGACGAGCTGTTATAAGGTCTGAAAACCGGCGCAAAGATCATCTTCATCGAAAAACGCATATCCTTCCCTGCGAGCTGTAACAATGCATACGCATTGTTGATCTCTCGGTCGGATATGCAATGTTTTTCTCACGAAGATGGATACTTTGCACCGGTAACAAAGTGCAAGACCAGCTCGTCCAAACTGCTGCGCGCTGCGTGCTCATCTGAGGACCAGCTCGTCCAAACTGCTGCGCACTGCGTGCTCATCTGAGGACCAGCTCGTCCAAACTGCTGCGCGCTGCGTGCCCATCTAAATTCACGGATGCCCCGGTCGGCCCTCCGCCATACCCTTTATCAGGTAATGCTCGTAGTAAGACAGATAGCTGTCCTTGTAGATGGCCGCCAGGTCCTCGTTGTGCTCTTTGTACCAGAGGACATTGAAGGCCTCATTGCCCTGATAGCCGGCCCTTATGCCCGTAGATATGAAGTGGGCGAAGAGCCTCTCCTTGTCATAGCCCACCTGCTTTCGAACGATCGGATACCGCATCGCGTAGTAGACCGGATCGAAGATAGGACTGAAGTCGATCCCTTCAAATGTATAGCTGCCGGTATCCTCAGGCAGGGAGCTCACGAAGAAGGTCGCTTCCGCGGCAGGCTGGCCGTTAACGATCATCTGCACGTTGAATGTGCCGATATAGCGGGAAGTGCCGAGGTCATACCTTGCATGCCATCTGGGAAGTCCGGTATCGCTGTCCTCGCGATCCGCGCGGATCCTCGTGGCTGTGCCGGCGCCTCCCGCAAGGCTCCACACTAAGGCCTCTGTCTGGACGATCGACTGCCTTGTCGAAGTCAGGTAGAAGTCGACATACCTGCCGTCCTCTGACATGCTGAGGCTGAACGCATAGGGAACGACCTCGCCGACAACACCCTCGGGGGAGAAGTGCTCTGCCCGCTCACGGAGCCATGTGCGCTGGTCGTTGAAATTCAGCTCATAGCTCGGGAAGGACTCGTGCCCTTTGGCATCCGTTCCGCCGAGTACATCCCAGCGGATATAATTCATATCGATGGACGATGAGATCCGGTCCCGGAGCGCGTACATATCGTTTGAAGCGCCCTCGAAGAGGGGTCGGCATTCATCGGCGTATATTTCCGAGATGAGCTGCTGGAACTCCTCGTGCTGGAGGAACCGGTTGTAGAACGTATTTTTATACACGTAATACTCGGTGGGATCCTCAACGCCGTCTCTCATACAGGTGTCGTAATCCCATGCGGGTCCGGCGTGCAGCACGTCGTCCTCCCCGTCCTGATACCAGAAAAAGCTGGTGACGGCAGATTCGCAGTTCGCAAAATATTCGTTCACTAAAAACATTCTTGCAAATGACTTCGCGTCTATCCTCTTTTCTATCTCCTCCCAGTCCCTCTTTTCGTCCAACAGGTAGTCCAGCGTGTCGACTGCCTCCTGAAATTTCAGAAAATCATTCAGTCCCTCCGGATCCGCCGAATCTTTCAGCGCAAAATAATTCCCGAAGTAATCCTGAAAATAGATTTCATTATTATAGAAAGCGTTGTCGAACTCCGCGATAATGCCGTGGCCGCTCGTGAGATCCAGGCGGTTCGGACCGATCTGGACCTTCTCGGTCAGGAGGTAGACTCCCCGGTAATCGCCGTTCACCCACAGGTCGACAAACTCGCCTTCCGGGGCAAATGTCAGATTCATCTGCCGGGTAATATCAAAGACAAGTTTGTTGCGGAGCAGTGTGGGGTCGCTGGCATTTGCGAGAAGGACCCAGGTTTTGGCCCGATCCATGCCGAGCACCATGCGGGCTTCCCCGAGCCGCAGCTGATACCCTTTTTTGTCGTACACTTCCCAGGAGGAATTTCCACGGCCCTTGAATTCACAATCGCCTGCGGAGACGAAATTGCTGCCCGGATCCGACGGATCTGTGAGGACAACCGAAGCCCCGGTGCTGACCATGTCTTTGTCTTTGTGGATGTCGTCCAGCGAGTCCGCAAGTGTGATTTCAAGCGACGGTATCTTCGATTTCTTTATCACGACCGGAACATCTCTTCCGTCTGAAAGCGAGGCGATAAAAGCTCCCATGGTCCCTGTGACCGTGCGGGCTCCGGTGTCCAGATGTCCTTCGCTGACCTCCGTGATGTCACCGGAGTAGTGAATTTTAAGCTCCTCGCCCGCTCCTTCGGGCAGGAAGAGATAGCGGGTCCCTCCGTTTGCCTCAAAATCGTAGTAGGGACCGATTGGCTCTCCGCCCGCGTTATGGGTCACGGCGAACATAACATTCTCCGGAAGCTCATCCGCCTGCACGCTTACCGCGAAGCATATAGAGAGGGCGGCTGCCGCGCATATGAGGATGAGCGGGAGAATGATTGAAAGTTTCTTTTTTATCATTTTGATCTCCAATCGGCTGACGCTTATGAGCGTGCCAGACAACAGTGTATCACAAAACGTAACCAATCGTAAATTATTCGCAAAAAACAGAACACGATTTGCACACAAATGAATGATAATAATAATCATGTAAGGGCTTTTCTGCGCTCTGACTATGAAAGGGCGGCGTGTATACAGTCAGGAGGTGACCTATTGGAAATAAAAAATATGAATAGGGCCAGAATTCTGGTATTTGCAATATCCGGAGTTTCTGTACTGACTGCGGCTGTCATGGTGTACCTGGTGTGCATATTTATGATGGCACCGTCCATCAGCGTTCTTGACGCAGCGCCGAAATGGTACAGAACGAGCGTCCTCGACACAGACGGGAATGTCACACTGACTCTGTCGGGGGAGGAATCGAACCGGGTGTACGTGAGTCTTGCGGAGATCCCCGAAGATCTGCAGCACGCATTTGTCGCCATCGAGGATGAAAGATTTTATGAACACGGCGGGATTGATGTGTACGGTATCTGCAGAGCTTTTGTCCGCGGAGTAATGAGAGGCGGATTCAATGAGGGCGCAAGCACGATCACGCAGCAGCTCTTAAAGAATAACGTCTTCGAGGAGTGGACGAGCGAGACTTCATTTTCAGAAAAGGTGGAGCGAAAGCTGCAGGAGCAGTTCCTCGCGGTCTGCCTTGAGAAGAAAGTTTCCAAGGCGTGGATCCTTGAAAATTATCTGAGCACGATAAATCTCGGAGGAGGAAACTGGGGTGTAGAGACGGCCTCCAGATACTATTTTAATAAGGATGTCTCGGAGCTGACTCTGTCCGAGTCGGCGGTCCTTGCCGCAATTACCAAGAACCCAACGACCTACAATCCGAGAAAAAATCCTGAGAATAATGCCGCGCGCAGGGAAACCGTCCTCGACAAGATGCTTGAGCAGGGATATATCACACCCGCGGAGCGCGATGAAGCTATGGCGGATCCCGTCTATGACCGGATTGCTCAGGCAGCCACGGACAACAGCAATCCGCAGGAGATCATGAGCTACTTTGAGGACGCGCTCCTCTACACTGTAGTGAATGACCTCATGAATCAGAAGGGCTGTTCCGAGGAGGAAGCCTGGGACCTCGTTTACAGGGGAGGTCTCACAATATACTCTACAGAGAACAGCCGTCTTCAGACGATCTGTGAGGAGGAAGCCAACCGGAGCGATTACTTCCCATCTGATTCTCAGGTATCACTGGTCATCCTCGACACGAACACAGGCGCTGTGTGTGCCATGGTCGGCGGCAGAGGGGCCAAGGAAGCGAACCTCATTCTGAACCGGGCGACAATGCTGAAGAGACAGCCGGGCTCGACGATCAAAGTGATCGGAGAATATGCGGCCGGCATCGAGAGCGGTGCCTTCACACTGGGGACGACGATCGACGACGCGAGCTACGCCTATTCCGACGGCACAGAGATCGTGAACAGCGACGGTCAGTTCAGAGGGATGACGACAGTCCATCAGGCAATCACCAGGTCCAGCAATATAGTAGCGCTGAAGTGCTTCCAGGAGCTTGGCATGGATACGGTATGGTCGAGTCTTTCCGATTTCGGCATCACGACACTGACAGAGGAGGACCGGGTTGAAGCGCTTGCCCTCGGAGGGACCTATGGGGGTGTCACAAATCTTGAGATGACCGCAGCCTACGGCACACTTGCCAGGGGTGGCGAGTATATTGAACCTGTATACTATACGAAAATCGTTGACAGAAGCGGCCAGGTGCTGCTTGAAAAGACTCCAAAAAAGCACCAGGTGGTCACTCCGGAGACGGCCGCCCTGCTCACAGTTGCTCTCGAGGATGTTCTGGATTCCGGGACGGGCGTTGACGCCAATTTCGAGAATATGTCTCTTGCGGGTAAGAGCGGCACGACCAACGATGTGCGGGATTCCTGGTTCATCGGCTACTCCCCCTACCTCACATGCGGAATCTGGGGAGGAAACGATGACAATTCCGCCCAGGAGAGCGGCGATTATGTGAAGGCGATCTGGAAATCAGTCATGTCGCGGGCTCACGAGAGTTATGCAAATGCCGATTTCGCCTCGACCGGTCAGTTGGTCAAGTGCATCATTTGCACCAAATGCGGGAAAATTGCCGTCACCGGACTCTGCGATGTGACGGAGCAGGGTGATATGACCGCAGTCGAGTATTACGCCGAGGGCACGGAGCCGACCGAAGAGTGTGACTGCCATGTCGCGGTCGAGGTATGCACATCTTCCGGTGAGAAGGCGGGATCCTACTGCCCGAATTCAAAGCGGCACGTTTACCTCAGGTCTGCGACGGAAGGCACCGAGGACGCAGTCTACGTAATTCCGGACAGCATGAAGGGAAGCCACTCCTGCAGCGAGCATACGAGCATGTGGAGTCAGTGGTGGAATAACCATAACGGAAGTGACGGCGGCGGAAATAGCCACGGCAATAACGGCGGACATGGAAATGACAGCGGTCAGTCGGGAGGCAGCTCTTCCGGAAGCTGGTGGAGTGATTTCTGGACAGGCGGAAGCGATAACTCCGGAAACGACAGTTCCGGCAGTAACGGCAGCTTCGGCGGTAGTTCCGACGGTAACGACGGCTACGACGGAAATTCGGGAAGCGGCAGAGATGACAACGGAACCTCGGACGGCTACGGCAGCGGGCGTGAAGACAGCGGAGGTTCCGGCAGCAGTTCAGGTCAGGACTGGTGGGACTGGCTGTTCGGGGCGTGATGTAGGCTCGACCTGGAGAATTGCCCGAACTTGACAAATATAACCGGATGCCTTATCATAAAACAAGAAAGAGGAACACTGCGACAAGCGGTTGTCCTCAGGACAAAAACAGTGGTTTAATTACAAACAACCGTCACTTTGCCGAGTGGCGGTTGTTGCTCTTTACACGGACTGTGATGGTAAAACCAAACACATGAAATGTAAGTGTAATAGGCATGCAATCACCTCCTTTCGGAGAATGATGGCCAACCGCCTGCCGCTATGCAGTGCTCCTCGCCCGCATAATGCGGGTTACATTATGTTAACAGAGTGAAATATGTTCGTCAAGCAGTGATTACTTACCAGACAGCAAATCGACGATCGAGGTGTAATTATGCTGGATATATACGGTACAATCGGACCCGCATGCCGCGAGACAGCGGTCCTTCGGAAAATGTTTGAAGCAGGGATGACCGGCATTCGTCTCAATCTCTCGCATGTGACGCTAGAGGAGTCAGCTTCTTTGATTGAGCACCTTCATAAGGCTGCCGCGGAGACCGGGGTGAGTCCCCAGCTTCTTATTGATATGCAGGGACCGGAGCTTCGGGTCGGCAGGATGGAGCCTCTGCCCCTTCATGAGGGGGAGACGGTGTTTCTGGGGAATCAGTGCAGCAATGCGGTGCCGGAAAACGGGTCGGTCGCAGATGGTGATGCGACACTTAGTGATGACTGCTTACGGTCGCTGACGAAGGTCCCCGTTCCGGACAGCGTAGTGCCCTTCCTTGCGGAGGGTCAGGAGGTCCTGCTGGATGACGGAAAGATCCTTCTCACAGTATCTGATCAGACAGAAGGAGGGGCTTTCTGCCGCGTTGTTCGCGGCGGGACTCTGACCGGCAGAAAGAGTATTGCCCTGCCCGGCGTTTCGATCCGCACGCCTACGATGACGGAGACCGACCTTGCCAACATCCGCGTCGCAAAAAAATACGGTGTCACGGCGGTCATGCAGCCATTTGTGAGAGACAGGCAGGACATTGAGACTGTCAGACATGCTCTTCTTGAGGCGGGGGCAGGAGATATAAGGATATTTGCCAAAATAGAAAACATGGACGGAGTAAAGTGCCTCGAGGATCTGCTTCCCGTGTCAGATGAGATTGTCATAGCGAGAGGGGACCTCGGAAACGCGGTCCCGCTGTGGGAACTGCCGGCGGTGCAGAAAATGATTGCGGAAAAGTGCCGGAATGCCGGCGTTCCGTTCATGGTCGTAACCCAGATGCTGGCGTCGATGGAGAAGAGCGCTGTTCCTACCAGGGCGGAGGTCTCCGATATATTTAACGCGGTCCTTGACGGCGCGGCGTCCGTTATGGTGACGGGCGAGACGGCGGTGGGACAGTATCCGGTGGATGTCATCAGCTATCTTGCGAAGACGGCAGCCCGCGCGGAGAAATTTCTTCGTGACAGCAGTTTCTGAAGTTGCCTCACAGAGAGGTGCCTCAAAGTGATGTCTGGCAGCAGGGCAGAGGCCTCAGTCAAAAGTGATGTACTTCTTGCAGTCAGAGTTTATTTCAAATATAATATGTATATCGTGTGGATTCAGTCCGGAATTGTATCAGACGACACTGTACGGATCCCGCGACGGGTCTTACAGGCATGACCCGGAATATGACATGCAGTTATAAGCTACAGAAGAATAAATCATAAAAAATCAGGATGGAGGAAGTATTATGATCAATATCCAGGAAGTAACCAAGGACATTTACTGGATCGGCGGCAGCGACAGAAGACTGGCTCTCTTTGAGAATCTGTTCCCGCTTCCGAAGGGTGTTTCCTACAACAGCTATATTGTGCTCGATGAGAAGACAGTTGTTTTCGACACAGCCGATATTTCCATCTCAGACCAGTATCTTGAAAATCTTAAAACGGCTCTGAACGGCCGTCCGCTCGATTATCTCGTTGTTCTTCATATGGAGCCGGACCACTGCTCTCAGATCGCGACAGTGGCAGCTATGCACCCGGAACTCACTCTGGTCGGAAATGTAAAGACCTTCCAGATGATGAAGAACTACTTCCCGGAGACGGCAGATATGAAGAAGATCGTCGTCAAAGAGGGAGATACATTGGCGACAGGCGCGCATACATTTGCATTCGTCATGGCACCGATGGTCCACTGGCCGGAAGCTATGTTCGCATATGACACATTGACAGGCACCCTCTTCTCCGCAGACGCGTTCGGCACATTCGGCGCGCTCGAATCCAGCATCTTCGCTGATGATTACGACTTCGAGAAGGACTATCTCGATGACGCGAGAAGATATTATGCAAATATCGTCGGCAAGTACGGCGCACAGGTCCAGGCTGTCCTGAAGAAGGCTGCCAAGATCGACATCAAGTTCATCTGCCCGCTGCACGGACCGGTCTGGAGAGGTGAGCACATCGCATGGTTCATCGACAAATATCAGAAGTGGAGCAAGTATGAGCCGGAAGATGACGGAATCGTTGTCATCTATGGATCTCTGTATGGTCATACAGCTTCGGCGGCTGAGGCATTTGCGGCAAAACTTCGCGCTAAGAGCGGCAAGGATGTCAAGGTCTATGACATCTCCAAGACACATTCGTCCAATATCATCGGCGAGATCTGGAGAGTCGGCAAGATCGTCATCTTCTCCCCGACATACAACAACGGCATTTATCTGCCGGTGGCAAATCTCCTTCATGACATGGAGTGCCTGACAGTTCAGAACAAGGTCATCGCCCTCGCTCAGAACGGCACATGGGCACCGGTCTCCGCAAAGCTCATGAACGAGAAATTATCCACACTTAAGAATGTGAAGATTGTGGATAACGTGTTGACAATTAAGAGTGCGCTCCATGCGTCAGACGAGGAAGCTCTCGATGTCTTCGTGGAAGCAGTCACAGAGGCATAATTTTATAAAGATTCAGTGAATATGAATTAGCTCAAGGGCGGGCAGTCATCCGGTAACTCGGGTGGACTGTCCGCTTTTATTGTGAAAGGGGGCTGCATTTGCACCTTGTGTCTGAATATTTCCTTAATTCGGGATGACAAAATGATCCGAAAATCCAATAAGCGCGCTGTGTGAACAAAGTGGGCGGTGGATTTGTGGATAATGTGGATGATATTGTGGATGAATTTCACTCTGTGTGAATTCACCATGAATAACTGCCGAGTGCTGCGAGACAGTTCCGAAAGGCTGCACGTGAGTTTCGGGATCCGGCGTCAAGTATCATCTTCATCGAAAAGCGCAGGTCCTGCCCTGCGAGCTTGCGCAGGCGACGAGCCGCCCCTGCGCGATCTCTCGGTCGGACCTGCAATGCTTTTCTCACGAAGATGAATACTTTGCCGCCGGAAATGAATCGGAAGAGCAGCCTGTCGGAACTGTTACGAAGACCAAGAAGAATAAGTGAGATAGGAAATCTCAGATTTCCATAATCGAACTATACCGTGCAGCATCTCTGAGTAGCATAGAATACGAAGATTCAGTCTGGAATTATGTCAGGGCGCACTGACCCGAATCCCAACGCAGTTCAAGTCTTGCGAGCAGTGAAGAGTAACAGCAGAGCACCACGTTCATAGGAGGTGTAAAACCGCATGAGGGTGGAAGCTTATTGAGCAGCAGTTCATACAGGCTGCACTTATATTTCGAATACCGGCGGCAAAGCATTCATCTTCATAAGAAAAACATTGTCGGTCCGACTGAGAAATCAAAAACGCGTATGCGTTTTTTAGTTCGGAAGGAAGGAACGACGTTTTTCGGTGAAGATGATGTTTGCGCCGGTCCTTGCAGTCCGTGCAGCCTGCATGAACTGCGTCGTTAGTTGCAGCCTGCATGAACTGCGCCGGTCCATGAACCTGGCTGCAGCCTGCATGAACTGCGTCGGATTAAAAATATTTGCGGAAAATAAAAAAGTTTTTGCTTGTTATATGGACCGATTTATTGCAAAATAGGAAAGATAAAATGGACAGGAAAGCTTGCGCCCCGCATAAATCGGCGAAAGCGCACATTTTAGAGGAGGATTTATATGCCACAGAGAACTGATATACATAAAGTACTGATAATAGGATCCGGCCCGATCGTCATCGGTCAGGCATGCGAGTTCGACTATTCCGGTACTCAGGCCTGCAAGGCTCTTCGAAGCCTTGGCTATGAAATCGTGCTCGTTAACTCCAACCCGGCAACGATCATGACTGACCCTGAGATGGCTGATGTCACTTACATCGAGCCGCTCAACGTAGCCCGCCTCGAGCAGATCATCGCGAAGGAGCGCCCCGACGCGCTGCTCCCGAACCTCGGCGGACAGTCAGGCCTCAACCTTGCGTCAGAGCTCTACAAGGAAGGTGTTCTCGATAAATATAATGTAAAGGTCATCGGCGTTCAGGTCGACGCGATCGAGCGCGGCGAGGACCGTATCGAATTCAAAAAGACCATGGACATGCTCGGGATCGAGATGGCGAGAAGCCAGGTCGCTTACAGCGTGGAAGAAGGTCTTGAAATTGCCGACAGACTCGGTTACCCGGTCGTTCTTCGCCCGGCCTACACAATGGGCGGCGCCGGCGGCGGTCTCGTCTATAACAAAGAAGAACTCAAAGTGGTCATGGCCCGCGGTCTCCAGGCATCTCTGGTACATCAGGTCCTCGTTGAGGAGTCCATCCTCGGCTGGGAAGAGCTCGAGCTCGAAGTTGTCCGCGACAAGGACAACAACATGATCACGGTCTGCTTCATTGAAAATGTAGACCCGATGGGCGTCCACACCGGCGACTCCTTCTGCACGGCTCCGATGCTGACTATTTCACAGGAAGTCATGGACCGTCTGCAGGAGCAGGCTTACAAGATCGTCGAGCATATCGGCGTCATCGGCGGCACGAATGTACAGTTCGCCCACGACCCGGTATCCGACAGAATTATCGTTATCGAAATCAATCCGCGTACGTCCAGATCGTCCGCGCTTGCATCCAAGGCGACAGGTTTCCCGATCGCGCTCGTCTCCGCGAAACTTGCGACCGGCCTCACCCTCTCGGAGCTTCCCTGCGGAAAGTACGGCACGCTTGACAAATATGTGCCGGACGGGGACTACGTCGTAGTGAAATTTGCAAGATGGGCATTCGAGAAGTTCAAGGGCGTTCAGGACAAGCTCGGCACACAGATGCGCGCTGTCGGCGAAGTCATGAGTATCGGCAAGAACTATAAAGAAGCCTTCCAGAAAGCAATCCGCTCCCTCGAGAAGGGCCGCTACGGTCTCGGCCATGTGAACGGATTTGACAAGCTCACAAAGGATGAGCTGCTGGCTAAGCTTGACACCGCTTCCAGCGAGCGCCATTTCCTCATGTATGAGGCACTGCGCAAGGGTGTAACGGTCGATGAAATCCATGAGCTCACAAAGGTCAAGAAGTATTTCATCGAGCAAATGAAGGAACTCGTCGAGGAAGAGGAAGCCCTCATCGCCCATAAGGGTTCTGTCCCGGCAGACGACCTGCTGATCCAGGCAAAGAAAGACGGATTCTCCGACAAGTATCTGAGCGAGATCCTTGAGGTCTCCGAGGATGACATCAGGAACCGCCGCGAAGAGCTCGGCATCAGCGAGACATGGGACGGCGTCCACGTCAGCGGAACAGAGGACAGCACATATTACTACTCCACATATAACGCTCCGGACAACAACCCGGTCAATGAGGACAAGCCGAAGGTCATGATCCTCGGCGGCGGCCCGAACCGTATCGGCCAGGGTATCGAGTTCGACTACTGCTGCGTACATGCGGCCCAGTCCCTGAAGAAGCTCGGATTTGAAACGATCATCGTCAACTGCAATCCCGAGACGGTCTCCACTGACTACGATACATCCGATAAGCTCTACTTTGAGCCGCTCACACTTGAGGATGTTCTCAGCATCTACAGGAAAGAGAAGCCGGTCGGTGTCATCGCTCAGTTCGGCGGTCAGACTCCGCTGAATCTCGCTTCCGACCTTAAGAAGAACGGTGTCAAGATCCTCGGCACATCTCCGGAGGTCATCGACCTCGCGGAGGACCGCGACCTCTTCCGCGGAATGATGGACAAGCTCGGCATCCCGATGCCGGAGTCAGGCATGGCTGTGAACGTAGAGGAAGCAATCGCGATCGCATCCAAGATCGGCTACCCGGTCATGGTCCGTCCTTCCTACGTTCTCGGCGGCCGCGGCATGGAAGTCGTCTACGACGATGAGTCCATGGCGGAGTATATGAGGGCAGCTGTCGGTGTCACACCTGACCGCCCGATCCTGATCGACCGTTTCCTGAACCACGCTCTCGAGTGCGAGGCGGACGCGATCTCCGACGGAACGCACGCTTACGTGCCGGCAGTCATGGAGCACATCGAGCTTGCGGGCATTCACTCCGGTGACTCAGCCTGCATTCTCCCGGCTAAGCACATCTGGCCGGAGAACCTTGAGAAGATCAAGGAGTACACAAGAAAAATCGCTGAGGAGATGCATGTCGTCGGCCTCATGAATATGCAGTACGCGATCGAGAATGACAAGGTGTTCGTGCTCGAGGCCAACCCGCGCGCATCCCGCACGGTCCCGCTGGTATCCAAGGTCTGCGGTATCTCCATGGTGCCGATCGCCACGGATATCATCACGAGCGAGCTGACAGGCCGTCCGTCACCGGTCGCGAACATGAAGGAGCGCAAGATCCCGTACTTCGGTGTCAAGGAAGCCGTCTTCCCGTTCAACATGTTCCAGGAAGTCGACCCGGTCCTCGGTCCGGAAATGAGATCCACCGGTGAGGTCCTCGGAATCGCAAGAACACCCGGTATGGCGTTCTTCAAGGCGGAAGAGGGAGCCAATGCTTCCCTGCCGCTCTCCGGCACAGCCCTTCTGTCCGTCAACAAGAAGGACAAGCTCGAGGTAGTCGCAATCGCCAGAGCCCTCTATGAGACAGGCTTCAAGCTGATGGCTACCGGCAAGACCTGCGACCTCATCGAGGAGGCCCGCCTGCCGGTCAAGAGAGTCAAGAAGCTCTATGAGGGCCGTCCGAACATCCTCGACCACATGACCAACGGCAAGATCCAGCTGATCATCAACTCACCGATCGGCAAGGATTCCGCCCACGACGACAGCTATCTGAGGAAGGCTGCGATCAAGAATAAGATTCCGTATATCACGACCATGGCTGCTGCCAAGGCTGCGGTTGAGGGTATCGCGCTTGCCCAGAAGATGGGCAACGGCGAAGTCCGCTCGCTGCAGGAGTGGCATGCGGAGATTCGATAATATATCTTATCGGTAGTTGCGAAAGCAACTCCCGATAAAAGGGCGATGAAATCGCCCGCATTATGACCATCGGGTTCGCGAAGCGGTTCCGATGGTATAAAAGTGTAAAGGGGCTGTTGCATTAAAACAATGCCGCCGCTATATATGGCAGATGCTAGTTGCAAATGTCTGCCATATATAGCGGCGGCATTGTTCATTTTGATATGCTCCCTTTTTCTACGAAACGGAAAAACTTCAGGCATCACAGGAATACAGCGTAGCCAGAATCTCCCACGAAATGTCGTCGAGGGCCTGCTCCTTTGGAGTGAGATCCTCGAACGGAACCATCAGGGGATGCTTTCGCCGTGCCTTGTCGCGGACTTCGCCGTATGTCCAGCCGTACAGACTGTGGAAGCGCATCCATCGTTCGTGCTCGATCCGGCGGCAGAGATCCCTGTCGACCACATTCAGCGCGAAGTTGTCCATCGCGAGACAGAGCATCCCATCTCCGCCTGTGACAGGCTTGCTGTTTTCCAGATTTCCGGTGAGAATGCGGAGCTTTGTTCCCATATGGTCGGTCGCGGCAATATTGGACCGGCGGGTGAACATGTCGAGATCTTCCCATGCTGTCCGCCTTGAGGGGTCGGTCTGCATATTGTTGTAATAATCGTTGAGAGCCCGGGCCCGTCTCAGAAGATCCTCACGCAGAATGAGCTCCGGCGTATAAATATCCCCGAGGCTTCCGAACCCATGAGTTCCGTCGATCGAGGTGCTGCCGCAGACGTGGATCCGGGCTTTTGTCGGGATGAGAAGACGGATTTTCTCCGCAATACGGATATTGTCGATTCCTGAGGACGTGCAGACGACGATCCGGTCGGCCTGCTTAAGGCATTCGTGATTCGTGTTCCAGCGATCGGAGTGGAAGAGCAGGACATCGTTCAAAGGAGAGTCCGGACATCCGGCTCCGTCTGAAGCCTCCCGCATCTTTGAAGTCTCTCCGTCGGTTTCCTCCCGTATCACCGAGATCACATCTCCGATATGGGGATGATCCATAAGGAAGCTGGAACGCTCCCGGCAGGAGCCCTCATCCGGATCCGGCTCTTCAAAGATATGGTAGCGGCAGCGGAGAAGAGGCCCGAACGTATTGATAAGCACGGCCTGCTCGATGAGGTCATCGAGGAGAGTGCCGCTTCCGATGAGAATTACATTTTTCTCTGTCAATGTCAGGGGGTAGTCCGCCCAGTAAGTGCGTGCCGTGAGATCTGCGGTGTCGAACGGGTGAAGGCCTTCCGGCGCCGTATCGAAACGGACAGAAGTGCGGCAGTAGACTTCTGCCGTGTGTGTGGCAGCAAGTATATCCAGGGCCGTTTCCAGGTTTTCTTCCTCGTCATCACCGGTCAGGAAGATGACGGGGAGTTCCGCCTCGTACTTCTTTGAACGCCGAAAGCAGGCATGCGCCGCGTCCCGGACAGCCAGCGGCGTATTGATATGCCGGAAGGACAGAAGCCCGCTCAGCTGTCTTTCCGTCCGGCAGAAGATAATACCTGCATTTTCATGAAAAACATCGAGCTTTCCGGCGAGACATCGGTTCTCCTGGCTGTCGCTGTCAAAAATGTACCATTTCGTCGCCCGGGCGCTTCGTATGCGCAGGTACAGAATATGACTTCCGTTCATGAAGCGGATCGACGCAGTGAGAACTACGGAAATCAGACCACAGCTCAGCAGAATGAAAATGAGGCCGAGCAGCTGCCCGAAGATCGTGTTCGGTTTCATGTCTCCATAACCCACGGTAGTGACTGTCACAATAAAATACCAGAAGGCGTCCCATGGAGTCTTGATCGTGGAGTTCGGAGCGGACCGTTCTACGAACGAGAGCAGGCAGAGAACGGCGATGAGGAGCACGATGGATGCCAAAACAATGGCTCTGTTCTGATTCTGTCTTTTTTTCATAGTATTGTGCGAGCTGTCACCCGCCATGCGGCGGCGCGGCAGACGATCTCCTTCGTCATTTTAGGATTGTAAACCTGCCTTCAACAAAGCATGCAGACCGGAAAGCAGCGGTTTTTTTACCGGAAGCGAAAATATGACGCCATATCATCGGCAGTCATGCCTTAAGCGGCTGCGAATAAGAATGCGGCCGACAGCAAAATGCCAGAGAGTATCCTGAACATAATGCCTCCGGTTTGGGATGATTTAACAAAGTTATCACAGTATATTTGTATATTTGTCTTGAGCGTGATAATATTTGAATCGCTTTGAGAGCCTTCCGGCAGAGCAGGTCATGCCCGCACGGGAAAGCTCTTGTCCATAGCCTTACGAGGCAGGGACAGCATCTGCTGTGATATAACCATTATACATGATTTGAGCATGCGGTGTGTTGAAATAATGAAGAAATGGGGAGTCCGGTGAATTTCGAACCGGACCTTTTCTAAGGGATACAAGGAGTGTTTGACTAATGGTTTCCACATACAACGGCTCCGAGCCATATATTTTTGTGAGTTATGCGCACAAAGACAGCGAAGAAGTTTTTTCGACCATAGAGCAGCTGACTTCTCTCGGTTATCGGGTCTGGTTCGACGAGGGGATCCGTCCGGGCATGGAGTGGGCGGAGAATATCGCGGTCCATCTGGACAGGTGCGCACTGTTCATGATGTTCATATCCAAAAACTCCATGGAGTCGGCCAACTGCCGCAGAGAAATAAATTTTGCCCTGTCGAGGTCGAAACCGTTCCTGTGTATTGTTCTCGAGGACACGGAGATTCCGCTGGGGATGGAGCTTCAGCTGGCGTCCCAGCAGAGCATTTTCAAGTATCATTATACCTCTGAAAAAGAATACATAATTAAGATCTGCAGTGCGGCCGGAATGGCGGAGTGCAAGGATACACATTATTTCGCGGAGAATAGGCCGGAGCTTGCACGGATGGACTCGCAGCTGTCTGCGTCCGCCGGTGCTATGCGGACCGAGTCGGCCGCAAAGCCGCAGACTGCAGAGGCAGTGAAAGCACAGGCTGAAAGGTCCGCAAAGCCGCAGATCGCAGATGCCATGAGAGCACAGACTGCAGTGGCAGCGAAAACAAAGCCTGACAGGCGAGGCAGCAGGAATAAGGTAACGGGAAGCCCGAGGAGGAAAAAGAAGAACAGGTTCGGCCGGTTCCTCCTTATGCTCTGCCTGATCGTCGCGGCTGCTCTGATTCTGTTCCTGCTCATGCGGATTGTGCCGGGCGGCAGCGGCGCCGGAACGCCGACCGTGACTCCAACAGTCTCCGCAGACGAGGATACGGGAGGAGATACGACAGAATCTTACCAGACCTATGAGGAGGATAATCAGGACAGAGACGCGGAAGGCAACTATCCGGAAGAGAATACGGCTGAGGATAATCAGATAACTGTGACCGGGGATGAGAATGAAGGCTATGTCGAGGAGGAGCAACCGGAGGACGGGAACGGCGAGCCTTACGGACAGGGAGACACAGGCGCATAAGACGAAAACACAGGGACCTGCCCTGCCTTTTTGCAGTATTGTAAAAAGGCGGGCAGGTTTTTCATTGTTAGCCATGCGCGAACTTGGTACAATGAAGTCAGGTGGTTGCTCATACACATTCTTTTCGTACTGAGTTATGTAATTACCTATACAATGAAACAGGAGGAAGGAGAAAGGCATGAACGAGATAAAGAATGTCACGATTATCGGCATGGGCGGTCTCGGTACTATGTTCGGATATCAGATCCAGAGGAAGATCGGTCGCGAACATGTCGCTTTTATAATGGATGAAGCCCGCTATCGGAAAAATGCGGAGGCAGTATATAAAGTGAACGGGGAGCCGTATGACTTTCGGATCATAACTCCGGATATGGACGTGCCATCAGATCTTGTTATCGTCGCGACGAAAGCCACCGGTCTTGCGGAAGCTCTGGGCACGATGGCGCCGGCGGTGGGACAGGATACGATTATCATCTCCGCGATTAACGGTGTCACCAGCGAGGAGATCCTGTCGGATAGATTTGGCGCAGACAAGGTGATTCACGCGGTTGCCCAGGGCATGGATGCGACGTTTTTCGGGCATGAGCTGACATATAAAATCCCGGGAGTATTCTGTCTCGGAATTGTTGATCCCGAAATGCAGGTGAAACTCGATGCGCTCACTTCGTTCTTTGACGGTATTGATTTCGCCTATACGCTTGAAAATGATATCCTTCATCGCCTCTGGAGCAAATTCATGCTGAACGTCGGCGTGAACCAGGCCTGCATGGTCTTTGAGACAGGTTATGGCGGTGTTTCCGAAAAAGGCAGTCTTCCTCACGCCGTCATGGTGGCGGCTATGCGCGAGGCACAGCTTGTCGCGGGTGCCGAGGGTATATGCCTGACAGAGGAGGACCTTACGGGTTATGTGGACCTTATGGCCTCACTCTCGCCGGAGTCGATGCCGTCGATGGCCCAGGACCGTGTAAATAAGAAGAAGTCGGAGGTAGAACTCTTCGCCGGAACGGTAATGAGGCTGGCAAAAAAGCACGGTTTTATAGTGCCGACAAATGAGTATCTCCACAAAAGAGTAATGGAGATTGAGGCGGAGTATTGACGCACCATAGTTACAAGTGAGAAAAATGCAGCCGATACTATCATTGTCAGGAAGATAGAGGCAGGGTACTGATTTTAGAGTAATGGGGACTGACTATGAGGAAAATCAGTAGACTTTTATTAAAAAATATGACTGCGGCTCTGCTCTGCGCAGCACTTCTTTCGGGTTGCGCAGCTCAAGGAGGAGCGGACGGCACTGCTGTGAATCCAAAAGGAGCGGACGGCACTATTGCGGATCCAATAGGAGCGGATAGTACAGAAGCCTCTTCAAAAGTGGATGATACTGTCTTGGCTCCAACTCTGGATGACAGCAGGGAAGCACTGCCGGAGAGCGACGCCCTTGAAGAGCTTTCGGAGCCGGAAAACGGGATGTCTGAAAAGCCCAGACTCGTTTCGGACGACGAAGAGCCGTTTTCCCCGGAGCGGGCGCTCATGAAGGCCAATCAGGTCCAGAACGTCGGCGACGCAGTCATTTATCCTGCAAATGAAAGCGGAAAGAACAAGAAGAAAGAGTATTCCGTCTTTGTCTACATGGTGGGATCGGATCTTGAGGCTTCCTACGGGTACGCGACACGCGATATGCAGGAGATGGAGGAATCCGGCATTGATTTTGATACCAACAATCTCGTGATCTATGCCGGCGGATCCCGCATGTGGAAATCTGATATTCCGAGTAATCAGAACAATGTTCTCGATATGAGCCGCCAGGGCGGGGAACGGGTCGTTGCCGCGACCGGACATACGTCCGACATGGGAGCGCCCGAGACGCTGGCGGCTTTTCTGGAATACGGGGTGGAATATTATCCTGCGGAGCACTACGCTCTCATTTTCTGGGATCACGGCGGCGGTTCGATCTACGGTTACGGGAACGACACTCTCTATTCGGGTGATTCGCTGCTCCTTTCTGAAATGGATTCGGTGCTGGCAGCGTCGCCGTTCGGAGAAAACGGCAGCGCTCATCTTGACTGGGTAGGCTTTGACGCCTGTCTTATGTCAACTGCGGAGAATGCGGTAGTCTGGAGCAAATATGCCGACTACCTGATCGCGTCCGAGGAGACCGAGCCGGGAGACGGCTGGTGCTACAGCTTTCTTGATGTCCTGAACGGGAAAAATGAGGCGGAGGACATCGGAAAAGCGATCGTCAACGCGTACAGAGATTATTATGAAGCCAAAAAGACTCCGCTCAATGATCCGGACATTACTCTGGCGCTGACAGACCTCAGGAGGACCGGAAAGCTGATCGACAGTATTGACGCGTTGGTGCGCAATATGGATGAAGGCATAGCCGGGAACAATTTTCCCGAACTGGCAAGAAAACGGACGAACACGAAAATGTTCGGACTCAGAGATTCAAGAGCTACTGCGTATGACCTGCTCGATATCAGAGACCTTGCCCTGAAGATGACAGAACAGTACCCTGACGCGGCAAATGACGTCACTGAGGCACTGCAGGAGATGATTGTATACAGCACGGATGAGGTCGAGGGCGCATGCGGACTGTCCATGTATTTTCCGGGTGAGAACCGGGAACTTTATGAAGCTGTCTCCTCTGATGAAAACGGGAGTCCGTATATTTCAGAGAATTTTGCGGAATTTGCCCGTCGGTACGCGGAGAAGTGGACAACGGCAGCAGATGTCGACTGGACCCTCGCGGAGCCATCTGCGGCAGACGGGGAAGTGACCCTTCAGCTTACCGAAGAACAGGCTGCCAATATGGATAAGGCTATGTATACGGTCCTCACCGATGAGGGCAATGGATTTTATCGAAGAGCCCTCTGCAATGCGGAAGCGCAGGTTGATGAAAACAACCTGCTTCACATAAGTAGTAACCCGTCCCTGATTTTTGCGGTCAGTGATTATGCGGCCATGTCAATTCCGTGCGCGTTCGTACAGACTGATAAACGTGAAGGAATCGCGACGTATGACAGTATCCGGTCATTCCTCTGCTACGGATTGGAAATGACCAGCGATCCCTATGACAGGGTGACTGCGACTGTCGAGGAGGCAAATGGAGAGTTTACTGTCAAGTCATTCCGTTACAACAGCTCATCCGCTTCAACGGGCGGCAAGAATACAGTAGATCTGGGTGAGTACTGCACGCTTCAGGAGTATACCTCCGACATGGTCTATCCGACCCGCTCGGACGACGGCACGATGCTTCCCTATAATCAGTGGGAGAGTCAGACAGGAGTGCTCAGCATCCATTATATGATGATCAATGACAGTCTTCACTTTGTCGGAAGACACGTCGATACACTGGAGAATCCTACTGCCATCCAGATAACACTCAGAGATATAAACGGTGTGGAGCACGGATCGGAGCTCTGCCAACTGAGCGCGGGAGCCGGCAGTTCCGACTCGATCGTGGTGGAGACGGAGAGCGGACAGCTGACATTTGAAAAGCATAACGAAGAGGTCTGGCTCACAAATTACAGCGGAAAGGATTCATCCCTTGAAATTCCGTCCGAAGTGGAAGGACTGCCGGTCACGAGAATAGATAACCATGCTATATCCGGCTATGAACTGCGCGACCTTGTGATACCTGAAGGAATAAAAAGTATCGGCTGCCGCGCGATCAGTTATGTATCTTCCCTGACTGAGCTGACTCTGCCATCTACCCTGGAGGACATCGGGCGGGCTCCGATCGGCTCGGCCGATAAGCTTGAGAGGATCGAACTTAGAGGAGAGAGCAGCGCAGTAAGTGTCAAAGACGGCGTGCTTTTTTCTGCTGACGGGAAGACGCTGATCAAATATCCGAAAAAGCGGGGAGTCTGGTACTCTGTGCCTCAAGGAACAGAAAAAATCGATTTCGAGGCTTTCTATGAGGCGGATATTTATGAAATCGAGTTTCCGGAAACACTCAGGAATATTGATAACTATGCATTTGAAGGCTGCCTTATGCTTGACAGTCTGGAGCTCCCCGATTCTCTTTCGCGCATAGGGGCAGGAGCGTTCAGCGAGGGCTTTACCTTCTTCAATGATGAGGAAGCGGACATAATCGAAAAGGTCAAAATCGGGTCCAATGTCAGGAGTATCGGCATTGGGGCATTTTCAGGGTATCCGATTGAAAGCTTTGAAGTCAGCGAAGAAAATACGGTCTACTCTGCCGTGAACGGAATGATCACTTCAAAGGCGGGAGACGTCCTTGTTCTTTGTCCGGCAGAGATCGGCGGTTCGGTCATCGTGCCGGACGGTGTTGTCGGTCTGACAGCAGGTGTTTTCAGCAAACTGCCATTTGACACGGCTTTCTATTTCCCGGATTCTCTGGTACGCATGAATATGAATGACTTCCCCGAAAAAGAGGGGGACAGCACGGATTCCGGGTATGAGATAACGATATACTGCAGTGAGGGCTCGGCGGCTGAGACATTTGCAGCGAAAAACAAACTGAATTATATCACTGCGGAGCCGGGAGATCTCAATTTAAAAACTTACACGAATCAGCAGGTGCCGGGGCTGAACGGTGTCTATAAATTCAGAGTGTATGATGACCATGCAGTTTTCACATCGTATACCGGAAGCGACAACAGTATCTCGATTCCGAACACGGTAAGAGGCGTGCCCGTCACGGAAATCGGAGACGGGGAGAAATCTGTATACGAGCATAAAAACAAAAGTATATCTATTAACTGGGGATATGAGGACGACACTGTCGAGACCTCGAACCTCGGCATGTATTCCGAAGATTACCTGCAAAATGTGGATATACCGGATACGGTCATCAGCATTAATGACGGAGCATTCAATGACTCGAGTATTCACATAGATGAGTTTGTTCTGCCGGATCATCTGGAAAAGCTCGGGCCGAAAGCTTTCGGAGAGCGGTATTCCTCGATGTCTGTCGGCCGCTTCACCATCTCGGAAAGCAATGACAACTTTAAGACAGTGGGAGGAGTGCTGTTCTCAAAGGACGGTAAGACTCTGCTGAGATTTCCGACCAAAGCCGATACCAATCTGGAGGCTGTGACGATCCTGAAGGAGGGACGTACCAGCCGCTATGTATATCAGGTCCCGGAAGGTTGTGAGACTGTCGGCAAGTACGCATTTGCAAATGCAGCGCTCATTAAAAAAGAAAGCACTTTCGAGTCTTCTGCGGATGATTTTTCGATCGAGCTTTCCGAGGATGTTATTCTTGTCGATGAGTACGCGTTCAATGATTCGGAAATCAGTGCGGTGGAACTCAATGAAGGGCTGGAAACAATCGCGGACAGGGCTTTCTACAGCTCGAAGCTGAAAAATGATGAGCTGATCCTGCCTTCTACGGTCACATCTCTGGGAGATGAGGCATTTGCCTCTATTTACAGGGAAGTAACCGGATTCAGTCACATAGAACTTCCGGAAGGCCTGAAGTCACTCGGAGAGAGCGCGTTTTCAAGCTACAAGACAGATCTTGTGTGCGATGAGCTGGTGATCGGAAAGAAACTGACCAACATTGCGGAGGGCGCGTTCAAGGGCCTCAGAACATCAGGATTCGCGGTCGATCCAGGCAATTCAAAATTCAGCAGCGAGAACGGCTGCCTGCTCGATATGGACGGGGAAACACTGATCACAGTACCGCAGGGAATGCAGGGCGAGGTCAGGGTCCCGGAAAGTGTGAAAAGAATCGAAAAGCAGGCATTTTACGACTGCACCGGCATAAGAGATATATATATTGGACCGGACGTTACATCTATCCATCCGCAGGCAATCTACCTTTATGATAAGGAACACAAAATCGTAATCCATGGGCAGAACGGCTCCGAGGCGGAACACTTTGCTGTGTCCAGAGGATATGAATGGAAGGGGGATGCGGAATGAAGCGATATGTAATTTTCTGCTTCGCGGCCCTTTTCGGTCTCCTTCTGCTCGCGACCGGATGTCAGGGACGGACCAAAGCATATGCAGGAAAAATACTGCCATCCCGAATAGAGAACATTCAGGACAAAGACATAATTCCTGAGGGAGCCGAGGGTATCGGAGAACGGGAGTATGATGCTTCTGCCTTCAACCCGAGAATGTTCATCGGCCGATGGATTCTGCGGGAGACAAAGGGCAGCGCCGAAGACCTTCAGGTTCCGGCCCCCTCAGGCAGCGGCGCAGATACCTGGTCTGTGAAATCCTTTCCTCTTGACATAGTATTCGGCAGTGCGGTGAGGGGAGGAAACATAGAAGTTTACCGCATTCCGTTTGATGACGTCACATATATGGAAGCGGATTATGAGCTGTCTTCACAAAAAGAAGAGCCGGAAAGTGACGGCAGCAGCGTGACTGCCGCCCGGGAGGAAGTGCCGGTGTGCTTCCGAATGCTTTATGACACCGTGGACACAAGGCTTGCGGTCGGCTTTACGGGTGAGGTCACCGATGAGCTCTATTACAATGAGACAGTGGACTCCGTAGATATCTGTGAGGTGGATTATGATTTCTCGTGGAGCGGTCACGAGCTGACTCTGAAGCGGGGAGGCGCCAGCGCGACTTATGTCCCGTCGACATATGAAGGAGATATGCGGAAAGCTGTCAAAGGGTTTTCGGGCAGCAACGGCCAGGTCAAAATTCCGGGGTGGAGTTTTTCTCCGCTGCGCATGAACGGGGACGGAAGCGGTGAGGTCAGCACGTACTATGGAAGCAATGTGCCGATGAAATATGAGTTTTCTGAGGACGGAAAGTTTTCAGTTGTCACCGATTACGGAGATGAATTCTCATATGACAATTACTGGTACTCTGATTCCTGCCTGACTCTGCCCTCGGGCGAAATAAAAATGATGTATCAGCATGACTGGCTGGTCCTCTTCGGAGATGATAAATACCGCGATAACCGGGTGGAGAGCGTGACTTTCGGCAATGAGCTCACCATAGCCGGAAAAAAGATGGGCAGTCTCCTGTGGAAATCAGTTAATGATCTGGTTGCCTCCGGCTTTCACACGAATGCCGATCTTGACCTCAGCAGGATTCCTTCAGGGAGCATCAGCCCGGAATTTGAACTAAAGTTCAGAACAGCGCATATACTTGTCAGAGCTGTCAATCCGACAGATAAAGAGCTTCCTCTCGGCGGCTGCGTTATATGCCGGTATCGTTTTGATAAGGATTCCGGCAGCATTGCCAGAAGAATGAATTATCTTGTCGGTGATGACAATGCTGTCTGCGGGGAGACCTCGAAGGATGAACTTCTGGAATTTAAGAATCTTTATTCGATAGATGAGAATACCCTGATCGTGCCGCTCGAGCACATCGGATCCTTATCGGATTATAATTTTTCTGAGTACAGTGCCCGGGTCCTTGACGGCATGAGCGGGGAAAACGCGACGGAACTTCTTGTTCTGGAGACGGAGGATAATGAGCTGCGCGCTGTCACCGCCTGTATAGCGGATTATGTCACTTGTAATCTGGAGCATAATGTTGAATATGAGGAGCTGCAGGACCTTTCCCGGACACAAGCGGAAGATCTGGCAAGGCAGAGAGATGAACTGGCAGGTAAGGTAGAGAAAGCATTTTCCCTGCGGCAGGAAATAACATGTGACAAGTATGGGACCGTATTTCTGCCCTGGTCGGAAATCTTCCAATACGGGAAGGCTGAACTGTCAGACTCGGGAAGAGCAGTTATCGATGAGATCATCGATGCCTATGTCGGCGCGCTTATGCCGGGCAGCATAGATAAAATCGAGACAGGTGTCTATGCCAGGATCGACCGCGAAGAGGACGGACAGTCGTTCACGGTTCCAAGGGCAGAGGCGCTGGAAGAGTATCTATGCGGTGAAGAGTCTAAGTCCCGACGGAAAACAGGGAACCTGTCTGGAATCGGGATGACGTCGGTGGGCTATGGGAGCGCGGATTATCGTAAAGGAGAGCAGAACGGCAGCCTTGTATCTGTTAGATTTATAATGAGCCCGGAGGGCATATCGGACAGTAAAGAGGATATCAATCTGGTCTATAAGGCGGAAGAAGGCCGGGATACGTACGATTATATGAAGCTTGGCGCTGAAGATGTCGGGAAGAAGATGGCTGCATTTGCGGAAAAATACTCAGGCGAATATGAAGGCGGACGTTACGTGAATGAAGGCTTCGGCATGGACTGGCAGCTTCCGGAAGGGTGGCATTTCTTTAATGACGATGAAATGACTTCCTATAACGGCGGAGCGGCTAAAGAGATCCTTCTGAATGAAGAGCCGATTTATGCATTTGCGGCGATTAATGACAGCTATGACACGATGATCGATCTTCGTCTCTATGTGTATGAGGGGGAGATGTACGAAGGGGCTGCCGCCGAGTTTGCGGAAAGCCTTTATCAGTCTTACAAATCTTTCTGTGAGACCGCATACACCGGCGCCGAAGCGGAAGCGGAGGACGTGACGATTGGCGGTCGAACGGTTAAAAAGGGCACGTTCAGGTTCACTGCGGATGAACAGGATTTTGTGAGAAAGCAGTATTATCTGGTGCAGAACGATGCCTGCGCTGTTATAACTCTCTCGGGCATCTCGGAAAGTGATATTCTGGATGATCCGGGCTTATCCGGGAGTGTGGGCGGCGGTCATGCGGTGATCCGGGATAAAGAATCTCTGGGCATTAGTTCGAACGCGACAGCAGAGTATGGGGTTCCCGGTCACACGGATATTTACAGAAAAAAGGATATTGGTTATTATTAAATTAAGAAAATGCCGATTTAAATTGCGAACTGGCCGACTGAACAGGAGGCACGCACATAATCTCGCATTTGCCAAAGTCTAAACGAATCGGAAAGGAGATCTATGATGAAAAGACGAGTTATAGCAGGAATACTATCGGTATTGATGGCAGCTTCTCTTATGATCGGCTGCGGCGGAAGCGCGGCTCCTGCTCCCGCGGAGCCGGCAGCGGAGAGCGCGGAGGCGGCAGTTGAAAGCACAGACGCAGAGACGGCCGCGATGGAAACGGCCGAATCGGAGGCGGCTGAACCGGCAGCTGAGGAAGCTGCCTCGGAGATCGCTGCGGCCGACGAGGATTCTTTCGCAAAAACGGTCTCGACTTTCATGGCTGAGCATGGAAGACCGGTCGGCGACCTGATCGTTGACCTTGAAGCTCCGGTTCCGGAGGAACTCACGGAGGAAGAGGGTGCCGAGCTTGACCGGGCTATGCGCGCGTACACGCCCGGGGTCGACAGCCTGCTCGTCAATAACGCGAAGAACTTCTACTTTTACAGCAAGCTGAGCAGCGAGCAGCAGGAAATTTATGACGCGATTCATATGCTTGCGGAAGATCCGACGAACACGGACAATGTGGCTGTAGTTGAAGTAAAGACCACACTGGATAACACGTATTATCAGAATACGATCGCGCCGGCATACTACGCTCTGCTCTATGATCACCCTGAACTGTTCTGGCTGTATGCCAATGTCGATAATCACCTGATTTTCGGTTCCCTCATGCAGAACGAAAAAACGCTTCTCTATCTCGGATATGACGAGCCGTATAAGAATTATGAGACGGACATGAAGGCATTTAATCAGGCTGCGGCGGATTTCCTTAAGGACATCGATCTCAAAGGAAGCAATATCGAAATTGCCGACGCTATTCACGACAAGCTGATCGATATGGTCGTCTATGATGATTATGTCGCCGAGAACAAGGTGGGAGCGGATCTTGCCCACAGCGCTTACGGCGCTCTGGTAGCGAACAGCAGGGGCGATAAGAACACCTGCGTCTGCGACGGCTACTCACTGGCGTATGTATATCTCTGCCAGCAGGCTGGCCTCGACGCCGTATTCTTATGCGGCATGGCAGGCGCAAATGAGAAGGAAGCCGGCGGACATGCGTGGAGCATGGTCAGTATCGATGGAAAATGGAAGGAAGTCGATTCCTGCTGGGATGACTGGGATGATATGTTTGAAATGATTCTCGCGGAATTCGGCAGTAAGAGCGACGGCGATTCCAAAAAAATCGTCGAAGCTGCGTCGAACGAAGAGTTCCAAAAGAGCGTAGAGCACTATCTTGACAGGGTGTCCACAGACTACATTACGAAATTCAACGATGTTGAAAGCTTCGTTTATCCGTTCGATGACGGCACGGCATTTGTGATCCTCTCTGAAAGCGTTCATGTGAGGATGGATAAGGCAGGCAGCAGCGGAGCTGACGCGGCTTTGATGAAGCTGGCACCGATCGCTGAATAAGGGCTGTGCTGTAATCGTGTACGGCAATTGCCGGCAGACGTTGACTCGGATCCTGTGCCAGGTCATGCGAGCGAGAATTGAAAGTAAAGGTGTCTATATGAAATCTTATGCAGTCATAACCGGAGCAAGCTCCGGCCTTGGAACAGAATTTGCAAGAATCCTTGCTGAAAAAGGACTTAATCTGCTCATTATCGCAAGGAGAAAAGAACGGCTTCAGGATCTTGCCGCTGAAATAAAAAGCAGATACGGCGTGGAAGCGGAGATCATGACCGCTGATCTCTCAGAGAGAGAGGAGCGTGACCGGGTCCTTGCGCGGACCGCGGAGCTGCCTGTCGCGGTCTTCATCAACAATGCAGGATTTGGTGACTGCGGTGTCTTCACGGAGACGGATCTCGACAAGGATCTGTCCATGATTGATGTGAATGTCGCTGCTGTTCATCATCTTGCGAAAGGAATTCTGCGGCAGTTCGATAAGCAGGGCAAGGGCTATCTTTTGAATGTTGCCTCATCCGCAGGGCTGCTGCCGGGCGGACCCTACATGGCGACGTACTACGCGACGAAAGCCTATGTCACCAGTCTCACCAGGGCGATAGCCAGAGAACTTAAGGAGTCGGGAAGCCGCGTTTATATAGGCGCGCTCTGCCCCGGACCGGTCGATACCGAGTTCAACAGTGTAGCGGATGTGGAATTTGCCCTTCCCGGAATATCAGCTAAGTATTGCGTGAGATACGCGGTCCGGCAGATGCTGAGAAGACAGACCATTATCGTGCCGACCCTCAGAATGAAGGCCGCCGTGACAGCCGGCAGGCTCATCAGTCCTGCCGCAGCGGTCGCGATCACCGCCAGGCAGCAGAAAAGGAAGATGTGACAGTTCGGGCGGGTGCCAAAGTGCCTTCCTTTCGTGCCCTAAAGGACTAGCTTCGCGTCGCGAGCACGAATCAGGCACCTTGGCTTGTCGCCTACGCAAGCTCGCAAGGAAGGATATGCGTTTTTCGGTGAAGATGATGTTTGCGCCGTATTCTGAAACTTCGCTGAAGCCTGTCTGACCTGAGACAGGAAGACGGAATAATTTTAAGACCTAATCTCAGTTAGCGTTGTCTATTGACGATGGATGTGATATTGTTAAGAAAAGTAAAGAAAGTCAGAAACTAATCCTGATAAAAGGCGAGTCTGACATTCAAATTCAGAAAAAGGAGAAAAAACTATGGCAAAATGGGTATGTTCAGTATGCGGTTATGTACATGAAGGCGATACACCGCCGGAAAGATGCCCGGTATGTAAAGTTCCGGCTGAGAAGTTCGTAAAGCAGAGCGAAGAGATGACATGGGCATCTGAGCATGTTGTCGGTGTTGCTTCTGATGTTCCGGAAGATATCAAGGCTGACCTTCGCGCTAACTTCGAAGGCGAGTGCTCTGAGGTAGGTATGTATCTTGCTATGGCAAGAGTCGCTTTCCGTGAAGGCTATCCGGAAATCGGTCTGTACTGGGAGAAGGCTGCTTATGAAGAGGCAGAGCATGCAGCAAAGTTTGCTGAGCTCCTCGGCGAAGTCCTGACAGACAGCACAAAGAAGAACCTTCAGCTTCGTGTTGACGCCGAGAACGGCGCGACAGCGGGCAAGACAGACCTGGCTAAGAGAGCTAAGGCTCTGAACCTCGATGCAATCCATGACACAGTCCATGAGATGGCACGTGACGAGGCAAGACATGGCAAGGCATTCAAGGGGCTGCTGGAGAGATACTTCGGATAATCATATTACCGGGACAGTCTTTAATGATTGATCGGGCAGGAAATTTGAGATAAGCCGAAAAGATAAAAACAGTCTCATATAAGTTTTTTGGGAGAAGCGGGAGAAATCCTGCTTCTCTTTTTTTCAGGCGGTCTGCGGTTTGGTGAAAATTGCATCATAAATGTGCGAGCCGGCACTCAGATATGATATAATCACTTGATAGGGGTCACGGAATGAATTGTGATCCGAGATTCTTAAGACGAATTCCAGATACAGACCTGAGAGGTAGAATTATGAGATGTCCAAACTGTTCAGAAGAAATCCCGGGCAACGCGAAATTCTGTCCGTTCTGCGGAGCCCGCTTTAGCGCGGAGCCCCCGAAGCCGGTAAATACTCCGCCGGAGCCGATATATACCTCGCCGGAGCCGATATATACCTCGCCGGAGCCGGTATATACCTCACCGGAGTCGGAGAACTATACGGCGGGAGCTCCCGGGTATAGGCCCGGTGATAACGGAGCATATCTGCCTCCGCCGCAAGGACAGAAAAGGAATAAGAAAAATGATGAGGAGCAGGGAAGCAAGCTGCCGATAGTAATAATCGCCGTGTCCCTGCTTGTCATAGCAGCGTCACTATTCCTTATCCTGAGATCCGGATTTGTGAAGATCGGTTTCGGCAATCAGGGATCGGGAAACAATGAGCAGGCAGTGACGCCTGCCGAGGTGACCGAAAATGCTGACAATGATGCCGAAGCCAGGGCGCAGGCAGCAGAGAATATTGAGGATACGGGGAACAACCAGGCAGAAGCGCAGGAGGCGACCTCTACTCCGCTGCCCACTGCGACACCGCTTCCGACAGCAACTCCCACACCGCTTCCGACCGCGACTCCGCTTCCAACGGCTACTCCTGTGCCGCCGCAGCCGCAGGTCGTGATCCCGGAGGTCATCACGATTTATGACGGTATTCAGGCGAACGCGTCTGATTTCCTGTTCCCTGAGAGCAGCAGTGAATACCTGACGACTGCGCGCATGAACGAAGTGCTGGAGTCATCGGATGCCAACATGATGCACAAGCTTTCGCAGCTGGCGATCAATGAGCTCCTGGCAAGATACGGATTCAAGTTCACGAGTTCCTCGCAGACAGCACAGGATGCGAGAGACCAGTTTGAGGATAAGGGCTGGTATCAGAGTGTCCGCCGTGTCTGCCCGTCCAATCAGTGGGATGTGCTCCGGGCCAATTACTTTAACAGCTATGAGAGAGCCAATTTTGATGCCTTGAACCAGTGGCAGAAAGATCATGGAGTATACTATTAACAGGGAGACGGCGGCGGTCCGGTCTTCTGCCCGGAAAAATGCTCCGTGAGCTGACTGAGATAATACAGGGAGATATAACAATGAGTGATTCAGCATGGAATACAACTTCGTGGGACAATGAACCGGGGACAACCAAAGAAGCATCCAAGTTCTGTCCGAATTGCGGCGAAAAGATACCCGTGAACGCAGCCTTCTGCCCGTTCTGCGGCTTCAGGTTCGAAGGGATTTCCCAGGGGAATTCACCGGATCCAAATCCGCCGTATCCGCCGGATCCAAATCCGCCGTATTCGCCGGAACCCCAGCCGACAGTATATCAGCAGTCGGATATTCCGCCGGTCCCGCCGGCCTACCCGGTCCCTGATGTGCGGGGAGGAGATGACGGGCGGAAGAAAAAGTCGAGTATACCGGCAATATTTGCCATTGTATTCGCTGCCATAGCCGCTATACTTGTCGGTTTCCTTTTCATCGCCCCGCTGATAGTCGGAAGATCAGGTAGTTCGGCGTCGGAAGAGACTGCGCAGATCAGCGAGGGTCAGGAAGCTAAGGAGACTCAGACTGCAGAGGTAGCTCCGGCAGATGAAAAAGCGGCAGGCGGCGAGGCGGAACCCGAACCGACAGAGATTCCGACGGCAACGCCAATCCCGACGGCAACGCCGACACCGATTCCTACGGCTACTCCGACAGAAGTTCCGCCGCAGACGATCAGTCAGCCTAATATAATTGATGCTTCAACCGGGCAGCCGATATCGATACCGAATGACACAGCAGACTCCTTTGCCTATCCGGACTCCGGCAGCCGTGTATGGTCCTACGGGGATGTGAACGGAATGACTGCCGGCCAGGTGCGTTATTGTATCAATGAGATATACGCGAAGCACGGTTATATTTTCCAGAACGAGAACTGGCTCAATTACTTTAAGCAGAAGAACTGGTATTCACCTACGGTGCCGAAGGCATCATTTGGAGATAATTATCTGAATGCCAATGAGGTGGCCAATGTCAAGCTGCTGAATCAATACTACTCTGACAGGAAGTTCCCGGATTATTAATTGAACAGCGTTAACAGCAATGTGGACAGTCGATGACTGTCTGGCGGCGGAGATGCAGATCAATAGGCAACGATTCCGACTATCTTTTCGTCAGATGGTCGTTATGGAATCGGTACATGAATGAGGAGGTAGAACCATATGGCAGAGCGCATCATAGAGGTTGCTGACCTGTCGATCATCGAGAGAAATCTTCAGATCGTCGGCAACAAGCTGCAGGATCTCGAGGATAATGTGGGCAGTGTGGACCACAAGGTCGTGGCCCTGAATAATGAGCTGGCCGCCCTTACCAGAGAATTCGAAGAGTATGTTCTCTCGCAGGGGAAGGCCAACAGACTGGCGCAGGCGGAGACCCGCCTTGTCCAGTTCGACAACGAGCTTAACAAGAAATACGGACACTATGATGTGGTCCGCAGGTCAGCGACGGGCATTCTTCAGGCCGATGATCTGGGGCTGATCCGCCAGTCGACGATCAATACAATTTCAGAGGAGCTTATGGTCCAGACCCCCGGATATTGGCTTGCTCCCTGCCTTGTCGCCCTCGCCGCATGGATCAACGACAAAAAAGATATAGCTGAGAGAGCCGTTCGGGAAGGCATCCGCAGAAATGATGAGAAGACATCTCTGTTCTTCGCGCTTGTCTGCAGAAGAGCGGACAGGGCAGGCAGCTGCCTTCAGTGGACGAAAAGATATCTGGACAATCAGGATGAGGAAGACCTTGACCGCAAGACGGTCGTCATTCTGGACGCCTATGCCAGCGGTCTTATGGGAGCCGACACCGAGGGTCTCATTTCGAAGACCATCAATGAGTGGATGGACAATCTGATCAATAAGCCGGGTTTTGTCGAGCAGCAGACGAATCAGTGGTCCCAAGCTATTGTGAGCAAGAGAAAAGTATATCAATCGGGCTACACATATCTTCCGAAATACAGCCCTACCTGGCAGCAGCTCGTCGATGTCATGGAAGGCGCGGAGCTTCACGGGACAATGCTGGATTACTTCATCAATATTTATCAGCAGCAGACGTCTACAGCTACTCTGAGAGAGCAGCTTGACGGAATTCTTGACAGTCTTGTCACCGACTTTGATGATGAGGAGCTCCCTCTTCGCAGGAAGAGACGCTATGAGCAGCTGGTCAAAGAGTTCGAAGGTGATGAAAAGCGGGCGAAGTCGGTCATGGATGCCGAGCAGCAGGTCTACGATACCCATAAGGATTTCACTCAGCTGCTCACAGATGCCGCCATGGATCCGGAGGGGTCCGGCGCGAGCTGCTCCACCCAGAAATTCGCAATTGCCCTGACCAAAGACTGGATCGTCAGCGCATATAATGATGTTACGGCTAAAAACCGCATGAACATCCCCCAGTACATTGACATTGTAATAGGGACATTTAAAGACAGGACTGAGGACGGCCGAAATGAGCAGGAGCTGGAGGGGAAAATGATCGCGCAGCTTACGCAGGAGAGGGACGCAAAACTGGCAAAGTGCGTCATGTCCGGTTTTGACCAGTTCTGCCTGTACGGAGGCGGTGTGTTCGGTGTAGTCGGTCTCCTCATGATGTTCACCGGTCATCTTTTCCTCGGCATTATAGCGGCGGTGGCTGGTGTATTCTTTGTCGTGAAGCATTTCAGCAGCAAGAAGTCGATAGAGAGCGACCGTCAGCGCATAATTCAGGACTATGAGAATCTGACCAGGAGCAGCATTGAAATCCTGCGGGCTCTGATGGCGGAGATTGTTGATTTCATTGCGGAGTTCAATCAAAAAGATGCCAGAGCGGTTGATGTAATCGAATTCCTTGAGCAGATATCACCCGAGCAGTACGTGAGAAAAATCTCCGGAACCCGTCGTCATGTAAGGACAAATGTCTGATGGAGGTGCGGCATGGATAATACTTTTAATAACGGCAAAATATACTGCACAAAGTGCGGGACGGCAAATAAAGCAGGGTACCGCTTCTGCGTAAAGTGCGGCACGAAACTCATGACACCTGCTGCGAGAACGCAGGCGGAGGATGTGCAGGAAATCCTGAAGACGGAGCCGGTGAAGGTCGAGCCGGTCAGGGTCGAGCCGGAACAGCCGATGTTCAGCGCGTTCAACGGGGCAGCCCCGGCAGCGGAGCCGGAAAGACATGAGTTACAGCCGACATTCGACGCGTTCGAGGAGGCAGCCCCGGCAGCGGAGCCGGAAAGACATGAGCTACAGCCGACATTCGACGCGTTCGAGGAGGCAGCCCCGGCAGCGGAGCCGGAAAGACATACGTTACAGCCGACATTCGACGCGTTCGAGGAGGCAGCTCCGGCGGAGGAGCCTGTGAAGGCCGAGGCGGAGCCGGAAAGACATACGTTACAGCCGACATTCGACGCGTTCGAGGAGGCAGCTCCGAAAGAAGAAGAGCCGGTCAGGATAGAAGAATCTGCAGGAAACGACCGGGCAGCGTTTGAAGCGGAGCCGAAAAGAGATTATTCGGGTTTTGCCCGCTCAGGATTCGCGGGGGCGACGACTGCTACTGCGGCGGCGGGAGCATTTGCAACCGCGGTTGACGCAGTTAAAAATAAAAAGCAGATAGATGTCAGCGATGCCGAGACTGTTATGAGCCTGCTCGAGCAGGGTGAGCCGTCGGCCCTGGCAAAGGGGCTCCCGGCCTGGGATATTGTCCCGCCGCAGGTCGTGGTCAGGAGGAAACGCAGAGTATGATAAGAACACCATCGACATATTCGGACTGGATCAGTCTTTTTGATATGCTCAAGAATCATGACAGCGATGAGGATGTCGTCGCCGCCATGGAGAGGGGAACGATCCCGTGGCAGTCAGGTGTCGCGGAGCGCTTTACGTCCAAGATGATCGAGGCAGTCAACAAACGGCTCGACGACGCGGGCGACCGTTTCAAGAGAAATATTGCCCACGCAAACGGTGAGAGCGGGCTGCTTCAGACGTTGAACGCCATGAGGAAAGAGCTTGCGCTCATGAAGAGAGTCGTCAGTGTGAACGCGATTCCTTCGGATATCCGCGGGAAATATGTTTCCATGGTCATAAAATATGCGGATGATGCCCAGAAATCTCTGGAGGATTCCGCTAAGTCTGACAGGACCGGTAAACTTCGATTTCTGATCAGAAATCATCCGGTCAACAGAATTTAAAGAGGGACTGCAATGAGTGATACAGCTGAGAGCAGGAAGCTCCTGTTCCAATATTCCAAAGCCCGGATCCCGTTCATCGTCGTAAATACGATAGAGAAAGACCGGGCGCTTGAGGTTCTTAAGAGCGTCTCGGACGAGCTGCAGCTGCCATTCTGCGTGAGCTCGCTGTCCAAAGGCATTTACGACCTCGCAAGCAACAGAACGATAGAGGATGACCCGACTTTCTACGGCGCGATCGCCTATATGTCCGATCAGATGCGCCGCAGGTCCAACATGACGATGATCCTGACTGAAATTCCGGACATCAGCGGTGATAACGCTGACGCAAAGCAGCTCCTTGCGACCTGCAATCTTGCAAATGAGACCAGCAGCGAAATCATTGTCCTCTCCGACCAGCCTGTCTGGAACCAGCTGCAGAGACTGGGAATGTCTGTCCGGATCGATCTTCCGACGGAGGAAGAGATGCTGCAGATCATCGGCGAGTACATTAATGATTACCGTGGTCAGATCAGGGTCGAGTGGGATTATGCCGATGTCCGCGAGGCGGCATCCGTGCTCACAGGCGTGACGAGAATAGAGGCCGAGAATATTATGGCCTCTCTTATTGCCAAGGAAAGGATCCTGAAAGAGGATCTCGATGAGATCCGTGCATCTAAGGAGTCTATGTTCTCGGATATTTCCGGACTTGAGAGAATTAAGGTGGATCCGAAAGACCGCGAGGTCGGCGGTCTGGACGGATTAAAATCCTGGCTGGATGAAAAGAAAGCCCTAATGACTCCCGAAAAGCGTGATCAGCTCCGCAGCATGGGGCTTCGCCCGCCAAGGGGGATTCTTCTTGTAGGAGTTCCCGGATGCGGAAAATCTCTGTCCGCAAAATCTATTTCAGCAAGCTGGAAACTCCCGCTCTATCGTCTGGACTTTGCGACTGTCCAGGGCATGTATGTCGGCCAGTCCGAGCAGCAGCTTCGCGATGCTCTCGCTACGGCGGAGGAGGTCTCGCCCTGCATCCTCTGGATCGATGAGATTGAAAAAGGTCTGTCGGGAGCGGGGTCGGGCAACGACGGAGGTGTCTCGACCCGCATGGTCGGCCAGTTCCTGTTCTGGCTGCAGGAGTGCAGAAAGAATGTATTTGTCGTCGCGACAGCCAATGACGTCAGCATGCTGCCGTCCGAGCTTCTGCGCAGAGGCAGATTTGATGAGATGTTCTTTATCGATCTTCCGAGCAGCAAGGAGAGGATGGACATACTTGCGCTTTACATGAGGAAATACCTGCGCCTTAACTTTACAGGCCCGCTGGCAGAACGGCTCGTAGAGCTCTCTGAGGGATTCACGGGCGCGGATCTTGAGTCAACAGTCAGGGATCTTGCCTACCGCCAGATATCCAATCCGAATTTCATCTTGAGTGAGCAGGCCCTCCTCACTGCGTTCAACAATGTCGTGCCTCTCTCACAGACCAGCCCCGAGAAGATCGAGGCGATCCGCGAGTGGGGACGCACGAGGGCTGTGCCGGCTTCCGGCAGACCGATCGGTGAGGACAAGCTCTCCCAGAGACAGGGACCCAAGACCAGAAAGGTCCTGCTGTCCAATAACTGACATATAAGAACGGAGGTCAATATGCCGAGACCTATTTTAGGAAACAGAAAGAACCAGCAGGTGGGAAGCGGGCTCTCGCTCGAGAGGAAGAACGAGGCTCGGACGGCTTCCCGCCAGCTGTCCAAACTCGAACTGGACCGGCTTCTCAGAAAGCCGAGATCTAAGGAATACATGGAGGCTATGAGGAAGCTCGACATAGGCAGCCATGCGCGAAATGACGCCCAGAGAGATGAGATCATGCGGATCCTGCAGGAGGAATTCCCGGAGGTCAAGCTTGGCGGGATCCTCGAAGGCATCATCGCGAAGTGCTATATCGGACCGGAGTACGACGTTCACTCAATTAACATATCCGGCGGGATCATACATCATTTTCAGAAGAATGAAAGCATGCCTCCCGAACTTGCCAGAGCGAGAGCTCTGGCGGCCAGGGGTACATACGAATTCATCGAAGTCTACCATGACTGCTGCAGATGTGTGAGCGCAGACGGATCGGTGGCTGTGATTTGACAGATATAAGGAGCATTACTATGAAGATATGTCCGACATGCGGTAATCAGTGCAATGACGCGGATGAATTCTGCTTCATGTGCGGAACTAAATTTGAAGTGCATAAGGAAACCCAGCCGAAAAAGCAGATGAAATTCTGCATGAATTGCGGGAAAAAGCTGATTCCCGGGGCGGCATTCTGTATGGAGTGCGGCACACCGGTAGGTTCAGTCGGAAAGGGCGAACCTCATGTGGAACACCAGCGACGCCAGGTGCTCATGGGAGGCGGAGATGGCGGCAGGATGGATGAAGACGCGACGGTGGCTGTCCGCGGATCACAGACAAGAACCGCAGTAAAGTATCCTGATAGAGGCGGTTCACAGGTGTCTCTGCAGGCGGGTGCCCAGAATATCCCTGTGCCGAATGTCCCGGCGACGCCGGACCCGGGAGTGCCGGCAGCATCAGCGCCGTCGGGAAATTCTTCTATATATATTGTGGAATTCCTAAGTGCTCTTTTTAAGGGTCACAACATTCCCGTCATTATCTATATGCTTATGAATGTTGTCTTTATAGCTGCATTTTGCTTCCTTATATTCCCGGATGTGAGAATTGCGATACCGGTCGGTCTTGTTGTGTATATCATCTCACTCGCTATTGCCCTGTCCCCCATCGGCGAGAGTATTCTGCGGTTCCAGACCCATTGCTCTCCGTTGACGGATGACGCAATCATCCAGAGGATCATGCCTATTTTTAACGAGGCGAAGCGCAGGGCTCAGATCACAGCGAATTCAGAAGGCAGGACCATCCCCGATGATATAGAGCTGTTCTATAATGATGACCGGGGGGTGAATGCATTTGCGACCGGAAGAAAAACAATCTGCTTTACAAAGGGTATTCTGGCTGCGAGCGATGAGATGCTGCTCGCAACCTTTGAGCATGAGTTCGGCCACATTGCTCACCACGATACGGATTCGATTCTCCTTATCACTGTAGGTAACCTGATTTTCTCGGCCATTATAACGTTCTTCAGGATTGGTATCGTGGTGTGGGATGTCATTTGCAAAATAGTTGGAATCTTTACCGGCGGAGAAGATGGATTTTTCATGATTATCATGGGTTCGCTCTCCAGCTTCCTCACTTTGATTTTTATTAATCTTTTCATGACTGTCTGGACCGGAATAGGTAATCTGCTGGTCCTGAAGTCGAGCCGGAGCCAGGAGTATAAAGCGGATGAATTTGCTTTCAAATGCGGCAAGGGACGTGAGCTGCAGGCCATGCTGACATTCCTTGAGGGCGGTAATCTGGCAAAATCGAGCGGACTTTTTGCCACACTGAAAAGTTCACATCCTCATACTGCGGACCGCATCGCTGCGCTGCAGCAGCTCGAGGCGAGTTCGGTGCCGGTGGTGAGATAAAAGACCGGCAACAGTTCGGACAGGCTGTAACGCACGTCCAGAATCCGGCACAAACATCATCTTCAACGAAAAACGCGGGTCCTACCCTATGAACTTGCGTAGGCGACAAGCCGCTTACGCGATTTCTCGGTCGGACCCGCAATGTTTTTCTTATGAAGATGGATGCTTTGCACCGGAAACGAACTGAAGAACAGCCTGTCTGAACTGTTGCTTTCCATACAATGTATTTAGTTTCACAGAGCCCTTGTCTCAATTCGGTTCTTGTGGTACAGTTTTGTCTCAGAACATGATCAGGACATATGCTCCACAAGCGAGAATCGATGGAGAGCCCTGAATGAAATATGTTGAAGGCTGTGAAATGCAGGAAAAGCGACATAAGGTGAAGAGGTTTTTATGAATTATAAGATTACCGGCGGACAGGTCATGACATATGAAAGCGGTGTCCTGGCCATCGAAAAGAAAGACATTTATGTTGTTGGTGATACGATCCGGTTCACCGCGGACGAGACTTCCGATAACTTCGAGATCATTGACGCGGGCAATTGCCTTGTCATGCCCGGTCTCATCAACATGCACACACATGCGTATATGACGATCATGCGCAATTACGCTGATGACGTCGACTTTGCCGAGTGGCTCTTTAAAAGAGTCATGCCCGTTGAGGACACACTGCCGAAGGAGGGCGCTTATTGGACCAACCTTCTGGCTATGATGGAGATGCTGCGAACAGGCACGACCTGCTTTGTCGACATGCATATGTTCCACGAGCAGTCCTGCCGGGCAGCGAGTGAGGCGGGTGTCCGCGGCTATATCGGAAGAGGCCTGGTCGGAGATGATCTGTATGCGGACGGATGGAGCCGATTCTCCCAGGCTATTGAGGAGAAGGAGAAGTATGAAGGAGACCTTCTGAAGTTCATTCTCTCGCCCCACGCGATCTACAGCTGCGGGACCAAGCTTCTCACGCAGGTCGTCGAGGAATCGGAGAAGCGCGGGATGCTGCGCCAGACGCATTTGTCCGAAAGCCTTAATGAGGTGAATAATTGCAGGAAGCAGCACGGAAAGACACCGGTCGCTTACCTGAATGATCTCGGATTCCTGAGTGACCACACGATCCTTGCCCACTGTGTCCAGATGCAGGATGATGACATCGACATTATAGCGCGCAGCGGGTCGACTGTCGTCACGAATCCGGCTTCGAACGCGAAGCTTGGGAATGGATTTGCTCCTGTCTGCGATTTTGCAAATGCAGGCATCAACGTCGCAATCGGCACCGACGGGACATGCAGCAACAATACGCTGAACATGTTCCGTGAAATGAGCCTCGTCTCCCTGATCCACAAGGGAGTGCAGAGAAGTTCGACGGCTGCTCCGGCGGATCAGGTGGTTCGCATGGCTACGGTCAACGCCGCCCGTGCCCTCCGGAGAAGCGGCGAGCTTGGCGAGATCAGCGACGGCGCTAAGGCGGATTTGGTATTCGTTGATCTCACGGAGCCGTCTATGTTCCCGACTAATAATATTATGTCGTCCCTTTGCTATTCTGCAAACGGATCTGAGGTGAAGTCCGTCATGATCGGCGGAAAATTCGTCATGAGGAATCGGGAATTTGCAACGATCGACGCGGAGCGTGTCAGATATGAAGTGCAGAAGATGGTGGATACATATCTGTGAAATGGTCTGGATCGAGTCTTGAACATGATACGAATTCCGCGTCTGGCCTTGGAGTGAGATCATGACAGCTGACTATGGCCTGTATACTACATTGAGAATCACGAGCTGGACTTAAAATAGCAGCTGAATGTACTGTTTTGAGAAGCTCCTGCAGATAAGAAAAGAAAGGTAAATCATATGAGCAATATTAAAGACGCATCCCTTGCACCGTCAGGAAGAAAGAAAATCGAGTGGGTCAGATCCTTTATGCCGGCCCTCTCCAAGATCGAGGAGCAGTTCGAGAGAGAGCAGCCATTCAAAGGCATGCGCATCGCTGTCTCCGTTCATCTTGAAGCCAAGACCGCCAATCTGGGTCTGGTCCTAAGGAAGGGCGGCGCAGAAGTTTATCTCACAGGCTGCAATCCTCTGTCCACACAGGATGACGTGGCTGCCGCGGTCGCGGAAATGGGAATTGAGACATTCGGAAAGTACGGTGTCAGCCCGGAAGAATATGAAGATCTGCTGGCAGAGACTCTTGCCTGCCATCCGCACCTCATCGTCGATGATGGCGGCGACCTGATCAATCTTCTCGGCGGGAGATGCAAGGAATACGCAGACCGGCTCATCGGCGGCTGCGAGGAGACAACGACCGGCATCCATCGCCTGAAAGCTCGTGAGCGCGAGGGCATCCTTCCCTGCCCGATGATGGCAGTCAACGATGCCAAGGCAAAGCATTATTATGATAACAAGTACGGCACAGGCCAGTCGGTCTGGACCGCGATCATGGATACGACCAACCTGATCGTTGCCGGCAAGACAGTCGTAGTCGCAGGCTACGGCTGGTGCGGCAAGGGCACCGCTATGCGGGCAAAAGGTATGGGTGCAAATGTCATCATCACCGAGATCGACCCCTTCAAAGCCCTCGACGCAACTATGGACGGCTTCCGCATCATGACGATGGATGAGGCCGCAAAGTACGGCGACATCTTTGTCACTGTCACCGGCTGCAAGGACGTTATCACAGAGAAGCACTTTGCTGTCATGAAGGACCAGGCAATCCTCTGCAACGCAGGTCACTTTGACTGCGAGGTCGACGTTGCCTACCTTCGCGCGAATGCTGTGAAAGCAGAAGAGCGCAGAAAGAATATCATCGGCTATACCCTTCCGGACGGAAGAACTCTGAATGTCCTCGGCGAGGGCCGTCTCGTGAACCTTGCCTGCGGCATGGGCCATCCGGCTGAGATCATGGATATGTCCTTCTCGGTGCAGGCTCTGAGCCTTAAGTGGCTGGCAGAGCACAGAGATGAGCTCGAAACTCGTGTCTATGATATTCCGGATTCTATTGATGATGAGATTGGTCGTGCTAAGCTTGCGGCTATGGGTATCACTATCGACGTGCTGACACCGGAGCAGGAAGCGTATCTGTCAGGGTGGACGGCGGAGTGAAAAGCTGCTGAACTTGACAAAGACTGAGAGATGCCTTATCATTAATAATGAAAGAGGAACACTGCGACAAGCGGTTGGTCTCAGTAAGTTAATGGGTTATTTTTTTAAACAACCGTCACTTTGCCGAGTGGCGGTTGCTTTTTTCTTACTCAGCCAGCGTCCCCATCGGATCCCACGGCATAAAGTGCAGCGGTTCTGTCTCGAGAGCAGCAAGCTGCTTTTCGTTCAAATAGCTCTTCTCAATGACCGCCTGGTAGACATATTTGTCGAACCAGCCGGCGTTCATCACATAGTAACCCTTCTCGCCGCGCTCATCGCTCCAGCTGTTTTCGATCTTCCAGCGGTTCGGCGTGCCGTTTTCATCGAGATTGACACCTGTAATTACCATCGCATGGCTCATGGCGGACTGGCGGATGTTGAGGCTGTCTTCTTTCGTCATGGAGAAGTCAATGCCGAGCGTTCCGTCAAAGTCGAAAACTGCGTCGCTCCAGATGCCCATCTCGCGCTCACCCATGAATCCCACATCAGAACCGAACCAGACGACCTTTCCGTCTTTCAGCTGCTTCACAATCAGATCCTTCAGATCCTCCATCGGAAGGTTCAGATATGTGACGGGCGGCGCGCCGGCGACGTTGCCCAGATAATCAATCGTGCAGTTCTGATAGAAAGGCTTGTCCTCTGTCGGGGAGTTGATGATGCCGACGTAATCGGATCTCAGATCGAAGCCAATGTACTTCTCGTAGAAGGTGTAGGGTGTGAGCTTTCGGTCAACGTGATAGACCTTGTCCTTGTCGGTGTATTCGAAGTCAAATTCCTTCGGCGGCTCGCCGAAGCACATGGTGAGGAGACGATATGCATCTTTCAAATAGGTGTTTTTGACAGCTTCCGTGTCTTCGCCATTTGCAGCAGCCTCGCGGAGCGCGAGAGCGCCTTTACGAAGAAGTATGTTGATCAGCCGATTCATATCTCTTGTATGGCTGCTCTGGAAGGTTTCCTGCATGGCGGCTTTCGGGATGACACCGTATTTTTCGACGACATTGACGAACATGTTCCACTGCCCTCCATCGCCGATAGCGGAGTCGAGGAGGAAGGTGACCAGGCGGTCTGTGAGAGGTCTGTCAGCAAGCTCGATCATAGCCTCGTAGAAGAAGTTGATTTTTTCGAATTTGTCCCAGAAAGCAGTATAGTTCTGGGAGAGTTCGAACTTTTCAATGTTGCAGTCGTTTGCGATTTTTTCGCGGAAGACATTGAGGGCGGCGAAGATCCAGCAGCGGCCGCTTTGTTTCTGGTTGGTCACAGCCATAGTGGGAATCTCAACTGAGAACTGGAACTGAGATTCATCGAGTCCTCTGTTCGTAAAAGCTATGTCTTTTACGTTGTGCTTTGTCAGGGCGTTGGTGATGGCGTGGTCCAGAGGAGATTTGGCGGTTATTTCCCGGAACGCTTCAATGGTGGCTAAAGATACGTCTTTCATAAATGGGTTCCTTTCTGATCTGATAGGCCGGAGCCGTGCAGGCGCCTTGACAGCAGAGCCGAATCAGATATAGTATTTGAAGTGGAGCACTGCGACAAGGCAGTGTTCTGCGCGCTAAAGAAGCGGGTGACATAAGATTATCAAAACCGGTCATGCCCGTCAATAGATGTGAGAGAAATGCCGACATTGAATCGATGAAGATATAACAGTTCAGACAGGCTGTTCAGGGTCTGAGATACGTCGCAAACATCATCTTCATCGAAAAGCGCTGGTCACTACCCTGCGAGCCAAAAAGGCTAAAGCCTTTTGATCTCTCGGTCGGACCAGCAATGCTTTTCTCACGAAGATGGATGCTTTGCGCCGTTAACGATCTACAAGAACAGCCTGTCTGAACTGTCACATGAAGATGATGTTTGCTCCGGATAGCGGAGTTTCGATACAATCTGTCTGAACCGAGCTGCCGAAAGGAGGAGCGATTATTGAATAAGGAAAAAGATATGAATTCCGAGGAGCTTCTCCGGCTGCTTTTCATGGAGTCGAGCCTAGAGCACCTGATGACGATGGATACGGGAGAGGTGGGGATGCCGACATTTGCGGAATACATCACCCAGCTGGCCAAATCGATGGGGGAAGCCCCGGAGAGGGTCATCAACAGGGCGGACCTCGACAAATCCTACGGTCATCAACTGTTCCGCGGAATTCGGAACCCGTCCCGCGACACGGTGCTCATGCTCGCGTTCGGATTCAGAGCGGATTACGCGAGAGCGCAGACGCTGCTCAAAATAGCGAGAAAATCGCCGCTGCACCCCCGCGTGAAAAGGGACATGGTCATCATCTTCTGCCTGCACCACGGTTACAGCATTGTCGAGACCCAGTTAGCCCTCAGTGATTACGGTCTTCCTCTTCTCGGAGGTAGAAAAAATGAGTGATATGACAAGTAAACTATCGTCCATCATTGAGACCACCTTCTCACAGTACGGATATCCCGAGGCTTTCCTTTCTGAGTACGACCAGATGGAGTGCCTGGCAAGCCGGGCCGGGCGGGAGACCTTCCTCTGCCGAAAAAAAGACAGCGGTGATATGGTGGTCGCTAAATGTTTTGAAAATGCAGTCTATGAGCCGAACGCACAGGAATCCGCAATCAGAAATATTGACCATCCCCGGATTCCCCACTTTGTCAAAGAGTACAGAAATGAGCAGTACACCTGCATTCTCAGAGAGTATGTCAGCGGTGAGACACTCAGTGAGATAGTCCGTGAGCGTGAACTTATGCAGGAGGAGATTGTCGGGATCTGCGAGCAGCTCGCCGATATTCTTATTTTTCTTCACGGACTCGATCCGCCGGTTATTCACCGGGATGTGAAACCGGAGAACGTAGTTATCGACGGTGACGGAAAGGTGTATCTCATTGACCTTGATATTGCGAGGATCTATAAGGAGGGGGCCGATTCGGACACAGTTTTTTACGGGACGAGGGGGTATGCGCCGCCGGAGCAGTATGGATTTGCACAGACGGATGCCCGGGCGGACATTTATTCTTTCGGTGTGCTGCTCCGCTTCCTTCTGACAGGGAGCATAAGAGAGAATAAGAATATCCGGGTCTATGAGCCGTTGCAGAGGATCATAGGTAAGTGTACGGTGTTCTCGCCCGAAAAACGCTACGCGGATATGAAGACTGTGAAGAAGGACCTCATGTCTGCCAACCCGAAAGCACAGCTTTTCCGGCGGATCAGATTGGGGCTTGCTGCGGCGGTGATTTGCGCTGCAGCGTTATTTGCAGGCCTTAAAGCTTATCAGAAGGCGACCTACTCCCCGTTTACTTCCGATCATGTACCCGCTTATCAGAGCGATGACGAAAAGATCCGGCAGGCTGTGGAGTATATGCGGGAGCATTTTGATACAGAGCTCTTTGATGATACTGAGGGCCAGGCTACAGCAGGCTTTCTCCGGGAGGTCTTTATAGACGTATACGGACTCGATCCTGATTACGCGCGGGGTATCAACACGGATATTCCGCGGGAGAGCGAAGAGTTTTTCCTCCCCTGGGGATGGGATGACGCGCAGACTATGGACCGCGATGTGGTCATATATGCGGCGATTAAGTTGTATGACCCGGCGATAGTCGCGGACTGGTCGAGTCTATCGGATGACAACGGATATTATCCCGGAGTCCGGGTTGCCCTCGCTTTCGCGGAAAAGCATGGAATCGGTCAGGATGTGAATCGCCCGGGCGATATCACGAAGGGCGAGGCTGCCAGCATACTTGCGGACGCTGACAGGGTGTTCGGCGGGCAGCAGGGAGAGTGACTAGATGCCTTGAGGTAACAGTTCAGACAGGCTGCAGGGAAGTTTCATAAACCGGCGCAAACATCATCTTCATCGAAAAGCGTAAGTCCTTCTCTGCGAGCTTAGAAAATGCTGTAGCATTTTCTGATCTCTCGGTCGGACTTACAATGCTTTTCTCACGAAGATGGATGCTTTGCTGCCGGAGAAACGAACTGCCAGATGCAGCCTGTCTGAACTGTTACGCCTTGAGAGTACATTTGCAGAAATGTCGCGTCTGAGGAAAAACTATCGGATAACGCAAAGAAGGATTTTGGATTTAGCTATGGTGTGCTTTGTGCACACCTTTTTTTTGCCGTAAAACGATATCATAAATTAAGTATCTAAAGCTGCCTAAACGCCGACTTTCGGTCAGTCGGAATCGCAATTGTGACTGCTCCGTGGCTGCGTGCGGGAAGTGTCTGAAATATCTATACTATAAATGGGAAAGGTGGTAATCAACATGAAGAAAATGCTGTATCCGCTAATATGCCTTATGGCAGCACTCATGCTGTTCATCTGTATGAAGCCATGCGCAGTCCTGGCAGGTGAGCCGGATGAAAATACAAAGTGGCTGCCCGCAGATCCGGTAGATGTGACGACGTATGAGCAAATGAAAGAAGCCCTCAGCCACAATGAGGAAGAGCCGGATGAAAATAATATCGTCTGGATCGATGTTGCCCGGCTGGCGGCAGATATAACAATTGTTGACGGACAGAAGATTGAATCAAGAGGGTTCCTCAGGATTCCTCGCGGCAGGACGCTCACAATTGAGGCCGGCGGATTGGTGGAGGTGTCGTTCCAGATCGAGCAGGGCGGCAAAGTCATCGTAAAGTCCGGCGGCAGGCTCTATACGACAATGGGCGATGACTGCGTCAATCACGGTCAGTTGATTGTCGAGCCCGATGCAGTGATCCAAAGCCAGATGGGTGCCTCCATCGTTAATGCCGCCGACGGATATATGCAGCTCGACGGTGTGTTTTTCTGCAACGGCTATAAGGAGTCAAACGGCACAAGACACATGTGGATCGGAAATGAAGGCTCACTAGAGGGTGAGGGATTTGTTGTCATCGGAGATATCTTCTATCACGAATACAGTGGCAGCTTTGAGGACAGCCTTGCCGCATTAGACCAGGTGCTCTCTGTAGTGGGAGAGGAGGCAAATGATGTCCGGGTCCTCGCCAAAGTTCATTCCTATGAAGAGATGGAGCAGCTGGCGGGTCCTGCCCACAAAAAGGGAGCGTATCTGGATGCCGATATCACGGTCAGCGACGGACCGGAATTTGATACAAGAGGAACGCTCTACATACCTGCCGGCAGAACTTTCACGGTAGCCCAGGGCGGAGACTGCACCGCATCGTTTTACATTGCTAACGGAGGCGCGGTGATCGTTGAGACTGATGCCACGCTGGCAACGACCCAGGGCTTTGACTGCCATAACAGGGGTGAGCTCACTGTGGAGCCGGGCGGAAATCTGGTCAGCCGGTTCGGCACAGCGATTTTTAATGACGATGTCGGAAAGCTCACGATGAACGGTCTCTTCAGCGTCGGCAGCTATCAGGACCCTGATGGGGTGAATCATGTATGGTACGGAAATTCCGGCAGCTTAGAGGGCGATGGATTTATTGTGACAGGACCCGTGGCCATGGCAAGTGAAGACGGCAGCCTTGCGGCAAGGCAGGACGTCGCCTCCCAGATCAAGGCCTCACTCAGTGCGGGCAGCAAAATCAGGGTCCTGGTGTCCGTATTCGACTCAGCGGAGATGAAGCAGCTGAGCACAAAGCCGGAAATTGACGGATTCAGACTTACTCTGCAGAAACCATTTGACGATGAGCCGGAAGAAGAGCCGGAGCCGGAATTCTTCGTCATCGCGGATTCGATGGATACGACCGGCAAAGTGGTCCTCAATCTCGATGAGAGTGTCTATATAAATTCGGGAGTCTCCTTCACGACAGACTGTTTCATCAGTACATCGGACGTGCTTACAGAGGACTGCGTCCTTACTGTAAACGGATTATTTGTGGCATACAAGATGTCGGTCGGCGGCACTTTGACTATAGGAAACGATGCGGATATTCAAGTGGTCAAGCTGCAATTCTTCTGGCCGAGCAAGCCGTGCGAAGTCAGGAACGTTACGGGAGAAATCGTGTATGGCGCAATGTATGATCTGAACAACGGTTCAGGATCGGTATCTATGAACGAGTCGGAGAACGGCAAGTTCTATGTGCCTGCGAGCCCGACGAGGGACGGGTATACATTTAAAGGATGGATGATTTCCTCGACCTGGAAGGGGAGCAGTGTCTGGACGAGCGCGATGGAGACAAAACTTAAATCGCTTTCTGTCAAAAAGGACTCTGCGGGCTCCTATGTTGATGATCCGGGGATGTTCCCTCTGACAATCACCGCAGAGTGGACAGTTCCTCCTACGCCTACGCCGTCTGCCGGATTCTCGGACGTTCAGGATCCGAAACACGCATTCTATAATGCCATCTACTGGGCTGCAAATGCCGGCATCACCAAGGGCTATCCGGACGGCACATTCGGCGTCGACAGGGACTGCACCCGCGGCGAAATGATGATGTTCCTCTGGAGATACTCGAACAAGCCGGCACCGAAAAAGGTCTCGAAATCTCCGTTTAAAGATGTTCCGACAACGCATGCATTCTACAATGCTATACTCTGGGGATCTCAGAAAGGTATCACCAAGGGCTATCCGGACGGCACATTCGGTATCAATCGCAACGTGAGCCGGGGTGAGTGCATGATGTTCCTCTGGCGGCTCAAGAACAAGCCGGCACCGAAGGCGGTAGCCAAGACACCGTTCCCGGATGTTCCGAAGTCACATGCCTTCTACAACGCGATACTCTGGGGTTACCAGAAAAAGATCACGAATGGCTTTACATCGGGACCGCTGAAAGGAAAATTCGGCATCAATGAGAACTGCTCGAGAGGGCAGATCGTGACATTCCTCTATCGGGCAAGATAATCTGCTGACATCGGAATCAGCTGGCTGGGGCTGTCGCATTAAGGCGCGCCACCACTATATATGGCAGACATTATTTGCAAATGTCTGCCATATATAGTGGTGACACAGTCTAGTGCGACAGCCCTGTTTTTCTAGTGGCGGCAGTTCAGACAGGCTGTATCGAAGCTCCGGGATCCGGCGCAAACATCATCTTCATCGAAAAACGCAGGTCCTTCCCTGCGAGCTTGCGCAGAAGCGGCTTGCCGCCTCTGCGCGATCTCTCAGTCGGACCTGCAATGTTTTTCTCACGAAGATGGATGCTTTGCGCCGGAAACGTAGTTGCGATACAGCCGGTCTGAACTGCTGCTTTCTTAAGCAGCCCTAAGTAAAAAGATCGGTCTCTACACTGGACATCCATGCTGATTTTGATTATTCTATATAATTATAAAAATTCCCGCTGAGATATACGCTCCGCGAGACTTGAATTGTGATAGCGGAAAAAGCACATCATATTAATCGGAGATCCCCATGAATTATATTGTTCTCGACCTCGAGTGGAACCAGTGTCCCTACGGAAAGGACCGTGAAAATGAAAAACTGCCGTTTGAAATCATCGAATTCGGAGCAGTCAAAATGAATGAGAAGAAGGAAATCATTGATACCTTCCACCAGCTCGTAAAGCCGGTCGTCTACCGCAGGATCCACTTCAGGACCAGAGAGGTAATAGCGGTCTCCCTGGAGGAGCTTGAGAAAGAGGGGATCCTGTTTCCGGAAGCCGCGGAGGCCTTTTTCAAATGGTGCGGCAGCGACTACAGATTCTGCACCTGGGGAACGCTGGATCTGACTGAACTTCAGCGCAATCTGGATTTTTATTATATGAGCAGCTTCATTGAAGGCCCGGTCATCTATGAGGATGTACAGAAGCTCTTCGCGATAGCCTATGAGACCCGAAAGGACAGAAGATCGTTGGAGTATGCAGCGGATTTTCTTCATGTGGAGAAGAGCGGCGAGTTCCACCAGGCACTCGATGACTCGGTATACACGGCGAGGATCCTGAGCATGATCCCCGATGAAGTGATACATGAGGACTTCTCAATTGATACTTACCGCACCCCGAAGACGAAGGCGGAGCAGATCCTGATACGTTACAGGACATATGAAAAATTCATCTCCAGGGAATTCGCGACAAAGGAGGCGGCTATGGAGGATCGGGAAATCACCGCGATCCGCTGCTTTGTCTGTCACAAGAACGCCAAAAGAAAAGTCAAATGGTTCTCCGATAACGGGCGCAACCACTTTGCAGTAGGTTTTTGTCCGGACCACGGCTATATAAAGAGCAAAGTCCGCCTTCGGAAGGCCAATTCAGGAAAGATTTTTGTCATCAAGACGACAAAAATGATCAGCGAGGGCGACGCGGAGAAAATCCGGAACAAGCAGGACGCGATCCGGGAGAGACGTCATAAAAAGGGCAAATGAAGCTTTTTTTCACAGAAGTATCACAAATAATCGGTGTATGAATAATGACATTTGAAAAAATGGATGCTATAATTTACAGTGTATGACTCAATGGGGGCAGTGTGCCCTGACCCCAGACTGGCGTGAAAATTACATTTGCGAGCATATAACGGGGAGGTAACCACAGAAATTGAGCAGAAGAAAACAGATATTGAGTCTTCTTCTCGCCGGCGTAATGATGACATCTCTTGTCAATCCATCGACAGCTTACGCGTCCGGAAGTGAATCTTCGGTGGCGGATGCGCAGAATTCAGAGCAGACAACGGTCTCTTATCTTACGACCACACCGTCAGCGTCGAGCGCTGTTACGATTGACACAGATGACGCAGGATCTTCCGAAGGGGATGGGGGTCCCGGTCAAGATTACGGCGGTGACACTTCGTATTCAGCTCCGTCTGATGAAGGGGATACAGACGGTGCCGGATCCACAGTGACAGAAGAGGACACTAAATCAGAAGACGGATCTGCCGCAGACGATCCCGGCACGAGCAGTGCGGATGGTCCCGCGGACAGTACGGCTGACCCGGACAGCAGCACCGCGACTGACACAGACAGCAGCGCGGCGGTTGATACGGACAGCAGCACCGTGACTGATACGGACAGTTCCGGCATACCGGATGAATCGGTTCCGGCTGACCCGGGGGAATCCGAGATATCAGTGCCGGACGATCCGAGTGCGACAGATTCAGGCAGTACGAAGACTTCCTATACTCTTTCTATTATTTATAAGTACGATAATGGTAAGGCTGCATCCAGTACATATCGGGGCAATTATAAAGCCGGCGAAAGCTACAGCATCACGTCTCCGGCCATTAAGGGCTACAAGGCGTCTGCCGCGGCGGTCACCGGTAAGATGGGAGCTTCGGACAAGACTATAACAGTCACATATACCGCCATCGCGGCAACGAAAGCCGCGGATAAAGAATTTACACTGACTATATCTTATGTGCGTCAGGGAGGCGGACGTATCGCGGATACATATGTAGGGACGCTGAAGCAGGGAGCGGCATACAACGTCGCGTCACCGTCGGTGGCAGGCTATAAGCCGGATAAGAGCTCCGTTTCGGGAACCATCACCGCTGATACAAGTATCACAGTCACTTACGCGCCGATCGCGCAGGTCGTTCCTGCGCCGGCCAGGTCTTATACGGTGAGGACGCCGTCGCAGGCATTTGCCAAAATCGTGAACCCGGAGCTTGCGGGCTTCACGAAGATAGCCAAAGCCTATGCGTATGCCGATGTCAACTATTTCCTGAACATCCGTGAAGGAAAAGGCAAGAATAACGAGATCGTCGGTGTTCTTTACAGCAAGAACCTGTGCTATGTCATTGATGACTCGGATCCCGAGTGGGTCTATATCGAGTCGGGTACGGTCAGAGGCTTTGTCCAGAGAGAGTACCTGGTCACGGGCGAGGAAGCCGAGGAGTATGTGAGTTCTCAAGGCGGCGAGAGCGAAATGAAGCTGGCAAAGCAGCTGATCGCCCCGGCCAACAACAAGGCTTTCCGCTACACGATGACAACGGTGCGGGATATACCGACGACCTATAATTACATCTCAGCGACGGCGAGCGCGGATCGTCAGGCGATGATCAGCTACGCGAGACAGTTCCTGGGCAATCCCTATGTGTGGGGCGGCGAATCGCTGACGGAAGGAACTGACTGTTCCGGATTTACGCAGCAGATCTACGCGGCATTCGGCATCTCCCTTCCGAGATGCTCCTACGAGCAGGCGGAGGCGGGTACAAAGATCGCTGTTGAGGATGCGCTTCCGGGCGACCTGGTCTTCTACGCGCGAGACGGCGTTGTCTACCACGTTATGATGTACATAGGCAACGGTCAGATCATTCACGCGTCATCATCGACGACCGGCATCATAGAGTCGAATCTCAATTACGACAAAGTGTGCTGGGCATGCCGCTTTATCACGGACGACAGCACATCCTCGACGCAGGCAAGTTCGCTCGTGGAGCTCGGAAAGAGAGCGTATGAGGGTGATACGGGAGCTCAGATGCAGATCATTGAGTCGATCGCCGTTTCCTCTACAAGAGCTTACGAGCAGTACGGATTCCTGAGATCGGTCCTGATTGCGCAGGTAATTCAGGAGTCTGGCTGGGTATCATTTGACGGCGCGTCCCACGGAGGCATTCAGCCGGAAGACAATAACGTCCTGGGCATGAATGAAGAGCTTCTTAATGATAAGTGGATGAGTCCATGGACCGGCACTGCCGCTCTCAGAACGGTACCGCAGTGGGATGGAACACAGGATGTCTACGGTACGGAATCGATGAGAACGTACGAGGACATTGAAGCCTGTATCGCTGACTTTGCGGCATTCAGAGTAGGAATGCATCCGGAACTCAAGGGCGAGAAGAACGTTGACACCGTCATTGATGTGGGTCTCAAAGGCTACGCGACGGATCCGACATATCAGGATTCCATACGCAGGATCATTGAGAAGTACTCTCTGACAAGATACGATTCCATCGCGATCACCGGAACATCGGCAAAGGACGATTCCTCCTACACGCAGGAAGAGCTCGAACTCATCTGGGCTATCGTGGCTCAGGAAGATGACCAGAGCTACGAGGGTGCTCTCGCAGTAATCAGCTCGGCGATGAACCGGGCGGACGCCAACTACGGCGGATACGGAACAACGGCGCTCGCTCAGCTCACAGCTGACGGACAGTATTGCTACTCACCGAAGGTTTCCGATCCTTCGCTGTGGCAGAGGAGACTGGGAGGCAATGTTCCGGACGACGTCAAGAAGGCCGTCGAGGACTGCCTGACCAAGGGAATCAGAAACAATACCTACCTTAACTTCAGAAGTTCGAACCGGACGGGCGATTACATCCAGATCGGGGCGAACTGGTACTTCTAAGCAGTTCCGCTGAATGCGCGGAAGAAGTGGATTATCAAGGCTGTCACAGAGTTGTGGCAGCCTTTTCATCATTTATAAGATTATTTCTACTGTCGTTTTACAATTGCTGACCCCGGCGACAGTTCAGGCAGGCTGCTCATGAGCCTCGGTTCCGGCAGCAAAGCATCCATCTTCGTGAGAAAAACATTGCGGGTCCGACCGAGAGATCGCGTAGAGGCGGCTTGCCGCCCATACGCTAGCTCGCAGGGAAGGACCTGCGTTTTTCGATGAAGATGATGCGTGCTGCCATCTTTGAGCCCCGTGCCAGCCTGCCTAAACTGTTCCTGCACCCGGTACACCCCGCCCCACTTTTTCTCCACCCTTGACAAGCGATAACGCTTCAACGTATAATAGCGTTCTGTATAGGGCAAACCTGACGAGAAAAGGAGCCAAGAGCATGTATAAAAAAGTAGACACAGACATGAATTTTGTCGAGCGGGAGAAAGAAACCGCAAAATTCTGGAAAGATAACGACATCTTCCGGAAGAGTATCAAGCAGAGAGAAGGATGTCCGACTTATATGTTTTTTGACGGACCTCCGACAGCCAACGGCAAGCCGCACATCGGCCACGTATTAACGCGCGTTATCAAGGATATGATCCCGCGCTACCATACCATGAAGGGGGAACTTGTCCCGAGAAAAGCAGGTTGGGACACACATGGACTTCCGGTCGAGATCGAAGTCGAGAAGATCATCGGTATCGAGGGAAAGGAAGCAATCGAAGAGTATGGCGTGGAGCCGTTCATTGAAAAATGCAAGGAATCCGTCTGGAAATACGAGGGAATGTGGAGAGAATTCTCCGACATCGTAGGCTTCTGGGCTGATATGGATAAACCGTACGTCACTTATCACGATGATTTCATCGAGTCCGAGTGGTGGGCGCTGAAGCAGATCTTTGACAAAGGCCTGCTGTACAAGGGCTACAAGGTAGTCCCGTACTGCCCGAGCTGCGGAACTCCGCTCTCATCCCACGAGGTAGCCCAGGGCTACAAGGCTCTGAAAGAGCGCTCCGCTGTCGTTCGCTTCAAGGCGAAAGATGGAGATTTCTATTTCCTCGCATGGACGACCACACCGTGGACACTGCCGTCCAACTGCGCGCTCTGCGTTAACCCGCATGAGAGCTATGTCAAGGTCGTTGACGGAGAATTTACCTATATTATGGCGGAAGCTCTGGTCGAGAAGGTCCTCGGCGAGGGTAAGGAGATCCTTGAGAGATATGTCGGTAAGGATCTCGAGTACATGGAGTATGAGCCGCTCTACGAGTGCGCCGGACAGGCTGCTGCAAATCAGCACAAGAAAGCTCATTTCGTAACGGTTGATGAGTACGTCACAATGACAGACGGTACCGGTATCGTTCATATAGCGCCGGCTTTCGGTGAGGACGACTCCAGAATCGGAAGAAATTATGACCTTCCGTTCATCAAGTTCGTGGATGAGCAGGGAAGAATGACGGCGGAGACTCCATTTGCCGGAATGCGCTGCAAGCCGACCGAGAAAGAGATCGCCGAGGGCGCAGTCAGCTGCGATCCGGAAGTCCTGAAGGATCTCCGCGCAAGAAATCTTCTTGCGGCAGCACCGAAGTTCGAGCACGACTATCCGCACTGCTGGAGATGCGGCACACCGCTCATCTACTATGCGCGTGAATCCTGGTTCATCCGCATGACTGAGGTCAAGGATAAACTGGTAGCCAATAATAAGAAGATCAACTGGATCCCGAAGAGCATCGGCGAAGGACGTTTCGGCGACTGGCTTGAAAATATTCAGGATTGGGCTCTGTCCCGTGACCGCTACTGGGGCACACCGCTTCCGGTATGGATCTGTGACGACTGCGGCAAACAGCACGCGATCGGTTCCAAGGAAGAACTGAAGGCCATGTCGACAAACTGCCCGGACGATATCGAGCTTCACAAGCCGTTCATCGACCGTGTTGAGCTTACCTGCCCGCATTGCGGCGGCAAGATGCACCGCGTGCCGGAAGTTATTGACTGCTGGTTCGATTCGGGCTCAATGCCATTTGCACAGCACCACTATCCGTTCGAGAACCAGGACCTCTTCAAGGCCCAGTTCCCGGCAAGCTTCATCTCTGAGGCTGTCGACCAGACACGCGGATGGTTCTACTCTCTGCACGCGATTTCCACTCTGATCTTTGATCAGCCGTGCTTCGAGAACGTCATCGTCCTCGGCCTTGTCCAGGATGAGAACGGTCAGAAGATGAGTAAATCCAAGGGCAATGCCGTCGATCCGATGGAAGCGCTGGCCAAGTACGGCGCAGACGCGATCCGCTGGTATTTCATCGTCAACTCTGCCCCGTGGCTTCCGAGCCGCTTCTACGGCAAGGCTGTGCAGGAAGGCCAGAGGAAGTTCCTCGGCACTCTGTGGAATACTTACGCGTTCTTCACGCTGTATGCCAATATCGACGAGTTCGACGCAACGAAATACTCGCTTGAGTACGATAAGCTTTCAGTTATCGACAAATGGATCCTGTCCAGACTGAACACAACGATCAAAGCCGTCGATGACAATATGACAAATTACAGAATTCCGGAATCAGGCAAGGCTCTTCAGGCATTTGTTGACGACCTGTCCAACTGGTATGTCCGCCGCTGCCGCAGCCGCTTCTGGGCAAAGGGCATGGAGCAGGATAAGATCAATGCCTATATGACTCTGTACACATGCCTTATTACGGTTTCCAAGCTCTCCGCTCCGATGATCCCGTTCATGACAGAGGAAATCTATCAGAATCTTGTCGTGACAATTGACAAGGACGCGCCGGAATCCATCCACCTCTGCGACTACCCGGTCTGCGATGAGGCTATGATCGATACAGAGCTTGAGGCCAACATGAAGCATGTCCTTGACATCGTCGTTCTCGGCCGCGCGGCAAGAAACGAGAGCGGTATCAAGAACCGCCAGCCGATCGCCCGCATGATGGTGAAGGCTGACTTTGACATCCCGGATTTCTATCAGCAGATCGTTCTCGACGAGCTGAACGTAAAATCCTACGAGGCCACATCCGAGGCCGACAGTTTTGTCGACTATACATTTAAGCCGCAGATGAGAACAGTCGGACCGAAGTACGGCAAGCTGCTCGGCGGTATTAAGAAAGCTCTCACAGAGATTGACGGCAAGGCTGCGATGGCCGAGCTGAATGAGAAAGGTGAGCTTACACTTGACATTAACGGCAATGAGGTCGTGCTGACGAGGGATGACCTGCTCATTGATACAGCACAGTCAGAAGGCTTCGAGACACAGTCCTACGGCGGCATCACCGTTGTTCTGGACAAGCATCTCACCCCGGAACTCCTTGAGGAAGGTTTCGTGCGCGAGCTGGTATCCAAGATCCAGACAATGCGCAAGGAAGCCGGATTCGAGGTCATGGATCGCATCAAGGTCTATGCGGAGGGCAATGAGAAGCTCGAGAAGATCATGCAGGATAATAAGGAAGCGATTTCCGGAGACGTGCTCGCTGACGAGTTCGTGTTCGGTAGCACCGGCGGATACACGAAGAGCTGGAAGATCAATTCCGAGCCTGTGACTCTCGGTGTCGAGAAAAACTGACAGTTGAAAGGGGAAATACATTTGTTTAAGAATAATACAACTTTCATTAAGCGTGGAAGATTTAATAAGAAAGCCTTTAAAGATGAAGTTCGCAGCAGTATGCGTATGCTCTATAGAAAAGATCTTGAGGATGCCAATCAGCAGGAACTTTATCAGGCAGTTGCAAATGTCATCGAGGGCGACATCATCGATCAGTGGATGAGCTCCTGCAAGAGATTCGAAGAAAATGAGACAAAGATCGTCTACTACCTTTCCATGGAGTTCCTGATCGGCCGCGCGCTCGGAAACAACCTCCTGAACCTCGGCGAGTATGAGGGTGTGAAGGAAGCTCTCGACGAGCTTGGCCTTGACCTCAACGCTCTTGAGGATCAGGAGCCGGATCCGGCTCTCGGCAACGGCGGTCTCGGCCGTCTCGCAGCCTGCTTCCTGGATTCTCTGGCTACCGGCGGTTATCACGCTTACGGCTGTGGCATCCGCTATCATTACGGTATGTTCAAGCAGAAGATCAAGAACGGCTTCCAGGAAGAAGTGCCGGACAACTGGCTGAATCACTCCTATCCGTTCGAGCTCAAGCGCCATGAGCATACGCAGGTCGTCCGTTTCGGCGGCAATACCCGTGTCGAGTACAATCCGGCTAAGGGCAAGAACGATTATATCTATGAGAACTACTCATCTGTACGCGCGGTGCCGTATGATATTCCGATCGTCGGCTACAAGAACGGGGTCGTCAATACGCTTCGTATCTGGGACGCGGAAGCGATCGTTGACTTCGAGCTTTCTTCATTTGACAAAGGTCACTATGACAAGGCTGTCGAGCAGCAGAATCTTGCAAATACGATCACCGAAGTCCTCTACCCGAACGACAACCACTATGCGGGCAAGGAACTTCGTCTGAAGCAGCAGTATTTCTTCATCTCTGCCTCTCTCCAGGAGGCTCTCGCAAAGCACCTGAGACAGTATGGTACTCTGAAGAACCTGCCGGATAAGGCATCTTTCCAGATGAATGACACGCATCCGACAGTCGCTGTTCCGGAACTCATGCGTCTCCTCATGGACGAGCATGATTTTGAATGGGACGAGGCATGGGAAATTACGACAAAGTGCTGCGCTTACACGAACCATACGATCATGGCAGAAGCGCTTGAGAAATGGCCGATCGACCTCTTCTCCCGCTTGCTTCCGCGTGTATACCAGATCACGGAAGAGATTAACCGCCGCTTCGTCGCCGAGGTACAGGCAAAGTATCCGGGCAACAACGACAAGCTGCGCATGATGGCTCCGATCTACGACGGACAGATCCGCATGGCGTATCTCGCGATCGTCGGCGGCCACCATGTAAACGGTGTTGCAGCTCTGCACACAGAGATCCTCAAGAAGGACGTTCTTCGCGACTTCTATGAGATGTACCCGGAGAAGTTCTCCAACAAGACCAACGGTATTACCCAGAGACGTTTCCTGCTCCACGGCAATCCGCTCCTTGCGAATTGGATTACTGATAAGCTGGATGAGTCATGGATCACAGACCTGTCCGCACTCTCCAGACTGAAACTTTATGTGGATGACGAGAGAGCGCAGCAGGAGTTCCTGAGCATCAAGTTCAAGAACAAGCAGCGCCTGGCTGACTATATTGCCGAGCATAACGGCATCGATGTTGATCCGTACTCAATTTTTGACGTACAGGTCAAGCGTCTGCACGAGTACAAGAGACAGCTTCTGAACATCCTGCACGTCATGTACCTGCGCAACCAGCTCCTGGCCAACCCGGGAATGAACTTCTATCCGAGAACATTTATCTTCGGAGCGAAGGCTTCCGCAGGCTACAAGGTCGCTAAGCTGATCATTAAGCTGATCAACTCTGTAGCTGACGTTGTCAACAACGATCCGGCCCTTCACGGTAAGCTGAAGGTCGTCTTCATCGAGGACTACAAAGTCTCCAACGGTGAGATCATCTTCGCCGCGGCTGATGTTTCCGAGCAGATCTCCACAGCTTCCAAGGAAGCTTCCGGAACCGGCAACATGAAATTCATGCTGAACGGCGCTCCGACGATCGGCACGATGGACGGCGCAAATGTCGAGATCGTCGAGGAAGTCGGTGAGGAGAACGCATTCATCTTCGGTCTCAGCTCTGACGAGGTCATCGGCTATGAGCATCACGGCGGCTACAATGTACAGGACATCTTCAATAATGACGCGGACATCCGTCAGGTCCTCGTACAGCTGGTCAACGGCACATACAGTCAGGATACCGAGCTCTTCCGCCCGATTTACGATTCACTGCTGACCAACCGCTACGGCGTTGCGGACAGATACTTCATTCTGGCTGATTTCCGCTCCTATGCTGAGGCTCAGAAGAAGGTCGAGGAAGCTTACCGCGACCGCCGCGGCTGGGCAAGAAAGGCTATGATGAACACAGCATGCGCAGGAAAGTTCTCATCTGACCGTACGATCAAAGAGTATGTCGACGAGATCTGGCATCTGAAATCAGTCACAGCTGAGAATTAAATAGAAAACTTCCCACGCACATTGCACTGGTAGTAGTTCAGACGGGCTGTTCTCAAAGTTCGTTTACCGGCAGCAAAGCATTCATCTTCGTGAGAAAAGCATTGCAGGTCCTTCCCTGTGAGATCAAAAAGGCTTTAGCCTTTTTAAGCTCACAGAAAGGACCTGCGTTTTTCGATGAAGATGATGTTTGCGGCTGGTTCAGGAACTTCGCGGCAGCCCGTCTGAACTGTTACGTGCGCTGCCTGCAGTGAGCTGTGCGGCTTTTTCTTTGTGTGGACAGAAAATAGCGAGTGTGGTACACTATCCCTAACTATGGATAATTATGCCGACGCGGGGAGGCGAAAAATAATGCCCCGAATCCCGAATTTGAGGTGAAGAAGTGGACAAGGCTGAATATAAAATCAAACTTGAACAGATAAGCGCATGCGCGGAGAACGGAGATTTCCGCGGCGCTGCCCGCACAGCGGATACAATCGACTGGAGGCGTGTCAAGAGCGCGCGGACGCTCTGTATGATCAGTGAGATCTACGAAGCCAACAAGCGCTATGAGGACGGAATGGAGATCCTGAAATACGCGTATCGCAGATCGCCGCAGAGCAAGACTGTTCTATACCGCCTTACAGAGACGTCGCTGAGGACCGGGAATCTGTCCGATGCTAAAAAATACTATGCGGAGTTCGAGCAGGCAGCTCAGCATGACACCTCGCGCTATGTCCTGAAATATAAGCTGCTCAAGGCTGAGGACGCGCCTCTCGACGAGCAGATTGCCGTTCTCAAAGAGTATAAGGAGCGGGAGTATACCGAGAGATGGGCGTATGAGCTTGCCAAACTTTATAAAAAGAACGGTCAGAAGCAGCGCTGCATAGAAGAGTGCGATGATATGATCCTCTGGTTCGCCGAAGGCCGCTATGTCACCCGCGCAATGGAGCTGAAAATGCAGCTCACACCTCTCTCGGAATCTCAGAAAGCCAAATATGAGAGCCGGCTTGCCGCTGCCAAAGAAGCTGAAGAGCGCGAAGCACTTCTGCGCGAGGAGACAAAGACTGCTCTTGACGCGGCCGAAGATAATGAGGAGGAAGCTCCGAAGAGCGATGCGTCGGGCAGTGAGTCGGGATCAGAGACGGACGAACAGTCCGGAAGTGTCACCACCGCTGAGATGATCGAGAAAATGAACGCCGCCGCGGACGCGTCACTTCAGGGAGCGAGGGCCCAGAGCCGCATGCCGAATGTGAGACCTGCCGCAAGACAGAGTATTTCCGGCAGGAACGCAGGCGGCAATGAAATGCAGGATCAGCTTGCAAGCAGTATACGCGCGGTATTTTCCGGTATTCGATCCCAGTCGGATGAAGAAACGTGGGAGAGCGGCAGAAAGGATAGGCCGGCAGAGGACGTCCGCACCGAGAAGGATATTCGCACCGAGGAGACAGTGGTGCCGGCAGATGAGGAGGATATTGACCTCGCGGCTTTATTTGCAGAGACAGAAAATTCAATGGCGAGGACCGTTAAGGCAGCTACTTCGGACGATGAGACAGTTGCAGCAGAGGAAGCCACGCAGACAGAAGCGGCAGGTTCAACACCGGCTTCGCGTTCCGATGCAGAGGCAGATCTTATCGAAGAGCCGGAGGCGATTAATGCCGAGACTATAGATGCGGATGTGACACCGGCGGCAGCCGAAATGCCGGAAGAAGAGACAGAAGACGATACGAATGTCTTCTATATAGAAAAGAACGGTGTTATCGAGATCGTGACAGCTGAAGATAAGCCGAAAGAAGGGGCTGGCACCGGAGCAGTGAGCGAGGCTCGGAAGGCTGATAGCGGAAGCGTAGACCGAGCTGAGCCGGATGATAAGCCGGATGACAAAGAGCTCATCGGCATGGAGACGGATGAATCTCTGGGACTGACGCGGGAGTTCAATTTCGGCAGAGAGCTTGAAAATCTGGCCGGAAGCAGGGCGAAAGCCGTAAGACCGGCGCGGACGCAAGTCACAGTAGATAAAGCTGAGACCCGCATTCCCGACCCTGAGGAGGCTGCGGTCAAGATCGTTGCCGAGGCAGCAGGAACACAGGCAGTGGTAGCCGAAAGCAGTACGTCAGCCTATGAAAATGTGGCGGAGCTCTCTGAGAGATTATTTGCCGGCATGGCTGCGGTGACCAGTACGGTACCGGGGAAGACTCAGGCAGTGCCGGGGGTCAATCAGGATGTACCGGAGAAGACTCAGGCAGTACCGGGAGTCAATCAGGCTGTTCAGGAGAAGACTCAGGCAGTGCCGGAGGCCGGTCAGGCAGTATCCGAGAACAAGAACAGCATCATCGATCACCTGCTTGACGAGCCGGATATGATCGACCGTATGGATATAGTTCCCAGAACTCTGGACGAGACGGAGAAAAAGCTGTTCACATATTTTTCCTCAATTCCCGGAATCGGGGAGCAGGTATCACTTGCGATCGCGGACATTCACAATAATTCCGGAGACCGCACATCCAAATCCGGCAATGTTCTAATAGTCGGGCGAAGAGGATCCGGAAAAACGAAGCTGGCTGACAGCCTGGTCCTCGCGGTGTGCAAGGATCTCAATATCACAGCTGCCAAGACAGCTAAGATCATTGCGAGCGACTTCAACCAGAAAGATGCCGCGGCTATCGTCAAGAAGATGGCCGGAGGATTCCTCATCATTGAGGGCGCCGGTGAACTGGCGGCGGACACGGTCGACAAGCTGAATCGGGCGATGGAGTTCCGCACGGATGACATGGTTGTCATTCTGGAGGACGAGAAGCAGGATATGAAAGCCCTGCTCGATCGGTATCCGGAATTTGCGGCAAAATTCACATCGAGAATCACGATTCCTGTGTTTACCAATGACGAGCTCGTCACATTCGGAAAGACCTACGCGCAGGAAAACGGATACTCATTCGATGAGATGGCGACTCTCGCCCTCTACACTATGATCGGTGAGAACCAGAAGGATTCCGAGCCGGTCACGGTCGGAATGGTCCGAGATATGATCGATAAGGCAATAGCAAGGTCAAAGAGCAGGAAGTTCCCGCTGTTCGGAAAGAATCAGGTCGGGGCTGACGGGAGAATAATTCTCCGTGAAAAAGATTTCGCATTTTAAGGAGCCGGAAGGCTCTGATCAGGGAGAGGCGCCGAAAGGCGCCGTCTCTTTTATCCGAATCCCGCACCAAGTCTCGCAAGCGGGACATGAACTCAGAGGGGAGACCCTTAAAGAGACAGACTCTCACATATGATAACAGGAAGGAGTGAGCTGATGGCGGAGCCGTATTTGGGCAACCCGGGAAAGTGCAGCGCTGTACTAAAAAAATATGGATTTTCTTTCCGAAAGAAATACGGGCAGAATTTCCTGATCGACACGAATGTTCTCGAGTCAATCGTGGACACGGCAGGTATCACGAAAGATGATTTTGTTCTGGAAATCGGACCGGGAATCGGAACTCTGACCCAGTATCTTGCGACTTATGCCGGCCGGGTCATCGCCGTTGAGATTGATCAGAAGCTGATACCGATCCTTGAGGATACCCTTTCGGGCTGGGACAATGTGGAGATTCTCCCGGCGGATATTCTGAAGACGGACATCCGACAGATCGCCGATGAGAAGAACGGGGGGAGGCCGATAAAGATCTGCGCCAACCTGCCTTATTATATAACGACACCGATTCTCATGGCTCTGCTCGAGAGCGGCGCGCCGATCAGTGACCTCACTGTCATGGTGCAGAAGGAGGTCGCGGAGCGCATGGTGACCGGTCCGGGCTCCAAGGAGTACGGAGCTCTTTCCCTGGCGGTCCAGTACTACACGAAGCCGGAGATATCCTTCATCGTCCCGCCGTCCTCATTTATGCCGAGACCGCACGTTGACAGCGCGGTCGTCCACATGGAGCTCTATAAAGAGCCTCCCGTCGAGGCAGTTGATGAGAAGATGCTTTTTGCAGTAATCAGGGCGTCGTTCAACGAGCGGCGAAAAACATTGCTGAACGGGCTTTCCCATTTTCAGAAATTTGAATTTACGAAGGAGGAGCTGGCAGGGGCGATTGAGCGTTGCGGTCTTTCGCCGACGGTGAGAGGAGAGAAGCTGGGATTGCCAGAATTTGCAGCACTTGCAAATGAGCTTTCGCGAATGCCGATTCACTAAACCGGTCGAAAATGCTTGTGAAGATTGAAGAGAACGGCATGTTCATGGAAACTATTGCATCTTGTTGCCAATATCCAGTCATGCTATAATCTAGACAAATCTTTAGATTCGCTGATCATATCGGATTATGAGACTTCGATGTTACTGGATTTTGAAGGCTGGAAGGTAAAATAATATGGATGATAAAAATGGGCATAAAGTATATCAGTTAAGCCCCAATTATGTAAAACGTACAATTGCCGGACAACATGTGCTTGTATCGATTGGCGAGGGGCTGGCAGACTTCCGAGGATATATTCAACTGAATGAATCAGCCGCTTTTCTATGGGATCAGCTTCAGGAAGGTAAAACCAAGGAAGAGCTGGTCCGGGCGCTTACTGAAGAATATGATGTCGACGAGGATGCTGCCGGAAGGGATATTGATAAAAGTCTGGACCTTCTCCTGGCGAAAGGTATGATCCTCTGATGGCAGGTACAATGGCTCGTTATCCTCTCGAAGGAACTTTTGAACTCACTGCCCGATGCAATCTTCGCTGCAGGATGTGCTATGTCCGGGTTGATGAGACTGTTATTCGGCAGTCCGGCAAAATGGAGCGAACTGCAAAAGAATGGATTGGGATGGCCGAGCAGGCGGCTTGTGCGGGAACGCTTCAGCTTCTTCTGACCGGCGGGGAAGTCACTTTGAGACCGGATTTTCCCGAGATATACGAAGCAATCGCCAGGATGGGGTTCGTGCTCACTGTGTACACGAACGCAACTATGCTCACTGACCGGGTAATGAAAGTGTTTCGACGGCTTCCGCCCCACAAAATCGGTGTGACCATGTATGGGGCGAGTAACGAGACCTACGGGAAATTGTGCGGTGACCATCAGGGATACAGCCGCTTCCTTAAAGGACTTGACCTCCTTGAGGATCTGCCGTCACTTCTTGATATGAGGACTACGATCGTGCGCGACAATCTGCCGGATCTGCCTGCAATGGTCGACTTTGTCAGGACCCGATACGGACCTGAAAAAATCCTGCATGTCTCTTCCCACTTATATCCTGCTGCGCGGGGGGCTGTTGAAGATCCCAGAAAAGTGAGGCTCTCTGCGGAAGAGATGTTTAACGTCTGCCACGGTAATCTGGCAGCGCTGAAGCAGATGGCAGATGCCGGCAAGCTGGATCTTCGGAACCCGATAGTTAAGGAGAAACTTGAGGAGCTGGAGAAAAATCTACGGCGCAGAGGTCCTGCACCGGATGGTGAGTACCTGTTTCGCGGATGCGGCTCCGGACTAAAATCCTACTATATTTCCTGGGACGGATCCATGTACGCGTGCGGCATGCTGCCAAAGGGATGCACACAGCCGTTCGAGAAGGGATTCGATGAAGCCTGGGCGGAACTTCCCTCGCAGTATCCTCTTTCGCATTTGAACGAACAATGCAGGACATGCGAGCTGCTGCCATACTGTGACAGCTGTCCGGTCTATCGCATTTTGGAGTCAGGAACATGGGACGGGGTTCCTGAATATGCCTGCGAGGGCGCGAGAATCAATAAGGCTTTTCTGGACAGTTTTCGTACCGCTAAGTGAATGTTGTTGATATCAATTACAGTAATTGATTTTTAATAAGGAGAAAAGTAATTATGGAGAAGAAACAATACAAGGCACCAGAGTTCCGCTTCCAGGAGCTGTTTCTTTTTGAAGGGGTAGCAGAAACTTGCTGGGGATTTCAGCATGCCGACTTTCTGATTTTTTTTGATGCAGACCGGGATGATAGCTATGATAGTGGCGAAGAGATAATTTTTCAACACGATTTCACAGCTGGAGATGTCGGTCATAATGCCGGATGCTCTAAAGTAGAAGATGCTATCGATGGTGCTATGGAAGCAATTCATAATGAATTTACCAAACGCGGCTACGAGAAGTATTGGCCAAAAGCTGAGGCATCTATCCAAGACAGAACAAACGTCGCCAGTTCTGCAAGCATTTATATTCCGGTCCATAGCTGATGGATCACTCAGAACTTAACGACAGGGGGACGAACCTTATCGTCGGTGGCTTTTCTATTCACTGTTCCGCAAAAACCAAATTGAACGGGGAGGTGTTTCACCTCCCCGCATCTTTTATGGCATTTGTACAAACCGGAGAGGCTGTGCCGGAAATGCGGTTCATCGTGGATTCAGATTTCCTGTCCGATCCCAATCGACTGATTTTCAGGGCCGAGAATTATATGTGTAACAGCTTCTACAGGCGCATGGACGGTGGACTTGACTGGTACAGGCTCAATGGCGATGGAAAGCCCGGAATCCGTCTTCATGTATTTGACAACTGGTCGACGCTGGTCCTCAGTCAGAATACTGCAACGCCTCGTTTTTATCGAAAGCAGATGCTGAATTATGAGTGCGGCTGTGCCTTTAATTATGCCATGCTTGCCCGTGAAGCCTGCGTGTTTCACGGTGTTGTCATGGAATATGGGGGGAACGGGATCCTGGTCACAGCCCGTTCGGGAGTCGGCAAGACAACTCACACGCGCATGTGGCGTGACTATGAAAACGCTCTGATTATCAATGGGGATCGCGCTCTCTGCCGTCGAATCGACGGCAAGTGGTATGCATACGGAATGCCATGGTGCGGGTCATCCGGAGAGTATATCAACCGGCGTGTCCCGGTCTCCTGTATCGTGGAGCTGCGGCGCGGCGATACAAACCGGGTTGAGACTGCCACTCCGTTCGACGCGTCCATGTACCTCCTGGAGAGGATATTTGCCCCTGTCTGGGAACCGCAGCTGCGGGAGAAGGCAGTAGATTACTGTCAGGAAATCGGAACGGACATTCCTGTGATCCGTCTGTTCTGCCGTCCTGATACGGAATCGGTAAGGGTCCTCAAACAGGCTATATTATCTCTTATATAAGGATATTCCGGAAATGAATGGAGAAGGAAAAACGGGCGTTCACGCATCTGAGCTTTTTAATATGCTTCTCCCAATGCTGGAAGAGGGCAGGAATGCGGTCTTCACAGTTTCGGGAATGAGCATGTGGCCTTTAATCTGCCACGGACGGGACCAGGTAATTGTCACAGCATGTGACCCTGCACTGCTCAGGGTCGGGGATATTATCCTTTTTATAACGCCCGGCGGAAAACATATGCTGCACCGGATTACTGCTCTGCGTCCGGATGCATTTGAAACGACCGGTGACGGGAACTGCTTTCGCGATGGCTGGTTCCCGCGTGATTGTGCGAGGGCTAAGGTCATCAGCATACAGCGGGACGGAAAGACCATTGACTGCAGATCTTGGGGCTGGCGAGCGATATTTGCCTTATGGCGATTTCTCTTTCCGATTCGCAGGCATCTCCTGCGCCTGCTTCTTTGGATCGGCAGATACAAAGCAAAGGTGAGAAAATGGCTGAAAATGAATTGACAAGAGTAAGCGATACGGAGCAGGCCTTCCTTGCCCTGCTGAAAGCATCACTGCATGGCGGCAAAGCCGAACTGCCTGTGCAGGTGGACTGGCCAAATCTTTTTCGCCTTGCAAGTCAGCACAATGTACTTCCCCTCATTTTTGAGGCAGCCTGGCGGAGTGATGTTCCGGAAGAACAGCTCGCTCCGATGCGGCCAGCGGTCATGCAGATCGTGATGACACAGACGAGGCGTACAGCTGCCTTTCATGAGTTGTATCGAAAACTTGCACAGCAGGGACTATGGCCGCTTGTTCTTAAAGGTCTTGTCTGCAGGAATCTGTATCCGCAGCCCGACGACCGCCCTTCGGGCGATGAGGATCTTCTGATTGAAGCCGCATCTTTTTCTGCCGTTCACAGCGCGCTCCTTGAATGTGGATTATGCTGCGACTGCCCGGAACCGACGGCACAGATGGATGAGATTACATACAGCGTCTCTGATCTGCGTCTTGAGCTGCATCTGTCTCTTTTCCCGACTGACTCATCAGCATATGGACATCTGAACGCGCTTTTTAATGGTGTTCATGAGCGATCGGTCACACTGGAGATTGACGGCAGCCCGATCTGTACGCTCTCGCCTACAGATCACCTGCTGTATCTTATATGCCATGCGTATAAGCATTTTCTGCACAGCGGTGTCGGAATCCGACAAGTGTGTGATATCGCCTTTCTGGCTGATCGCTGCGGGCGGGAAATCGACTGGAATCATATCAGAAAGAGCTGCGATGAGGTCCGTATTGCTTATTTTACAGCAGCCTTGTTTTCCCTGGCTTCACGATATTTGGGCTTTTCTATGCCCCGGGCTTTCGCACATCTGCATGTAGATGAGAGCGCCATGCTGCGGGACATGCTGACGGGAGGCGTGTATGGCGCGGTCGATGAAAACCGGCAGCACAGTGCAACGATCACGCTGGGAGCAGTGTCGAAGCAGCAGGGGGGAGGAGGAATTTCCGGGTTCCTGAATGCAGTGTTTTTGCCGCTTGAAAGCATGGAGAGCGGGTATCCTTACCTGAAAAAGTGCCCCTGGTTGCTGCCTGTAGCCTGGCTCGACCGAGTGATACATTATATATCACATTTTGGAAAGGGTGTAAGCCCTGCGGCCAGTATCCGGATCGGGGCTCAGCGTGTCGAACTCCTAAAAGAGTATAGAATTATTGATAAGTAGCGCGGCACATTCTCATGACTGCAGTAGTGTGCAACTTGAATGAAGCTGATGAACAGACTCCGGATGGGGTCTGTTTTGCATTTTATACAGGTTCTTTGCTGAGAATGAGGGAATATAGAGAACTTTGAGATTAACTTTGTGTTTGTATTTATTCGTTCAGACATTTGTCATAGAATCGTCACTTGTTATTTGCTTTTTAGTGGCATATAATTAATTAACTATAGTAACATGACAAATGTAGTCTGGATTACTGCGCCGTTCATTCGGCGAGGGATTACGCAGACAGAATGCGGCTCATCAGAGGAGATAGAGCGCCAAAGAAAGGGGTAGTATAAAGTGAAGCAAAGAAAGTATTTTAAAAGCCTTCTTTCACTTGTCATCGCTGCGGCGATGATCGTGACCATGCTGCCGATGTCGGCATTTGCCGATGAGGCGCCGGCGGCGGAGGTCATGATCGAAGAGTATGCGGATCAGGTGACGGAAGATGTTGATGCCGCGGGCAGCGAGATCGTTGAGGAAGCGGCAGAAGTGCCGGAGGAGGCCGGAACGGAGGTTGCGGCTCCGGTGGAGGAACCGTATACCGAGGAAGGACCGGCTGAAGGTCCGGCACTGGAGGATGAACGGGCCGAGGGTCCGGCGTTAGAGGAAGGATCAGTCCCGGAGACCGGTGAAGAACTGACAGCGAAGGATGAAATCCTTTCCGCGACGGTCAAGGGCGAAGCGACCGACGGGGGAATGCTGTTTGATGCCCTTCTTACGGGTGTGAGCGTCCGTGTCCTTGCACCAGTAGTCAAAACGCCGGCGGGATCTTATATGACGGCGGATATCGTTGATGTCAGCGCGTATGCGGCAGCCGCCGCAGCGAAGTATTATGGGAAAGCAGCTTCCGACCTGATCGGCCTGGAGCTTCACTTCTATAATAAGAAGGGTAAGGAGATCAAGAGTATCACCACGTCCCAGATCACAGTGACGGTCGACGGTTTTGACGCGCCTCTTTACTGCATCGGCAGGGTGAGCGGCGGCAGGGTCGTGAGCCAGAAGAAATCGGCTGAGCCGACATTTACTTTAACGGCAAACAAAGCCTATACATATGTGATCGCCGGCCTTAAAAGCGATGGCATAAAGCGTGCCAACGGCAAGACGGTCACCGGCGGAAAGCAGAGTTTTACCCTTAATAAGGGCGGTTTCAATGTCAAAGTGTCCGCACCGAAGGGAGCATTTTCGGGCAAGGTCACGATGGAAGCCGAGGAAGTGCCGGGAGAATCCGTGCAGGATACAGTGAACGAAACGCTTGCGGGTGAGGCCAATACGGTCGTCGGCGCATATGATATCTCGTTCCATAACACGAGCAGCGGCGCCGAGCTGCAGCCGTCGGCGAATGTCACTGTCACGATCGAGACGCCTCTTGACATGACAAAGAAGTATACGCTCCTTCATATCGGTGATGACGGCAAGGCCACTGTCGTGGAAGACGCGGTGTTCTCCGAGAGCGGCGTACAGTATACGGCGGCAGCGTTCTCGGTGTATGTCATCAGCGAGAATGACGAAATTGTCACGTACAGACGAAAATATAAATTCACGACGAATGGCACCACGCCGTTCGAGTTCTATAATAAAGCCGGCGAAAAAGTCAGTGAGCAGCTTATTAAATCGGACGATGTGCTCGAATCGGTAGGTTCTCCTTACGAAAGCGGCAAGGAGTTTACGAGCTGGATGGTCGTGTCTTCCGGTGATGCCGCTGTAGCGGTGGGCAGCACTTTGGATCTGCCGTGTACCATTCAAAGTGTCACTAAAGACGCAGAGGTCGTCCTAAAACCTGCATTCGGCGATCTTTATTATGTGACTTTCCATGAAAGTCCTGCGGGAACGACTCCGGATGTTATCCAGACGAAGAAGCTGGCCGACCAGAACGGATCGGTGGTCATAGGAGATGTCATCGCGCCGCAGCCGGATTCAACTAAGATATTCTATGCCTGGACAGACGGCACGAATGAATATTCTGTGTTCGACAACAATGGTGTGCTGGTTCCCGGGACAACGATATCGGGCATTAATCAGGATAAGGACCTGTATCCTGTATTCGCTGATGCATTCTGGCTCCGCTTTGTCGCCGGTGAGACCGGAAGCCAGGCTGTATATGTGCCTGCCCGTTTTGTCCGCGAAGATGATATTTTGACTAAACTGCCCGTTACGACGCGCAAGGGATACAATTTTGCCGGTTGGTATAGGGGCAGCATGACGAACGGCCAGATTACATATGACGAACAGGTGACGGACGCTAGCGGAAACGTAATCAATCCGTCTTCCGGATTAACGCTGGGAGAGGAAACAACCCTGTATGCGGCATGGAACCCGAAAACCGACGCGCAGTATACTGTCATTCTGTGGCGTCAAAAAGTCAGCGATAATAAGGGAATCAGCGAGTCAGAAAAAACGTATGATTATGTCACAAGTGAAGTGCGTTCCGGAGTGACGGGCGATGAGGTCACATCTTCCGATACTGATAAAGGACACAGCGGAGGTGATTATACAGGCTTCCATTATGCCCGCACGGTCCAGAACTCCGAAACGATCAGAGCGGATGGCGGCACGGTGATCAATGTCTATTATGACCGCGACCTGATGGCGATCAACTTCTATTATAAAGATGGGCATCAGCCAAGTGGAGCCCAGACGTCTTATACGTATACAAGCACTACAAGTAACGACGGAACACAATACGGGGTGCTTGAAGACGGCTCTTATATTCAGCTGGACAAGAAGACAACATCAACAACAAGAGTTTATTATACGTATTTGGGTAATCAAGAATATACCGGTACGTTCTATACACGTTCTGGTCCTTGGTATGATCGAACATATACAGCGACTCAATATAACGGGAATAATCTTCCCCCCGCAGATGATAATACGACCTATTATACTGAAGGTTTTTTCATAATTGGTCATCAGGAGCTCACTCGCCAAACATCTAATTCAAATGTCACATCCTGGTCCTATACGATTGACGGAGTGACCTATCCGTACACGGGGACGCGCTTCACGAGAAGCACGAATTCAACATATCCGTACATGGTGACCTGGACGGGACTTTATGGCCAGAGCTTTGATAAGTACGGGTACGTCTGGCCAAAAGATTATCGCTGGACTGAGAGATCGAACGGCGGAACTACACAAACGATCCTGACAGCGTTCGTTCAGAATACAAACCCGTATAATCTGTATGACCAGGGATCCACGGGCAACTCTACTATTTACCACTATAAGCAGGGGCTGGACGGAAAGTATAGCCAGGTTGATAATGTGACCCGTTTCACGGCGAAAGGAAGTGGAGGAAACTTTAACTTCGAAAACAAATTCCAGGGGTTCGACGCGGCGACCTACTCCGACAGTTTCAGCGCCAGTGGTGGTTCTACCAGCGTCAAGAACTCAAACGGTACCTTTAAGGAAGATGTCAATGTGTCCTATCCTCTTCATGTCTATCATGAAAGACACAAATGGAAAATCACATATAAGTCGGAAGGAACTGTTGTAAAAACATCGGGAGAGATCTATTATGAGGATTCAATGACTTCCTATAATTACACTCTTGCCCAGGCCGGCCTGAGTGAACGGGAGCATTATAGGTTTACCGGCTGGTATGCGGATGAAACCTGCACACAGACATTCAACTTCAATGACAGTCACGGTATGCCGGATGCAAACGTTGTTGTTTATGCAGGATGGGAGCCGATCTGGTATCAGATCATCGTTGATCCGAACGGCGGCGTCATCACTCCGGACATAGGTTCGACGTACATGTGGAAACAGTATAAAGACACAATAAGCAAGTACGACATAACTCGGACCTATATTGAAGACCGCAGCGGTACGTATAAATATGTGTATGTTGACGGAAGAAATGATCCCGACGGTAATATATCTGTACGTACAGCAACATACGAGACTGCGGAAGAAGGCTATACCGGAACAAAATACCGGCCGATGACTTCGAATGATCCGGAGTATGTACTTGTCGGATGGTATGTTGTGGATGAAAATGACAACATGACGGATACGCCATATGACTTCGCGTCCGAAATAGAGGGTCCGGTGACGATACGCGCAAAATGGAGGCTTGCCGGTTCCTACAGGCTTCAGTACAACGCGACAAATACGGTTGACAACGTAGAGGTCTCGGGAACATTCACACAGGCAGAGCCGGATGCGGAATATGCTGACGGAGCCAGAATCGTTGTTCAGAGCCCACCGACAGATATTACAGGCAAGTATGTCTTTGATGGCTGGTATGTCGAAGACAACACATCAGGAGAAATGCTTGATGATAACGGCGGCAGCTATTATGCACCCGGTGATGAGCTTGACCTGAACGCGGCTGCATGGGCAAGAAACAAGATTGTACACTTTAAAGCGCATTATACGAAGGTGGAGGAATCCGAGGATCCGGTAGCCGCCACAAAGCTGATACTTGATGCCAATGGCGGTGCTTTTGGGGATGTCGCTGTAAGTACATCGGAAGACGCTTATCCTTATATCAGTAAGACGAGTGACGGCACGCAGGTAAAGATTGAAAAAATGCGTTTGAATGCTGAAACGGCTCTGGCTTACTATAGTGACAAGGTCTCACGGGAAGGCTATGAGCTTATCGGATGGAGCACGAACGCGGACGCAACGGATAAAGAGTTCGATGTAGATACGATTGTTGGTGCCGATGAACAGCCCAATAAAGAAAATACATTGTATGCTGTGTGGGAGGAAAAGTTCTATGTCTTCCACTCCTCAGACGGTACGGTAGATGCTTATTCGAGAAAAGACTTAAGCAGCGGTAAGTTCAATATCGCTTCGAAAGTTAAAAGCGGGTATCTCTATGGCGGCTACTTTAAGAAATACTTTAACGTGACAGACCAGGCAGCAAAAACTGCGGCATGCAGAGGAACCACGGCTACGACAGAATTCTACACCGGAGCCGCTCTTTATAAAAAGGTCGATGGAAAAACAGTCCGGTATTGGACAAAAGCGGATGCGTACACCGATACCGTAGAGTCGACAGGCGGCAAAGGCGATGCGATGACAGCCAAGCCGGGCATGGTATACTATCTCCGTGAGGTGCCGCAGGACTTCCTTGGCCTGCGCGTCCAGACAGTGTACGATACGAATTCTAACAACGCTATAGATAACCTGTATCTTATCACGACCACAGATAACAACATCTATGGTCTTGCCGGATTTAAGGTGGTGACAGCGGACAAGACGGCCACTTTCTATTCCTCCTTCTCCATCAGGCAGAGGAACAGCACATCGGTCACGAAGATTATGGCAGCTGATATAAATACGATCGGCGGTTATGTGGATGTCTGGGAAGGAACGGAGGAGCTGGTTACGAACGCTGAAGCGAATTCCACGTTCAGCGTAAAGCCCTTCTGGACTACTTTGGACGGTGTGCGGGTAGACGATACCCGCGCAGTGCGGACATTTAATATTGGTGACAAGACTTTCGGGAATGGTGACAGCAGTTTGAAGGAAGTTAAATAAATGATGCAGATCGTCCGGAGATGGATCCCGATCCGTCTCCGGACAGGAAGCAGATGTTTCTGAAAGGACAGCCGGATGAAAAAAAAGGTTAGGTCACGAATAACTGCCCTGCTGGCAATCATTCTTACTGTTCTTGTTTTGGGTCTTAGCGGCTGTAGGGCAGGCGATGCAGATACATCGCCGGATTCGGATTCTTCCATAACGGCAGCAGAGGATTCAGCAGAAGAGGACGAGACAGTCATAATTGAAAAAGAATTTACGATTGAGCTCGACGAGAACCAGTCAACAGGCAGTTTATAATATGTGATATGAGGGCAGAAAATGAGTTTTTTAGAACCGGGCAATTATTATTGGGTATTAACACCGGACGAGTATGAGCTTTTGAGCGACCTGATGAGTGAGTATGGCGGCGCCAGCTTTCTCGACGACTTTCAATTAATCGACGGTACTTATTATGCAAATACATCTTCAATCGACGGGGATGAAGAGGCATTCCTTGATGACTGGGGATTGTTAAACCCATTATATTACATATTGTCAGGACAAATGCCTGGTGATCTGTGATAAGCAAATATGTTATGAGAGAAGAGAAGGTATAGACATACAGTATATCTATACCTTTCTTTATTTGTTGAGGGAGATCAGGTGGGAAAGTATTCTACATGCTGCTTAAAGATTGCCGGCACAGACGTATCATGCGCGTTCGAGTTTAAGGAAACAGAAAAATACTTCAGGGATTATCTCAGTGAGGCGCCAGGAGATAATGACTGTGTCTCTGTCTCGGAAGCGAGTTGGAATCTGTGGGAAAAGCTGGGCAGGAACAGGACGCCTTATGCGGAATATACATGCATTACTTCGGCGATATCCGATCGACTGCTCTTCCTACGGCGTTGCATCATTCATGCCGTCGCTTTCAGGGATGACGAGGCAGCCTGGCTGATCGCGGCGGCCTCAGGTGTCGGCAAGACGACACAGATGCGGACTTTACTTGAATTGTATCCGGGCAGGTTCTCCGTGATATGCGGAGACCGTCCGGCTCTTCAGTTAATGGATGACGGATCAGTCTTTGTACATCCGACACCGTGGAATGGAAAAGAAAACATGCGCGGCGCGGGAGGTGCCGGGCTGCGGGGAATCATTTGCCTGAAAAGGGGCTGTGAGAACAGGATCGAGTATGTGCCGCCGCGGAGAGCTGTTACCCTGCTGTATGAGTCTTTGATCCACACTGGGGAAAGTGAGCAGGACGTCCGGAATGCTGCTGGGTTTGAAGACAGCCTTCTCATGAGGGTCCCGGTCTGGGAGTTTACCGGCAGGGAGGTTCCCGAATCTACAAAACTGCTGTACGAGAAGCTGCTGAAGTGAGGTAATCGAGATGAAGTACATATGCCGTGAAGGGGTTGTACTGACCAAAATAGCGGGTGAGTGGCTGCTCATTCCCACCCGAAAGGCCTCGGAGTCCTGTCCGCATATGATGCGCCTGGCCCTCCCGTGTGCGATGATGTGGGGATGCCTGAAAAAAGGAGGCTCACTGGAAGATGTTTACAGGATATTCAGTGTGCTGACCAAAAAGGAAGATAAGGAAGTGCATAAGCTGGTAGGCGAACTGATGTCAGAGCTGATTGAAAAAGGGTACATAATTGTCAACGATCCGGAGGATTAGAAAGAGCTTTTGTTATGACCGATGCTGAGCGGGAGTTCCTTAAGTTAATACGCAGATCCATCAGCCGCGAGAGTTGTGGATCCGTGAAGCCTTTATCGGGAGATGATGCGAGTGCAATCATATCGATGGCCAAAAAGCAGAATGTGGCACCATTGCTCTATGATGCATTAAAATCTGCCGGAGGTCTTGAGAGTATTTCAGCAGACCGGAAAACTGCGTTAAAGGACTATGTGCTGGAAGCTGCAACGCGCCAGATCACCCAGAACAATGAATTCCTGACCATTCTGCTTCACGCGCAGGAGCAGGGACTCGATCCCATTGTAATAAAAGGAGTTATAAGCCGCAGTCTTTACCCGATACCGTACCTTAGGCCCTCTGTGGACGAGGATATTCTGGTATCGGAGAAAGAAGCTGAGAAATATCACGGTTTTCTGCTTTCCGAAGGGCTTTGTGCAGATGAAACCGAGCTTACCGCCGATGAGCATCGAAAAGCATATGAACTTTCGTACCACAGGGAAAACTCCCCGACATACATTGAGATGCACAAGGCTTTGTTCGATCCGGAATCCCCTGCTTTTGACATGCTTAATGATCTGTTCATTGGCTTTCCGGAAAGAACTGTCCGGGTGCAGATCGAGGATGTCAGTGTACGCACGCTTGCCCCGACAGACCATCTTCTGTATCTGATCCTCCATGCTTTCAAGCATTTCCTGCACAGCGGGGTCGGTATCAGGCCGCTTTGTGACATTGGATTATTTGCCGACCGTTACTCGGACCAGGTCAGCTGGCAGGAGATACAGATGAAGCTGGCGTCTGTCAATGTCCTTTATTATGCGAAGGCGCTGTTTCGGATCATTCAGCTCCATTTGCTGCCTGATGCGGCTTTTTTAGACTGCATCAGGGACTGGAAGATTGAGGAGATTGAAGTAGATGCTCTGCTCGGTGATACTTTGGCGAGCGGGGTGTACGGCACCGCTTCTCTGTCGCGGCTGCACAGCAGCAGCATGACTCTGTATGCATTTGAAAATCAGAAACGAAGCGGAAACAAGGGGGGTGCATACGCCGTCATGCATTCTGTCCTTCTTCCGAAAAAGAACATGGAAGAGCGATATACGTACCTGAAAAGGCGCCCGGCTCTCCTGCCTGTCGCGTGGGTGCAACGCGCGGTGCGTTATCTTTTGGAGACCCGAAAAAAGGATACCGGGTTCGAGGCGGACAATAACGCGGCGGAGAGCATCCGGCTGGGCCGGGAGCGGATCGGGCTGCTTCGGCAGTATCGAATTATAGAATAAGATTGAGAGGAAGCTCTCCGGGAACAGGTTCCCGAGAGAGCTTTTTATCATTATTTAATAAAATTATAAGGAATTGTCTGACGATGTTCACCAAACTTTAAGAAACACAGCGGCGTTTTTGTGTTATTATATGGTGACCTGAAAACAGCGGATTGTCGTTGCTGTTTCAGGCGAACATGTCAGGAAAGGAGAGTATTCATAATATGTTGAAGTTTAGAAAAGCGGCGCTGGCAGTATGTACAGCGGCAGCTCTTGTGATGGGTGCCCAGACGGTCCTCGCATCGGACCAGGTTCCGTATGTGGCTCTCGGAGCTGACCTCAGCACGGAACAGAGGATTGCTGTTCTTGATCTTCTGGGACTTACAGAGGAGAATCTCACGCACGATACAGTCGTTGCGGTGACAAACGCGGAGGAGCATGAATATCTCGATGCCTACGTAAGTCCGAGTGTGATCGGCAGCAGGGCCCTTTCATCCTGCAAGGTCATGGAAGAAGCAAAAGGGCACGGCATCACTGTGGAGGTCCACAATATCACCTATGTTACACCGGCTATGTATGAGAACGCACTCGCGACAGCGGGGATGAAGAATGCGTCCGTTGTCGTTGCCGGACCGTCACCGATCTCGGGCACAGCCGCGCTTGTCGGTGCAATGAAGGCTTACTCGCAGATGCACGGGACTCCCATCTCCCCGGAGCTGATCGACAGCGCCACAGATGAGTTGGTAAAGACCGGTGAGCTTGCCGAATCTCTCGGTGATTCTGAGGAGGCGGCTGAGATTATTGCAGCTCTGAAACAGGTCGTTGCGGAAAATGATTTGAAAACAGATGAAGATATCAATAACGCAATTGATGAAGTAGCCGGGAAGCTTGAAATTTCACTGTCCGAGGAGGACCGTCAGCTCATTCTTGACCTTATGGAGAAGCTGTCAGCGCTTGACCTCGACGCCGACAACCTTGCGGAGCAGGCAAGGGGTATTTACAGCGAGTTGCAGCAGAGAGGCTTCAGCCTGTCGGACTACGGGATCACGAAAGAGGAGGCTCAGGGACTTCTTGCAAGATTGATCCAGTTCATCAAAGAATTGCTGTCAAGTCTTGGAAATAAGTGATGTCCGAAGGCCGAAGAATCAGCATATCAGACAAGATATTGTGAATATCAACAATAAATAAAAGTGCTGAAGTAGATAATTGTGAAAAAAGTACAAAAAAGCTGGGTTTGTTCATAGTTTGTTCATATTTTGGTGTTAATATAATCGTACAAGATAAATGACAACCACGTGAGCAAGCCTCACGACAATTTTTCATAATAATTGCCCCGGTGGATTTCCACCGGGGCACTCCTCTTTAATACCAGATTTTTTTCGGGCCGGCTGAAAACCGGCTCGTTTTTATACCTGATTGACATGTATACGAACTTCGGGTATAATGCAGGTATGATAAAGAATTTCGCTGATAAAGAAACAGAAAAAATATATAACCAGATTTTTTCCAGAAAACTTCCTCAGGATATTCAACGAATAGCACTCCGAAAGCTTATTATGATGAATAATGCCGCAAGTCTTGATGATCTGCGTATACCGCCGGCGAATCATCTGGAAGCTTTGCGTGGCAAGAGGACTGGTCAGTTCAGCATTCGGATAAATGGTCAGTATCGTATCTGTTTTTCGGTCGAGGGAAATAATTTTGTGGATGTAGAGATCGTTGATTATCATTAAAATGAGCTCTGATAATGATTTAGAGAAAGGGGATATTATGGCTGATTATATTATTACTCCGAAAATGAGTGAGATTCTACTCGAAGAGTTTATGGTGCCCATGCATCTGTCCGCATACCGTTTGGCGCAGGAAATACATGTTCCGGTATCGCGAATACAGGATATTCTTCACGACAGGCGGAAGATTACACCGGATACTTCGCTGAGGCTGGCAAAATATTTTGGTGTATCTGACAGATATTTTCTTGATATACAGAATGATATTGATATCAGAGAATTGAAAATAAAGTTATCTACAGAGATAGAAGCTATCAAGCCATGCCGAGCAGCTGTTATGTGACAACTCACATCCCCAAATGGAATTTTTGACGGGTAGGCTGTGAGCCGGTCCGCTTTTCAGGCAAAAAAGAGTGGAAGCGCTTCCGCCTCCACTCTCTTCCAATTTTCTGTGCCGGCCTATTCCGGGGAGAAAGACAATTAATAGTTCGTAGCCCTTCTCTCGAAGTAAGCCTTCGGATGAGCGCATACCGGGCAAATTTCCGGTGCTTCCTTGCCGATGATGACTGCACCGCAGTTGCGGCACTTCCACTCCTGGGTCTCGTCATCAGCAACGTAGGTCTTTGCAGCCAGAAGGTTGGCAAGGATCTGACGGTATCTCTCCTCGTGGCGCTTCTCAACTCCGGCGACGAGCATGAATTTCGACGCGAGATCCGCAAAGCCTTCTTCTTCGGCTTCTTTCGCCATGCGTACGTACATGTCTGTCCACTCCTCGTTCTCGCCTGAAGCAGCTGCCGCAAGGTTCTTCTCGACTGATCCGATTCCGCCGAGCTCTTTGAACCACATCTTGGCGTGCTCTTTTTCCTGATCAGCTGTCTCAAGGAATATAGCTGCGATCTGTTCGTAGCCTGCCTTCTTAGCCTGAGACGCGAAATATGTATACTTGTTGCGGGCCTGGGATTCGCCTGCAAATGCCTCTAATAAGTTCTTCTCGGTCTTTGTACCTGCGTATTTGTTTGCCATTATAGAATCTCCTTTCTGAGTCTATTGCTACAGGAAATTGAAAAACGATATGCGTTTTCAATTTCCTGCCTTTTTACTATGGTTTTAATCTACCATAGCGGTATATGGTTAGACAATGCTAATGAGATGTAATCTCATTTAGTCCATATCCTGATGGCGCTGATGCTTGAGACTGCTATTGGACCTAGGCAGTAATTTGCCTGTACTATATAAATCGAGATCTCTGATCGTGCATTTCGTTTATGAGTATACAGCGCTCTTGCCTGTAAACGGCAAAAAGGGTATACTTGTATTTCAATGATAGTCAAACGCTGTGAGAGACGTTGTTGTTGTCCTCCTCGCAGAAGAATAGGAGCATAGAAAAAGTGGAAATATTTATCTGGTGGCTGACAATTACATTATTGGGGACAGGCTTCATGCCATTATCGGCCTGGGTTTTCCGTCATTTTGATGACCGAGGATGGCTGTTTTCTAAGAGCCTGGGTATCTTCCTTACAGCCTGGGTATTTTTTGTGCTCAATACAGCACATATAATATCATTCATACAGAGGAACTGCCTGATTCTTACGGCTTTCCTGATCGCTCTCAATATACTTGCTTTTTTCAAGCTGGATATGAGAGAGATATTCCGGGGCGTAGATCTTAAACTCATCGCAATCGAGGAGGCCATGTTCTTTGTTGTCCTCGCTGTCTGGGTCTATATCATCGGATTCAAGCCGGAAGCCTACGGCACAGAGAAGTTCATGGACTACGCTTTTATGACATCCATGACAAGGTCTCTCTACATGCCGTTTGAGGACATGTGGTTCTCGGGAGAGAGTATCAATTATTATTACGGCGGACAGTATATTGCCGCATGGTTGGTCAAGGCTTCGGGCATCGGCGTCGGTGTGGGCTACAATATCATGCGGGCGACCGTTGCGGCTTTCTCTTTTGTGATGCCGTTCTCTCTGTGCTATCAGCTCATTTCTGACCGTCTGCAGGATGGCCGAAAGTGGGCAAGATGGGCTGCCGGTCTGATCGGCGGATGGGCGGTCGCCTTCTGCGGCAATGTTCACTATATTCTTTACGGTATCATCAAGGAGCTTACGAATTCGGATTACAGATACTGGTTCCCGGATTCGACAAGATACATAGGCTATGACCCGGATCTGCCGGATAAGACGATCCATGAATTTCCTGCTTACTCGACCGTGCTTGGCGATCTCCATGCCCATTACATCAATGTCATGTTCGTGGTCTGTGTCACGGCGATTGCCTATGCCTGCGTGCAGAAAATCGCGAGGGAGATCGAGGCGAAGAAGGTGGTTACGTCTGCATTGGCTGTTGGAGGCAGAGTGCAATCGACGTCAGCATCTGAGGCGAACGGTGCGGAAAAAACATCGCCGGCAGCGGAAACTGGCGGCATGGTGAAGTCACCTGTGGTGCAGAAAGTCGACAGTAAAGCAAAAGCGTCCGCAGCCAAAGCGGATTGGAAAGTCCTTCTTGCTGAGATTCTTCGACCGGAAATCATTCTAATCGGTATTTTCACGGGTGTCTTTAAGTTTACGAACTACTGGGATTTCCCGATCTATTTCGTCGTTTGCGGTTCGCTGATATTCTTTATGAATCTCAGAAAATACCGGGATGATCTGACGGGATTTGCCATTGTCATGGGCGGACAGGCGGCCTGTGCATTCCTCATCGGGACGGTTGCGTGCCTGCCGTTCACGCTGACATTTGATCAGATCTCGACAGAGATTGGTTTCACTCACACACACACAGTGTTCTATCAGTTTATGGTGCTGTGGGGGCTGCCGATCATTTGCACCCTGTTCTATATCATCTGTCTGCTGCTCGAGCAGGGAAGACTTCCGTCCGCGAAGAGAACAGGTGCCGGCAAAGCTTCGGAGGGGAACAAAGCGGAAAAAGCCACAAAGCCGATCGCTTACCCCGATCTTGCCGCGCTGCTGCTTGCACTGTGCGCACTCGGTCTGATTTACATGCCGGAAGTCATCTTCGTCAAGGATATTTATTCGGGCGAGCACTATCGTGCCAACACAATGTTCAAGCTCACGTATCAGGCCTTTATACTGTTCGGCATGGTCATGCCCTATGTGATTATCCGTACGCTCACAGTCGTGAGAAAGCTCTGGGCCCAGGTCGTAAGTATGGTGCTCTGCTTCATACTTCTCATGACGGGCGGGTTCATTGTGAGGAGTTCAAAAGACTGGTTCGGAAATGTCATGGACCGGAGCCTCAGGATCAGCACCGACGCGTCCGTGTTCGTCGATCAGTCGTTCCCGTCTGATTTCGAGGCCATCGCCTGGCTCAATAACACCGTCAGCGGTCGGCCGGTCGTCCTCGAAGCCCCGGGTGACAGTTACACCGGCTATGAGCGCGTGTCGGTCGCGACAGGTCTGCCGACGGTCAGGGGCTGGTATGTCCACGAGTGGCTGTGGAGGAGCGATACGGATCTTCTGAATGAGCGTTCGGCGGACATTGAGACGATCTATACCGGGGAAGATGAGCAGGCGGTGCGTGATCTGATCAAAAAGTACAACATTTCCTACATATATATCGGTTCTCTTGAGAGGTCTATGTATGCCAATATCAACGACGACCTGCTCCAGAGCATAGGCACGGTGGCTTACTCGGACGGCGTGTCGACGTATATTCTGAAGGTTGCGGGCTGATATCTGCGTTTTTCGATGAAGATGATGTTTGCGCCGGCTCTTTAACTTAGATACAGCCTGTCTGGGCTGTGAAACCCGGCAGAATACGTGTTAGTCATTGATAAATCTGCGGAAATACGGTATATTTGAAACGTACTTTGTTTTTAGGAGGAATGCATAATGCAAGACAGAGGCAAATACTACATCACGACAGCGATTGCCTATACATCAGGCAAGCCGCATATCGGAAATACATATGAGATTATTCTTGCTGACTCGATCGCAAGATTCAAGAGGCAGCAGGGCTATGATGTTTTCTTCCAGACAGGAACAGACGAGCATGGCCAGAAGATCGAGTCCCGCGCTCACGATGCGGGTCTCACACCGAAGGAATTCGTCGATAAGACTGCCGGCGAGGTCCGCCGGATCTGGGATCTGATGAACACTTCCTACGACAAGTTCATCCGCACAACGGATGAGGATCATGAGAAGCAGATCCAAAAGATTTTCAAGAAGATGTATGAGAAGGGCGACATCTACAAGGGTGAGTACAAGGGTATGTACTGCCAGGAGTGCGAGTCCTTCTACACGGAATCGCAGCTTGTGGATGGCAAATGTCCGGAGTGCGGCGGCGAAGTCACCCCGGCATCCGAGGAGGCCTACTTCTTCCGCATGAGCAAATACGCTGATCGTCTGATCGAGCACATCAATACACATCCGGAATTCATTCAGCCGGAGTCCCGCAAGAATGAGATGATGAACAACTTCCTCCTTCCGGGTCTTCAGGATCTGTGCGTTTCCAGGACATCCTTTACATGGGGTATCCCGGTCGACTTTGATCCGAAGCACGTCGTCTATGTGTGGCTTGACGCTCTGTCAAACTACATCACCGGCATCGGCTACGACGCGGACGGAAACTATGGAGACAATTATAAGAAATACTGGCCGGCGGATCTGCACCTCATCGGCAAGGATATCATCCGTTTCCACACGATCTACTGGCCGATCTTCCTGATGTCTCTGGACGAACCGCTCCCGAAGCAGGTTTTCGGCCATCCGTGGCTTCTGCAGAGCGGCGGCAAGATGAGCAAGTCAAGAGGAAATGTCATTTACGCGGACGATATGGCAGGTCTCTTTGGCGTCGACGCGGTGAGATATTTCGTGCTTCATGAGATGCCGTTTGAAAATGACGGCGTCATCTCCTGGGATCTCATGGTCGAGCGCATGAATTCCGAGCTTGCCAATACGATGGGCAACCTCGTGAACCGCACGATCGCAATGAGCAACAAGTATTTCGGCGGTCTGGTAGAGAATACGGGAGTCAAGGATGAGAACGGCATCGATGATGACCTGCATGCCAATATGACAGCACTTGTCGGCAAGGTGGAAGGCCACATGGATAAGCTCCGTGTAGCAGACGCGCTGACAGACATTTTCAATCTCTATAAGAGATGCAACAAGTATATTGATGAGACAGAGCCGTGGAAACTGGCAAAGGATGAGGCTGCCAAGGGCCGCCTTGCAACCGTTCTCTACAACCTGCTCGACGGCATCACAACGGCGTCAACACTGCTTCAGTCGTTCATGCCTGAGACGGTGGAGAAGATATTTGCACAGATCAATGCGGCACCGGTCGACATTGATGATCTGACACACGCAGGCAACTATCCGTCCGGAAACAAGGTGACGGATAAGCCGGAGATCCTCTTTGCCCGCATGAAGCTTGAGGATATCATGGTGGAAGTCGAGAAGATCGAAGCTGCCCAGAGAGCGGCTCTGGCTGCTAAGGAAGAGCCGGAAGCCGAGGAAGAGGCTGCTCCGGTAGAGCATAAGCCGATCTGCATATTCGATGATTTCACAAAGTGCGAGTTCCGCGTCGGTGAGATTCTTGAGTGCAAAAATGTTGAGAAGTCCAAGAAGCTTCTCTGCTCCAAGGTAAAAATCGGACCGAACGAGACCGTTCAGATCATCTCCGGTCTTCGCCCGAAGTATCAGGCTGAGGACATGGTGGGAAAGAAGGTCATGGTCATCGTGAACCTCGCGCCGAGAAAGATGGCAGGTCTTGAGAGCCAGGGAATGATCCTCGTCGCTGAGGACGCAGACGGAAATCTTGCCCTCATGACACCGGAGAAGAAGGACTTCCCGGCGGGGGCCGAGATCGGCTGATTTTTCTGTGACGCAGAATTCTCGTGACTTCAGATCGTAAGATGAATGCGCAAGGTGAAGCCCGCCTCTGACATAGGGTGAGCCCCCTCGCCGCGGAAGCGATTAAAGATCGGAAGCGAAGGAATTGCGGATGTTGACATCGACCGGACTAAGCAGCATGATCTGATTGATATGAGGAGGATATACCACCATGTGTGAAGTGGCAATTTCTATACCTAACGAAGTGTTATACGATACTAAAATGAGTAAGAGCGATGCGCTTGCATTTGCGAAGCGAGCTGTTGCGCTCTGCTATTATACTCAGAATAAAGTTTCGTTGGGTTATTGTGCACAGATTGCAGATATGACTAAGGATGCATTTATAAGATACCTTGGTGCGAATGGCGTATCTATTTTCCAGTATGACGATGAGCAGGAGTTCCTTGAGGAGATGAACAATGCGTAAGGTAATTGTGAACACGACTCCTCTGATTGCTCTTGCGGGGATTGGATACTTGGATTTACTGCGTAAATTATATGCGGAAATTTCGATACCGGAGGCAGTCGACCGCGAAATTATAAGTGAACCGGCAAGAACATTGATTTCGTCTTCAGACTGGATTCGGGTAGAAAAAATCACAGGTACAGTGCAGAAATCTGCATTCAGCTCAAGGCTCCATGCCGGCGAAATCGAAGTGATCCTGCTCGCCCAGGAGATAGGTGCTGATCTGCTGATTATGGACGACAATGCCGCCAAGAAAACAGCAAAATATCTGGGACTGATTGTCACAGGAACAATGGGTGTGCTTTTAAGAGCAAAAAAGGAAGGTCTGATAAGTGAAGTCAAACCATTATTGGACGCTTTAGTGAATGATGGGCTGTATGTCAGCTCTACTGTACGGGAATACGTTCTTAAACAGGCAGGAGAAATATAATAAGGTCCGGACTCATGTGTCTGTGAGTCCGGACATTTCTGTGCAATAAGGCCGCACAGATCGGGTGGGTGCCCCCCGCCTTCCCATCCAATCTGCATGGACCTGGCAGGATTTGTGTCGGTCTGACCAACGTGAAAGACAGAGTGATAAAGAGGATAAGACAGGATGATTATAGATACACATGTGCATTACGATGACGCTGCATTTGACGTGGACCGGGACGAGCTGCTGGTTTCGCTAAGGGAGAACAATATTGGCTGTGTTCTCGAGATCGGCTCGAGCGCGGAAAGTCTCCCGAAAGTACGCGCTCTGACGAAGCAATATGACTTTGTTTACGGAGCGGTCGGCCTCCATCCGGATGAGGTCGGCGATCTGACGGACCGTGTGATGGCGGACATGAGGCAGGATATGAAGGATCCGAAGATCTTGGCCGTCGGGGAGATCGGTCTTGACTATTATTGGAATAAGGAAGCGAAAGAAATTCAGAAGGAGGCCTTCCGGAAACAGATCCGCCTTGCGCAGGAGTATGATAAACCGGTCGTGATCCATTCCCGGGAAGCCGCGGCGGACACGCTGGAGATCGTGCGGGAGATGTACGGACCCGGTTCGGCCGGTGAGCACATGAAGAGGAAAGGCGTAATGCACTGCTACTCCTATGCGGCGGAGCAGGCGAGGATCTATACGCGCCGGCTCGGCTTTTATCTCGGCATTGGCGGGGTCGTCACATTCAAAAACGCGAAGAAGCTGAAAGAAGTCGTGGCGGATACACCGATGGAATATCTGGTCCTGGAGACCGACTGCCCCTATCTGGCACCGGTGCCGTTTAGGGGGAAGAGAAATTCGTCGCTGTATCTTCCCTATGTTGTGCGGGAGATTGCCCGGCTGAAAGGGATCTCAGAGGAGGAGGTCGTAAGGATTACAGAGGACAATGCGAGGAAATTGTTCGGTTTTGCTGAGGAGAAACTTCGTTTTTGAGACAAGACAGAGGCTTTGCCGCCGGTAACGAACTTTGAGATGCAGCCTGTCTGAACTGTTACTACTTCAAACTGAAAATATTATTAATATGAAAAATACGCATTGAAAGTCGACGGTTTTTGTTGCATAATAGAATTGGTTCAGTGTATAGCTGAGTTAGATGCATGTCGCCATAATACCGGCCCGGGAATACAAAGGGGAATGTAAGTATTTCGGAGATATTTGCCGGACATAATGCATTGAGAAAGGAGTATGGAGAGTATGAAGAAAACATTTGACAGATTGTTATCAATCATGATCGCTCTGATCCTGGCCGTGACACTTCTTCCCGCAACGGCATTTATTGCGGCGGAAGATGTAATGGCGGCGGATTCGCGGTCTGTCACGGTGACTGGGGAGATACCGGGCACGACTGAGTATAGGAGGCACACGGGAGCACTTACGTCCGGGAACGCGTATTTGATTATCTCGGGTAGTCATGCGCTGACAAATAATAATGGTGCTGTCGGCAATACCGAAGTCACAATCAACAACTATACGATTTCAGGAGCCCTCGCAAATGAGGCAAATGTGCTGTGGACGTTTACTGAAAACAATGGCAACTATAGGATTGAAAATCAGGGGAGCTATATCGGAATACCGGCAGCGGGGGGGAACCTGAATCTTTCATCAGAAGCAAATAATGACAACTCATTAACGGTTTCTGCTCAGGCTGATAACACATATCGGATTTCCCGCCCCAATAGCAATAGGTACCTGCGATATAATAATGGTTGGAGCATAGGAGTCAACACCGGAAGAAATCTGCAGCTCTATGAGAAGACTTCCTCTGGCGGTTCACAGACTGTCGAGCTGACTCTTTCCCCCTTCGTGACGGATATTACAAGCAGGAACGCGACAAGCTCAATCAGCAAAACAGTTACCGTCAATGGTTCAGCGGCTTCTTCTTATGATCTGACATGGTCTTCCTCTGACACGGACACTGTAACCGTCGATGCAGACGGCACTGTGACCGGACTTGCGAGGGGTTCGGCTATGATCACGGCAACTTTGACAAAAGTGAATGGAATTGAGCTTGCGACCCCGATTTCCGCATCTGTCAAGGTCAATGCCGAGTTTAGTCTGGGAGGCACTCCCGGAACAAATAACCGGCAGTATCCTGAGGAAGGTGCGGTTAAAATCGATAAGACCGCCAGCAGCAATCTGATGGATGACTATGGTCTTTCTCAGGTCGAGCTGGATGTCGCCGGCGTCGGTCTCAGGCCCGGTGTTGACGTTGTGCTTATTGTCGACGTGTCGAACTCGATGGAGTGGTCACTGGAGAATTCATCGAGTGCAAATGAAGCTGACAGAAGAGCCGACCCGGGTCAGGCGACAAAGCTTGAGAACGCCATGACGGCTGCGAAGAGCTTTTCGAGAATTATGCTGAGTGACAATACGGGATCGAAATATGACAACACGGTGTCCTTTGTGACATTTGCCGGTTATGACAGAGAACTCTCGAATAATGCCGGAGATCAGGGAACGTATGTCGACTCTGTCATGACGGTATTTACCGGCGAGACGGATTACAGCAGGGCAGAGACATCTTTCAACGGGACAACCCTCAGCTATACAAGCGACTATATGCTGAAGGTCACAGATAACAACGGTAATGTACTTGTCAATGGTCGTAACCGTGGTAACACGAACTATGACTATGCTTTCTCAGAGGCAAGTGCAGCCGTAACAACGCTCCAGGATGCCTATGAGACAAAATGGAATGTGGATGATTATGCGGCGACCGGGCGTGAGACCTACATTGTGTTCATGACTGACGGCGCACCGTCTCATTATAATGCTCAGACCGCTGCAGGCAATCAGGGAAGAGATTATCTTCCCGGAAGGACAGGAACCTATCAGGGCGGGTCTTACAACACACAGGCTTTATGGACCGATTACTTCCTGGGGCACCGCAACACCTATGCGAACTCTTTATACAGCCAGGTCGACGGAAACTTCTACGCGATCGGCTTTGACCTTGCAAACGGTGGCTTCAGCGGTTATCAGTGGAATCAGGCGACTCTTGTACAGCTGCTGGAGACCATGGTCGTCGGTCAGACTATACCGGTCAACGCAACTGCAGATTCAGACGAACTCAATGCTTTATATGAGAGGCTCGCCACCCTGATCAAACCGGCAGGTACAGAGGCTCAGGTCATCGATACCGTCAATACGAAAGACTTTACCGTGCAGATGGCGCATACGGTGACAGGCGATAAGGATGGCAACCCAGTAACGGTTACTTTCCCGGAAGGCATGCCCCGCATGGAGTTAAAGACATATGACTTATATACGGCTGCAAATGCCACGGAAGAACATCCGATCGGAAGCCGCACCGGGACATTCACAACTCTGGAGACCGTCACATTTATCGATGCGGGGACAGAGGCGTATTCCGATCAGTTTGGCGCAGGCTTTAATATTATGACAACGTCCGCAAACGGAGTTGTTACAATTAATGCGCGTTACTTTACGTATACAAAGGATCCCAACACTCTTGATGCAAACGGCAATCCGACGGAAAAATTTGTCTGGAACATCGGTGATATTCCGGATAAAGAAATAGCACTGAGCTTCTATGTCTATCTGAAGGGGTCTCTGGAAGGTGAGGCGTCTGAGGGTGCAAAGTATACCAATGAAAGCGCTACTTTATCTTATGTTGATATTGCAGGTGAGTATGTAGAAGCTACATACCCGCGGCCCGTGGCGGTGTGGAAAAACGCCGTAACAGATATTGAGTATTATCTGGTAAACAAAGAAGGCAAACCGGTCAACCGTGTCGGTCAGGAAGTCTCGTTTGACCTGAGAGTCAAGATCGGAGATATCCAGCATTTTGAATTCCCGCTCAATAAGTCTGAAGAACATTCCGATGTATGGTCTGCTGATCAGGCGATTACCGCCGCAGATTATCTGCCGGAGGGTATAACAGAAGTAGTACTGTATGACGCAAATGCCGCTTATCTGGTTCGTGCGGCAAGTGGTACACAGGTATCGCCCCTTCTTGAAATATCAGAACCTTCCTCGGATGCAACTAAAGACGGTCAGACCGGCGAACAGACGACGATTGACGTCCAGGCTTACGACAGAGACCATTCGGGAAAGCCATATGATACAATGCACCTGACATCTCATATCGCGTTCGGTCTGCGTTATGACCTTGTTCCGGGCATGTCGCTGATCAAAGACGTCGCGGTCATCGACTATGCGAAGCCGGTCAACATAGATGTACTTGCAAATGACCGTACCAATATTCCGACCGGATTTGACGCATCTCTTGAAGGTTATGTGGCATACGATTCTTCAGTTACGGATATGACGAAAAAATACGCTGTCAGCGGCACCGGTGCCATTACACCTCAGGGAAATCTCATACCTGACGGCGCAAGCGGAAAGTTCTCGCTGTACACCAGCGGAACACAGAATCTTTCCCACTATGAACTTACGAAGTTCATGAACACGGTCGACAAGGCATTCGGCACCGTGAAATTCGTAAACAAGGAAGATGCAACGGACCAGTACTATATGTACAACGAAATTGATGTGATGCCTGCGAACAACATCTACTATGAAGATGATTTCATGGCAGAGGACAATGAGGACGCAACAGTCGGATTTGTATATACAGGCACCTGGAGCGCCGGCACGTCGTCCGGTAATACGGAAACACCGAATAATGAGGTTCACGGCGGCTGGGTCAGCCAGGATCCGGGTCTTTCCACAGACACTGATTTCAGCGACGGTTCGGCCCATAAGACCACTAAATCCGGAGCAAAAGTGACATTCACCTTTACGGGCACGGGTGTGGACGTCTATACAAGAACGGATGCGTCGGCCGGTCAGGTGAGAGCGAAGCTCTATAAGGTCGTTGATGGCACTGCAACGCAGATCAAATTGATGACCATGGACAACTATTCTGACTCCGGGACATATTATCAGATTCCGACACTGTCCTTCGGTTCGCTTGATTACGGAACTTACAAGCTGGAGATTACAGCCGGCTATGTAAAGAATGCGGACGGCAGCAAGCGTTCTACTTACTATATCGATGGTATCAGGGTCTATAATCCGATCCAGAATCAGGAGTCTGACAGTCTGGTTGCCGCAGCTTACGGCGAGGCCGAGCTTGGCGCGACATTCACAGTTGCAAGAGAGCTTTTGGCTGATGGCAGTGCAGCTTTTATCGATCAGATCTATAAGCTTTATTATGAAGTCGGCGGCACGAAGACATATGTACAAGAATCCGGTGAAGATATTTTACTTGCGACAGGCGGCCAGTTTAATACGGAAATGGGCATGTTCGTCGATAAAACCGACACGCCGATCGTGGATACGAAGAGACGAACGATAAGCGTCACGCAGGGCGATTCGCTGGATTGCATTTTTGAGGAAGACAATATTACCCTTATAGTTCCTGCGGGCTACGATGTGGGAACGGAAGCTGCCGGATTTGTTACCGGAGATTATAACAATAGTGAACTTGGCAAGGTCGCACCGGCCAACGAGATTTATCTTGGACCGGATAATGGAATCATGCTTCAGACCACGAATAATGCCAAGGGATATTATCTCGGTATCAAGATGCTTGACGGTGAATCGACTGTAGGGGTAACGTTTGGCCTTGATCAGAGAGAGTTCACGATCAACCATTCGACAGACCTTTACTACAAGGTTGTTCCGGACAGTGACGGTGTCATCAGCATTGTTAACAGGGGAAGTAACAAGGTTGCAATAACCAAGCTCCGCATTGCAGGTGCACCTGCCGAAGGCGGCGAAGCAACACAGAATTCGGCTCCTATCGACATGCAGATGGCCCCGGTCAAGTTTGCTTCCTTCCTGTCACTTCCGGTGATCGTTGATGCAGAGGACGTGACTGAGGAGGAAGTCGAAGAGCCGGATACGAGTGTGACAGATCTGGGCGAAGAGGATATTGTTATTGAGAATCCGAGCGCGTATGAAGAAGCAGATGAAGAGAATGAAGGCAGTAAACCGGTGGTCACCGGCCTCATGAAGAATGGCACAGCGTCATCTGCGAACATACTCAGACAGTTTTTGTCACGTTTGGTCGATGGAATTCGAAGCCTGTTCGGCTGACAGAATGGAGGGAGAAGGAATGAAGAAAGAATATATAAAGCCAATGGTCATGGTTGAGGGCTTTGCGCTGTCCCAGAGTATTGCAAGAAACTGTGGGAGCACAATTTATCAGGATAACCCGATCGGCTATCCGAACTATCAGGATATCGGCAGTTGTGGATGGGTGTATACGGAAGGCGGAGAAGACGATCCGTTTGCCGGGTCAGATGTCCAAGAACCGGTGACGTACATTTACTGGAGTGACGGTTGTCAGAATCCGGTCGGACCGGATTTTGAAATTGAAGGTGCTTGCTACAATAATCCGGGTGGAGGAACCGGCATTTTCGGATCAGCCTGATGTCTTGCGGTGCTGCATCGGCCGATATGACCTCTGCCTGAAGAAAGGCGCGCGGTCATCGGTGCCTGTTCTGCACAAAGCTATCAGAGTTAAATAATATGTTAAAAAGGCTGTCGCAGGTTGGTGGAAATTCTGTCTTCTGCGGCAGCCTTCTTGAAAAGGAGAAACATGCGTTTCTTTTACAAAATTGCAGATATATGTGTAAAAGGAGAAACTCCGTATGAACTGATCCTGCAGGAGGAATCCATTCCTTTTTTACTGGCGGATAAAGAGGAGGACTGCTGTGATGTTGAAGTCGTCTTTAACCGCCTAAACTGTATGCAGCCTTCGACTGATACGGGGATATGGAAGATGAATCGGCTGTATTACAAAAAAGACGGGGGCGATGTAGTATGTTTTTATCCTGCACAGAGGGATCTGCCGTATGCATGTGTTTTTTACAGTAAAGGCGAAATACGTATAGATTATGCAGAGGCCTCTATACCGGACATGAATTACTCTCATAATCTGATAGACCTCTTTTCGCTGGAAATGCTCCTTTTGAATTATCATGGAATCATAGTCCATTCATCATTTATCCGCTGGAAAAATAAAGGAGTTCTTTTTACTGCTCCGTCAGGAACCGGAAAGTCGACACAGGCAGATCTCTGGGTGAAGTATGAGCAGGCAGAGTGTCTGAACGGAGACAGGACAGGTCTCAGGAAGGTAGACGGAGAGTGGATTTCTTATGGCTTACCGTATGCGGGTTCTTCCGGGATTTACAGAAATGCTTCATCGCCGCTTTTCGCGATAGTTGTTCTCAGACAGGGAAAAAACAATACTATTTCAAGGATGAAATCTTCGGATGCTTTTAGAGCGCTTTACCCGGAGACACTGATACATCACTGGGATACAGCCTTTGTCAGTGCCGCAGTGAGCTTTATTTCTGAATTAGTCACGGAGGTTCCGGTCTACCTGCTTGCCTGCCGTCCGGATCGGGAGGCTGTCGATATCCTTCGGGATGAGCTTATTAAGGAGGGAATAAGTCTATAATGATTAATATGCCGGTCGAACCTGCGATAACGGAACATATGTACAGAAAAGCAACACATCGCAGGATCCCGCTGGGGGGAACATTTGAAATCACACCTCTGTGCAATATGAATTGCAGGATGTGCTATGTGAGATTATCAAAACAGGAGCAGGAGAGCCTCCATGCCCTGATCCCTGGCAGTAAGTGGATCGAATTGGGACGGGAGGCTGTTTCGAGAGGAATGCTGTATCTTCTCGTTACGGGCGGAGAGCCGTTCAGTCATCCGGACGTGAAAGAAATACTTGCCGGTCTGCATAGCCTAGGACTGGTCATTTCATTCAATACGAATGGCACGTTGATCGACGAGAATGTCGTGTCATGGCTAAAGCGCACTCCCCCGGCCAGACTCAATATTACTCTGTACGGAGCGTCTGATGAGACCTACGCCGGACTTTGCCGCTCTTCGGACGGCTTTACCCGGGTCACGCGGGCAATCGAGCTTCTCAGGGAAGCCGGCATAACGGTCAAGCTTAACTGCAGTCTGACCCCTTATAACATATCCGACCTTGAAGCGATGGTGAGATATGCGGAGTCGAAAAATCTGATTTTGGAGACCACGGCTTATATGTTCCCGCCTATGCGGAAGAACATGGAGCTGATAGGGACCAACGACCGTTTTACGGCGGAAGAGGCTGCCTATGTGACGGCGTACGCCGAATGGTGCCAGAACGGAGATGAGATATATCTGGCCAGAATGAAGAAAAGAGATTTTTCCATACCGTCGGATATAGATGATACCTGTGCCGAGCAGGGTGAGGGTATTCGCTGCAGGGCGGGAAAGAGCAGTTTCTGGGTCACATGGGACGGCCGGATGCTGCCCTGCGGAATGGTCGTGTCGGACGATGCCCCTGACGTATTTGAGGTAGGGTTCGATGCTTCGTGGGAGGCGGTGAAAAAATATGCGGAGTCGATCCTTCTGCCTGCAAAGTGCAGGAATTGCGCTGCCAAAGACAGCTGCCGGGCATGTGCCGCTATGGCGAAGACCGAGACCGGTGATTACGGCAAAGTGCCGAAATACCGCTGTGATATGATGGCGGCATATCCGGGTGCATTGAAGCAGGTGGAGAGTGAAATTCTGGCAGGAACGATTGCGAAACTCAGTGCGAAGAGGAATTGTGAGAGCAATTCAAACAATCTGCACGAGCCTTAAAACTTCTTCATGAACGGAAGATTATGAAGTGCCCACTGTAAGGAGGTGTCTATGAAGAACAAAAAAATGGTGGCGGCAATTGCCGGAGCTGTCGCGCTTATATTGGTTGCCGTTCTGGCTTCGCAGCAGGGTACAGGCTCAAATGAAGGAGTCTTGAGCGGCGAATCAGGTATAGCTGTGGAGAGTGCTGTCGTTCAGCAGACAGAGTCCCCGGTGGCAACGGAATCCCCGTCGGAAACTGGAACTCCGGCAGGAACGGAATCTATGACTGATAAAGACGAGAATAAAACGGAAACGTCAGGCGCTGACAGTAAAAAAAGCGACGAAAAAGACAATGATAAGACTCCGGAGGCAGAAGAGAAGGACGTTCCGGAAGAGGTGCATCAGAGCTACGACAGCGGGGCTGTCATCGACGACGGTCAGAATACATCCTCGAACCACAGTACATCTTCTCAGAGTGTTTCCTGGAAAAATCTTGAGAACTATAAGGATTCTTCCTCTGAGAATCCCGAGGTTTCACCGACGCCTAAGACTGTAGATGATCTTTCTTTCCCGTACGCAATTCCGGATCAGGACCTTACCGTGAGAAAAATCGCATCCTATGACGGCATCTTCCTCGAAGACGGTTCGGATTCGGAAGTTGAGGGAGTTACGGTTATTATTCTTGAAAATACGGGAACACAGGCTGTTGAGTACACCGAAATTATGTTCTCCGGGAATGCAGGGCAGTTTACATTTGAATGCTCGGATCTCCCGTCCGGCGGGGTAGCGGTCGTACAGGAAAAGAATGCGGCTGCGTACAGAGAGGATATACATTGGCGCAGATGCGAGTGTGCGGCGAGTATGCTCGATGAGCTGGAGATGTCCGAAGATGCGGTAAAGGTCACTGAGAATGAGGATGGAGCGCTGCTGGTCGAGAATATTTCCGATGAGGATATTGCCTGTGTCCGGGTCTTCTATAAGTTCTACGATGAGGAAAATGATGCCTATGTAGGTGGCATCACCTATATGGTCAAGATTACGGAACTTGCGGCCGACGGTCAGACAACAGTGACGCCATCCCACTATGTAAAGGGGTATAGCCGCGTTACCATGGTCAGGACATATGATACTGCGGAAGAATAGTTAAAACAATAATGTGGTTGAATCTATGACACAGATGAAGACAGGCGGAAGCCTGAGTGTTTACAAAGAGGCCTTTATGCGTCTTCTGGCGGCAGCAATGCGGGAAGGCACAGCTACGCTGCCCTGTCCCCTCAGCGAGGATGACTGGAATAGCATCCTGACGCTTGCAAGGCAGCACAAAGTCATCGGCCTTATCTACGATGCAGCGGGGAAACTGCCGGAGACGGATTTTCCTGCCTCCGTTCGTGCGTGTTTCCGCATGGAAGCGATCAGCGTCTGTATGGGACAGGCCGAGCGCACGACAAGTTTTCTTGCATGCCTTGGCAGGATGCGGGAAGCAGGCTTCCATCCGCTCATCGTCAAGGGTCTGGTCTGCCGTCTCCTGTATCCAAAGCCCGATCTTCGGCCGTCGGCGGATGAGGATCTGCTGGTGCCGTCGGGGGAATACAGCGGCATTGTGTCGTGGCTCAGGAAAGAGGGATTCGCCTGTATCGGTGAGGATACTTCATCGGAAATGCCTCAGGAGATCGGCCTGATCCGTAAAAAAGATGGTCTGTATCTGGAAATCCACACGCAGCTCTTTTCGTCCGGTTCGGACCTGGGTGTGAGAATGAACGGGTATTTCCGGGATATATTTGCTCACTCATTGAGTGCCGTGTACTGCGGGGTGACTTATGAAACCATTGATGCGACTCATCATCTTCTATATCTCCTATGCCATTATATAAAGCATTTCCTTGCGGGCGGGGTCGGGATACGACAGCTTTGCGACATTATGCTTTTTGCGGAAAAAAATGAGGACAGTATAGACTGGCCGTCTCTCCGGGGGTGGCTTTCGGAATTGGGCTTTGATGCTTTCTGCGGAAATCTCATGCATATCTGCAGCAGCTGGCTCGGATTTAAGTGCTCCGGCCGGGAGAACGGCTTTGAAAATACGGAGCCTTCTGAAAATGTGCAGACTCTCCTTGAAGATATCCTGGATGCCGGGATTTATGGAACATCCACTCTCGAGCGCAGACACAGCGGCATACTGACGATGGAGGCGGCGGAGCGGCAGACGGGATACCTGTGGCAGAGGGGGCTTTTGAAAGCTTTGTTCCCACCGGTGTCATATATGAGAAAGACGTATGTCTCACTGAACAGGCGGCCATGGCTCCTGCCGGCAGCCTATGTCCGGCGGGCAGGTTCCTATCTCGGAAAAAGAATGCTGCATCCCATGGGAAAATCCGGGCTGACGATCGGCAGAGAGCGGATGCGGCTCCTTGCGAAATACGGCCTCGCCGGGGGGCAGAGAAAAGCGAAGAAGAGTACGACTGTCAGTGGCTCCCAATTCACGGAAAAGCCGGAGGTGAGAAAAGTCGCTACAAAGGCATATATTGATATGCTGCTGTCTGTTATGGATGAGGGCAGGTCCGTCAGTCTTGTGATTGCGGGCGGCAGCATGACCCCGTTCCTGGCTGACGGTCGTGACAGGGTCGTGCTTGAGAAGCCGGGCCGTCGGCCGGCTGTCGGAGATATTGTTCTTTTCAGGCGCCCGGATGGAGATTACGTCCTGCACCGGATCAGGAAAATCGAAGGCGAAAACTATTATATGGTCGGTGATGCGCAGACCTATATTGAAGGACCGGTCGCGAAGGGACAGATAAAAGCCCTGGTCACAGCGGCCAAGCGGAAGGGAAAGATTATCAAAAAGGGCGACTTTGTCTGGGACTTTTTTGAGAAGATCTGGATACGGATGGTTCCGTTCAGACATCTTTGCATAAAAGGTTACAGTCTGTATTGCCGTATATGGAGGAATAGGAAAAAATGAAGATAAAAGACGGTTTTGTTGTAAGAGAGATTGCGGATGAGTTCATCGTCGTACCGACAGGCGAGATGGCGCTGCAGCTGAACGGTCTCATCACAATCAACGAGACAGGCTATTTTCTGTGGCAGAAGCTGAGCGGGGAAACGGATGAGGACGCCCTCATTCAGGTCATGATGGATGAGTATGAGGTGGACAGGGAGACCGCGGGAGCGGATATTTCGGAGTTCCTCGATGTGCTCAGGAAATGTGATATTCTCGAATAATCATCAGACAGACATACATCCGCAGGGCTGCTTTGTTCCCGGACCCGTGGCTTTGGCAGCGGAGTGTTTGGACCGGAAGTGAACTGTTATCGTAAATCTGCTATAATTCACAAAAAAAATAACAGCCATTCGTTTACAGAAAAGGTTTATTGCATTATAATATATACAATAACCATCTGCAAATGGATGGCTGTTTTCGTTAATATGCACATATAATAACTGCATGGATATGCAGATGAAAAAAGAGGTAAATGGTATGGAGAATGAATATCTGTTTTCAGAGCTGGACCAGTATCTGTTCGGACATGCGACGCACTATGATCTGTACAAGAAGCTCGGCGCGCACCCGACCAGTATTGATGGAGTCGAAGGCACGTATTTCGCGGTCTGGGCTCCGAACGCTCAGCGTGTTTCCGTAATCGGCGAGTTCAACGACTGGGATACAGAGGCCAATATCATAGAGAACAAGGATGATATCGGTGTCTGGCAGGGCTTTATCCCCGGCGCCGTGGCAGGTCAGATGTATAAGTACTTTATCATCGGTTATCAGGGCGAGCATCTTTATAAGGCTGATCCATTTGCCAGCCAGGCAGAACTTCGTCCCGGCACTGCATCCGTCATTGCGGACATGAGAGGCCTTAAGTGGTCAGACAGCACATGGACGAAGAAGCGTCAGGACTTTGACATCCAGAAGGATCCGATGATCATCTATGAAGTACACATCGGATCATGGTGCAAGCATCCCGAATCTGCAGGACGCGGTGTTGACGGTTTCTACAACTATCGCGAATTTGCAGAGAAAGCCGCTGACTATATCAAGGATATGGGATACACCCACATCGAGCTTATGGGTATTGCGGAGCATCCGTTCGACGGATCCTGGGGTTATCAGGTAACGGGCTACTATGCACCGACATCCCGCTACGGCACACCGAATGACTTCCAGTATATGATCGATTACTTCCATAAAAAGGGAATCGGCGTCATCCTTGACTGGGTACCGGCCCACTTCCCGAAAGACGCGGCAGGCCTTGCCTGCTTCGACGGCACAGAGCTCTACGAGCACAAGGATCCGCGCCAGGGCGAGCATCCGGATTGGGGCACAAAGATCTTCAATTACGGACGTCCGGAAGTTAAGAATTTCCTGCTTGCCAATGCCCTCTACTGGATCGAGTATTTCCATGTAGACGGTCTCCGCGTCGACGCGGTCGCTTCCATGCTGTATCTTGACTACGGCAAGAAGGACGGCGAGTGGGTTGCAAATAAGTACGGCGAGAACAAGAACCTCGAAGCCATCGAGTTCTTCAAGCATATGAATTCCTGCCTGCTCGGCAGAAATAAAGGCGCTGTCATGATCGCTGAAGAATCCACAGCCTGGCCGAAGGTCACAGGCAAGGTCGAGGATGACGGCCTCGGATTCTCACTCAAGTGGAACATGGGCTGGATGAATGACTTCCTTGAGTACATGAAGCTTGATCCGCTGTTCCGCAAGGGCAACCACTACAAGATGACCTTCTCAACTTCCTATGCTTACAGTGAGAACTATGTCCTCGTTCTGTCCCACGATGAGGTCGTTCACCTGAAATGCTCCATGTGGAGCAAGATGCCGGGCATCTACGAGGACAAGTTCCACAATTTACGTGCTGCATACACCTACATGGCAGCTCACCCGGGCAAGAAGCTCCTCTTCATGGGTCAGGAATTCGGCCAGCAGAGAGAGTGGAGCGAGGCTCGTGAGCTCGACTGGTTCCTTCTTGACACAGAACTTAATGTTCAGCTGAAGGACTATGTCCGTACTCTGTGGAAGATGTACAGCAAGTATCAGTGCCTGCACGGAACAGACTACGATCCGCTCGGATTTGAATGGATCAACGCCGACGATGCTGACCGCTCAATCTACAGCTTCATGCGCAAGTCTTCCGACGGCAAGAAGAACCTTCTGTTCGTCCTCAATATGACACCGCTTGCACGTCCGGATTATCGTTGCGGTGTTCCGGTAAAGACGAGCTACAAGCTGATCCTGAACTCCATGGATCCGAAGTTCGGCGGAACCGCTCCGATCTCCAAGAAGACCTACAAGGCAGTCGAGGGCGAGTGCGACAACAGACCGTACTCAATTGCTTATGATCTTCCGGCTTACGGATGCGCGGTCTTCGAGTTCGATTATGTCGAGGATAAGCCGAAAAAAGCGGCTAAGAAGACGACAAAGAAAAAAGCAGCAAAAAAGGCTGAAGAGTAAATCATACGAATAACCACAATGAGGCTGCCGCTGATCGCGGCAGCCTTTTAATCTGCAGACGTAACAGTTCAGACAGGCTGTAAGATATTTCCTGGATCCAGCAGCAAGCATCATCTTCATCGAAAAACGTCGGTCCTGCCATCTGAGCTTAACAATGCTTGCGCATTGTTGATCTCTTCAGTCGGCCCGACAATGTTTTTCTCATGAAGATGAATGCTTTGCTGCCGGAAACGGGGTGTAAGAACAGCCTGTCTGAACTGTTACCCTGCCGCGTGTTTCAGACATACAAAAGGGTGGAAGTGTCTATCGACAAAATGCGTTAATTTACTGTAAAGTAGTAAAGGGAAATTACACTGAAATGACAGTTGCGGGAGAGGAAATAATATGGATTTTCAGAAGTTTTATGACGGTAAGGCATTTGACGTATACAAGTATCTCGGCGCGCATCCTGAGAAAGACGGCGGTGTGACTTTCAGGACATTTGCGCTGAATGCCGACAAGGTGGCTGTTCTCGGTGAGTTCAATGGCTGGAAGGACACTTTCATGTCGGACGAGCAGAGAAAAGGGTTTTTTGAGATCACGATCCCGGAAGCGAAGGTCGGGCAGATGTATAAGTATGCGGTCTACAGCAAGCTTGGCCGTATCGAGCACTGCGACCCGTACGGCTTCGGAATGGAGCTGCGCCCGAATTTCGCGTCGATCATAAGAAATCTTGACGAGTACTATTTCTCTGACGAGAAGTGGATGAAGGAGAGAACTCTCAATTACGATAAGCCTCTGAATATATATGAGCTGCATCTGGGTTCCTGGAAGCGCAATGACGCATACCCGAACGGCTGGTACAAGTACGATGAGATCGCGGATGATCTGATCGCGTATCTGAAGAAGTATCACTTCACTCACGTCGAGTTCATGCCGCTGGCCGAGCACCCATTTGACGGGAGCTGGGGATATCAGCAGACAGGATTTTTCGCGCCTACATCGCGCTACGGCACGGCAGCGCAGCTCATGAAGCTGGTCGACAGGCTGCACAATGCGGGCATCGGCGCTATTGTCGATTTTGTCCCCGCGCATTTTGCAAATGACTACTACGCCCTCAAAGAATTCGATGGCACCGAGCTCTACGAGTACCCGGCAAGTGACGTCTCCGACAGCGAGTGGGGAACGCGCAATTTCATTTATGCCCGCAGGGAAGTCATGAGTTTCATGATGTCCGCAGCCAATTACTGGCTGACTGAGTACCATTTCGACGGTCTGCGCATGGATGCCATAAGCCGCGTTATCTACTGGATGGGAGACGAGAAGCGCGGTGTGAACGAGACATCCGTCGATTTCCTGAAGCAGCTGAATGAGGGCCTTCACAGACTTCATCCGACAGCTATGCTGATTGCGGAGGATTCCACATCCTATCCGGGCGGGACGAAGCCGACCTGGTTGGGCGGTCTCGGATTCGATTACAAGTGGGACCTTGGCTGGATGAATGACACTCTTGACTATTTTATGAAGCAGTCGGATGAGAGGAAGAGTGTACCGGAGAAGCTTACCTTCTCAATGTTTTATTTCTACAACGAGAGACATCTGCTTCCGCTTTCTCATGACGAGGTAGTTCACGGAAAGAAGACGATCATCGACAAGATATTCGGCGACTACGATATGAAATTCCCGCAGTGCAGATCCCTGTATCTCTATATGATGATGCATCCCGGAAAGAAGCTGAATTTCATGGGCAACGAGATCGCGATGTTCCGCGAGTGGGATGAGACCAAGGAGCCTGATTACTTCCTTCTCCGGTACCCGAACCATGATGCCTTCCAGAAGTATTTTGCCGAGCTCGGAAGGATCTACTGCGAGTATCCGGCTCTCTACGAGATGGATTACGACCCGAAGGGCTTCAGGTGGGTCACGATCAACGACAACGGCAGGAACCTGTTCGGGATCGAACGCTGTGATAAGACGGGAAAGAAGAATGTCATTGCGATTTTCAACTTCTCGAACAGCAGGCAGGCCTATCGGCTGCATCCGGAGAAATCCGGAGCCCTCGTGCCGATCCTAAATACGGACTGGGAGCGCTTCGGCGGTCAGACGAAGGAGCTGCCGGCGGAGGCCGCTCTTCTCAGGGTGGATTCCGTGAGCGGGGCAGAGATTAAGCTTGCGCCGTTCGGCTCGATACTATTTGAAGTAAAATAAAATAAGAATGTCAACTCGATCTAGATAAGGGGCTGCCGCAGTTCAGTGCGGCAGCCCCTTTAATAAGTGGATTTGCTGTGGAAGAATTATTATTCTCTTAATAAATATCCGGATCGTAGCGCTTACGCCTTGCATCCATTTCCTGCTTCATCCGGCCAAACCTTATGATGGCCTTCTGAGTGAGCATCGAGTACACGGAAATCATGATCGCGACCAGGATCGAGAGCGGCAGAAGCAGCAGCGACCACCACATGAAGATCGAGTGCATGTCGTAGAAGTTCGGGAGCAGGATGACTGCGCCGAGGAACACGACAGAGCTCACAGCCAGCACGAACTTGCGGTAAGGGGCAAGCGGCCAGCAGACGCTGGCGACGACGAGCATGGACACGAGCCCTCCGAGCATCAGGTTAAAGGTCGAGAAGATGTCGGTGCTCCACGGGAACATCGCATTCAGGATCTGCACGATCAGCATGGATGTCACCATGGTGAGCGCGGCAGGCAAGGCCGTCTGAAGAACGTGTTTCAGGAATCCGCTCGTGGTCACATCCTCCTGCTGCTCAAGCGTGAGCAGGAAGCTCGGCATCCCGATGCCGCAGAGATTGATGAGTCCCATCTGCAGTGTCGTGAACGGGTACGGTGTCTTAAGCAGGATGAAGATGACCGAGAGCAGGCAGGAATAGATCGTCTTTGTCAGGTAGAGAGAGCTGACTCTCTCGATATTGGCTATGATCGTCTTTCCTTCTTTTACGATATCCTTCATCGATGAGAAGTCGGAATCCATGAGCACGATGTGAGCTGCCTGTTTTGCGGCCTCTGAACCGGATGCCATCGCGATGCCGCAGTCGGCATCCTTGATGGCCAGAACGTCGTTGACACCGTCGCCGACCATGGCGACTGTCATGCCGGCAGCCTGCCATGCTTTGATGAAGGCCTGTTTCTGCTCCGGCTTGACCCGGCCGAACACGCTGTATTTCATGACAGCCTGCGTGAAAGCAGTGGGATCCTCGGGGAGCTTGGTGGCGTCGACATATTTTTCAGCACCGGCGATGCCGGCCTTTTTGGCGACGCTGGAGACTGTCAGCGGGTTGTCTCCGGACAGGACTTTGATCGCGACGCCCGATTTCGCAAAGTATGCAAATGTCTCCTTCGCGTCCTCCTTGATCACATCCGATATAATGATAGCTGCGATCGGCGTGACAACTCCTTTATCTCCGGTCTCGGGGTCGATGCCTTTGGACCTGCCGAGAAGAAGTACGCGGTAACCCTGCTGTGAGTAGGTGTCCACGATGTCGAGAGCGGCCTTGTTATTCGGTACGATGAATTCAGGTGCCCCGAGCACATAGTCACCGTATCCGTCGAAGGACACAGCCCTGAATTTCCTCTCGGATGAGAACGGGATGATGCCGCGCGCAGCCCAGCCTTTTGATTTGCCGAAAGCCGCATTCAGCGCTTCCTGCGTGACGTTCGTGTCGGTGAAGGCGCTGTTTATGTGGGCCATGATATCCATGACCTGATCGCGGGTCACGCGGCCCATGGGAAGGACCTCGTTCACGCGCAGCTCTCCGGTCGTGATGGTGCCGGTCTTGTCGGTGCAAATGATATTTGCCCTTGCCAGCGACTCTATGGACGGCATCTCCTGAACGAGGGCTTTTTTGTTGGCCAGCCGTCCGACACCGATGATGAATGAGACGGAAGTCAGGAGGACCAGACCTTCCGGAATCATGCCGATGATGCCGGAGACGGTGCGAAAGATTGCATTTGCAAATACTCCTCCGTTCGCGATCATCTGACTGCGGTAGAGCAGGAGGCCTACCGGGATGATGATCACGGAGACGACCTTGATGATCCTGCCGATCGTGCGCTGCATTTCGGAGCTCGCGCGTTTCTTGTGGGACGCTTTCGCGACCAGCTGTGAAGCGTAGCTCTCGTTGCCGACCTTGTCGACGCGCTGCAGCGCGGTGCCTGCTATGATGAAGCTGCCGGACAGGACCTGATCGCCGTCCCGCTTTTTGACGGCCTGCGACTCGCCGGTCAGCATTGACTCGTTGACTTCAAGCCCGCGGCAGTCGAAGACGCGTCCGTCGGTGACGACCTGGTCGCCGGGGCCGAGTTTAATGACATCGTCGACCACAATGTTGTCGACCGGCATTTCTTCTTCACTGCCGTCCCGGATCGCAATGACGCGGGCAGCCGTGATCACTGTCAGGTTGTCAATGAGGGACTTGACCTTCAATTCCTGGAAGATTCCGATCGCGGAGTTTCCTATAATGATGCCGAGGAAGAGCATGTTCTTCCACTGGCCGGTCGTTGCGACAAGGATGCCGAGCAGGATGTTCAGCAAGTTGAAGTAGGTCAGTGTGTGGGAGAGTACGATCTGCCGGACTGTCTTCTGACCCTTGCGTACAGTGACGTTGATGAGTCCTTCCGCCTCGCGGTCGGAGACTTCTTCAGCTGTCAGACCGTATGTGAGATCGGGGTCATAGCGGATGACCGGGTTGTGTACGACCTCGGGTTCCTCCGGCTCTTCAGACTCATCATTTTCCGCATCACTTTCATCATCCGCCTGATCATCATCGTAATCAGAAGCTTCGCTTTCGTCATCTGCGAGATCGTCATCGTAATCAGAAGCTTCGCTTTCACCATCTGTGAGGTCATCATCGTAATCAGAAGCTTCGCTTTCACCATCTGTGAGGTCATCATCGTAATCAGAAGCTTCGCTTTCGTCATCTGCGAGGTCGTCATCGTAAACCGCATCCTCGGTGCCCGCTCCCTTATCGGCGCTGCTTCTTTTTCCTTTAGATGGGGATTTTTTTCTGCGGCTCTGGGATTTCTTTTTCTTCCGCTTATCAGTGCGTGCCCTCTTGAAGATGTTTGACAGAGAGAACTTTCCGGAGGAATCTTCGTCGTCCTGCTCCTCTCCATCCTCGTCTTCGGGATCGGTGTCTTCGTTCTCGATGTCGGCGAGGAACATGTCTTCGCCGTGTGTGCCGGCTGAGATGTCAGGGACATCGACTGCGTCATAAGATTCGGCATCTTCATTCGACTCGTCAAGATCCGTCCAAAGAAGGTCGTCGGATGAATCATGGTCCTGCGGATTATCCGGGATGATCATGTCATCTGTCATTGAGTCGATCACGGATTCCCGTACAGTGCTGTCACCTGTCATTGAGTCGATTATGGATTCCCGTACAGTGCTGTCATCTGTCATGGGTCGGATCATGTTTTCATGGACAGTGTCAGCCTTCCCCCTGGGATGAATCAAATTTTCGCGGATAGTGACGTTCTCTGCCGCGGGATGGATTACTTCGTCAGGGACGGAGACATCTGTCTTCGAAAGGTCGTCCCCTTCATCCGGCACTGTGATTTCTCCGGTCAGTGGGTCGATCATTCCGACCGGCTGGGCTGTTATTTCAGGTGGGCGCTTCTTGCGCCTGCGGGCGCGGGGAAGCTTGCGGTGCCGCATGGACCCGGAGAACAGGACCTCATCTTTTTGATGTGTTTCTTTATCAGTGAGTGACATAGAGATGAAATCTCCTTTGTAAAATGTATCGCAGTGAGAGCCTGTCAACCGGGTCTCACTGTTCTTTTATATGAAAATCGAAAGATTGGCATATATAGTTGATTATAACTGTTAACACCACAAAACGCAAGTTCGATGCTGAGGGCGTGCAGGGTTGTTTCACGAAGCAGTTAACAGTCCTGACGATCTTTCAAGAAGGAAGACATGCGTCCGCTCTGCTCCCGCATGTCTCTTAT